>NZ_JALNLQ010000010.1:0-172169 GCF_023337835.1 Lysinibacillus sp. Bpr_S20
GAATATGATCAGGTTAGCCTCAAATGTGATCGGGTCCGCTCCGAATATGATCAGGTTAGCCTCAAATGTGATCGGGTCCGCTCCGAATATGATCAGGTTAGCCTCAAATGTGATCTGGTAAGCCTTCTAATTAACGTACCTCGTTAGTTGAACAAGATAAATGTTTACCTCTTTCGATTTTCTAGCCAAGATTGGATTGTATTCCCACCTCTAGAATACTAATTTCTACCCAAAATTTCTATCCAAAAACAGAAGCATATAACTACCTGCACAAAGATAAAGTGCAACCTGAGTTATAACATAAATCGAAAACTCTAATGAAGTTAATTTTCTTTCTCTTCTAATTTTCTTGAAGTGTCTATAGTAATACAAAGAACATAGAAGTAATATTATTGCCGATACTTGGAATATGTTTTCCAATAAACTAACCAAAAAATCATCTCCTCACATTCATAATATTTTGCATTTAACTCTTCTATTCACTTCAATAAATATATAAATTCCCCTTAAAATAGATAAACCCTTCATCAACTATTTTGCTTGCAAGATGTGAGCTTATAAAGAAAGTTATGATGAGATTGTGGTAGTACATCATTAAGTTAAGTCCCTCAGAACATTACATCTTCCGCAGCTGGAGTGGTGTCATCTATCTCTTTGAAGCTGTCTACCGAGCCTAAATGCTTTGATATTGAGGCACGGGAAAGCATTCACAGAGGTGTCTGAAATTAGGAATAGAGCCATGTGTGGGGTTACAGAAGTGATTGAGGAAGTACAAAAGGACTTGCATATATGAAAATAATCCATCATTTATACAAGTCCTATTTATGCATCTGTTAATTTAAATACATTTTTTTAACAATTATCAATGCTCAAATTTTCCAAAAAACAATCTAGTACTCTTTAATAAATGCATTTAGTATAAGAAACAAAATCGCTAATACAAATATTTACAATAACTAAACCAATTTTGTAATCATTTTTTTCAACTAAACTGATCCATTAATTCAATAAGAAAAAAAGAGCTGCATATGCAACTCAATGATCTTCAAGTAAAGCACTCTGTTACTTTAAGTACAACATTTCACAATCTTACACGTTGATGTTAATCACATTTCTTTCAGAGAGGGGAAATATAGGTTAATTTGCGCCCATGTTAGATACTGTTGGGCTGTTCTTTTTGTCGTATATCACAACGGTTACAATTGAAACAAGAACAATTACAGCATTTGCGGCAATTGTTCCTACCCAAGTCATAGTCATAGTGCCGAAGATGGGGGATGCCGCATTGAACATGGTGTGGAATAATACGCACATAAACACATGGCCTTTTCCTGATATTTTGTAGATTGCCCCGTTGAAAAACCGAAACGCAATGAGTTGAACTGCAAACATCCAAAAGTTAATGAGTCCCTCTCCGTGATTCGTCCCCGGAATGAAGAAGAGAGGGATATGCCATAAAATCCAAATGATTCCAACTAAAAAAGAAGACAAAACAAAACCGTATTTTTTGTCAAGCTCAGGCTGCAATATGTACATCCAGCCAGCTTCCTCTAAGCCACCGATAATAAGATTACCAGGCAGGGAAAGGAAGAACGCATAAAATGGAAGCACCATTTCCATGTGGCCAGAAACTGCAATATGTATCACAAAATACAGTGCAAGTCCTGTAACAACGAACAAATAGAGCGATATGCTATTTTTGGCATAAAAAACAGTTCTCAACCATTCCTTGAAACCTACTATTTTGCTATTTTTCTTCAGAACGATATATGAAGCAATAGCGGGCGACAAAATATAGATTGCAAAAGGGATATTCATCCCGAGTTGCTGTAACGAGTGAACCCAATTGTGAACCGAATATCCAAATTGCCCCAGGGCAATCAAAACACCTGACACAAGATAGGCTATGTAAAATGTCAGCATCGTAAATTGTACTGTGATTTTTTTGTGTGTCACGATTTCTTCACCTCACATTAGTGTAATACTTCACAATCTTATTCAATTAAGGTTGTTTTAATCATTTAAATCATATGAAAAAATTGGGTTTATACACTCCAAAATGGATACTATTGCGTTATTGTATCCGGACATTTTTTCAATTTCTTTTTCGTCTTTAAATTCTTCGTCTTCGAACTGTACTTTAAGTTGTTTTATAATTCTTAGGTACTTACTTATAAATCCGTTCTCATCCATATGTTTAACATCCGCCAGCATTTCATTATATGCTAAGAGTGCACCCTCATTGGTATGTTGAAACTCAGTTTTATCAAAAATGGTATTTGTATTTGTAAAATGTTTCTTCCTTTCAATAATGTCTACCAACGTAAATTGGTTCAGTTTCTTATTATCGTTCATCATTATCCCTCTCTTTGTTTAAGACTTATTTTGAGTATCATTTTATTTTTGATTTTCAAATATCCTGCACCGTTAGCAATAGTGAATCTTAATTTCAATTTATCTTATAAAGATATGGACCACATATTGATTCATGTGTATGAACATATGTCCAAGTAAAGTTTTTATCAAAAATATATATATCTTGTTGAGTATCAAAATCCCTTGATATCACTTCATTAGCATTTGTATAAAGGAATATTATTGATGAACCTTGATACATTACATAAAATTGTTCTTTAGATAAAGAATCAAACGCTTTTCTAGCAACTTCTTTTTTCAAGCATTCTTGCTTCTCATAACTGAAAATATGCCATTTAAACTGTTCATAAGATATTTCTTTTTTTAATACTTCACTAATGTTTTGTGCGAATGTCTTATCCCATAAATCAATAATTTCCTCTGCTTCATTAACTAATTCTATGACTACACCTTTTTCACGTAAGTTTTGTTTATATATATAATCATCTTGGATAAAAACTATGGACCAATAAACATTTTCTAATTCTTCCTCTGGTAAACAGTCTAAGATTTTATCAATTTTATCTCTAATCATCTTTTCCTCCAATAACGAATTATAGTATCCTTTTTCTTTTCAACATAACTGCACCGTTAGTTCAATAAAGAAAAAAGAGCTGCCTACGCAACTCTATGATCTTCAAGTAACGTACCTCGTTAGTTGAAAAAGAACTTATGTTTCTAAATAAAGCGATATTTACGTGAAAATTGCGTGATAATTAAAATAATCGATAACCCAACAACGAGATACCACATTATATGAAAAGGAACTATGAATATTAATACACCAAAAAAAATAGCTATGAAAGTGCTAACTGTAATTGATTGTACACTCGTAAATTTATCTTTAATAAAATAATATAAAGTGAATGGTAGTGCTAAAGTAAATATCGGAATATAAATTGTTATAATAGATATTTTAATAAGGGCTATTGAAAGTACTGCTGTTACGAAGCCTATTGACGTAGTAAGAGTTCTTCCTACAAATGCTTTACCTGAGTAATAGCCGTATAGCAGAATAAACATAATTGTTAAACTGGCACAAACTCCCGTTATTGAAACAAATGGATTGCCTATGATGAAAGCAGACATTGAGAAACAAACTAACGAAACGAATGGCAACAGCAATATTGAAAGATTTTGCGCTTTTTCTATATTCATTACATTTGTAAAACCTACAAGAAATAATAAAGTAAACGGAATCGTCAAATATCCTAATTCAAAGTGATTACCTAGATTAATATCACTAACCTCAAGTTTGCCGACCATTATTATTACAAGTGATGCACAAATTTGACCAATCAGCCCCCAAATGCTTGATAATTTAAAAGCTTGCGTAAGCTTATCCGTAATAACAATTAAAACGATGCCAATTAATAAAGCTAAATATAACATGTTTTCCCTCCCGAAATAATGCATTAGAAATACCAAAAGTTAAATATCACTACCTAAAATTATACAGCATATGGAAAAATAACTAAATATAATTGCGATGCTTATTGAACTAACCTGCTCCGTTCATATTATATGGTCAGCCAGATATTTCTGGTTGATCATTTTTTATTTGGTTTTATTATAGCAGTAGCCAGGGTAGAACGTAACTGCTCGTGGGGCTTGGCCCCGTCAACTAAACCGTTCGCCCCCTACTTGCAGAAACATAATTGAGGCTGGTTGGGACTTAGATCTCGTATAACAAGCGAAGCTAAGACACTGCATAGAGGATTAGGGGTAAGTGGCAAACTATGATTCTAGCTTCTTTGTGAATTGTTCTATAAAGAGGAATTGGAGCCATATAAAAAGCGTGGTGTGCAGTTAGATTGTTACTAAACGAAAAAATCAGATATTCAAAAGGTAGTGGTATATTTTGGATTAAAAGAGAGAGCGAATGAAATAGTATAATTAAGCGTAATTCAATTTATTCGTAAGAGGTGCCGTGTTTGTTTAAAAAGAAAATATTAGTTGGACATTCAGAAGTTGCTATTCTGGCAATTATCGAACAACTAGAGAAAAGTAACATTCCGTTTGAAATAGGCATCAAAGATATTTTAAAACGGTCGTCTGAAGAATACGAAGGTTTTTATATGATCAAAGTTCAACAGAAATGTGCTAAACAAGTAGAAGCCATTGTTGCGCAGTATGTGTCACAAGAAGATTTGAAGCATTGGTATAAAGTAGCGAAAAAGAAAAGTAGAAAATTAGAGAGAAAGGAAAAAGCTCTTTATTTGTTTGTAGCTTTTATATACTTTATAGCGGTAGCTGCCATCGAAATGGGTAAAAGCATAGGATTGGAGATCGTTCCGTCTATCGGTTGCGCAGTGTTATTGATGGGTGGTATGTTTATGACGATAAAATTTTACAAAGAGATGAAAAAAGAATCGTGTGATTTGAGAGAGACCTATAAAGGGTCGATGATTGTCGGTATTGCTTTGATATTTTATGCCGTCACTTCTTTTATATCTGTATTTTGACTTGCTAGTTGGCTTTCTTTCATTTACTTACTGCTTCTTTCACATATCTCCATATTTTAATCGATATTTTCAAAGGAGCAACTATCTATACGAAAACATCTAAAACAAAAAAGAGCAGTCGATCCTTACACATTGTCTATGTCTTTTTCAAACTACTCTCGGTCCGCTGGGTTATTTCCCCCATCTTTCCTGTATTGCTTTTTTCGGATTGGAGAAGCCGAATGTATCGTACTGACACAATCTTGGCATTATATTTCTTCAAGTTTTCCTCATATTCAGCTATTGATGTATTGAGATAATCCCTGTTTATAGTGTATTTTATTGGTTCATCTGATGGTGGACGTTTCTTTATTCGGAAATAGTCGCTCATATTCTACCCCTTTTAGATATTTATTTTAATTTTACAAGAAAAAATCCCATCATGAAATGTTTACCAACGCCAAATAAATATCAAGAAAAAATTAAAAGAGTAGTTTTCGCTACTCTTTTTTCTCAACTTGATAATCGTTCCAAAATATTAAGAACCTTCATCTTACTTTGATAACCAATTAAATTACCATACTTAAAATCTTTCGATGCTCTTGCCTCAAACTCAGCTATCCAATCTCTTTGCCCAGCACTATTAGCAAACGTTTCATACATATCAAAATCTGCTGCAATATATCCCGGTGCATGCCGTTTTAAATAGTTAGTGGCTTTATCAAAATCAAATGTTAAAACAGCATGCTCCTTAAAAGATATTTTTCCTACTCCATATAGCGCTTTGGACATTTCGGTGATTTCTTCAAAGGTAGCATTTCTGACATCATATCTACTCGAAAGTTCCTTGTAAATAGCAGAAGAATCTTTTTGCTCCATATTCTCTACCGTTTCACTAAGGGGAAATACTGATTTCTCTTCCGATTTCACACTAATATTTTTGGAATAGAATGATGATTGTTGAGGTGATGCAATAGAATTCACATTCATATAATCAACCACTTTCCGTCACGTTTTTATTTGATGATTTGTCAAATTAAGTGCAACAATTGCTCATTAAAAGCCTCGTTTGCAGTTTTCCAACCAAGACATTTTCTTGGTCGGTTATTGATATAGTTTAATGATTCTGTTAGTTCTTCTGGTGATACTTTTTCGAAATTGGTTTGCTTAGGGAAGGACTCGCGAAGTAATCCATTTCCATTTTCGTTACTTCCACGTTGCCAAGAAGAATAGGCATCTGCAAAATAAACATCATTTTTCAAGTCTTTTTCTAACACTTTATAGCAGCTAAATTCTTTACCTCGGTCTGTTGGGGCTGTTTTTATAGCGCCTTTTGGTAATTTAGTATGAAGTAGACGTACTGCTCTTTCCATTGATTGAGCTGAGCGATCTGGTATCAAAAAGCCAACATACCATCGTGTCATTCGCTCAATAAATGTTGCTACACAACCTTTTGCTTTCCCACGTCCAGATACAACTGTATCTAACTCCCAATGTCCAAAGGTTTCACGTTTACGTACTTCTTTTGGGCGTTTAGAAATTGGGGTACCAATGTTAAATCTTCCTCTTGTTTCGCGGGGCTTTTGGCGCTTTCCTTTTTGACGGAGAACGGTTATAGGCACTTCTAAAAAACCCTCGTAAATCCAGCGATAGATGGTTTTAAAACTTAGCTGTCCTTGATACAAGCGGCCGACAATTTGTTCAGGCGACCAAGTATCCCACAACTTTTCTTGAACAGCTTCTTTTACTTCGGGTGTACATTTTGACTTGGCACTACAGTTAGATTTATTTTGGTGGTAACGTACCTGCGCTTCGTCAGCCGTACTACCGGCGTGGCGTTTTATTTCTCTGGAAATCGTAGAAGGTTGACGATTTAAGAGTTTCGCTATTTTACGAATCGGATAATCAAGTTCTAGGTATGTTTCTATTTTTACACGTTCTGATATGGTAAGATGGGTATAGCTCATAACGATTCCTCCGTTTGAATGTTTGTGTGGTAACTACATTCTACACGAGGTCGTTATGGGCTTCCTTTATATTGACTTCTGGGTGTTGCACTTAATATTACAATCCGTCAATTTAAAAGATTTTTATTGACAATCTATTAGCTGGTTTAGTTTAAGAACCTTTTTTCTTCGCTAGCCTCTTTAGTGTTGTTCCAATTAACATAAAAAAAGGCCCTATTATCATGCCATAATGAAAGTTGGGATTAATTCCTAGGGGTGCAAATACCCCTAACATAATCAATACAAATCCAAAACTTGAAGTTATCTCTCCTATTGCGTTTTTATTAAACTTCTCTATACCAATGAGATCACTGATAAAGATTAAAAATACTCCAAGCAAATAACAAATCAAGAAAAATTTAAAGGAAAAATCCACAACAAAAATACTCAAAAGAGTTATGATTACGCCTAAAGAAACAAATTTAGTTCTTATAGATAAACTATTTATAAATTTTCTTTCTTCTTTGAGCAAATCCCCCACCTCACTAAATATTTTACCATAAAAATCCACATAAATTGTTAAACTATCCTGCGCCGTTAGTTGAATAAAAAAAGCACCCAAAGCGTCGTTTGAACATATCTTATTGTTTTCAATAATATGACCCTATTACTGAAAAAGGCACAATTTCAATTCAAGAATTGCGCCCTTTAACAGAAAGACGTTAGCATTCTGTCCTTTTATCCTTCACTAATGCTGTCGAGTGCTCCTTTTATTTCTTTCTCAAATGGTATACTTTCTGAATTTAAATTTTGTCCATGTAAATAAAAAATCAGTATATTTCTCTTTTTAAACATACTGAAAGACACCAAATTCATTGTCGCAGTCTTTTCAGCAAACTCCTTTGTACCCTTCTCGCGGTCGTTTTCTGTTGCAAATTCATAAATAAAAAGCTGTTTTTCACTTAACTTATATGCACCAGGATTCACATCTTTTAATTTCGAACCAAAGATGTTTTCTCTTGAAGATTCAGCTCCCACTAGTTTAACACCATTCTCTTGTAACACCCTAACAACTTCCTCTTCAGTAATATGCGAACTATCATTTACTTGTACGGATTGGCAGGATACCAAAAACAATAGTAAACATAAACTAACAATCTTCCGCAATTCAATCCCCTCATCCCGATATCATTCTAAGAAGGAGATAAAATCCTTCTGCCATAAAATGGCCCTTAAATACAAATAGACGCATTCCTTATTATAATGCGCCCGATTGACATCATATTTATCTATTCAAGCGAAGAATTATCTTCAAACAGTTTTTTACTTCAGCTAACGCCCTGTCGAGCCCAAATGTTTTTATTATATCTTTAACTTCTTATGGATTATTTTTTGGCTATCTCATCCGCCTCAAATCCTTCGATATACAGTACCAGCTATATTATCCTGAATATTTATAAGGAATTCCTGTATTAAAATAAATCAGCTACCTAACATCGATAAAAATTACCAACGTTAAATAACTGACTTATCTTAGAAATTTACGCTAAGCTCTTTCGGTATTTTATAAATCCGTAAAAGTTGGTGGTTTCTTTTTGAAGCCTTTCGTCGTAATGAAAACATAGATAAAACCAATTGCAAGCCAGATAAAGCCTACCTTCAATGTCATCGGTGATAAATTAATAAATAAGTAGAAACAAATACCAAATCCTAGTCCTGGAATTAATAAGTATCGAATTATTTTCATTTCTTTTTTACGGAAGAAGTAATACACAATCACTGACAAATTGACAAACATAAATCCTGTCAGGCCTCCAAAGTTCATTAATTCTGCTACAAAATTTATTGATAAAAACAGCGCTCCTAAAACACTAATCACACACAACAATAAAATATTGTATACTGGTGTTTGATATTTTGGATGTAAATGTGTGAAATACTTTTTCGAAAGTACCTCATCACGCCCCATACTAAACATTAAACGAGATGCACTGGCTTGTCCTGTTAAACCAGCTGTCACTGTCGATACAATAATCGCAACCGTATAAAGAGTTGCAAGAATTGCACCACCTGCTTTTTCCGCTACATCAAATAAAGCCGTATCAGCTGAACTAAAGTTTGTAACATCAGGCCATACGAGCTGAGCTACGTAAGCTTGCACAATAAAAATAAGTCCTCCGATTAAACAAGCTAAAATAGCTGCCTTCCAAATATCCTCTTTTGGATTAACTGCCTCTTCTGAAAGTGTTGTAATCGAATCGAACCCTAAAAATGAGAAGCAGGCCATTGCTGCACCAGAAATAATTGCAGACATAACGAATTTTTCATCGTTGAAAAACGGCACAACAGTAAAGAGCGACGTATCACTTTCCCCACCGACAATTGCCTTTACACATAAAATCACAAAAATAACGACTACAATTCCCATAAACATAACGAGGATTTGATTTGTTTTTGCTGCGATGCCAATACCTAGAATATTGACAGTAGTTATAATACCTGCAATTAATAACACCCATACCCAATACGGAACAGATGGCATTAATGCATTCGCATAGGAAGCACCTACCATGAATACAATGAGTGGCACTAAGACATAATCCATAAACATTGCCCAACCTGCAAAAAAACCTAAATGCGGATTGATGGCACGTTGGGTATATGTATATGTTGACCCCCCATTTGGAAAAACAGCAGCCATTCGACCGTAACTATATGCAGAAAACATCATTGCAACCATCGCAATCAAGTAGGCTAATGGCAACATCCCACCTGTAGACTCTGCTGCAAAGCCATAAATATAAGCTGGCGCAATCGGTGTCATAAAAGCAATACCATAAATGACTAAATCTTTTAATGTTAAAACACGCTTTAACTGTGGTGTATGATCATTTGGTGTTTGACTCATAGACCATTTCCTCTCACACTTTCGTAGGTTCGCGTTTTGATAGTTCTTCCGTTACTAACTCAATTACTTCATCTGTACTCATCACTTGGCAATAAATTTGATTCATAATCATAATTTCAGCATCATGAAGCTGTTGCGTTGCAGCTGTACATGCATCTTCAACTAAAATAACTTCAAAGCCTGCGTCAGCTAAGCTTCGAACTGTTGAAGCAACACATTGATCTGTGACAACACCTGTACAAACTACTGTTTCAATGCCCATATTACGCAGTAAAAATTCATAATTCGTACCACTTAATACGCTATCTGTCGTTTTATTTACAACAATTTCGTCATCAAGAGGCTTTAATTCATCCACCATCTCCGCTCCTGGGTCACCGATTGGCAATAAAATATTGTTCCATCCTGGCCGGCGTTGTACAGGAGAACGATCTCGTCCATCTTTATGATGGCAAGCAATGCGACCAAATGTTACTTCTAATTTATTAGTACGGAAAAAATCTAAAAGCTTTTTATTGTTCGGGATCGTTAAATTGTCGATACGATCAAAAAAGTATTCCCACTGATCAAACATGCCCTTTTCTCTTGCAATCTGCGCGTCTAATCCGTCTCGGCTAATAAACTGATGTTGCATGTCTACTATTAGTAATGCTGTTTTATCTGGGTTCACGTTTATTTTTTGACCGTCAGTCGGTAAAAATTCATAATATAATGTTGATGTATTCTCCATAATATCCCCTCCAAAATACCTCAAATTCCAAAATGTAAAGACAAATAAAAAACAGACTCTTCGTGCAAAAAGAATCTGTCTAACACAAAAATGACCTACTCATTTCTAGAAACTAAAATGAATCGACCATTTAAACTTCCCACCGTTTGTCTAAACAGAGATAGCACAACTTCATAAACACGTATGTTTACGAAGACAGTCCTGCAACTATTCGCTACAGACCCAGTATATGATGGCGAGAACTCATCACATACTTCGGCGACACTTCCTTCTATCTAACTTCCTCATCTTCTCGGACTCCATTAGGTACTGTTAATTGCCGCGCCTCTACCTCACTATCAGAAAAGTGAGGCTTATTTAAATATTTGAAATAATTATATTATTCCATTTTTTATATGTCAACTTTATAATCTACTATATTTTATAAGACTTACTGCACACAACCACAAAAAAATGACCATCAAACACTTTAAACAATAACTATTTACAATAATGAAGAGAGAGGTATACCCCCATGCAATTTTTTTAAAATTTTGTCCTATAGAAAAAATCATCTAACACATAGTAAAAAACTTCTCAGAAAAACAAGCTTCTAATTAAGTAGTCTATTAATACACAAAAAATGCCTTACTTATATTACCAGCTATAAGTAAGGCACCTCTAAAATTATATTCAGTTTTATTCATATATTAAACAGTAATAAAAGGTCTCAGCAGCCGCACAACCACCTTCTGTTCATTCTTAATCCTCAGATTCTACTCGATTATTTAAGTAATCTCGTATTATCCATTTTAAGAGCAAACTAATTAAGATAAGATACCCAACCAACTTCGGATACGTAATGGAAATCATAGAATTTTGTATTAATAACGTGCCTAAAAGTAAAACGAGAATGGTAAACCAATATATGAGATTTCCTGCAAATAAGGCATTATCTCGCGTACGTTGGTCATGCTGAAGATTGATTTTATTCCATTTCCCTTTTCTATGAACGTCAAGACCAAATGTAATCAGGTGAATTGTTGCTAAAATAGCAATGATCAATGTTAACTTAGAATGTGAAATGAAGAAATAGCTAATAAACAAATACAATGGAATCCCTATACGCAAAATAAAGTTTGTTCGATACGATACATTCATTTTATTCTTCTCCTTCAATCCAAAATAATTTTTCAAGTGGGCATTCTAAAACAGTTGCTAATTTAATAGCAGTACCAATAGATGGTTCATATCGTTGTTTTTCAATCGCTATAATCGTTTGTCTTGTAACAGAGATACCTTCAGCTAATTGGTCCTGTGTTAAGCCTTTTTCTTTCCTAAATTCTTTGACTGAATTTCGCACCCCATGCTTCATGAATTACATCCTTCCTAAAATGTAATGTATACATTACATAATATAATATTAAAAAATCTAAAATGTAATGTCAACATTACATTTTGAGTTTCCTCAATATTGTGCAGCAATCGGTCCATATTATTGAATAACATTTTTTTGGAAGGCTACCAAACAACGCTCTTGGAATATTAATTCTCCTATTGAGCAATCCAAAAGAGTATAATAGTATTTGTTAGAAAATTCAAACTTTTGATAAATAGGATGTGTTAAAGATGTGGGAACAAAAATTAATTGAAACACCAAGAGGAACTTTCGAATATTTTGTAAAGGGAAGCGGCGAGCCACTTGCCATTACACATTTTTACATGGCTTTTAATGAAAAAGGCAATTGGTTTGCTAATCCGTTCACAGAGTATTACCAAGTCTTTTTAATATTGGTTTGCTAATCCGTTCACAGAGTATTACCAAGTCTTTTTAATTAATGTCCGGGGAGCAGGTAATTCAGCTGTAGTTGAAGCAGATGAGCAAATGAATTTAGAAGAAATTATTTTAGATTTAGAAGCAATTCGTGAAGCTTTACATATTCCTAAATGGGCTTTTGCAGGTCATTCAACAGGTGGCATGCTCGCCTTGCAATATGCTGTATTAAAACAACAATCTCTAACAAAATGTATCTGTGGTTGCAGTGCAGCAAGTAAAGCTTACGCAAGTCATCCAAATAGCATTTACTGTCCTGAAAATAAAAATTTCAGTCGTATTATCGAAATTATGGAAAGTTTAAATAACAGCAAAACGCCTCAGGAAAAACGAAAAGAACTAGATTTTGAATGGGCACTTATGTCATTTACCAGCAAAGAAAAATTAAAACATGCTCTGACAATACCGACTAGTGGACGTACTGTTGGTCGCACACTAGATTACTTTAGAAAAGTTGCAGTAAAGTCATTAGATTTGCGTAAAGAACTACCGACAATTCATATAGATACATATGTATTTGGAGGGAAATATGACGCGCAATGTCCGGTTGAATTTAGTTACGAAATTGTTGACCTTATTCCTACGTCTGAATTAACTATCTTTGAACAATCGAATCACTATCCATTTGTTGAAGAAGAGAAAGTATTTATGGATTTTGTTAAAGAGACTACCAAGACACTCAAGCATATATAATATATAAATTAAACGTTTCCAAATAAAAGTTAGGGAATCCCCTTCATTCAATTGAGTAAGGAATGCTCTATAAACCGAACAGGAACTTATTACATATACAGAAAAGCCTCCAGTTCCTTCAGCTTCCGTGTCGTCATGGACACCCTTGCTCTTGGCTAACCTCTTCGTCTGTCTTCAAGGTTCTGAATATACAAGTCAGGCGCACAAATACAAATATGCGTACAGTGCCGTACTGAACTCATTTTTAACAAGCTACCTAATAAAATAATCGTTTCTAACTTCTAAGGGTCCCTTCAAAATGGATTGGTAGGTGAGGGATAAATGCCTGTAAAATCCGGCTTGTTGAAAATAAAGGCTGTTTTCTCAAAGATTGTTTCTGTAAAACATAAAGACAACTAACCGGATGAAGAAGAGAAATTTCCTGGGAGAAGGATGCATCCATTTAAAGCAGAAAACGGCAGTAACAAAAAAAGAGTTAATCCAACGAAGATAGGAAATTAACTCTTTTTTTACTATAAATCTTGAAGTTCATTAACAGTGACAAATTTATAACCCTTATTTGAAAGTTCCTGTAGTATACCTTCAATTGTTTGGAGCGCTTTGCCCGTTTTATCATACATTGGATGCAGTAAGATAATCGAACCAGGTTCAATATTCTCAGTCACATATTTTACTTTGTCAGAAACCGTTGTGTAAAAAGTATCTGGTTCAAGGTTCCAAGTTATCGTTTCTCTTTTATTTTTATTTAGATAATACGGCAACCCTATCAGCTTTTTCCCATTAGGTGGCCGAACATCAATTTCACCTTCGTAACCTGTATTTCGAATCAATTGATCTGTCTTTTCTATTTCATCTTTGTAATAAGAGGGTGTTTTGAAAATCATCCGATTATGCGAATAGGTATGATTCCCAATTTGATGTCCTTCTTCTGCAATTCTTCTTGCTTCCTCTGGAAATTTTTCTATTTCTGCACCTATAAGAAAAAAGGTAGCTTTAGCATTGTACTCTTCTAATAGCGGCAATATCTGATTTGTGTTATCCGCTGGTCCATCATCAAAGGTTAAAGCAACTACTTTTTGATTCGTCTCTACTTGGTTGGTTAAGCCCCCAAATAACTGATACGTCCTAGAATTCATTAATTTATAAGTGCCTAGTAGTAGAAGGAAAATTAAGAGAATCCCTATCCCAATCAATACCAACTTCTTTTTCATAGCAATCCTCTTTCCATTCAGGAGTTTTAAAACCGTTTACCATTTTATCAAAAAGCGTTAGTCCTTCCAAATCAAAGGCAACAGTAACAGTCAAAAATATTCTGTATTCTTTTCTTCGTCAAAAATCCAATTTAGAAAGCTCTCCCGAATACTGTTCTCCCTACCTACTTTTTGTTGAGCAGTATTAAATAAAATCATTTTGAAATTAAGGCTATTTCAGAATTCCCTTATTAAACTATCCTACCCTGTTAGTGCAAAATGAAAGAAGCAGTGGGATGAAGAAAGCCCCACTGCTTAAGTTTCATATGAATACAAAAGAAAAATTTAATATTTAAAGTGAAGAACATACCCCTGTAGTTCATCGGCCAGATCAAGTAGACCTTTGGCTGCAGAAGCCATGTCCTGCATGGAGGATAATGTTTGTTCAGTTGAAGCCGCAACTTCCTCAGATGCAGCAGCATTTAACTTCGCGTGATCCGATAGCTCAATCGCAGTGGCAGACACTTCTTCAACCACTGCAGACATTTCTTGAGCAGAGGCAGAAATCCCCTCCATTTTTGGTGCCATATTTCGAAGACTTTCTATAATACTCTTAAATTTTTTACTCGTATCCTCGGTTAATTGTAAACCATTTTGAACATCTACTGATGCTTTCGTCATTGTTTCTACAGATTTAGCGGTATCTTGCTGAATACCTGTTATGAGCGTGGAGATTTGTATAGCTGATTGCTGAGATTGCTCTGCTAATTTTCGAACCTCATCGGCCACTACTGCAAAGCCTTTCCCTTGTTCTCCTGCACGCGCTGCCTCAATCGCGGCATTTAGCGCAAGTAAATTGGTTTGGTCCGAGATCGCACTGATCATCTCTAAAATTGAGCCAATTTCTTTTGTTCGGTCATAGAGTGTTTTGATCATTGTATCTGATTGCGTAACAGATTCATGAATAGAAAGCATTTGGTTCACCGTTTGTTCTACAGATTGACCGCCCGCTTCTGCTAATTGAATAGCATTACTAGATAGGTCTGAAACCTGCATAGAGCTATCAGCAACGTCAACGACTCTTTTAGCGATTTCCTCAATAGAAAGAGCATTTTGGTCAATACTAGTTGTTTGTTTTTCCGTACTAATAGCTACCTGCTGCATAGCTTCTGTAACCTGCTCGGAAGCCTCAATATTTTGCTCTGCATTACCAGATAAATCTTGTGCGGATTTTTGAACATGCACAGCACTTTGATCGACATTTCGGATTAATTTCTTTAAGTTCACCTTCATAGAAATAAAGGCTTCCCCAAGCTGTCCAATTTCATCCTTAGAGTGAACTTCAATAAACTCGGTAAAATCTCCGTCACTAATTTTTAATGCGCTATTTTGCAGCAATTTAAGCGGACCGACAATAGATTTAATCATGAAGATTATAAAAATAATACCCAAAATAATGGAAACAACGATGATGATTAAGGCGATATGAAACGTGGATGTGGCAGTTTTTGTCGCCTCTGCAGTAAATACTGTTCCAATGACCTTCCATCCTGTAAGTTCATTTGTGACAAATTGTAAATGGCGGTCACTCTCTTTAATGGTACCTTCACTTTGTTCAAAAATTTTAGGAATATAATCTTCTGTTGCTTCAGTGCCGCTTTCTTTATCCCGCTGAGAAACATATAGCTTTTCATCATCTATGATGGAGGCAAAACCAGTTTCTCCAATCCGTGCCTCTTGTGTAATAGCACTTAGAGCAGATATATTTAAATCAACGGCAATGACCCCAGATTCATCCGGAAGAAGCTGCATGATTGTGACAACCAAGTGATTTGAGACTATTGATATATATGGAGTAGTAATAGATGCATGCCCTTTATTTTCAATAGCCTCTTTATACCAAGGGCGAATACGAGGGTCAAAATCACTGGGATATTCTTGAGCAGGTTCATCTATTAATCTTCCGTCAGCTGTACCTATGTAAAGCAGTTCCACCTCTGGATGCGTATTGATATATTCCTGGAATAGATTTTTCAATTCTTTGCTGTCTTCTAGTAACGAAGACTGATATATCTTTGTTGCAAGGTATTCGATATCATATATTTTAGGAACAAACATATTTGTAATATCGTTATTAAGTATACGGATACTTTCTGTAGAACTAGCGTATTGCTCATTCAAAATTTCATTTTTTATACTTTGAAAGGCGGTATATCCAATTAAAAGAGTAGGAACGAACAGTATGACTAAAAATGCAAAAATAAGTTTCTTTCTTAGGCTAATTCGTTGCATAGATGTTTTCCTCCTTAATTTATCTAGTTTCCAGCTTTCTTTTGGACAGTCACTTCATGGCAAGGCCAATAGACCAAGAGTTCGAAACATGAATGCCGCAATTTGTTCACGGGTTAAGTTTTCTCTTGGCCTAAAATGGCCGTTTTCATCCACTAGTCTTCGTAATGAAATTTCTTTAATAAGCCCTGAAGCTCGTCTGACTGCTGAGCCATTTCCTTCGCTGAAGAAGCCATATGCTCTATCAATGCTAATTGCTCCTCAGCAGTGACTGTTACATGCTCTGAACTTTCCGTTGCACTATTAGCAATACGCGCCATTTCCTCTGTGGAAGCAGTTACTTCTTGTATGCCTGCTGACATTTGCTCAGTCGACGCTGAAATGTCTTGAAGCTGCGCACTTACGCCTTCTATCGATGACATAATCTTTTGGAATGCCTCTTTTGTTGCATCAACAACTTCCATACCTGCAGCAGTTTCCTTCGTATTACTTGAAATAGCTGTAATCACATTGGTAGTGTCGTGTTGAATCGAAAGTATAAGGGCCGCAATTTGGTCAGCGGATTGCTTCGATTGTTCTGCTAATTTTCGTACCTCGTCTGCTACTACAGCAAAGCCTTTTCCTTGTTCCCCTGCACGTGCTGCTTCAATCGCAGCATTTAATGCAAGTAAGTTCGTTTGATCAGCAATGCCCGTTATCACATCAACAATATTGCCTATTTGTTGTGATTGTTCACCTAATATCCGTACCTGTTTCTCTACATGATCAGATGAATTATTAATAATTGTCATTTGCGACATAACACGATTCAAGGAATCATTTCCATGTGCTACCTCATGTCCCATTTCATTCGCAGCAAATGACACGATGGAAGAAGTTTCGGCCACTTGCTGAATACCAATCGCCATTTCCTGCATAGCCGTTAAGCTCGCCGCTGTTGTATGTAATGTCGTTCTAGAGCCTTGTGCTAAATCTTGTAGAGTAGAGGCTAACGCTCTCGTCATTTCTGCAGATTGATCTGATTGAGACGTTAAAGTATCGGAGGATACATCAACCTGATGAGAGGTTTGGGCAATCTGTTGCATTAAAATCTTTAAACTCACCAGCATTTTATTGAAGGATTGTGCGAGCTCACCAGCTTCATCCTTCGAATTAATTTGTAGCTGTTTTGTTAGATCCCCCTCCCCTTCTGCAATATCTCGCAGTTGACGGTTCATTTCCTGAAGTGGTCTTACAATTGCTCTTGTGAAAAGCAGACTACCCAAAACAGCAATGGCGGCTCCGATAAACATAACCATAAACAGCTCGCCGATAAATCCAAAAATAGTTTGTTGAACCTTATCGATTGTTTCACCTACAAACCACATCCCGATAATGTCTCCATTTGCATCTTTTATGGGTGTGTAAAGTGTTAAATACTTTGTCCCAACAACATCGGCTTCACCAATAAATGTGTTGCCTTTCTTCATTACCTCTTCAATAACTTTAGGATCTGCGTCCTTGCCAACTAAGCGATCTCCATTGTACTGTAAATTAGTAATTAGCCCTTTTGTTCCTTGAAAAATTGTTACACCGCCTTCGATGCTCTCTCCTACCTCATCAACAAAGTCCATTTGGTCAACTATTTTCGCTTTACCTTTATAAAGTTCTCCATCTTTTATTGTCCAGTCTCCCTTAAACCGTTCTTCAAGCAGCTTATAACCGACCTTTGAAATATGTATGATACTTTGCTCGAAATCACTGCGCATCATATCCTTCACTTTCACATAGGAAGTTACGCCAATCATAATGCTTAAACCTATAATGATTACCACTAAAAACAAATTAAATTTTGTACTAATTTTAAATGTACGCAAACTCTCTCTCCCCCTCTTTATCACATTTCCGGACCCAACGTTCCTCTTTTTCTTCTTCATCATTTCGACCCTATTTTTAGGTCATACCAAATAACAGTTGTCTTATTTTCCAGAAAACAAAGAAATACTACTAGCTCCTTCTATCCCGATGATGTATAAGACGAATAAGAAAAATGAACTGCACCCAAATCGTTAGATTCAATCTAACAATGGAGGTGCAGCTATTCTAAATAACACAAATGATCACAAAATAATCTACTAGCTTGATGCAAAGAATTCGAGATCGTTTAGGGTCATTCATTGACAATTACTTTGACTACAGGTTCTAATTTCCCTACATACAAATCTCCAAGATAATCTACATCTACCACAACAGCTCGTGGCTCGAAGCGTTGGATGCTTTCAATAAGGCGTGCGGTATTTCGTCTTTTGACAAGCTGAAAGGGTGCTATTGTTTCAGGTCGAAAACCAAATTCTCTATAGATAGGGCAAGATATAACGAAAGTAGATACTATGAGCGCTACATTTTGTAATATTTCATCAACGCCTGTTGTACAGAGAGTACTATTGCTTTTGGCAGTTACTTGATGCGTCATCCTATCAACCTTTCTTCTACAATAAATAGTCATTGAGTTCGAACACAATTGATCGTATGTTCATCATCTTCAAACCATCCCCAAAAGGACTTCTCAGCCTTAACTTGATGTAAAAAGGATTCTTATTTTCCGTCCAACTTCGATAATTTCTCGAACAAAACATTTTTGTAAATTCGGAAATTTCCGTCTATTTTTATGATTTTTTGTCTAAATAATAAGTATAAATTTATGTTAATGAATAAAAGCCAAATACGCTTTTTATAAATACTTGAATAACCCAAAGTCAACAGAACCGATGACATCACAAACAAACTATATTGCGTTTGCCTTTCAATACTTGTTATTCTTGAGAATTCTCAAAATCCTTATCGATCAATGGCTTTCCATCCTTGTCTACTAATAGAGTTAATCCCCCTGCATAACCACTGTACACAAATAAGAATTGTACGCCTGTTTCAGGATCTGTAATAATTTTTGTTCCTTCCAAAGCCCCGTTTAAAGCACCTTTAAAATGTCTAAACAACGATTTGTTCACGATAAAAACCTCCTTCTTAATATCCACAATCACACTTTTGTTGTAATTTAATGTCAACCACCTCAACATTAAGCTGAATTCAATTTATGCAAAATCGGTGTATTTTTGGTACTACAAGTTTTATGTACCCTAAATGTAGCTATTTTGCATAAAAAGGCGAGTTCGAACTTTTCAGTACCTTCTTTCCCTGTATCATTGCCGTTAACAGGGACCCAAGGATCAAATCTTTTCACTCTACTTATCGCATAAAAATATATTGATAACTCAAATTGAGTAAAACTAAAAATATGAAGATTACTATTTTTTTCATGTAAATCTCTCTCTCAAAAATAGATTTCAAACTTCTTTTTTTGGATGGTATATTACTTACAAGCGCCTTTAATTGGAGTAAAATAGAAATAGGAATAATATGCACATTAAACAAATGTGTAAACTCGGTTTTATTGATTTATTTTGACAACTTTATCAATAAATATATCGATCAAGTAAGGATCAAATTGAATGCCTTTCTGGCTCTTTAAATAGGCTGTTGCCTTCTCTTGCGGCCAAGCTTCTTTATAAGGTCTTTTACTAGTTAAAGCATCATATACGTCTACAATGGCTATAACCCTAGCTTCTAGTGGTATTTGTGCTCCCTTTAGTCCTAGTGGGTAACCTGTACCATCCCATTTTTCATGGTGAAACTTAATAATATTACTTGCTATATCCAGATCATCTACAAGTCTAATATTCATCCCATTTGAAATATCCAGCAATACATCAACCCCAATAAGAGGATGCATCTCCATTATTTTTCTCTCATAAAATGTAAGCGGCCCTGGTTTATACAATATCGATTCTGGAATACCTGATTTTCCAATATCATGTAGTATACTACAGTCAATAATTTTACTAATATATCCCACAGATAGATTGTACTTTTTCTCTTCTTTAAGAACTAACAAGAATCTTTCTGTTAGACTTTGTACTTCTTTAAGATGTTCTGCAATTCCTCTATCACGTATTTCACTCGATAAAGCTATTACTTTGTACAACTCCTTTAGGTTATCTTGGTCTAAAGCTGGTTGTTCTTCGCTTCGCATCACTACGATATAATACACCTCTTCATTTATTTTTATGGGTGTAATTGTAACACTGTAATATTTACGTTCTGTTGATTTATATAAATTTGGAATGATCCCTGACCATGGTTCGCCATTACTTAATGATCTGTTCCTATTAATAGGGACTACATTCGAATTTAAATACTCTGCATACAAACCAATTAATGACTCTCTTTTACTACCTGTAATTTCTTCATACTTCGTATTCACATCTATGATTAAACGATTTTCATCAACAATTGCTACAGCATCACCTAATTTCAAATAATATGTTAACTCTTCTGGAATCTGCATTTTTAACACCTTTCATTTTTCTTTAGTTTAGATCATGAGCAAAATTTGCCAGTTGATCAGCAGATAATGCAACTTCTTCAAAAGCTTTTCTTAGTTCATTGACAATACGTACGAAGGCAGTAAGTTCATGTTGATTTTGCGTATTATTTTCTTGAGTCTCTCCCATCGTATTCAAAATAAGTTCAAAATCTCGATCTGTTTCTTCCATTAAATGATTTCCATATTGAATAGAAGTTTTAATGTCTTTAAGAGAATCTGTAAGCCTCTCAACATTCGCTACGGTTGTTAAAATTAGTTGAGCAATATCTGTGGCTGAATTCTTCGTGACCTCTGATAGTTTTTTTACTTCATTGGCAACTACAGCAAAACCTTTTCCATGGCCTCCAGCTCTGGCTGCTTCAATTGAAGCATTCAACGATAATAAGCTCGTTTGCTCTGTTATTTTCGTGACGATATCGATAATGCTTTGCATCCTATTTGTGATTGTTGATAACTTTAGTACATCACTAGAAATAACATTGATTTCCTTATATATTTTTGCGATATTATTATTTTGTTTTTTTATTTGAATTTTCCCATTTTCAGCTTTTTCTTTTGCATGAGATGACAAGCTAGTTCTGGTATTAACCGTTTCTAATATTTCCTCGCAATGTGCATGTAATTGTTGATAAGCTGCATTCGTTTGCTCTGAAATGGCCACAAGATTTCCAGATGCGTTGATCATTTGTGCTCTTGTTATTTCTTTTTGTTTTTCCGATTGCTCTTTCATTTTCTCTGTTTCTTGATCATATGATTCAAGGACAACTTGCTGTTCTAAATTAAATAATTTTGAAAGTGCTAGAACATAAGAAGCATAATGTCTGTCATCAAATTCTCTTTCGACAATTTTTACAATGGAAGAAAATAAATCTTGAAAAGCACTCAAATACCATTTTGTTTGCAATCCTATTTCCATATGAATTCGCGCAATTTTCTTTCTTTTCAAAAAATAATGATCATCAATGACGCCACAAAACATCTCTAAAATATGTGCTTTCAATGTTATTTTTAGCGCCTCAACTGAACTATTATGATGGACTAGTCTTAGCAGTGATTCCTCATTTTCAAGATTCTTGTAAAAACGATTCACAATATCATCTATATTCTCTTCAATAATTGGTTGTAATCTATTAATAACTTGTAAATCCTCAATAGAGAAATCAATCATTTTCATTTGATTCTGTATGTCGCTCCCACTGCTAACATTCAGTTGTATGTTAGGATTTGGGGTAGCAAAATTTCTGATCTCCGCATCCCTTTTAATCCAAAAAATAAAAATTCCCCCTTCATATTTATCTTTTTAATTAAAATCAATGCTATGCCTACGATTGACTTAATAAAGTTTTTAAAAGTAATTGTTCTGGTTTTTGTTCCTTCGTAAAATAAATTTCTTGAAGCCTTTTGCTCAATCTATCAAAATCTTCTCTAGTAGGTATATCCCCCCATACAAATATATCCTTTTTTTCTTTAGTAATTCTTAAGTATAGACGATCAGTAATGATCAACTCTGCCTCTTCATCTTTTGAACAGCTTTCAACATGTAAAAAAGCACGTTTTATCTGATCAAATAAATTGGGACCATCTTTTATGACAGAGTATATTTTTATTTTTATTGTGTTTCTTTTCATGACATCAATTGATTGTTTTAATAATCTATGATATCTCCCAATCAGAAGTTCTCTATGTTTAAATACTTCATAATAAGTTTCATTCTCTAAGAGATAATCATAAAATTGATTCATAATTTCTATTTGAATAGTGCCTTGATTATCAAATCTCTTTTTATAAAGGTCCTCTTTAAATAAAAAAGGAGGTCCATCAAAATGCAAACTAAAATAATGAAGATTTAACAAGTTAGCAAACAGAACGCCATATTCTTCAAGATCTAATGTAATAGAGAAGAACTCTCTGAATTTTTCCATCCAATATAATGTAGCTTGCGTAAACAACTCTTGATTATGATACTGAGCAAAATTTATCATTAAACTAATAGAATTTTCTCCTTTCTCATAACGGTATTGAGAATTTAGAAAGGCAAATGAAAACTGTATTTCTTTCTCTATTTCTTGATCAGTGAGGGTTGTATATTTTTGAAATAAAGGACTAATTTCTTGTGAAAACTCCTCAAAATGATAATGATACTTTGTATAATTTGTATACTCAGGGCCGTCTTCAATGATGAAGCCCATATTTGCTCGTGTTAGACAAGTAGCTAACCAAAATAATGCATATTCTGGAATATCTCGATTAGTTCCTTTCATCATTTCTAGAACTTCTTCTCTAGAAATGAACGTAAAAGGCCATAGCTCTCCCCAACATGAATTCCAATAGAATAAAAAGTAAAAGTAACGAATTTGTTTTTCCGATCCTTCAATTGTGATTAAGTCCTGCGTTGAAATATACTTCAATTGATAACGTTTTAACAATGGTTTGATTTTAAGAATATTACGATAAACCGAGGACCGACTTGTGAAATTTTCCAAAAAAAACTTTTCCAAATTGTTAAATTTATTATAAAAAATTTTGTCAAATATTTTATAAGCTAAAGAATTGTGTAAATAATATCTTTCTACTGTTTTAATTGAAAAAAAATCTTTAGTAAAAAGTTTAAATTGCTTATGTTTAATTTCCTTTAAAGAAGTAAATTCTTCAAATATTCGTAAGTCATCTGAGAGTTCTGATAAAATCTTCAAAATCGTCCTTTCAGATAAATCCATTTTTTGAGCTAACTCATGACTGGAAACGAATCGTTTTTCATTATTGATATAATTTAATACTTGCACCTTTTGTAAGGTCAAACGATCTAGAAAAGTATACATTTTCCCACCTTCCTTACTTACTAAAAAATTCTGACATCTAAAAAGTTAAAGAATTCCTATTTTGAATATTATGCCTTTCCCCCCGCTTTTTTAATCTTTTATAGGAGAGAATATAGCTTGGTAATAGTTACCTAAGCCCTTACACCTCTTATGACTATTTTATCACCCGTGTATCAATTTCTTAATTCAGATTCTGTTTCATTCTCAACATAATTTGAAACTAAAATTTGTAAAGTTTTTTAACAACTAAACTTTCTAGGTTTACATACAACTCTTACTTACCAGAATTTTCAGAAAAACCCAATATTTCAGCAATATATAGTTTGAGCGGGCATAAAGTATCAAAGCTTATTTTTTAAATAAACGTAGGAAAAACAATTAATTGCGGAGTAAATCATTTATTTTTCATTTAGAATTCTCTTTCTAATCAACTTTTGCTGAATTTTTCGCGTTTTTCGAATCAACTTTTTCGTTACGTAAATCGTCACACCTCTACTAATTCTTAGTGGTGAGACGATTTTAAACAAACTTTATGATAAACCATTAAACTTTGAACAAGAATGAGGTACATGTTCTTAGAATTAAAAAAACACCAATCCATGTCTAAAAGACAATGAATCGGTGCTTTAGGTTTTATTTTATTAATTTAAGTATATTTTTTGAGTTTTTAAGCATTCCTAGCAATCCGAGTTCTTTTTTTGCGCCTTTTGATAATTTCTTCTCTGCTATGTTTCGGACCTTTTCTTCTGCATTTGAAAAATTACCAGCATTAAATATTGGTTGTGGATCATATTCAATAGCAAGCTGAATTGCTTTGGTTTGATCTTCACCAACTAGTTTATTAGATAATTGTAAAGCCATATCAATACCAGCAGATACCCCTGATGAAGTTATATATTTTCCTTGTTCTATTACTCTTTCTTTTGTTGCAATTGCGCCAAAGTTACTAAGCAAATTGATCGCTTTCCAATGCGATGTTGCTTTTAACCCATTGAGTAAACCTGCCGAAGCCAATAATAAAGAGCCTGTACATACAGAAGTTGTCCATTTTGTAGTTTTATCTACTTCCCTTATCCAATTTAATACGTTTTCATTTTTCATTTCTTGCATAAACCCTATAGTTGAACCTGGTATTATTAAAATATCTGCCTCTTTACTATCATCGATACTGTGTTTCACATGAATATCTATAAAGCCTGAATCAGCTTTGATTTCTCCTTTTTTCTCTGCGACAAATAATACCTCAGTATCGTCCATATGCCTTAAAACTTCATAAGGACCAATCGCATCCAGCATAGTTACGCCATTATATAAAAAAATGATTACCTTCATACTCCCCCTCCTCCCATTCCATAACATAAGATTACCACAAATAACCAATATTCTTGTTTTAAACTAAACTGCCCAGTCAGTTGAATAGCGGCAATCGTTTCGAAAATAGACTTTAAAGGGTTTATTGTTGGATCATTTATTGTTAAACAGGGGGCAAACCTTGATTCTTCCTCTACTCCAGCTAGAATTAGCGTAATCCGTTTTTTTCAACATTAGCCTGCAAAGTGTAGGTTCCTAGTATTGGACCTAACTTGGTAGATGACCCTGGTTTAACTTAAGTTGCATTTATTAAATATTGGCCATTTTTAGTTTTGAATTCAAAAAAATATTTCTCATTATTTTTTAACCTTTTCAATTTCACGCTCGAACCAGGTGGTATTTTCATTTCTTCTATTACAATTTTACCCTCTTTATCTTTTACTCTTAGTAATATGTCATTTTCATTATTTGCGGTATTAGTAATTTCCTTTTTCCAAAAAACGCTATCGTATATCAGGTATTTTTGACCTTCAAAGTACAAGCTTTCCCATTCTTCCTTATTGTCCTCAGAATCTACATTTACATTAGCACTTACCATCGGAAAAAAGATTTGATTCACTGCCCCTACATCTTGAATGACGAGGGCACCTATAACCGTTAAAATAAAGGTCAAAACAGTGGCTGTTACGACTTGAATGCGACGCTTTTTATTCACTTTTTTAAAGGGTGCGATTGCATTTCTAACTTGCTCTGGTATTGGTTCAACAAGATCAGTTTGCATCATTGTTAAATGGGTCTTACATTCCTTGCAATTGCGTAAATGATCTTCAACAATTTCGACAGTATCCTCACTACAAATTCCATCAACATATGATGGCAATAAATCTTTAATAACATTACATTTCATAATGACCACCTTGTATCCTTTCTGCTAATTTTCCATTATTATTCTTAAATGGGTCTTACATTCAACAATTCCGATAGTAACTTCACTACAAATTCTATGTAAGAATAATGACAATACATCTTTAATATCATTACAATTCATAATCATCACCCTCTATCTTCTCTGCTAAACTAGTTTTAGCGCGGTAATAAGTTACCCTTGCCCAGTTTTCACTTTTATCAAATATCTCTCCAATTTCTTTAAAGCTAAAGTTACTTGATGTTCTTAGTAAAAAAATTTCGCGATAAGGCTCTTTTAAAAGATGTATTTTTTGGTGTATCAAAATAAGAGTGTTGCGCTTAATTACTTCTACATCCGGCCCGTCATGATTTGATGGAATATCCAAACCCATTTGCATTATATTTTCAATACTTAAGTGTTTGTTTTTTCTTTCCTTTTTTAAATGGTTGTAATATGTATATTTTGCAATTTGACATAACCAAACAGACAACTTACATTCACCGTTATATCGATGAATAGATTTTACTGCTTGGTAAAAGGTTTCTTGGGTTAGTTCTTCAGCTAAATCTACATTCGACGTTAAAAGAATAAGGAATGTCTTAACTTCATTTGCATACGACTTGTACAGCTCACTTAAATCCTCCACTTTCTTCCTCCTCTCTTTTTTTCTGTATACATATATATAGATTTAAACTGTAATTCGTTACAAAAATCTTGAATTTTTTTGAAATGAAAGTGTAATCTATTCATTTCTTTCTTAAAGGCTTTTTTCTCAAAGATTGTTGCTATTTAAAGAGCAATTTTTACAAAAATAGCCTTCGCTAAAAATCTATCACGAAATAATACATTTCTTTAACAAGGTGATATAAATATACTATTAACAATAAATACCGGATATTTTTTACTGTAGACTTATACCTTTAGTATTGTTATTGTTAAAAAGTATTTTTTGAAAGGGGGTGCTCTTATGTACGATTCTTATGATTACGAGGATTTCGATCCGGACTTATTAGATCCAGAATTTTTCGATCCGGGCGTACTTGCTTTCTTGCTAGTTCTCTTGTTAATTGGCCTTGTAGTGAGTGCAATATACTATGTTATTGGTGCACTTATTTATTATAATGCATCTAAAACGAATGGTTTTAGCGATGTAGCTTATATTTCTTGGATTCCAATTGTAAACATTTATAGCTTTTTCTTGTTAACAGCTAAAGGTGAAGATGATCAGACAGTTCGCGCGGCAGCGAAAAGGAATGCTATCATTTATGCTGTATTAACGGCTGTTTCATTTATTCCGTATCTGCTCGTGGATATTATCGCTACTATCGCTATCATTGGCTTTATTTGTTATTTCACATATCGCCTATTCTATCGTTGGACTGGTGGAACTGGGAAAGCAGTGCTTTATACTATTTTAACAATCATTACGCTCGGGCTATTCTTTAATATTTACGGCTTAATGAAAATGAAGAAACCTTTCGTTGCATAATACATATGCGAGTACAAAAAAACGCTTTATAAGGTTAAAGAGATTTTGAACTTATTCTTAATAGATATTCTATTTCTCATTACTTTCAAATCGACTCCTTTTATCAAACCGATAAAGGGAGTTTTTTATGCTTTACTTACTCTAATCGTTTCAACCACTTCAGGGTGTGGCAGCAGGTAAAAAATCTCTTAGAATCTTTGGATAATAATAGTTGAAATCTTTTTCAATATAAGGAGTAAGCATGTCCTATAATGCTCGTTAAAGAATCCTGGGCGGGTTCAGCAGATGAAGCTGTTGTTGTTTGAAAAGAAGTAACAAGTACAACTAAAAAGAGGAACATCTTTTTCATTTTCTTCTATACGCCTCTTAAATCTGCCTTTTTGGTTTAAAAGCAACGATCTTTGAGAAAACAGTAAAAAATAAAAGGAGCTATACTATGAATTTTTATTTATTAAGGGAAAAATCGGACACAAATGTACTCTTCAAGAATACTGAAGAAGATTATAATAGCAAGAAATGTGATAAATGTGGTGGGGTGCGATCACCTATAAAAAACCCTTTAAAAGTCCAATTACGAGATGATAAAACTAGTGACTTTTATAAACTGTTGGGAAGTAATATTATTGGAAGTGGAATTCAAGATATTCTAATAAGACATCATTTTAAAGGGTTCAAATTATCCCCTATAGAAATTGAAGTTAAAAATGAGGAGCGATTATTAGATAAGGAATTATTTAAGATAGCCCGCATTGAAGCTACAGGTAAAGGTGGTTTTCTCCAAGATCATTTAGGAAATAAAATACCGCATTGTGAGACTTGTGGAGCATTTTTAAACATTTTACGTATCTCTGAAGGGTTAAGCGTAGATGAAAAAGAGTGGGATGGTAGTGATATTTTCTACTTTAATAACTGGTACGGTAATTTAATTATTACTGAAGCTGTTTACAATGTTTTAAATGAATCCAACACTCAAAACGTTAGTTTTATTAATTTAAGGGAATTTAGTAATGATTATAGAAAGAGTTTGAAATGAAGAGATTAATTTTTATAGTAAGCCCGTTAGTATTAATTGGTCGATTATAGTGGTATCTAAAGTGAATGCAGGAGAAAAATTATATATTCGATTTAAATAGCAAACATAAAAACAGAGTTGAAACTAAAAGACAGATTTAATCTACCTATGTGTAGGATAAAATCTGTCTTTTCGGTTTGATAGTTCGTGAATCGAAAATTTAACGAAAGCTCCGGTTAGTTGAAGATTAAACGTTTTTTAAAATACTTTACTTACTTCGATGTAAAATAACTATTTTCCTCGTGGCCAAATGAAATATGAAATAGATATGATAAAATCAATTCCCAGTACTAAAGACCATACTTTTAGTGTTTCAAAAAGATTAAAGATATGGTCCGCAACATTTACTAGGTATAGCACTATGAATAAAAATCCTGCTCCGATGATATATACAAATAAATGTTGAAAAGACTCTTTCAAAGAATGACGAGCTAATGCGAAACCAGTCTTTTTTTCAGATTTTGTCCCCTCTTTTTTTATGTAGTATAAGAACATATCATCAGCCCCAGGAATGATACTCATTCCAGAAACAATCGGCACACCTAATAAGATAGCAGCAACTGAGTGAGCCATAGTAAAATTTCCACCCTTTAATAGATCTATAGCAGTTACGATTAACAGAAACACTGCAATCGCGGATATTAGAAGTAAAAAGAACAATCTTATTTTTTTAGAATTATATATATAATGTAAAGTTAGACCGAGTATTATAACAATCAAATAGATAGCAGCAACTGCGTGAGCCATAGTTAAATTTCCACCCTTTAATAGATCCGTAGCAGTTACGATTAACAGAAACAAATCAATCACAGGTATTAGAAGTAAAAAGAACAATCCCATTTTTTTATAGTTATATATAACGTAAAGTTAGACCGAGTATTATAGCAATCCAGAAACCAATTTCTGCTGCAATAGTTGACCAAGTAATCAAATTCATTTAACCACCCCAACACTTTTACTTACAAAAAATCTAAAAAAGCATCTGATAAATGGTGCTCTTTGCCTTTTCTTAATGCTTCAAATGAATGATACATATCATACATGACGAATAGGTATCATTCCTTTTCCTTGTTTCACAATCGTGCACGATAGCGGAAGAAGGGCATTACCGTTGATGATTGATTTTTCTTCTCTACTTTTAATGGATTAACAATGGAAGGTACTAATGTATTTAATAATGGGCACTGATAATGAGAGTGGGTTTTCCTGTAAAATTGCAATATAGTTTGTGCACGTGATAAGGATAGCTTCCACATTACATTGAGCAATCCATTCTATTTGCTCATGAACTTTAATTTGGGCATCTGATCCTTGGAAATTTTCATCTGCTGTCACTCGATACATGAATGCTGGATCAACAAAATGGATTAATTTAAGGTTATTTAGGGAAAATCCATTTTCTGTATTTCGTATAATGGGCGTGTAAGCATCCTATTTTTTTCTCATTTTCCATTCCATCTCTACTATATTACTTAAGCTACTAACAGTAGACCAATTAGACCAACCCCAAAACCATAACGATCAAAGCAATTATCTTGCCGAATCGACCAATACTCACTTTAAACAGTATGTATGCACCAATCATGACTGTAATCCAAAAAAGTAAAGGCAAGGTTAAAATCTATTAATTGCCCTGTAAAATATTTGTATATAAAACTAAATTGCTAGAAAAAAGATAAAGCTAAAAGTACATACCATACTTACTCATTTGTAACCTCCTTTTTAAACAAACGATATTTATCGCCTATTGTATGACACTAATAGATTCAGTACTTTTCCCCAATCTTGAACCCAAGTAAAGCATAGGTGAAGAGCCTATTGTTTATTCACATTTTTTAATCAAAAAAAGGATGGACCAAATGTATGCTCCATCACTCTCTCTTTCTCAAAGTCTCATTTTATAAACCAAGTGCTCGATATACGAGCGCTGTAAATTGGGCGCGTGTTAAGCTTTCATTTGGTCTAAAATTACCGTTTTCATCACCTAGTGCAATATCGTGGTCTGCTAGAGCGGCAATATATCCACTTGCCCAGTGTGATGAATCGACATCCTTGAACTTACTCTTACCTTCTGGCGTTAAGCCAAATGCAAGGACCATTATTTTCGCCATTTGCGCACGTGTAATATAGGCATTTGGACGGAATGCTCCGTTATCACCATCCACGATACCCGCACGTTGCAGGCGTGTAATTTGTTCATAATAGACATGGCTTTTCGGTACATCCGAAAATGCTACAGCACCTCGTATTGGTGTTGGTTGTAAAGCACGGTCCATCATCAGTACCACATGTTGACGTTGGATCTTATCATTTGGTCGGAAAGTGCCATCTGGATAGCCTTTAATAATGCAGCGATTCGCTACTTCTTGAATCATATCTTGTGCCCAGTTACGATCAATATCCTTGAAAGTAATGTCACAGCTAGTACTCTCCTGCATCCAACGAGCATATAACGTGACGTCTTCTGTGACTACATCTTTTGCAAAGTCCCATGCTTTTGTGAATTCTTTATTTGTATACCAGCCGATCAATATATGGCCTTTCTTCGTTGGTTTGGCAGGAGCATTCACTAAAGCTTTATCTGCCACTGTTTGCGAAGGAACTTCACTACCTCCATTTGCATCAAACGTCACTGTATAACTACCTTCTGACACATGATCCTTTGTCCATTTCGCATATAATGTTAGGTCTGCCGTTACTCTATCTTGCGCAAATTCCCATACATTTTTAAGCTCTGCATCCTTATACCAGCCGTCGAATGTATAGCCCTCTTTTACTGGCGTAGTTGGGACTTTCACAAGGTCGTTATAACGAACCGTTTGTGATGGCACTTCACTTCCACTATTGGCGTCAAAAGTGACTTTATAGTTAGATGAACCTCCGCCAGTTCCTCCTCCTGATGTGTTATTGATCCATTTCGCATACAACGTCACATTTTTTGTCACAACGTCATTTGCGAAATCCCATGGTACAGTCAGTTCTTTATCTTTATACCAGCCATCGAATGTATACCCTTCCTTATGAGGAGCAACTAGTACTTCCACTAGTTTGTTATCTCCCACTGTTTGAGATGCAACTTCTCCCCCGCCATTCGTATCAAACGTAACGATATAGCTATTGCTTTCTTTCGACCATTTAGCGTATAGCGTGAGATCATTTTTCACTTTATCTTGATCGAAATTCCATGCTGCTGTCAGCCCTTTATCTTTATACCAACCTGCAAATATGTACCCTGCTTTTTCTGGAGTGGCAGGCGCTTTTACTAATTCGTCATATTCCACTGTTTGTGGTGTAATATCGTTCCCGCCATTAGCCTCAAACGTAACGGTATAGCTTTCTTTCGACCATTTGGTGAATAGCGTGGTTTTCCCTTTCACTATATCTTGATTGAAATTCCATTCTTTTGTCAGCTCTTTATCTTTATACCAACCTGCAAATGTGTACCCTGCTTTTTCTGGAGTGGCAGGCGCTTTTACTAATTCGTCATATTCCACTGTTTGTGGTGTAACATCGTCCCCGCCATTAGCCTCAAACGTAACGGTATAGCTTTCTTTCGACCATTTGGCGTATAGCGTGAGATCCTTTCTCACTTTATCTTGGTCAAAATTCCATACTTTTGTCAGCTCTTCATCTTTATACCAACCTGTAAAAGTGTACCCTTCTTTTACTGGTGTGGTAGGCGCTTTTACTAATTTATCAAATACTACTGATTTTAATGAATCTATGCTCCCTCCATTAGTATCAAAATTGACAGTCAAAGGACTCCACCCTGCATAAATAGTCCTTGGTTTGTTAACGGAGTCACCCCACAATATCTTCCGCTCTTCATCAGCATACCATCCCATAAAGGACTTCCCATTCTTACTTTGATTAGTAAAAGCACTTTTCCATCTGGAACCATCCATTCCTTGAAAGGTTACAAAATCTAATGAATTACCCGCAAATGCATCAATTCCTATCCATGTCACATCTGATGGGATTTCTACACTTGTTAGTTGATTATTCTTAAATGCATTTATTCCTATCCTTGTCACATTTGATGGGATTTTTACACTTGTTAGTTGATTATCCTGAAATGCACCTTCTCCTATCATTGTCACACTTGATGGAATTTTTACACTTGTTAGTGGTTTATACGCAAATGCATTCGAGCCAATCTCCACAACTGTTTTACCATTGATTTCACCAGGAATAACAATATCTGTCCCACCTCCTGTATATCCTGTTATGACAACACCATTTGTCACATCCCTAGTTGTATAAACTGCTCCGTCGCTGCTTGCATAAACAAGCAGATTACTTAATGTTAATTGGGAGACTATCAAAATTATGACCATGATTATTCTTAGTTTTTTCATGTTAGTAGATTCCTTCTCTTTAATACTTTTAATCTAGGCATCCGCTATTACAGTAAAAGAAAACGCAGCTGTGCAACAAAGAAAGCTAATAAAGTGACCATTGATCACCAATCACCTCCCAAAACAAATATTCTGATAAGCTTCATTACAGCTCCAAATATAATTCCACTTTATATCTTAGTTTCCAAAATTATAGCATGGCGTGCATTTCTAAAATCACTTAATTCATCTTTTTCTTGCTTTCGGACATATTCTGAAAACTCCTAAATCTTTAGTTTAGGATTTTAGCAATAACGCTGTTAAAAGATGTACTAGACAAGGAGAGATTTAAGAGGGTCATATAGAGTTTGAAGGGGCAAAGTAAGCTTTAATAAGGAAGCCACTTGGGCATAGTGATTAAGCGTATGAGGTTTTTATAAAAATGTTTGATCCATTGATGTAACGCTTGAACATGTTTTTTGTTCATGGATTTCATTTTCGTAGCCATACCTAACAAAACATGAAAATCACTGTTCCACATTAAACGTTTGCACAACCATGTATTCTGAAAATTATGTTAAAATAAAATGAGTATTAGAAGGAGGTACTACATATGGCTATTGAAAAAGTACGTACACATTTAGCGCAATGGAATGTGGAGCACAGAATACAGGAGTTAAACGAAAGCTCAGCGACCGTTGAACTTGCAGCACAGGCACTCGGGTGCGAGCCTGAGCGCATTGCGAAATCCTTATCATTTCTAGTGAACGATGGCGCGATATTAATTGTCGCTGCTGGCGATGCCAAAGTCGACAATGCCAAATTTAAAGCTGCCTTTGGTACAAAGGCAAAGATGCTTGGGAAAGATGAGGTACTTGAAAAGATTGGACATGAGGTTGGAGGTGTTTGTCCTTTTGGTGTGAATGAGGGCGTTGCTATTTATTTGGATGAATCGCTTAAACGCTTCACAACGGTATTCCCTGCATGTGGTAGCAGCAACTCCGCCATTGAGCTGACGATTTCTGAACTAGAAACCTATACTCCCTATCAAGAATGGGTGGACGTCTGCAAAGGCTGGAACGAGTAACAGGGCATAAAAAACGGCGAAACTTTTTAAAAAGTCTCGCCGTTTTTTAGGTCTCTTCCCGATAGCCAACAGCTAACCAGTGCGAATCCCATTCTGTAATTTGATTTCCCACTCTACAAGATAAGCCACAGGCCCGATGATCAGCGATAAATGAGCCGATTAACCATTTCTTTGTTCGCCATCCATCCTTTAGCTTGATCGTAATAGAAGGCATTTCCACATACTGCTGATAAATAAACAAATTATCATCATAATGGGTATACGCAGAGGCGTTTGTTTTCGTACCATCCCCTGCATAAATTTCTACAGTATTCCCTTCCCGTGAATAGACTGGTTTCTTGACGAACGGCAAGTTTTCCTGCACAAATGGTTCTGCCGAAAGGTATGTTGGCAACATATACTTTTCAATAGCGGCTCGTTCTTCTGCAGTAAAAAGAAGTGGATCGTCTTTTCGTTCCCAAATCAGCCATAATAAAATTTTCGATTGCAATACGTAGGCGGCGGGTGCGTTGATAATCGCAAGCTGTCCATCTTTTACAAGTTCCAGTAATTGTAGACCAATACGATCACCATCGGGAGATACATCATCTATTAAAAACTCTACTGGGTGTGCAGGACGATACAACACATCAATCTTCTCCATGGCAGGCGTATAAAGGCCTCGGGCTATATTCGCAGTGTTACTTGAGAAAATGATTAGCTCTTGTATAGGAACATATTCCACATCAAAAGGTATACATTTCTTTAAAAACTGTACCTGACAATATTCCTCATAATCTTCTACAGCCGTTTTCCCCGTAATGACGATTTTAGGTTTTTTCACATCATTTACATAATGCATAGCCGCAAAGAGTGCTCCAGACAACGTTTTATGTAAAGCCGAAACATCATTCGGACTGGTATATCCAAAATGCTGACAAAGCGCTTCATTGATCTCAAAGGTTTCTTGGACAAGAAATGGTGTTTCACCATTTAATTCAAGACATTTTATGTGTCCGTCCTCTGTACAAATAAAATCGAAGCGCGCCAGTACCGATTGTTGCTGTAAATAATCTAATTGGATATATGGCAGCATTTCAGAACGAATGCCTAGTGCTAAAAGTTGTTCATCCGATAAATGCTTAAATTGTTTCCCAACCTTCAAAAATATTTTCCAAAGTATAGTAGATGCATAGTTAATTTCATCGATTTTCTCTTTGGGTAAATCCATTACATCGTATAAGGCGTACTCAAGGTCCTCAAAGTCAGGGAAGAAATGAGGAAATTGCGCATAAAATGCTTGGCGGTGTTGAAAATGATTGTCCATATTGATGTCTCCTTTTAAGAAGATGAAGAGCCCCCTCGAGAGGCACCACCTGAGCCAAAGCCTGATTTCCCTGAGCTGGATGATGAGTGATTTGAATAAGAATTTTGACTCGAAGATGAACCTGAACTATTTGAGTATGAACGCTTGCCACTCGAATAAGAGTTGGAACCGCTTGTAGTTGAATTTGAGCTATTTGTTGTTGTGTTATTCGAGCTACTCGAAGTTGTACCCGACGGATTTTGAGAGCCGTTCGTCGTGATGCCATTTGTATTTTTACTGTCGCTCGTATTGCTATGATTACGTGGAACTGCTGAACCAGAACCACCACTTCTATCCTCTCGTTCTGTACCATTTCTTAAATTGCGACTTTTATAAATGGCACTTCCGAGCAATGCCCCGGTAGTTGCGTACATCAGTCCATTAAAGAAATGCTGTGCATAATGAGGTGAATTCTCATCTAAACATTCGAACGAGCCATCATCACTTTCCTTCCATTCATCACATGCATTTGCCATATCACTGTCATAGACACTTTGTAAATCATTCTCTGCTGCTGTCGTATTATTTTCTTCCGTTACATTATTTGTAGGATCAGTAGTAGAAGAAGACTCCTCAACCGTTTCTGTATTCCCACACGCGGCTAATTGCATAGCCATAAATGAAGCTGTTGTGACTGCTATGTATTTTTTTATTTGTTTGGCCATCTCATATCGCTCCTTTATATCGTTACCTCTTTTACGGATATTTCCTTCTTTAGGTTTCACTTTTTACAATTACTTACTCTACAAGATAAGCCACACGCACGATGATCAGCAATAAATGAGCTGATTAACCATTTCTTTTAGTTTACCATCCATTATCTTCAGTCTTAAAAAATATTTTGAAGCTTTGGAATATTAGTAAGCATAGTCTTTGACTTTGAAAATTTATGTAATATAATTATCTTGAGTTCGAGATATATTGTATAGAGATATTTAATTGAACGTTCATTTGTACTGTGTACTATTTTAACAGGAATGACTGAGTAAATTTAATAGCATCATACAAGATAGATTGAAATCACAACTTGAATAGGAATTACTAGGAGGAACAAAAGTTATGGCAATTGAATTTTACTCTGCTTTAAAAGAAAGACGCTCTTACTATGGCATTAATAAAGATGTACAAGTATCTGACGAGCGAATTAAAGAAATTGTTGAATTTGCTGTTCAACATACACCTTCAGCTTTCAACTCTCAAACTGCTCGTTTAGTTGTATTAACAGGTGCAGCTCATGATAAATTATGGAATATTACAACTGACATTTTACGTAATGTCGTTGGAGAAGGAGATTTCACAGCAACTCAACAAAAAATGGATTCATTTAAATCAGGATACGGAACAGTATTATTCTTCGAAGACGAATCAATCGTTAAATCTCTTCAAGAGCAATTCCCTTCTTATGCTGAAAACTTCCCAATCTGGTCTAACCAAGCATCAGGAATGCATCAGTTAGTAGTATGGGCTGGTTTAGAGGCAGAAGGACTAGGAGCCTCTTTACAACACTATAATCCGTTAATTGATGACGAAGTGAAAAAAGAATGGAATATCTCCAAAGACTGGAAATTGATTGCACAAATGCCGTTTGGTAATCCAATCGCACAACCAGGTGAAAAAGAGTTCCAACCACTTGAAGGCCGTGTAAAGTTTTATAAATAATAATTTCAGTAGTAGAAAGAAACCCTTATTCAGTATGATTAAGAAGTTTAAAAGTTTCGTAATACAACAGACTCGTAGAAGATTTTTTCATTAGGAGATGCAATATAAATGAAAGCATTAAGATGGCATAACACTAAAGATTTACGATTAGAAAATATTGAAGAGCCTACAGCAAATAAAGGCGAAGTAAAACTTAAAATTGAATGGTGCGGTATTTGTGGTAGTGATTTACACGAATATACAGCAGGTCCTATTTTTATACCTGCTGATCAACCACATCCTTTAACTGGCGATAAAGCACCGATTATTATGGGACATGAATTCTCAGGACAAGTTGTGGAAATTGGCGAAGGTGTAACGAAAGTACAAGTTGGCGATCGTGTTACAGTAGAGCCAATCTATAATTGCGGTGAATGTGAACCTTGTAAACAAGGGTTATACAATCTTTGCGAAAAAATGGGCTTCTATGGTCTTGCCGGAGGCGGCGGTGGTTTCTCTGAATTCACTTCTGTTCCAGAGCACATGCTACACAAATTACCAGAAGGTGTTTCATATGAACAAGGAGCACTTGTTGAACCATCTGCTGTAGCACTTCACGCAGTAAAACAAAGTAAATTAAAAGTAGGCGATAAAGCGGCTGTATTTGGTACAGGTCCAATCGGTCTACTAGTAATTGAAGCATTAAAAGCCGCTGGTGCATCAGAAATCTATGCTGTAGAATTATCTGAACAACGTAGAGAAAAAGCGTCAGAATTTGGTGCAATTGCAATCGATCCCGCTACTAGTGATGCGGTAGAACAAATCCAAAAACTTACAAATGGTGGCGTAGATGTTGCATTTGAAGTTACTGGTGTTCCGCCAGTATTAAAACAAGCAATCCATTCTACAAAATTCAACGGAGAAACTATGGTTGTTAGTATCTTCGAAAAAGAAGCACCCATTCACCCACAAGATCTTGTGTTAAGAGAGCGTAATCTTACTGGTATTATTGGATACCGTGATGTTTTCCCAGCTGTTATTAATTTAATGGCTCAAGGATACTTCGCTGCTGATAAATTAGTAACGAAACGTATTAAACTTGATGAAGTAATAGAAGAAGGTTTCGAAGGACTATTAAAAGAAAGAAATCATATTAAAATTTTGGTAAAAGCTGAATAGTTAATTGCCATTTAAAGATTTTCTACTATAAGGGCATGTTTTGATTTTTTCAAAACACGCCCTTTTTATTTGTGCTAGGTATGCGCAGTTATCTGCCATATGTAAAGCCTTCTTTGGCTATCCACCATTCAAAAACCTGCTAAACAGATATTTATCGCTAAGATTTTAAGCTCTCAGTCAATGAATGATTTTTTGTATGAAAATAGCCTGAACAATACAAACTGATAATACTAAACCCATCAATTAGGAAAAAATGAAGGGAGTATTCATAAATGCCATTTGTCACCGTATTTGGAGGAAAAACATTTGAAGTAGAAGAAGGAAAAAAATTAGTGTTAGCACTTGAAGATAATGGAATAGAAATATTTCATCAATGTGGCGGAAAAGCAAAATGTACTACTTGTAGAGTGGAAGTCTTAGCTGGCGAATACAAAGATATTTCGAAAATAGAACAAAACGCCTTCGCTATTAAAAATCTTGATGAGAATTTATACGAAGACTGCTTGCGCTTATCTTGTCAAATTCGTGTCAATGGGGATATTACCGTCAAGCCAATTTTAACTTCTGAAAATACACAGGGTGATAGAGGCCCAAGACCTGCAGATTAACCATATTTAGATAAAAAAAGCGGTGTTATCTGGTTATTGCAATCTTTCCTCTTGAATAAATAAAGGCATTGGAAAGGGTTTAAATGCCCATTTTCCAATGCCAGTTTTATTTATGCTATTTTTTGCATCTTACCCACGGCCAGCTTGGAAAGATGGATATAAAATCATTCCACCATCAGCAAATAGCGTGATCCCTGACTAGCTTGGGATATAAAATAATTTTGTACTTCTGATTCTTGAAATCGAAAGAAAATTAAATTGAATGCCAAAGATACTACTTTATCTACAGTTTTTTATGCATGAAAAAACCAGTTCCACTTGGTACTGGCTTAGAAGATATCGTATATATACATTACTTAAAAAATTTCATTCGCTCTTCAAGTGGTTGGAATTCTTTTTCACCTGGTGATGCCGTCGGATTGCCAAAGGGCATTTGCGCAATAAGTTTCCAATTACTAGGAATATTCCATTCTTTTTTCACTTCATCATCAATTAGTGGATTATAATGCTGTAAAGAAGCTCCTAATCCCTCTGCTTCCAATCCTGCCCACACAACTAATTGGTGCATACCTGATGCTTGATTTGACCAAATTGGAAAGTTCTCAGCATATGCAGCAAATTGCTCTTGAAGCGATTTAACTACAGCTTCATCTTCTAAAAATAATACTGTGCCATAGCCTGCCTTAAAGGAATCCATTTTTTGTTGAGTTCCAGAAAAATCACTATCTCCAACTACTTTTCTTAATGTTTCAGTTGTGATGTCCCATAATTTATTATGTGCCTCACCTAATAATACAACAATACGTGCAGTTTGAGAGTTGAATGCTGACGGAGTATATTTCACAGCAAATTCTACAATTTCTTTAATTTTTTCATCTGATATTTTAACCTCTTTATTAATTCCGTAGTAAGTACGTCTTTCTTTAAGTGTAGTGTAGAAATCTTTAGTCATAATTTTTTCCTCCCAATTTACTGGATTGTTTTACTCACATTGCATCTTTGCTCTGTTTAGTGTTCAAAAAATATGATATCCAAAAAAATCTTAGAGTATACAAATAGTGAATTGAAAATAAAATTCAATAATTTTTACATATGATCCTAGCACAAAAAACTCCCTGGTAGATTGACATCAATCACCAGGGAGTCTCTATTATTTATTCGGCACTGCTTTTCTTCCATAAGTCATAAAGCGCCATACCTTTTCAAATGGCCCCATTTGAAAGAATCGGAACCAGATGACACTAAAGATAATTTGAATGGTAAAAGTTAAGCTAGCAATGATCACTACATGAGAAGGTGAAACAACTTCAAGCCCCATGAACGACATAAGAGCTAGACCAATAAAGCTTTGTGCTAAATAGTTTGTAAAGGCCATCTGACCCACTCGCCCAATTGGTTGAAGAAGCTTCGCAATTTTCTTATTCTCTAACATCACAAATAGACAAGCTAGATATAAATAAGTTGTCGGAATGACCCCTAAACTAATAACGGAATTTAGATTTTGATATTCACCTTGAGATGCAAACCAAATCCAAATTGAAATACCAACAAAAAGTGGAAACGTCACAAATTGTAGCCACTTTATTTGTTTTGAATAGTTACTTACATGACTAATCCAATCAGCTTTTGCTGCTAAAAAACCAGATAAAAACATGATAAAAATAGTCACTGCATCATTTCCTAATAGACCAAAAACCGTTGAAAAGGCTCCTTGATTTGGCATAAATAGTTGTCCAAGAATAGCAAGGACATGAACGGTAATGATACCAACTAGCCATTTACTAATTGTTGAAATCTTTGCATGATAAAAAGGTATCAGTAAAAAACCGATTACTGCATAAATAGCAAGGATGGATCCCCAGAAAATAAAAATATGAACAATGCCAATGAGCAATAAAGCTAGTAAACGTCTTGCAAATCGCCATCTTGGCTTATCACCACGCGCTTCTGCACGTGAAGCAAAAATATAAAAACCTACCCCAAAGAGGAATGAAAAAATTGAAAAGAATTTCTTCTCGATAAAAATATCAATAAGCGTATCAATAATACCATTAATTCCACTATAGTCAGGCATCGGTCCGCCTTCTACTATTACCTGGTAGGCCGCTACATTTATAAACAAAATGCCAAATAACGCTAGCCCTCGAATAATATCTAAGGAAACAATTCTTTCTTTTTGAGTAACAGATGGATTCATTCTTAAAACTCCTTATCTTTCATACTTTACTATGGCTATCATAGCTTCCCATCCTTACAGAAATTTTTTTAAAAGCTTACAGTAACCTTACATTTATAGATTTCATCATCTTTTTTCACTTCATTAGTTTTTAATCCCCTTCTGCATGCAAAAATTTCATATTTTATAGTAACCATTATTTCTTATAAAAAAGGAGAATAGACAATGTACAGACACCGCAAATTTGGTTTTTGCTACCCTGGTTATAAATACTGTGGACCAGGATGTTCAGGACCAGGTAGACCCATTAATGCTGTAGACTCATGCTGCAAATTACACGACGAATGTTATGCTCGATATGGTAGATCGAGATATTGTGATGAAATGTTCCAAAATTGCTTACGGCCCCAAATGAATGCAAATCATAAAATGGCTAGAGATGCCCGATTATTTTACAATATCTTCGAAATGCGCAATGGGTTCTTTTAAGCCGTAAAAATAGCTCACAATATTCTTTTTTGACTGTTTTCGTATAGATTGTTGCTCTTAACAAAAGGCAGATTTATTCTACACGTTTTGTAGAATAAATCTGCCTTTTGTTTGGATTTTAGTGAAATAGAAAATTTAAAACTAAAGCACCCCGTTATTAAAGTATCTAATTAAAAATCTTTATTCCATTCATCATCTAAAATGACACCTTTTTCATCGATATAATTCATAGCAATTGAACCGTGTTGTAATTTATCTTCGCTGTTTAGAAATGCTATGAATTCATTTAGGATTTTTTCGTCATCTTCACTCTTTTTACGGGTTACAGTAATACGAATAATCGGTGCAACATCAAACTCTTTATAACTTTTAGGATTAAGAGGGTCGATACCTAATTCTTGCCCGATAGTATCATTGGTAAAGAAAACGAAGAAATCAGATGTTTCTCCAAAATTCTCTTTTATAAAAGGACGGATTTCACTTTTTAAGTCATTTGCCCATTTATCCGCAATGTAAGTGTCCACCATTTGTTTTGTTTCATCATCATCATAATAAACTAAAAACTCAGTATTCGTTTTCTTATCTCTGACCTTAGCAGCATATTCAAATTCAAAGTTCCCCATATTATCATACAGAGTGTCATATATCTCGAAGTTATCATTAAAATTTTCTTCTAAATATTGTTCAGCTTGATTTCTTATTTCTTCTTCTTTATCTTTATCAGGTTTCATTTCTAATATAAAGGCCACTACAAGTATTCCAATTCCTACTAATACGACACCTAAAATGCCAAGTGAGATTTTAAGATATTTATTCAAAACAGCTCCTCCCTCATTTAATAATTTTCCACAAAAACCTCGAACACCTATTAAAGTATCCTGCCATGTTAGTTGAATAAGAAAAAGGTGGGATCTCAGTGAAATTCCATCTTGAAGTTAAACCCCTGTTAGTTTAGTAACTCGCTAAACGTATCCTATTTTTTTAATTGTTTGGCATTTATAAAAAATGCTGTTCCCAATATAAATATGCCTAAACAAACGAACATAGCAATCCCTGAGTATTCATCATCAAATACTGTTGTATTAACCAAAACAACAAACATCATTAGTACAAGTGATACATATAAGCCTTTAATGTATTTCATATGTGATGCCCCCTCTTAAAAGCCAACATAACAGTCCTGTTCTTTCGCTATTCAATTGTTGGCGATATTCCATTTCAATAGTACCATAAATTTCCTTACGTAGAAATTAAAGCGCGAAAGTACCCATTGGATTATGCCTTTTAGTTTTACCAGCAACAATTTTCGGGAAAACAACCCATTATTTTTCTTAAAGGAAAAATATGGTTTTTATCAGAATTTATGCAATAATAAAAATATTAAAACATAATTCAGGGAGGTTTTTATGCAAACTGACATACCAGCTACTTCTATGTTTCTCATTATTGGATTGATCATTTTAGTTCGTAGAATCCGTTCTATGTACAAACCAACCAAAGGAAGAGGCGTGCGAATAATTCTTCCGCTTCTATTTTTAACACCAGGATTTTCATTTTTTCTAAACGCTTCTGGGCACGTCACATACCTCCAATTATCTATAGCCATTCTTTTAGGAATAGGTTTTTCCATTCCTCTTATTTTATGGTCAGATTATGAAATACGAAATGATGGTTTAATTTATGCTAAGAAAAGTCCTGCTTTTATCATTACTTTCGCCATTATGATTGCTTTACGTTATTATTTTCGACAACATATTTCTACTATCGAACCAGCTACACTCAGTATGCTAATTTTCTTACTTGTTATTTGTTATTTAATTCCTTGGAGAATTGCTTGCTATATAAAGTATCAAAAGGTTCTTAAACTAAAAAATACAGTCAGCCTCTAACACCTTCCAAAATATCAGATGTATAAGTTTGTGAATAAAGCATTTATTGAACAGAGAAACATTTATTTTTATCTCCTTTACCTTTAACGATTGCAGAGTGTTCTGATCAAGTGAAACAATTTCTCCAATTCTACATCCTGTTGAATTGAAAAACACATAAACTCAAATATCGCTTTTTCCAAGGGAGTATGGCATGCCCCCCTTAATTTAACATTTTGTTAAAGCGTCATATGAGAATTATTTCAAATCCCATGTAAAGATTTCTTTACATATCACCAATTTATGGTATATTAAATGTAAAATCATCTTTACATATTGCGGGTGAATACTATTGAAAAATAAAATTCAAGCTTATCGGAAAACGAAGGGATTATCACAAGAAGAACTTGCACAAACATGTAAAGTGTCCAGACAAACAATTAATGCTATTGAAAATGATAAGTATGACCCAAGTTTACAATTGGCATTTACTTTGTCTCATGTTTTTGGTCTATCTATTGAAGAATTATTTATTTTTAAATATGAAGGGGATGGGCGTCAATGATAACTGTAAAAAAAGTTAGTCTATTTTGTTCTGTAGTTCTAATTATTTCAATTGGTGGTTATGGTATTTATGAATGGATTACAAAAGAGATAATTAATGCTTCTACACTATTTTTTGTTTTTTTAGGAATCGGTTTCCTATTTCAATCCTTAACTTGGGGTGAAATGGATGGAAAACATGAGGGTGAAAAAGATGAGATGGAAAAGCATATTACACTTTTAAGTTCTAAAATAAGCTATTACTTATTATTGTTTTTAATGCTAATTGTTCTAATGGTATCTGAAAAAGTAACTGCAATGAATGATATAAAAAATATTCCACTTGTTATTGTAATTGGACTTGCTTGGATAACAATGCCTATTACTGAATTAGTTGTTTCAAAAAAATATCGTTAATTTTGCGGAATACCATTAAAATGAAATCTTCTTAAACGAACAGGATGCTTTACTTAAAGATCATTGAGTTGCATAGGCAGCTCTTTTTTTCTTTATTGAACTAACGGTGCAAATAAATCATATATACTAATAGTTAGGGGGTGTTAGAATGTATGAAACAAGATGGGCTACCAATGAAGAAATTACAATTATGGCTGATCCTTGGTACAAAATGGCATGTGAATTGGGAGAAATAGACGGAATACCAAAGCCAGATTTAAAAAGATTTGAAGAAGTTAAAAACTTATTTGTAAAAGAATCTGAATTATGAGACCCGTGTTTTGCCTTCAGATTCCGCGTCACCACGGACACCCTTGCTCTTGGCTAACCTCTACTTCTGTCTTCGTGGTTCGGGACTTGCACCCTATAGTTCATACGCATGCCGGGCGCACATAAAAAAAGGTACTAGTTCTATTTTGAACTGACCCCTTTTCTCTATTCTCTATGTTTATAAGTATCATCCTGTTCCATTTCAGGATAAGGGAAAAGTTGCTTTATCTTTCCGTTCGATTTCTCATAATCATAAACATGGTATTTTTCATCTTCAAAGATTACAGTTGCTTGATATTTTATTCCAACCCCTATTTTTGAATCTATCTTATAAATATCATCTTCACTATAATTCTTATTGTTTATTAAATATTCATGAGTATCTTTTTTGATTGTGTAAAGCTGGTACTTTACATACCCATAAGTCCCTACAAAATAAAGGAGAAGTGCCCCGACTATAATTGAAAATACTATTGCAAATTTTTTCACTAACGTATCCCCTTTTCATTCTCTAATTATTCATTAGCAATGCTCATTAATGCTTGGAAATAGATTTCTTCTAACGTTACAAAAACTTTCAAGTGCTACTTTAAATATAATTTATAACTAAAAAATATTAGTTACCCATCCGATATAAAAAAGGTATTCTGTAAAAAAATACTAATAATAACAATATTTTTTTGAGTATCCTAATTATTTATACATAGGAGGATAATTGAAATGAAATTTACGAAACTATTTAGTTTTCTGCTTGTGGTAATAATGATGTTTTCGTTTACAACATCTACAACACTAGCTGCATCATCTTCAAAAACGTTTACTTCTAGGGATACAATGAGTTTAACACTTGCTCAACAAACAAGTGGAGATTCTAGTGTAGCTACATTTAACGTTTCTGGATTACCATCTGACGCTGTAGTTACTAAAGTGGTAGTTGATGCCAATAGTGGTCTCACATATGGAGGTAACGGAGCAATTGTTTCCAATGAAGTATACATCAAAAATGATTCTATGAGCACTTATGCTTCTGCGCCTTGGGGTTCGCTTAATAAGACTGAAATAACTACTGGAGTTATGGGAAAACTAGCTAACGGTACATGGTCTATTTATTATAATGGGACAAATGTAAGTATTTTAGCAGGTACTTCATGGAAGAAATATTCCTCTCCTAAATTAACCGTTTACTATAGCTACAATTAGAAAAAATAGTATAACTAGTTTTTTTGATCTCTCATAAAGGGGGTATAAAGATGAGATTTCCGACTATTAGTAGTGATACATTAAAATTGTTAGGTGTTGAAAATAAATTAACACCTATTTCAATGCCAAGTTTTTCAGGGATAAATGCGATGCCGACAAAATCAGCTCCGGCGATGAGTGAAGAAAAATATAAGGAAGCGATTATCGCACAGGCAAAAAAAGACTTTGAAAATGGTAAGTGTGGTGGCCATAAAAATCCTTCCTATATGACACTTAAGAACAGCTTTGTATCTGTAGTCTCACCTGACCGTAAAGGCTCGATCTCACAAATGTTAAGGCAATTACCATTCATGCAGCGTGGAAATATGAGCTATTTAGAGATAAAGGATGCGAGAGGGAATATTACTTCTACCTATTCACCTCATAATGGTTGGCATGCAATCGGTACAAGAGAAGAACAGCGTCGTGAAAGTGAATTTGATGCTATTTATATAGAAACTTGGCGCGCATTAAAAGCAGAAGCACAGCAGCAAGTAAAACCAACATCTAGTTCGATTGATACATTTATTTAAGTTATACAAAACATACAAAATAACGTTCCCAAATGAAAATTTGGAAACACATTAAAAAGCCACGAATGTTGTTAAATCAACATTTTGTGGCTTTTTCTAAACTAAAACATAATATTTATTAAAACCAACTAAGTCGGACATTTTGCAGAAAATATAGTTTCGTTAAACTATGCCGAAACACTTCCACCAATAACTATACTAAACCCTAGTAACTATAACTTAATTTATACGATAAAGACAAAAAGGAAAAAAGAAATATGTAACATCTATTCTTGCTCATTGAAATCGTTTAAATGGCGAATAAGTAATGCCACCTGAAGATGATATGCCTTTAAAGTTTGTAAAGAAAAACCTCAATTTAGAAAAAAATACTAACGGGTCAGATGTAAACCGATAATAAAATTGTTTAATATTATTATAAAAATATAAGAGCCTTGCTACACTCTAGCGTGTAGTAAGGCTCTTTAAAGTTGTTTAATTTCCATACATTTAAAAGGTATTTGTACTTAAAATTCATTAATAAAGTTGTTTAATTCTTATTGAACTAAAGCACCTGTTTCTTTAAGTGTAATATTTCAAAATCCTTCCTAAAAAAATATCGGACTATCTTTTTAGATTGAAACATAAAAACTAAACTTAGTACTACAACTAAAATTTAAAATACTGTGTTACTAAATAGAGGTGTTATAGCTATAAAAATCTTCTTACCTACTTTATTACATCAATTACTAGGGGAATGGAACTACGGTATACTTAAGCCATCCGGTACGTTTTAATGTTCTTATATCTCTAAATTTTCCATCTTTTCCGACTACAAAAAGAATATTGTTTTCAGGATAATCTTCACCTAAAGAAGTCACTGAATTTTGTTTGTAAGATACCACCTGTATATTTAAAAAATACTTCCCTTCACACAACACTTTACTTTCTTTAAAATCGTTTAAAATATCACTGGCTTTCGGGATTGTATTGTTATTTTCGTAAACATTAAATATATAATGGAAATTAATAACTGACTCATTGTTCAAAGGATACAACGATTCATTTTCATCGCTTGTTAGTGATGGTAATAATGAATTGGTGTCTATTTTTTCTTTCTTTCTAAGGTCATCAATTAGCCTTTTTTTTTGATCTTTTTCAATATTAAAATCAAGATAATAATTTTTTGAAGGTCCATCCATTAAATGGTATTTTTCGATAATCTGATTGGACGCCTTGATAAGTTCAGGATGTTGTTGAATATATGCTTCTTTAAATAGTTGTAAATAAACATCGTCACTTTCGTCAGGAATAAATTGATTTGTTCCTCGATTAAAGGCTAATTTGAGATTTACATGATAAGGTTTATAGATTTCTACATAACCATACTTACTTTCACCACGCTCACCATCATTTTTAGCACTTAGTATGTTGTAGTCCTTTATTCCGTAGTTTTCCAAATGATTTTTAACATTCTCTTCTACATCTTTTTTGGGGATTTCGCAGCCCATTAACAAAAGGAGCAAAAAGGCAATTATAATAGCAAGATTTTTTTTGAACAATTTAAAATACATAACAAAACCTCTCATCAATTTTGATGTTATTTCCTGTTAAATTCTCCATTTTATATGGTAACACCTTCTTGCACTAAACTGCACCGTTAGTGGAGGACGGATTTTTAAACAACTATATTATTTTTTAAATGACTTTATTGTAAATTAAACAACTTTATTATCTCTGCACATCAGATAGTTGAATAAAGGTTATGCAATCAATAGTTACTTTTTTATTTGATATCTTTTTTAGAATGATACCGTAAAGGAATGACCTATATGAAACTAATTAAACGATTTATTTTTAATCGTCCAGCAGAAAAGCGACTTGCATATTTTTATGGTATGGTTGCAACCGATGAACAGGTGTGGTTATTACGCGAAGAAAACGGCGACTTGTTACTATTCGAAGACGAAGACAGCCATCCATTTATACTACCTGTTTGGCCAACCCGAAGCTTTGCTGAAATGATGGCTGCCAATTTAGACGAGTCATTCGAAGTGTTCAACATGCCACTTTCGATTTTTCTAGACGATTTACTTATTGATGTTGAAAATGACGGTGGTGCCATATCGATCTTCCCAAACGAAAACGATACAATCCTTCAAACACGTGATGAAATAAAGGAAATGATTCGCAATTTATAACAAGCAGGATACTCCCTGTTACTATAAGAATAGCCTATAAATCGGAAAATAATAAGTAAGACAAGTTTGTACAGTCTCTTATTGAACTAACAGGTGCATTTATTGAACAGAGAAACATTTATTATGGTGTTTCTCTGTTTTAAAAAAACTAAAAATACTTCTAAAATCCCTTCCTAAGCTTTCCACTTAGTTATCACAGCTGATATTAAAGTAAACTTCTCTTTCTTTATCTCACTCTGCTATTTCTACATTTTATGCCCAATTCGTTCAACTAATAATCAGTGGAGATGAAGAAAGTCCCCACTGATTAAAGTTTCATTTTATATAATTTGGCTTACTTACTTTATCAATTAGCAGAAGGCCATCATATTGATCGCGCGGAACAAGACTTTCCTGAATCATTCCCCAGCTATAAGATAAGCGTGGCTCAAACATCCATGAGTTTCCTCGTTCATTTTGACGGTTTCGTAAGTCGATAAATGTGTATGGTTTATTAGACGATGAAAGAATATCCTCGATGGATCCTTTTACTGGCGGTAAAACGGCCATAGGCTCTTTGAAATTGTTTGCAATTTCCCCACTAGCCATATAAAGACCAAGTACATAGCTGTACTTTTTGTAGATATCTGGTAGAAGTTCACCCATTAACTTTATAGAGCCAGGGGAACCCTTTACTTCGGATTGTGCTTTACGAATATGGTCGTTATGCGCCCAGACGATGAATTTTTCAGTTGGATAAACTTCCTCTGCTAACCAAAGTAGGTTTTCCATCATTGCTTGGTCACGCCATTCCGTTGTCTTAAAAGAAGAATCATTTTTATTTTGTTCATATTCAATATTTTCTTGAATCGATAGTTCTACAAATTCATCTGCTAAACGGATACGGTCAGCTAAAGTGCGTTCCATAAGCTTTACAATATGGGGCTCGCTCGGATAAGCCGCTTTTAACTCTTTTTCTTTAAGCTGTACTTGTGATTTTACTTGTTTATACACTTCGATAATGCCTGGTTTCGCCTTTTGGTAGCCTTTTAGATCCGTATCGAAACTCCAGTCAAAAAGCTGCTCCTCTACTTCACTTAACCGTTTCGCAAGCTGACTATTTTGTAGCCAGTTGCCGTTTGTGAATGCACCTTGCTGTTGAATATCAAAACCTGCTAACTTTAATGGTTTATCGGTTTTCTGTGTTTTTTTAGTATATTCAAATAACGGTAGTGTTTCTTTTGTCCACCATATACGAAAAATAGCATCTTTCATCGTTTGTTGCGCTGTTTGTTTATCAATTTGACCTTGGGCATTCATGGCATTCCCTAAACTACTTTCAAAGGCAAGAACGTTATAGCCCATTTCTTGGTGTAAAAATTGAATAATACGTGTTTTTGCTAGGTTAAATTCAGCTACACCATGGGAACTTTCCCCTAAAAAAACGATGCGCTTATCATGCAATAAAGGCTTAAGCATCTCTAAATCTTCAAATTTACTTGATGGAATTTTTTGTTTACCAATTGTCTCCGGTTGAATGGATGTCAAGCTGTAAGCATGGTCATTTGTCCACTTTTTCCAATCTTGCAATGCTTCATTAGATGTGCGGGCTTGCGTTGCTTCCGAATTATCCTCTAACGCTATGCGCTCTTCTATTGCCGGAACTGCTGCTGATGCATTTGATACTCCGTTAAACGCTACAAAGCTTGTTAGAGCAATACTTAATGAAAATAAAGTCTTACGTTTCTTACCTTTCGTCACTCTCAATCAGTCCTCCCCTATGTATAAGACTAATTATAAGTAGATATGCTTAAATTCCCCTTAAATTTTGTTTAAATTTGACTTATTAATATAATTTTGGTTAATCACCAAAATTGTGAATAGAATTTTTTTTAAATATATGCCCTGTATTAGTTGATTGGAGTGAAGGTTTGGCTACGGTTATTCAACTACCATGAAAATAAATCCCTGGCACTAAAAAGAACATGCTTCTGAGTACAGTTCCATCTTCTGTGGTGTAGCGCTGGTTTTAGCGCTTCAGGGATGGCTAACAATGCAGTTTAGTAAGAATAATTTAAAGATTTCAGTGAAAAATACTCATTAACTAAACCTATTAAAGGAGTGTTCGATGAAGAAAATCCTGGTAATATTATCTTTTGTTTTTCTTAGTATCCATATTAATAACCTTCAAGTGGTTGCGGAAAAACCACCGAATGAAAACTTATACAAAGATGCTTTGTTACCATTAATTTCAGGAAATCATGATGCTCAAAGTGAACAGCCTGATTATAAGCTTATTTATGATACTTTGATTACAACACTATTCCCCTCTATAGCGAAAGAAATTGATAATTATTATGGCTATCCCAAGCAATTTATGGATGGAAAAATTCTGAGTATTACTAGAGAACATGAGGGTGAGTTTAGCTTTATTACAAAAGTCCAAGTCACAACATTTGAACATGCACATGACCCTCCTTATGGTAAGGAAACAATGACTTTTAATATAAGCCCATTTGGGGTTAAAACCATTAGCTTCCAACATGAGGGCGATCAATTAGAAAAGGATATAAATGAATTTTATAAAGCAACGTTGTCAGATATAAAACAGTCTTTTAACTTGAATTTAGAGTCATACTCTTCTTACACATACAATCAATTGCAATACCAAACAGAGATAAATAATGAATTTACCTCTCTTTTTAAAATTGTAGAAGAAATAGTAACCAACATATTGCTTCCGGAGAGAAAGATACCCGACAAAAATGTTATTGACCCTGTAACCTTTATAAAAGACGACACAGGTTATATACTCTTTAAAAAGTCAGATGGGACAAATGTAAATTATAAAGTACAAAAGAAAGATGGTAATTGGATAATAACAGACAAAAGTAGTAAACAAGGTAAGAAGATGGATTATAAAATACCATGGTATATATGGAAAAAAATTAAGCCTACTGATTAATTCAGTTAGGCTTTTTTAATAATATAAAATCTGTGTGTATGGTTTCAGTTTGTAGTATTTGAAGTAGGCTTTCAAAGTGAATTTTTAACGGAATTGAAAGATATTGTGTCATAATCCTTATTCAACGAACGGGTGCTATTTTCCAAGAAGAGGATTGGCTTTTTTTATTGAAGAACGACGCAGATTAGTTAAAGAAAGTCCGTAATTAGTTAATTCTGGTGAATATTTCATGCATATTTATAGGTGATCGCAAAATTATTATCATAATAAACAATGCTTGGGTAATAATATGTTTATCTTATAAAACTGGAGGTGAAATAATGAAAACAACGCTACTAACATTGGGTGTCTTATCCAGTTTCCTTCTTATATCCTTTTTACCAACTGAAACGTTAAACCAAAAAACGTCAGCCTTAGAAACCTCTACACTTAAATTAGAATATCCAGATAATCAAAGTAAATCTTTTATCGAAGAAGATGAATTCTATAGCAAATTAGATAAAAACATCTATGAAGAGTATAAAGATGCTGCATTCAGTATGAGAAAAAAAGTTTCCTTTAAAGAAGTAGCAGATACAGAACTAACATTCAAATTGAAAACTAAACTCGGTTCAGAAAAAATGGATAACCTAAACTCGCCTCATATTCATCCCAATCGCCAAGTATATTTTATGGGTTCTTTTCACCAAAATGAAAAGGAAGAATGGCACAAATTTGTAGTAATAGACGCTGAAACACAAAAGGTACTTCTTGGAGGAGACCATTATCATCTGTACGATAATCCTTACAGTAACCGGAGTAGAACGGACCTACCTGTGGGACTTGATCCTAAAAGAGGGGTACTAATTGATACCAGTACCTCCCTATTCATATTAAAAATTCACTTTAATTCCATTAACCATAATGGAATTAATTTGGTCGAGCTTTAATGGTTCCTCTGACAGTAACTTCAGTTTCACTTGATGTTCATCAGAGAAGGAAACTAAACTTTTTAATTCCTTATGACTTCCGTCTTTTTTAACAATTGTAGCCGTTAATTCTTCCGTTTCTGTCGCATCGCCTTCTCCTATAATCGTTAAACCAAGTGGAGAAACTTTCAGCTCTTTCACTTTCCAGTCACCAAAGTTCATAGCAAATGGCACCGACTGCCCTTTCATCTCTTCGAGTTTGAAGGTTGCTTCCCAATTTCCCTCCACATATTGACCAGCTGTATAAATCTTTGCCTGCAACTCATACTCAGCTATATTGATATCCTTCACATTAAATATATATTCCTCATAATTATAAGCATAAATTGGTTTTCCTTGTTCATCTCTCCCGTAGGAATAACCCACTATAGGAAGAATCTTCTGACCTGCTTGATTCACTAAATAAAATTCTCCGTGTTCAATCGCATTATTGGCGGGCCACTCTGTTTGCACGTATAGTTTGTCATTTTGAAGTCCTATATTTTTAATTCGCATTCTGTCGTATAGTGGTGTTTGAATATTTAACATACCTGCTGGTAGTACATATACATCTTCTTCAAGAAGCGCTCCTTCTCCACCACTTCCACGAATTGTATCATCTGGCAAGAGCTCTGTTTGTTGTTCTTTTACATCTTTTAAATCCAGAGGGAATGTTACATCCTCTAACACTGATTTATCACTTAAAAAAGAACGGATTTTTAACTTAAAGTTATCGGTACTACTCCCATTAAACGACATGAATCGAACCAAGGCTGTTTTCGTTGTAGGATCAAAACCAATTCTTTCAACTGTAAAAGACCGTCCTTTTGACATAGAATAATCATAAATATCCAATGTTTCATCAATACGGTTTCCTTCAACATCCTGCATTGTTACATACACGACGGCCATATCTTCATCCTGCATCGCTGAAACGATTTCCATTTTTATGCCATCATTTTCAACAGTACTTTCTATTGGTTCAAGTAATGCAGCTATTTCAGGGCTAATATGCCATAGCAAATTTTTTACATCGTCAATCATTACAGCACCCACTGTCATAGAGCTAGCTAGAAATACAGTAGCCACTGCTGGAATGAGCCACATTTTCTTCTTTTTTTTCTTTACTTGGCTAACGCCCATTTTCGCTCTTTTGTGTAAATCTTTCGGCAATGGAATCGACTCCACTGATTCTTTTAACTTATCCATAAAAATCTGCCTCCTCTACTTGAACACGTAATTTTTTCAATGCACGATACAGGACTGACTTTACTGTTCCTAATGGGATTTGGAGCGTGTTAGCAATTTCTTGAAAAGTATAGCCCTCGTAATATTTCAGTAATACAATTCCTTTTTCATCGCTTGTCAATTCCTCTAATAGCTGTCTTAGTAAAACTTTAACGGTAGGGTCAACCTGTTCAAACGGTATATTGTCTATGTATTCATTTTGCACAGGCACAATCTTTTTTATCTTTTTTAAACGATTCAATGAACTACTAATGGTAATCTTAATAAGCCATGTTTTAATGTACGCAGGTTCTTTTAAGCTTTCAATTTTATCGAACGCTTTATAAGCAGTTTCTTGTACAATATCTAGAGCCTCCTCTTCGTTCTTCAAATAAATAAATGCCATTCGATATATATCTGCTTCATACATTTGAAAAAGTTTTAAAAAGGCTTTTTCATTTCCTTTTTGAGCTTTTTTAATTAAACGAATAATGTAACTCACTCCCTTCTCTACATTAGACAATTTAGTTCATGATTTAGCTTAAATAATTTACATTTTCTCAAAAAAAGTAGGAAGAATATTCTCCCTACGATTTCATTTATTATTATTCCAATTAATTTTTAATAAATTTTATTACGAAGGATTTCTCAAAACATTATTATCTTCGCCATGAACGATTAAGTTGAATTATATATTCCTCTAATTCATCATAAAGTTTTGCATGCCACGATTTTGATTGTTCTATCCACGAATTTAGCGGGGCTATCCATGATTTTAATAGTTCTATCCACGAATTTGGCGGGGCTATCCATGATTTTAATAGTTCTATCCACGAATTTGGCGGGGCTATCCACGATTTTAATAGTTCTATCCACGAATTTGGCGGGGCTATCCACGATTTTGAAATTATTCTTATTTGAAGCTAAATAAAAAAGTTTGATTCATAACATCTCACCTATATTGATTTTTAGAGTTGAGATGTTTTTGTCTTTTTAAAAAGTTATTCTACTATCACTATCTAGCCACGAACACCACGGAATGCTAAAACAATTATCCTACATCCAATCATTTGAGATTAAGGAGTTTCTCATAATTCCCAAACGAAAAGTGTATTTTTTACCAGTTCAAAATCCCTTGTAGTTTATGCTAATATTTAGGTATATTTAGGCTTTCGGAGGTATTTTATGAAAAAAATTTACGCATATTTACTTGTGGCAGTTCTTAGTGCCATATTCGCTACATCAGCTGATGCTGCATCGATTTCGCTTGACGAAAAAATATCTGGAACGGCAACACAAAATCAATGGATTACATACGATATTACGATTCCAGAACTTGGTTTTTTAACGATTGATTTTGAAGGTGCTCAAAACAAAATGTATCCGGAGTTTGAACTGTATGGTAAACAATTATACCTTTTTATAGATAGGGGAACGATTGGGATAGATGGCCGTTCTGTAACATACGGCGTAAAGGCAGGGACCTATAAACTGCGTATCAGTACTTTGGAACACATTCCTTCTGCTCCCTTCTCTTTTACAGCAAGATTTACTGCGGGTCATACATATGACGTTGAGCCGAATGATAAAATATCATCTCAACTTCCAGAAATTCCTGCTAATACAACCATTAAAGGTACAACAAATTTAGGTCCTGGCGTAGACTATTTCAAAATCACTTCACCAAAAGATCAATACCTACATGTTTCTGGGACAAAAACTAGCTTAGCCGTTTACAGCGATGACAATAAATTGGTAAGCTATGGCCATTACGGTAATTTAACAGTTCCAATTAAAAGTGGTACTTACTATATTGAAGCTCACGGTGATAACTACGAATTTACATATTCATTTACAGATGCTCCAAAAAACAGCGAATTCGAATATAATAATACGATTGAGACAGCGACACCTCTGCCATTAAACAAACAAACAAATAATTGCGAGCGCTAACTTTTCCTCCGATGAAGATATGTTTGCATTTTCAGTCCCCAAGCTAGGCTTTGCAAAGATAGATTTACAAAAAGATAGCCAAACAGAATATAACTTTTACGTCTACAATAAAAGTGGCAAAAAATTATTTAAATTCAGCAGTGCGAAATCATTCCAAATGGGCTTAGAACCTGGCAATTATTATTTGAAGGTTGAACCTGGATCGGATAATGAAAAGTATGCACTTACGTTATCTTTTGAAGAGAATGCTTATCCAAATATTGAAGATAACAATTCAATTGAAACGGCACAGCTACTGCCCTTTAATACACCATTGCGTGCTATTTCACCTGGAAGACTAGGAAATGATAATGTCTATAAATTAAATGTTGAAAAAGCCGGTTACCAAGAAGTCCATATTGATTTAGACGCTCCGGCAAATGCATTTATAACGGTTTATGATGCAAACGGTTACCAAATTGGTCGATGGAACCGTGGGGAAGTAAAAAGCGAACAAATTTATTCAATAGGTCTAGGCAAAGGTACTTACTATGTGGAGATTTCTACATTTGAATCTAACCCATATACAATTCAAGTAACGACAAAGAGTGACTATGCGGAACAAGAACAGAACGACACAAGGAGTAACGCCTCCCCTGTTCACTTCAATAACATGATGTATGGCTATTTTGATCAGCGTCATGACGTTGATTATTACACATTTACAATCGATAAAACAAAAACTATTTCCTGGGTAATGGACCCTCTTCAAGTGAGTACTATGAATATACAAATACTTGATTCTTTCAATAAAGTAATTTGGGAAGGTAGACGTTTTAAACAAAGTGGCGAGAAGGAATTAAAGAAAGGGACGTATTATGTTAAAGCTACTGCAATGAGTGATGGTGAATATACCCTTTTATTTAATGATGTATTATCGAATAATTTCAAAGATGTGCCAAAAACACACACTTATTATCAAGAAATTATGAATATTCGTCGAGCTGGCATTATTACTGGCTATGAAGATAATACGTTTAAACCAACGAATCCAATGCAACGTCAGCACGTTGCAGCAATGATTGCTCGTGCGAATGCACCTAGTATCCCAACAATGTTAAACCCATATGCATTCCCAGACGTTCCTATTACGCATCCAAATTACACGAATATCCAAAAGCTTGTCAGTGGCGGGATTATCGATGAAAATCCGAATGGTTTTAATCCAAATGGAACAATCACGCGAGCACAAATGGCGAAGATCTTAGTAAAAGCTTACGAATTAGAACCAAAGAGAAATTTCCCTATTACTTTTAAAGACGTGTCAAAAACGGATTGGTACTATGAATACGTACAAATTTTAGCTCAATATGGTATTACAACGGGCGAAAATGGCTACTTTAAACCGAATCAACCATTATCACGCCAGCACTTCTCCGTATTTTTAGCACGAACAATTACTCAATAAAAAAAGGCGCAAAGGAAATCAACGTTTCCTGATGCGCCTTTTCTTCAATTTCAACCGTCCAAATCATAGAAGATTTTTGGGTTTTTGGATTGTATAAATTTTATCAAGTTTGCTGAAAAGCAATATCCTGAATTACAAATAGTCAACCAAATTTCTCCGATTGACCTTATAATACGAACGGTTGCAAGAGTTTTAGATCAAGATACCGAAAGTCAAAGGAGTTATTCTTATTGAGCTAATGAAGCAGTTTAGGTGCTTTTGTATTTTAATTTCAAATAAAGGAAATTAGTGTTAATATTAAAATGAAGTATCAATAATCTAAATGTGATACATATAAGCCTTTAATACGTTATACCTCCACCCTAATAACAGTTGTACTATTAAAAATAGGATGCTTAAAGCAAGTTGCTAAACTAACGAGGGCTTTACTTGAAGATCATTGAGTTGCATAAGCAGCTCTTTTTTTCTTATTGAGCTAACGAAGCAGGTTAGTCGAAGAAGGCATTAATTTAACTGAACAGGACACACTAATCCTAAATATAATTTAGGGTGATGAAAATTGAATAAAAATATTCCTCTTCTATTGGTTTTATTTAGTATATTTATTTATGGGTTGTATGGCGAAACAGTAAATGCAAATCCGAACGACACTCCACCTTCTTTTGAGGAAGGGTTCACTGAAGCTGGTTATAAATCTGTAAAAGCAGCAGTAAAAGAATTTGAAAATCATTTTAAATGTGATGTAAAGTTACCTAAAATGTTACCTTCAATTTCTTTCACACATAAATTTGGAAAGTTTGTTGAAGATAAGAACTATAATATGAATAATTCCTTAGAAATCAGGTTTGTTAATAAAGATATAAGAGAAAATATCTTTAAAATGGACATTCGTCCTTCAAAAAATAAATTGAACTTCAAAGATAAACTGAACTTTAATGGTAAGGAGTATACACTTCAAGATGGTAGTAAAGGTATTTATTTTGAAGACCAGTTATTTAATTTTTTTGTCTTTGAAAAAAATAATTTGCAGTATTTGTTGGGGATATATAATAAAGTGACCCATACAGAAACACCTGACATATTAGTCAGAATAGCTAATTCAATTGACTAACTTCTTCAGATAATCACAGGGGAACAAAAGTTATATTGGTGAATATTTTGTGTACCCTATTTCGAGAATTACGGAAATGATTTGAAATGTTTTAGGCTATGTGTGGAAGTGACTTGCCTTAGGAGAGGAGAGGCGATAAAAAAATGATTGAATTACGAAAGATAAGCGGGGATAACATAGATGAAATAATAGCACTTGAAGTTGAAGAAAACCAGAAAGACTTTATAGAAACTACTAACCTCAGAAGCTTTGCGGACGCTCATATGTTGAACGCAGACGGTATACCAGCGACTCCCTTAGCCATTTATGCCGATGAAGTTGTGATTGGTTTTTTGATGTATATTTATGATACGTTGGATCATGAATCATTTGAAAATGAAGTTTTTTACGGGAAGAAGAGTTATTTTATTTGGCATATTATGATTGGGAAGGGTTATCAAGGGAAAGGATATGGCAAACTTGCTTTTGAAAAAATGTTGGAGGCTATTGAACCTATGCCAGATGGTGAGGCAGAATATGTAACCCTCTTTTATCGTACAAGTAATGTCATAGCTAAAACATTATACGCTTCATTTGGTTTCGTAGATACAGGAATCATTCAGGATAATTCGATGTTGGCGATTAAAAATCTAGATATAACAGAATCTCGAAAAAAAATGTAAGCTATTAACGTCTCGACCCGTAATAAACACAAATATCCAGAAGAAAAAATTTGTTAACGCTGTCTTATTCCGTAATCGACAAAGAATTAACCCGTTTTGATCAATCATTTTTCAAAACGAGTTCTTATATTTTTAAATTAGGCTATTTTCTCAACGATTGTTGTATCTTCACTTCATATCGCAGGTTAGTCGAAGGGAAATTGGAACATCATACCATACCATTCGTCTTACTATAAAGCAGGTTAAAAGGAGAGGATAGTGTGTTGTATGAATTTAATCGTGAAGGATGCAATGAATAATATAAACTACGCAGTAGTATCTATCGCATACATTGTTATTGTTTGCTTTGCTCAAGTGTTTATTGATTCGTTTCTTTTGCAAGCTCTTATTCTTCCTTTTGTCATTGTGCCTATTTATATTTTCTTTTTGCTTATAAAATTCAAATTAGAATTCCAAAATACGTACTTTCTATATATTTAGGATTCTTTTTTTTCTATTATTATTTATTCTTGTATAATTTTATTCCCTTCGCCCTCTAAAGAATTGCCACCGGGCGAGATTGTTTTAGGCGCAGATGTTATACTTATAATTTTGACATCAACAATACAATTTTCAATTTTGAGTTTATTAACTGTTGTTTTATTTTTATTCCACAGACTATATAAAAAAGATATAACGAATAGAAATAGCTACAATTTTAAAGGGATATTTTCAAACTTTATTCCAAACCAACATTTGTAAGAATGTATTATTTTTTATTTGGATTTCGATCAATAAACTCAATAATATCATTTTTCATATAAGATATAGCATAATCGTAATAAAAGTAACGGTCAATGTCCCCATTTTTTAATGCTCTATCTAGTGCTTCAAATTGTTTTTCCGCTAGGTATGCTATCAATTGTTGGGGATAAATATCACGTTTTTCGGCAATTTCAGCTATCGTTTTTCCGTTATTCCATTCAGACCTGTATTCCTTTTCACTTATATCAAGGAACCGGTAAAGTTTATCGTAATCAAACTTATAATGAAATGTTTGGGGAACTTTTCTCTCATAAATGTCTTTAAATTCTTCGTTATTTTTATTAGCATAGACTCCAACAACATTCCCAGTTAGATTCAAGGTAACAATAGCTATTAATACTACAATAATTCTTTTCATCTTTCGAACCCTCCATTTCACCACTATTATTCCCGTTGGACTGTTATTCATACGTTTTAAATAGAATGATGGTTGTTACTGGTGGCTCACTGAATTGGATACAGGATGGTACTTATGTAGAAATGAAATGAATCGTTCAAGATTATCGAAAGAAAAAATTGCAAAAAGGGCTTATAAAATTAAAAAGCTAAGAATGGTAAAAATCAACCATTCTTAGCTTTTTTTAATGAAACATGCCGTGATTAATTTTACCTGTCAACTTTTCTATCTGTACTTCAAATAATTCAATTTTAGGCATGATTGGATACCCTTCTTTTTCAAATGTCCATTCTGGATTGCCATATTTCTCAAGAAGTGCATCAAAGAACCATTCCTTCTTAGACTCCTCTTCGATACGAACGACATGTCCAAAAAGCACTACACTTTGGTAAACAAGGGCAGACTGACAGGCATATTTTTTTCCTGGGTGTAGGTCACCCATTTCACTAATTTCTATACATATTTTAGGATTTGATTTGATATTCGACCAAAAATGGCTTTCTCGAATATTGCCAATGTGCAAATAAAGTTTGTCGTCACCTTCATACACATATACAAATGGAATAACATAAGGAAAACCTTCCTCATCAACCGTTGCAACATGTGCCACTTTTCCTACTTTCAAAAATTGCTGTGCTTCCTCTTTTGAAATTTCTACTCGTTTATTTTGAATAGCCCCTCTCATCCTACATCCCCCTTTTATAATAGATAACAATTAAGTCTATGTTAACTATTTTAACATATATATATTTTACATCTTTAAGATAATAAAAAAAAGACTCATCATTAAAATATAATGAGTCTCTGATCACGTAGCTTTTAATTGAAAAAGACGAAAACGACCTTTGCCATTTTAGCCAATTTTATTTTCCTTTATCGTAAGTGTTTCTTGTAAGATTGATCTTTGGCATATAAGTATATCCACCTGCTACGGTTTCTTTTGTTTCAACATCATAAATTGCATATCTACCTCTAAATTCTTTTTCTGTGTCTTTAAAGGAATAAAAGAAATAAACTTGCCTATCAGGGCTAATAGCCTGATGGTAATTAATATCTATATCAGGGTAGGGTCGAAGAATATTTCCATCAATGGTTATATAATTTAATCCTTCTACCTCATTAAACAATAACCTTTTCCTAAAATTTACAGATGCATCAGGTATTTCTTTAAAAAGAGCAATATCTAAATCCCTTTGCTGTGGCTTTGGCTTCTTCTTAAATCTTTGATAAACCTCCTGATGTACAGGATACTTTAGGTCTCTTAATGCCTGGTAAAATTCATCTACAGTTTCATCAATAACTTTTTCCTTATTTGCAGGAAATATATATTCATTTTTATCTGAAGGTGTAGTTTGTGCATAAACAGGATCTCCTAATAACATAGAAAGACTGAACGAAAATATAAGTATAGACAAGAATGGATTTTTCATCTTAGGTTACTCCTTTTTAGAAGTAACGTACCCTAAATCGCTTTAGCTATACTGCTCCGTTCTTTGAATAAGGACCTTATTTTAAAACATCGATTAATATATTGAGAAATATAATAAACAGTAAAAATATATGTATCCACACTATAAATTTTATGATTAATACCGCCCAAACATTTTTTAGTAAACTATAGTGATGAACAAGAAAAATAACCAAAAGACAGAATATTCCACGAAGGATACTACCATCTACAAATAATGAAACTACATCTATCAATACAGATATAATAAATAAAATGACATATACTTTATATATCTTTTCTTTGTCTTTCGTGTTGGAATTGATACATTATTTTTACCCTTACACCTTATATATTTGATTTTACCTTCCTCAACTATCCTGCCTCGTTAGGACAACAAGAAAACAAGATGCTGCCGCTGCAACACCTTGTTTAACTTAGCACCCTTCAGTTCAACAAAATTTTTTCTTTCATCAATACCAGTAATATTGGATGGGAGGCATGCCATACATATTTAGCTGAAAAATTTTTCCTTTTTAAAATAACTCCAGATACGTGTAAAGATAAAAAACACTACAAGACTGACACTCAAATTAATACCTTGATTAAGTATCCATATATTCGATAGTTGTATACTGCTCATTATATTATAAGTGAGAGATATCACGAAAACTGTTAAAAAACCTATTAAGAAACCCTTTTTATCCAAAGTGAAAATTTACTCCTTACCATTTCTATAATATACTCGCTAATTCTTAGCTCCCTGCATTACGTTTAAGTATATTTTATAATAACCTTTCTATTTTAACATAAATATCGAATTTTTTTATTAAGTTTTCTTTCAGAATCTGGCCAAACTTTATCTCAACTAACCTACACCGTTAGTTCAATAAAGAAAAAAAAAGCTGCGTCTGCAACCCCAATGATTTTATGTAAAGCACCCCGCTCGTTTAAGTGAAATGCTTCACATTGTTTTTTCATGGATATATACTTCAAACTTTTACCGTCTCTGCGGAATCGTCATTTCTTCCCACGAATAATCGGGTATAGTTGCAATCCATAAAGTATCTTCCATGATATCCACATCCCAAACCATGAAATTCCTCGCATCAAACACTTTTTCAGATTTTCTTTCATCTTTCATGTTGATGGAATAAATAGCTTCACCTCTAAGTGTAGCTCCGAATAATTTCTCTCCTTTTTTAACGAATTTAACTACCTCTTCATCAACTTTAATTTTTCTCCAATTTCCCTCTTGAAGATCTCGGATCCAAATTCCACTTAGTGTGGTAATCAATAGCCTATTATTAATCACTTTCATATCTAGAGGCTCATCATTTCTATTCGGCATAGTTATCTCTTTCCACTCATCATTTTTCTTTTGAAGAATCTTCCTTTCTTCTGTAAGTCCTACCAATTCCCCATCATCCGATATTTGAATCACATCAAGTGGTTTAGGTACTATACCTTGTTCCCAACTCTTCCCTTGATTGGTCGTATAGTAAACCTTTCCATTTGATAGAACAGCAATATGGTTGTTGATTGAATAATCGATTTTCTCGATTGATTGGTCTAATGAAAGAATTTTCGTTCCTTTACTTTTTGATGTCATACCTACCCACAACTCATTTTTGGTCGCTATATATAAGCGATCATTCCTATCAAACCACGCGTGTGTTACATTATTATTAACTTGGAGTTCTGTCCATGATTCTCCATTGTTATGGCTCCATTCAATAAAAGGTTGCTTGGTTATACTAAATTGTGTTGGCTTTTTGTCTCCCCATACCACTAAAGTGGTTTTTCCAGCGACAACTCCCGTAATCGCCATGCCTTTTTTTGTTAGGTTATTGATGCCATTACGTTTGGCTATTAATCCTCCACCGTATGGTAATTTATGAATGGCACTGACCACATCACCGTTTTGAGCATTGAATGAAATTCGAGTAAAACGGTTATCTCGATCATTTCCAAACACTGTTAGAATAGGCAATCCATCGATGCTATCAAGTGTAAAATGATATCCAGTTGCCCAATCCTTTCCTGGTTTTAGTCCGTATTTATCCTTTGCTAGTTGAAGAACATCAGAGCTATCCAACTTAATCTCATTGTAGTGTATTGTTGGATCAGGATCCGGTGTTTGCTTAGTCGGTCTAAACACGGTAATTTTCTTTTCTGAGATACCAATTAGTACATAATCCTCTGTTCCTGGAACCATAAAAATCATAAACCAATTAAAGCGTCTCCCAGTTTCTCCTCTTGAGCCTCCCATCGTTTCATCTACACTGTTTACACTAGTAAGTGTTGCGTTTACATTCCATTCTTTTGCTCTCTGTAATCCAATATTAATCGCTTCTTTTAACGTAATTTCACCATCTGAAGCCTTTCCTTCACTACCAATCAAATTTACAAAAACTAAAAAAACAACTAAAAAACAGGCGATTTTTTTTAAGAAACTCAAAATGAACACCATCCCATAACTAAATAGGCATATTAATCATATGATTAATATGCCTATTTAGGATGGAGTAAATCCATTGTTATATGCAATCTTAGAATCAATATAACAAACAAAATACTCCATTTATCAGAGCGTCCTTCTTGCACTAACCTGCAACACCGAATCTCCAGTCGTGCAAATTGAATTCTGAGGGTTATTTGGGTTGCGCTTTTTAATATAGCATGAAGTGTTTTTTAATTTAAAAGATTTTTATTGACAATCTATTAGCTGGTTTAGTTTAAGTGTATTCATTCACAAATAGTTAGTTCAACTTATATCTCTTTCTAAAAGAGACTAAAAACTAAATTAAAGAGCATCATTCTTATATGTGAATGATACTCCTCTTCATTTATTATATAGCTTCTGTCGTCATTAATTTAATTAGCTGTTTATAGTAAGTATGGTTTTCTTGAAGCTCCTCATGTTTTCCAGAACCAGTAATCAGACCATCCTCAAATACTAGAATTTGATCCGCATGTGTAATTGTCGATAAACGATGTGCAATAATAACCGTTGTACGTTCTTTCATTACATGCTCGAATGCCTTTTGTACTTCTCTCTCTGAGTCATTATCAAGGTTAGATGTTGCTTCATCTAATAATAATATCGCTGGATTTCGGAATAATGCACGTGCTATCGCTATCCGCTGCCTTTGCCCACCTGATAATTTAATACCTCCCTCCCCTACTTCTGTATCTAACCCTTTTTCAAATTGTTGAACAAAATCCCATGCATAAGCGTTTTTTAATGCCCTTATAATATCTGCTTCTAAAACCTCACTTTTGCCATAAGTTACATTATCTCGAATTGTTCCATTCATGAGTGGTGCTTCTTGCGATACATACCCAAATAAACTGCGCCACTGCTTTAAATCGATACTTTCAATAGGCTGTTCTCCAAATCGAATAGTACCATCTGTAACATCATAAAATTGTTCTATTAATGAAAACATTGTGGTCTTTCCTCCCCCACTGGCACTAACCAATGCGGTTGTTTTTCCTGCTGGGATCGTAAAGGAAATACCTTTTAAAATAGGGTTATCATTATATTGAAACGCAACATTTTCAAAAACTATCGACTCATGGGGAGACGAAATAACATTCATCCCATGCCCTTCGATTGGTTCATTCAAAATTTCTTGTAATCGTTCTGTTGCACCCATCGCTTTTTGAAGTGCAGTGAAAAATGTTGCCATTTGAGTAAATGGCATAATAATTTGCACAAGATAAATCATAATTGCTACTAGTTCACCCGCTGAAATCGTACCTGTTGCTACTTTCGCGCCACCATAGCCAAATAATAAAATTAGTACAACCATCATAATGAACGTCATAATCGGTGATAAAACCGCTAAAATTTTTCCTTCCTTCAACCCAAATTGATACAAATAATGAATTTTTTCTTCTCCATTTTGCTGCTCAAAATTTTCTGTTTGCGAAGTTTTCACGAGTCGAATATTCGTTAATACACGCCCCAACTGTCCAGTAAAACTAGCAAGCTCGTCTTGATTTTCTTTTGCGATTTTATGAATACGTTGTCCAAGAGGCAGTGTCAATAAAATTGCTACTGGAACTGCAGTTAGCATCAGTAGTGTCATTTTCCAATCAATGATGATTAATATTATTACTGCACCGACAATAGCAAATAAACCCGAAATAAAACTAATGAAATGATCTGTAATAAGCTCCTTAATAACATTAGAATCTTGCGTAATTCTGCTCATTGTTTCACCAGATTCATGTGCATCAAAGTAAGGAATACGTAATCGTAAAACATGTGCCCATACTGTATTGCGCAAATTTGCCACAATTCTTTCCCCAAGCTTACGCATCATATAAAACGTTACTCCACTCAGTACAGCTTGGAAAATTAGAAATGCACCTACTAATAAAATCGACTGCAATGAAAAGCCAATCGTTGAAAAGTCATTAATCATTCTCATCGTAACTAAGGGAACAGCCAACCCGATAAGCGTCTCAACGATACTTAGTAAAAGAGTGCCTATCGTGAGTTTCTTCGACAATCGATTACTATTAACAAGCTGCCAAATTCCTCGTACAGAATTATTCATCATCCACATCTCCATACACCCCAAGTCTTTCAGCCTGCGAAATCAACCACTCTTCCTCTTCCTTTGTAAAGGGCGTAGGAAATAACCATTCATTTAGTTGAATATCCTCATCCTCATATTCCATTAATACTTCTACTAACTCTTCTATCATTTCTTGTGGAATTAGTGAGAATAACTGCTCGATTAACGATTTCAAATATTCGTCTTGAGTCGGTTGAATGTATGCCTGCTTCAACTGATTTGCTAAATCTATGTATTTTTGATTTAATTCAATAATATTCATTCCGAAAAAGTCATATAGGCGCTCTACCAACTCATCAGGTAATATACTTCTCCAATAGTCCCTTTGTTCATCCTCTTTTAGTAAGTTAAAAATAACCGTTAAAAAAATTGATGTATCAATTACTTCACTTTGTTTTCCTATCTCAATCGCCTGATCCAAACTAGCAATAACACGATCAATTTGGTTTCGCTTCTTCTCTAGTTGTAGTTTTTGAAACATTAATGATTCTATTAGCTGCTGTTCCCCATTCCGTAAAAGATCTTCAATCTCCTCCAATGAGTAATCTAAATATTTTAATGTTACTATTTTTTGAATTGTTTCAATGCTATCATCATTGTAATAACGATGACCCGAATCTGAAATAAAACATGGTTCTAGCAATCCCTTTTCACTATAATATCGTAACGCTCGTACCGTTAGCCCCGTCTTTTTCGCAAATTGACCTATTGAATACATATTTTCATCTCCCTTTTCTTTAGTATAAAATCTACCGTTACGTCAGATGCAACTACTTTAATTCACTTAACAAAAAAAGAACACAACCTATTGCGTTCTTGAATAAATGAAAATCTATATACTTAATACGATGATTTTTATTTCTGTGAAATTATGAACTGCACTTAGTTCAGCGTAACTAATATTAAATTCGTTATAAAAATGGAATTCCTTATTTAACTAACTGCACCGTTAGTTAAAGTGGGATTATTCACAAAATTCTTGATATTCGAATAAGTAGTAGATTACCTTATTTATTATTTTCCTCATATTGTTCATTAGTTTGCTGTAGCGTCGAGAACCTATGTTAAATATTCACTACTTGTAAAATTTGGATGTTATATTAAAAACATTTAATAGTATATACTTTTTACACAAAACCCTTTATATGGTACATTTGGATATGTAATATTATTTCCAAAAAATATACATAAAGAGGGGACCTAAGAATGTCAAAAATTCCGATTGCTTTAAAGTGGATGATTGCTATCGGTATTATTATTATCGGTATTACTATTATCCTTACTTCATTTTACTTTTTAAGAGACCATCAATATTATGGATGGATAAAATGGACAGGTTACATTTTGTTTTTAGCAGGGGTTTTATTAACACCATTTGCTAAAGAATCTAATGAAGAAATATAAAAAACTGCATAAATTTATTAAATAGGCTGTCTATGGACAGTCTGTTTTTATCCCTGTCCAAAGTTCCCTAAACGGCACCTTTAGTTGAACAACAAACGATAATTACGAATATTTAGGTAGGAAAATCCCCTTGAGACCAAAGAATAAAGATAACGATCAAAAAAAATACGATTGCACTTATTAGGATAAAGGTTATATGTAAACGACTGAATATTTGTTTGGTACTTTCTTGTCTTATGTCACCAACCATTTTAGCGACTTTTAAATTGATTGGAATGAAGAATACGGAAAAAAGAAAACCAACAGAAATTGAGATACAAACACCTTGAATAAAAATAGGTGTATTTAATTCAGATAGAATATTCCCTATAACAAAAAGGGGAACTCTCCAATATTGAAGTGACCCCTAAAAGTTAGACACGGTTATTCATTAGGCAGCTTGGGTAAAACGAGTTCGGTATTGCATCGGACTCGTTTTTAATTTTGCCTTACTCCGTTTCGCATTATAGTTATTTGTATATTTTTCCATTACATTTTAAAATGCTCTATTCTTTCAAATTCCTTTCATGTAAAGGAATTCAGATTTCATAATGCCAAAGAAAATTTCCATGACAGAGTTGTCGTAACAGTCTCCTTTACGAGACATACTTTGAACAATCTCTCTTGATTCTAATGCGCGACGATTTTTTCCATTTGATAGTGCTAGCCTTGATCGGAATGCATGAGTAGCTGGTAGTGCTCAGGTAAACGTTCGAACGCCTTAACATGTGCTTGTGCTTTAATTTCATCTGACATATTCCCATTCCACTTAGTTGATGAAAAACTGATGCCGGCGTTAAATTGCTGACAGCTCTGCTAAAAAGAAAGGAGTTAGCTATTCGAGCTCCTCTTGGCTTTAATCGTTCAATAAAAAACAGCAGCTGCTTCTAGCCCATGATCATCACTGAAGCCTTTCTATATAACCTACAAGATTGGTCTAATTCAATGCCATACACGTTTAAAAAGCCCTTAAACATTGGTTCTAGCAAAATGACAGTTAACCTCGTACGACAACCATCGTTCTGTAATCAGGGCTATCACCTACTTTCGTATCTTTGATAACCGTATTTCCCTGTTCAAGCCAACAATAATCAGATTTTGGTGTAATTTAAATAAATACACGCCTTCGTAACACATGTAACACAAATGAAATATTTATTACAAGCATACTAAGTGATCCATTCTAAATTTACCTATTAAATAGTAATTAGCAAAAATTTAAATCCCTATTATTTCCTACAGATGATATAATTGGTACAAATAAAGTATATGGAGGAATGATTGGGATGATCAAAAAAGGTAGTTTTGTGTTTTTGTCGCTTGTTTTATTTGTTAGCTCTTTTGGAAATACGGTTTTTGCTGAAAAATTATCTAGTAGTATTCACGGCGAAAAAGAGAATTTTGATACAAGTGTAGAAGAAATTGATTGGGATCAAATTGAATGGTACGAGACACCAATAGATAATGAACGCAAAGATTTTAATGATAGTGAAGAGTTAAATTTAGATGAATTCGAGTTTCTTAGTATTCAAGAGGCAGAGGCAATTCAAAAAGAGTATGGTATTGAAGTAATTAATGAAGATCAAATAGGCGAAATTCAACCTTTTTGGTGGAATATTATCGGAAGGGTTGTCTGGGTTGGTGGTAGGTATGTAGTACAAGTTGGGTCTAGGATTTTTACAAAACAAGCGCCTGAAAAAGCGGCGACTGCTTTAAAATCTTTCACTCCTACAAATATATCTATTGGTAGTGGTAGAACTGTAGCTTTACAAAATAGCAGTATGAATCATGTTCTTGTAAATCATCACCCACTATATTGGACAGGCGCTACTGGTAAAACAACTTTTCATTATAATCTTGCTATAAATGATGTACGAACAAAAATCATTTCAATTGTCAACGCGAATAGAAGTAAAATTATAAATGGCAATGGATATGCTACACTAAATGTTAGTATAGATGGACAAATGTACAGATTAGTTGTAAGTAATTATAGAATAAATACTTTCTACCCTTTTTAAGTGGATTTTATAACATATTTTAAGGTAATGAAGGGAGTAGTATATGCTTACTATCACCACATACATTGAACAGAAAAATTTGGATTCGTTTTGTTTTAATAAAGAAAATTTTCTAGATTACTTTATTTCATTAAATGATACATTGTCAACTCAGGTTGTCAACAGACGATTAAAACAGCATAAAGGCCATAAGTTAGAGGGTGTAGTAATTATTAAAACAATAGATACTATAATGACTGACTTTATGGACTGGGATGATATTGATTTAATGTGGATTGGTATCTTGGAAATGACTTTGGAGTATAAAAGAACAGGTTTTGGAGAGCACTTAATGGCTATGAATAACCATAGGTGGAGTATTAAAAAAATCATTACAAATCCAGAGAACTTGATTGTATTTAGAATAAAAAGGAATCCTCTGATTTTTGAAGGTAAAAGCTCTTGCGAAGTTTACAAAGAAACGAAAAACATTGTTAATGAAAAAGAATTTTTCTCTAAAATTCTTCAAGCTGCTAATGAATTTATTTCGTTTAGAGAAAAACTCTTTAAAATGGATAGTATAGGTAGATTAAAAGCATTAATGTTTGAAATCAATAATGAAAAGTGAAAACTGTCAATAGAAGGTATTAAACTATTAAAAGACTAACTAGTTCCTGCAATGGGTTATCTTTATCTTTGAACTTGGAGAAGCATTATACGGCGCTTTCCTCGTCCAATAATCACTAGGCACAAATGGTTATTTTGCATATTTCTGGTAAATTTTGCTGTACGATAAATACGCTTCTCTTTTCCAAGGGGAAAAAAAACTCGATGCCTTACCCAGGCAATTGGTTTTTCCCTGCTTTATGCGCTTTATAACTATCGTAGATTGCAAAAACAGCGTTGACAACAAGCCGTTCCCATTTACGGTTCTGGTTCTGGTGAATTTACCGGTTTAATTCGGAGAAAAGGGTCTCGTTAGATTCTTTAAGACCACCGAAACTCTCTTAATGTTGTTAAAAAATGTCATAAGGTTGCCTCCGTCGCATGTGTAAACAAGTTATTGAAAACGATCTTCTTTCTTGTCACACATAATCAAAACTACGACTACAGGTTGGCTCCCTAGTACAGTCGTAGCATCAGTTTAACATACTAAAGCCTTATGAAAAATCGAAAAATCACTAGGCTTATTTGGCATGGCCAATTTATCAAAATAATATCAGAGAGTTAAGAAAGTTATTATAGATACTTGACTAATCGTAAGAAAAGAGCTGTCAAAGGAGTAGCGAATGGTACTCCTTTTTGTTTTTTAACTAGAGGTGTTCAATAAGTTCCCCCACGCTAATCATTTTTTAGTCTAACAATACATTGAAAGTAAATGTGACATCGTTTTTGTATTCTATTTTGAAACCATCTTTTCTCCATTCAACTTCATCTGGAGTATAAATACTTTCAACGTTAAGTATATCTTTTTTCTGTAGTGTTATATTTACTTGAGCAAATTTAATATCATCACTTGATATAGCGATGAGATGACTTATTTCTTCGAACTCTTCATTTTCTCCGAGACACATACTTGGGATTGTTTGCAGCATGTATAGAGATTTATCTTTTGATTCAATTTGGAATTGTAATGTTTCATTTTCATAAGATCTTAATACTTCTACTAGTTGTCTCCATGGTTCTGTTGTTGACATTAATCTTCCTCCTGGTTTGTTCAGTTTTGCTCCACTATTATACTGTATTTTTAAAAAAGAGCCTACTACTGTAAGGCTACACCAATTTCTTTTGTTTTATGTTGTTGGAACAGAAAAAAACTTCATTTTATCATTATCGGTTTTTTATTTAGCCAAACGAAATCCTTCTTGCTACAAATAAAACTAAGCATAATAGTATCGCTACAATAAATAGAACTGTTAGTATAATAAATCCGATAAGAGGTATTCTTTTATTAATTTCAACCGCAAGAATAATGCGTAATTTGTTTACGATCCATTGAAAAAATAATATACGCCATCCACTATATGCCTAAACAAAGTACTTTGGCCACCTTCATTCGTTCTCCCCTCAAGATACTATAAATAATGTCTTAATATACAGTTAAACGAATTAGGTTGAATAAAGATACAGAATTTCTTCAACTAACCTGCACAATTCGTTGAAGATGAAAGAACAATGAGGTTTATCATAAACACAAGTCCTGTTCTTTTTAGACTGATACACTCGTTAGTTGAGGAACTACCATTACCCGTTGATATTAATTAATGCCCACCTTGTATGGTCTTCCCAACTTCCATTTACCTTTATAAATTTTTTAGAAAGGCCCTCATTTTCAAATCCTAATTTGCTTACAACCTTTATAGAAGCAGTGTTAATGGGCATAATAGGTGCTTCTATTCTATGTAGTTTTAACTCTTCAAAAACCACGGAAATGGCTTTTTTCATTCCTTCCGTTATTAGACCTTTATTAATTTCCTCTTTGTCTAATTTATAACCCAAAATACAAGATTGAAGAACACCACGGACAATCAAGTTAAATGATATACACCCTATAATCTTTCGTTCGTCATGTTTATTAGTAATCCATAACCTAAATATTGTACCGTTTTCATTAGACTTGAAATTTTCTTGAAGGAACTTCTTCTGAAAATCAAGAGTATAAAATTCCTCTGAGCGTAGAGGTTCCCATTCAGATAAAAAGAAGCGATTTCTATTGTAGTATTGAAGAACTTCCTCTGCCCAACTTTCATCAATTTGTCTTAATATTAACCTTTGTGTTTCATAGATTTTCATAATCTACACCCCTTTTATTCCAATCTATCTTATTCAACTATTCTGCACAGTTAGTCGAAGAGCAACAATCTTTACAAAAACAGCCCTAGTTTAAAATAGATTCAATAATTCTATTGGCCTTTCGATGATATAGTCATACTCCTCTGGCTTACCAAAACCATATGATGCAAAAATAAAAGGAATCCCTGCAAACTTTGCTAAAGCCATGTTTCCCTGTGTATCACCCACATAAACAGCGTTTTTTATGTGATTTCTTTCCATAATTAATTGAATGTTTTCACCTTTTGACAAACCTGTGCGCCCCGGATTTTCAAAGTCGAGAAAGTATTTTTCTAGTTTATGATAAGCATAAAATGTTTTCAATGTAGCCCTTCTGACAATTTTTTTCGAAAGGCTTAGCAAAGTTTCTTCTAACTGCGGATATAAAATACCAACATAACGTAATAAATCAACTTTCTCTTGCTGGCAGGATGCTAAAATAAAGCTCCATCTGCTTTTCTTCATCAAGATCATCAAATAATACAGCGGCTATTTCTTTAATTTGTAACCCCATCATTTTAGATAATTCTTCGATTATCTTGCCTTTACCGAAAGGAGACGCCGAACTACCTACGCCCATGACTCTGCTACTGTTTTTCTTGAATAACAAAGTGTCCCATCCAAATCGAAAATAATGCTATCTTTGTCCATATGCAACCTCCTTCTTTCATGCGAAATTTTCTCAATACCCTACAACATATACATGCTTCTACATTGATCTTAAGGACCTGCTTTGAGCGTTAAGATTTTGTATAAACTGCATATTTTTGAGGATTACTAAAGCCTAGCTTTGTGCCTAATTGATAGGATGCATGATTATGAATATCGCAATCCCAACAAGGCTGAATATCATTGAAAAGGCAATAATCAATGAATGTCTCGGCAATGAAGCTTGCTAACCCTTTTCCTCTATAACTAGGATCAATTACTATATCCACCTCTGCCAATTGATGCGATTTAAAAATAGAGACCGCTTCGCTAATAATCTTATCTCCATGCTGCAAACAAAAACCAAAGCCATTTTCAAGGAAATTATTAGTAGAATCCCAATATTCATCATAATATTGATTGTCAAATTCTAAACTATGCTCAATTTGAGGTTGCTTGATTTTAGTGATTTCGTAGTCAAGTAACTCTCTTCTTTCTCTATCGTTATAAGCATTTTTTGCAAAAGTAAAAGTGTATCTTTCTAGTTTTTTTACATGACCATCTAACTGTTGTTCAATTTTAGCGTTCCAATCATCTGAAAAAGAAAATAATGTGAAACGTTTCCTTTCTTCAATAGATTGTTGTCGTAAAGCCGCAAGTTTACTTACGACTTGTTCGCTGGGCGAATCGCCATAAACATAGTATATCCCTGATTTGGTTTGAAACAGTAGTGATTGTAGGCTTTCATTGTCGGCATAGATAGTACCTTCTATTACCTGATCTAGTATGCTGTAGACAAATGTTGGCGCCCTTTCTATTGTTTCTTTTATAATCGAATAATTCGTGGCCGCTACTTTGATCATTTTCATTTCTCCTATTCTTTTTGTATACATTATAACGTTTTTAGCAATTACTAGAACTATTGTTTAATATTGAAATATTGTATAATCGCTATAGAAAATTTGAAGGGACTGAATTATGCGCAGATAGCAATATTTTTCATCCAAACTTAATTAAAACCTTGGAGGGATAAGTATTGATTGAACAAATTTACACAAAAAGATTATATTTAAGAAAAATGAAGATGTCGGATGCACACAGTCTATTTACTATCTGGTCAGACCCAGAAGTTACAAAATTTATGAATATCACTAATTTTACGCATGAAGAACAAGCGAAAGAAATGATTGCTCTTTTTGATCAATTAGCTGCGGAGCGTAAGGCTATTCGCTTTACAATGATCAAGAAGGAATCCAACGAAATAATCGGCTCTTGTGGATTTAATTCATTTGACGTAGACAACGCCTCAGCAGAGATTGGCTATGATCTTGCTAAGGCCTATTGGGGAAATGGCTATGCGCAAGAAGGTATTTCGGCTTTAATTGATTATGCCTTCACCACTTTAAACCTAAATAGTATTGAAGCAAAAATTGAGCCTGGTAATGTAAATTCTATAAAAGTTGTAGAGAAATTGAACTTTACTTTTAAAGGAACATTTCAGGAATATGATGAATCCAAAGAATCTTTTTATGACCTAAATATTTATACTTTACTAAAATAAAAAATAAGCCAAGAATGAACATTCTTGGCTACTTTCATTGCTGTTACTTAATCGGAATCCAAATTTCAGAGTATGAATCAGGGCTATATGCATCTTCATCAGGGTAAACTTCAAGTTCAGCTGTTCCTGCTGGTTTATATGGATTGGATGGGAACCATTCTGAAAAAATTTGTTTCCAAGTATTTTGCATCGCATCTGGCATAGGGCCATGCACTTCAAACACTACCCACTTTGATGCAGGTACCTCCAGCGCCGATAGATTTTCTTCCACATCCCCTACATGATCCGTTGCAATCCAGTAATCAATGAAACCACTTTGCCCTTGGTCTGTATTTGGTACACAAACACCGAGCGTCCCTTTGATACTTCCGTTATTTAATTGGATAAGTTGATGATCAAAGTTTTTCGAATTCATCTCATCCCAAAATTGAGGAATGCCTTGCAGATTCTCACCATTTTGACAATTGTATGTTCTTTTTACCCCTACTACTTGAAACTTTTCTTTTTCTACGATTTTATACTTCATTGGTTCTGCTCCCTTCAGGCTTACCTGGATGACCAGGCGATTGTATGATTGTAGTTGTCCTTGCTTCTTTCTTGCTTCACTAGGCGTTACGTTATGCTGCTTCCGAAATGCCTTGGTGAAGGCTTCAGGAGAGTCGTAGCCGTATTTGTAGGCGAGATCGATTACTTTTTGCTCTGTGTTTATTAACTCCTGCGCTGCTAATGTTAGCCTTCTACGTCTTATATAATCAGCAATAGACATATCCGTTAAAATCGAGAATGTCCGTTGAAAATGAAAGACCGAAGAATTTACCTCTCGTGCGATTTGCTCCATTGTGATGTCATCTAATAAATGCTCCTCGATATAAATTATTGCTTTTTGAATCGACTCAATCCAACTCAAGTGCCCTCACTCCTTGCTTATAGCATAAACCATCAAAATTAGTTATTCCTGTCTTTTTATGCTAACGTTGGACTGGTAAAAATGAAAGCTATATTTTTATCATCGTGTGGGGTTAATTTCCGTTCCGACTAGGCGCTTTATTGCTGTCGCTTCGCTTTCGCACAGATAAAACATTGTTGCTGTCGCTTCGCTTTCGCTACAGAGCAGAGCTTCCTGGGGGCGTCGGGGCAACACGATGTTGGTCACGAAGGCGTTATCACAGGATATGATGGTTTTAGCCTTCGTTCCTCTGACGCTGATCCCCAAGAGTCGCCTAGTCTCCACTCCAATTAACCTATTTACATAGAAAACATTTAAACAAATGTCATCTCAACTTTTAGATACTATAGGTTAAAATTATTATTAAATAACACAATTAGATTGGAGATATTGATATTGGGTAAATGGCAAGGGGCTGCAGGAATTTGTTTCAATGAGGACAATCAATTATTAATGGTTTTGCAAGGTACGAAAGAGGAAGTAAAAACATGGTCAGTACCGTCGGGAGGAAAAAAAGCTACTGAGAATTATGAGACATGTTGTATCCGCGAAGTGTATGAGGAAACAGGATATGTAGTAGACATCGTCAAAGAAGTGTTACATAAAAATAATGATGTAGTAGAAGTTCGTTATTTTGAAACAATTATGAAAGGTGGACAAATGATGATCCATGACCCCGATGAATTGATTTATGAAATTGCCTGGAAATCAAAAGATGAATTACTAAATTTAACGTTAACCTTTCCTGAAGATAGACCATTCCTATTATCATTTTTTCAATAATAGAACCATCATGACATAGGATAAGAGCATCCTATTTGAAGTCCCCCTCACACATATCCACAACCGCGGGTATTTCCCTACCACCCGCGGGTAAACTCTTACGATGAATTATTTCATTTTGACTTTTTCAACGGCCGCTTCATAAATCAATTCATCATCAATTTTAATATATTGATTTTTCGCTGCCTTACAGTAGCCTTCTCTTTCTAGAAAATCCTTTAATTCTGATTTCCTCGCAAATATTCTTTCAATGATATTCTGCTTCACTTCAGGTTCATCTGTTCTTTTAGCAATGGATACCCAATATATTTTTGACAAGGTATGTCCCCCTTAGAGTCAATTATTTATAAATAATTAAAGCTGAATGTATAACTGTATGCTCTCCTATATATAACGTATTATATTTAATATCAACAATTAAATAATCGCTTAAATCTAATAGAGCGTTATTAATATCATGTTCAAATTGCACAATATCATTATTTTGTATCGTTACTACTTGAGTCGCTTGCACCATACATTTTCACCCTTTTCTTCTAATCATAGTGCAAAAGGAAGTATTTGTCACAACAAATTATTTTTAGTAAATTGATAAAAACAGGCAAATAACCATTTATATGGTAAAATATAAGCACTGAATATTGTCCATTGTAAAATATCTAGCATTCATTAGAAAGTAGGGGTTTTTTTGAAAATTACTGCTATCCTCGAAAATTCGAAATCAGATAAAAAATTGACAGCCAAGCATGGTTTATCCTTGTATATAGAAACCGAACAAATGAACATCATTTTTGATTTGGGCCCGGATCACTCCTATATCAAAAATGCACAAGCTTTAGGTATCGATTTAAACAAAGCGAATGCAGTAATTATTTCACATGGGCATTCTGATCATATTGGAGGATTAAGTTATTTGGATGAAGTAAATAAACATGCTCCCATCTATTTGTCTTCGAATGCCTTAGAATCACATTGGATAAAAATTGGACCTTATTATCATTATGTAGGGGCAAAGGATACAATAAAAAACTTCGATAATCGTTTGAAGTTTTTTTACGATGATATAGAACTTACAAAGGGCATTCATATTATTCATTTAGAGCCTACGAATGAATATACGAACAATCTTTATAAAGGGGATAAGAAGGAATTAGACGATTTTAATCACGAAATCGTGTTAGTGATCGAAAACGACAATGAGTTAGTATTATTTAGCGGTTGTAGTCATCACGGAATTGTAAATATAACTAAAGCTATAACTAAAAAATTTCCAAATAAGAAAATCAACGCAATTATTGGGGGATTTCATTTAATTGGTCTACCCATAGTTAACACTTTAGGAAAACCAAAAGAAGAAGTGATCTCCATTGGCAATACTTTAAATGAAATGAAAATAGATTGTATTTATTCTTGCCATTGTACTGGAGCAAAAGGATTTAACATTCTCAAAACCGTTTTAAAAGAAAAATTACAATCTTTTAAAACGGGGCAAATGATTGAGCTTTAGTAGATGTTACAAAAGTTATAACCTTAGTCTAAATGGGGAGATTCATATTGAAAATAATAAAGAGAACAATCATACTGTCATGTGCAGCTATATTCGTATTCATTGTTTGTAAAGCCGTCTATAATAATGTACATATTAATAATTATAAAGCTAAACCTAAAGATTCAGATTATTACCAAATAATCGATAAAGATTTCAATAAAACAGATGACGTACCTTTTACAAGTATCACCTCATTTAGAGGTAATGCTGACTATATTTATATGAGTGTAGATCAAGAGAGTCCTTCAAGTCTTGATAATAAAATTATTCAATACGATCGAAAAACCCAAAAATACACATCCATATTTAACAGTAAATTCAAAATGCCATCAGTTCAAGGTGTAGAATTAAATGATCATTGGTTAGTATGGGTAGATGCCGATGAAAGTGGATGGCAGTTGAACCCTTATTTTATGAATTTAAAGACGAAAGAAATTCAACCATTAACAAAAGAAAATGAAGAAAATGTCTTTAATGATTTCCCTGTCCTAATTGGGGACTATGCAGCTTGGATTAAATCAGATAGAAAAAATGAAAAAGCCGAAGTACTGCTAAAGAATCTAAAAACTAATGAAACCGAAAGTATCTTTGATTTAAACACTTATACATTTATGAATATGCATCTATCTTCAAAGGATGGAAAAATATTATTCACAGATAAAAAAAATAATGTTGGTTATTTGTATTTATATGATGTAGAAAGTAAAAAAATAGAAGAAATTAAAACTGACTATGAATTCATTGGTTGGGCAAGTTTGCTAAATGGACAACAATTTATTTGTCTAACCTTTGATAACCCTAGTGAATCTTCAAGTAATGACCAAAAGCTTCTTTTTTATAATCTTTCTACTAAACATACTCAAGAAGTTGTTTCGGATGTGTTAACTGTAAATTCCTATTATACAGATTTTAACAATCAAGTGTTTTTTTCTTATAACGATGAGGGGATGAGAACATTTAAAGTGAAGAATAATTTTCTAGTTGAAGATGGGGAATTGAATGAGGCATTAGACACGCCTAACTTTTATAAACTTTCTGCTGACAATAATGTCTATATTATTAACCAGGTTTTTTCAGATAAAAAACACAAAAGCACATTAATGATCCAAAGTGAACTACCTAACTAAAAAATCGCGATCCCTATCAAGACATGATTGGGATGGCCTTCTTTTTGTTAAATTTTATGGCTGTTAAGACGATGGAACAAGCTCTCTATCTATGGACTGATAAAAAAAGTGTTGGAGCCCCAAAGCCCCAACACTCCTTTCTAATACATTCTTAAATATTCTTCCCGCTCCCAGTTATGGACACGTGTCCGATATTTATGCCATTCTATTTCTTTAGCAGCCGTGAATTTTTCAAAGATATGGTCTCCAAGTGCATCTCGTACAACATGATCCATTTCTAGTTCAAGGAGTGCAAATTCCAATGACGATGGCAGACTATCGATCCCATTTATTTCACGTTCTGCTCGTGACATTTTATAAATATTTCGATCTACAGCATTCGGCAGTGTGAGATCTTTTCGAATGCCATCAAGCCCAGATGCTAAAATTACTGCCATTGCTAAATAAGGATTTGCTGCTGGATCGACAGAACGAAGCTCAATACGTGTGGATAGTCCTCGGGCAGCTGGAATTCGAATAAGCGGTGAACGATTTTGTGCAGACCATGCCACATAGCAAGGAGCCTCATAGCCAGGCACTAATCGTTTATAGGAATTAACAAGCGGGTTCGTTACAGCTGTAAAGCCGTGTACATGCTTTAATACCCCTGCCATAAAGCTACGCGCCGTTTGGCTTAATTGCAATTCTGCCTTTTCATCATAGAATGCATTGTTATCCCCTTCAAATAATGATAAGTTAAAATGCATGCCAGAACCGTTAACACCAAATAGTGGCTTTGGCATAAAGGTTGCGTGCAGTCCATGCTGGGCAGCGATCGTTTTTACAACTAGCTTAAACGTTTGAATATTATCACATGCTTCAATAGCATTTGCATATTTAAAGTCGATTTCATGTTGACCAGGTGCAACCTCATGATGAGATGCCTCAATTTCAAAGCCCATTTCTTCTAGCTCTAATACGATATCACGTCGACAGTTCTCTCCTAAGTCTGTTGGGGCTAAGTCGAAGTAACCACCACTATCATTTAACTCCAGTGTTGGATGCCCTTTGTCATCTAACTTCAATAAGAAAAACTCTGGCTCTGGCCCTAAATTAAATGAGCTAAACCCTAATTCCTCCATCTCCTTTAAAACTCTCTTCAAATTGGCGCGGGGGTCCCCTTCAAATGGAGTACCATCAGGTCTAACGATGTCACAGATGAAACGAGCCACCTTGCCCTTTTCAGCAGTCCAAGGAAAAATAACGAATGTATCACGGTCAGGGCTCAAATACATATCTGATTCTTCAATGCGGACAAAACCTTCAATTGATGAACCATCAAACATAATTTTATTGTCCAATGCTTTTTCCAATTGGCTAACAGGTACTTCAACATTTTTTATTGTTCCTAATATATCCGTAAATTGCAGGCGAATAAATTTCACATTTTCTTCCTTCATACAACGTATAATATCTTCTTTTGTATAATGTTTCATTTTTCACCACTCCCACGTAATTTTAATTAACACAATTCCTTTGTAACTGTTTTTAAAATACATCACAACGATAAAAAACACAATATCTATGTAAGGTTTTATAACATGCGATTTTCCGAATATATTAATCTTTTTTTCAGATGAATAGAGTCATCTATCTTTCTTTAAGGCCTTTAGACTTACTAAAATGTGATTTCATTAAAACTTTTTCGACTTTATTACAAGAAGCAAGAACTTTTTTCCACATTTTATATCACAATAGTCTTGTATAATGTCATAATTATTGGTAAATTTATAGCAAATTAGAATTTCTGAATTATTCATTAGATAAGTAAATTAGGCGTATATAATAATAGGCGGGAATTATTATATCGATTTCGCCTCTGCGTAATTGTGTCCAGTGGCTTTATCTTTGTTAAAGATACATAAGGCGGTGAATGGGAGAAGGTATGTCAGTATTAATTATTGGCAGCGTAAGTAATGATGTATTGCGTCTGCAAAAATATTTTCATCGTATCGACATCAAAAATATTCATTGCTTCACAACAACTGACGTAGCAATGAATTATTTATCAGATTCTTTGAAAGAAGAGCTGGAATTAATTATTCTTGATGCAAAAATGACGCTTAAAAATTGCGAGAACATTTGTCAACAAATTGACGAACTAAAGAATTGGCTTGACGCCCCTATCCTTCTTTCTACTACTTACGAAAAAAGTATGACAATTGATAGGGTTTTTGAAGCTGGGATTTTCGATTTTATTTTAAAACCATTTGATTTTACTCAGTTTAAAACTCGGATTCAAGTGGCCCTTAAATATCAAAAAGAAACCAAGCTGCGAAAACAGCAAGAAAGTAGTATTCAAAAAGATTTAATTGTCGCAAAGAAGTTTCAAAAAAATGCATTATCTCCTTCATTGAATCTTGAGTATATTCAGATTGATGGACTCTATGTTACATCCAACACATTAGGAGGTGACATGTACTGCTGGTTTAAGATTAATGAACATTTAACCGCTATTCTTCTTTATGACGCAATGGGACATGGTATTGCCGCATCGCTCGTTACAATGTCCATTAGATCTTTGTTAAAAGGAATCATTACGAAATTAATTGATCCAGTATTAGTCATCCGAGAACTTAACCGCCAAATTTACGAGTTATTTTCTGATGAAGATATAGACAGGTTTTTAATGACAGCCATCTACATACTTATTGATACGAAAAACGGAACTGTAAACTATGTTAATGCGGCTCATCCATCTGGGTTCTTATTTGGAAAATACGGCGAGACGGTGTTCCTTCCAGCAAATACACCTATCTTAGGGCTATTCCCAACCATTCAAATCAATAAAAAAACGATCCCTTTATCCGGATGGCATCGCATAATACTTTATACAGATGGATTATTGACAATCAATGAGCAACATGTTGTCGATTTGGACTTTTTCCATTCTTATGCTTCACAAGATAATGGCTACGCCTTGCGGAAATTTTCTCAAAAATACGATTTATTCGATAATGATTACAGCGATGATATTACAGTAGTTTCAATAACAATTACATTACAGGGTCGGTGATTGATGATGGAATTCATACTCAATGTAAATCCTGATACACAAGCAATAGCTTACGTAGATCAAGTTATGGAGAATTATACAGATGTATATAATCTACCTTTTAAAAGAGAATTACGATTTGTCGTACATGAATTAGTGATAAATGCTGTGGCAGCTGTTGAAAAGATTGGGCCATACTGCAAAAAAGCAATTCAAGTACACGTATCCCACTCTAATAAAGAAATTAAAATTACAGTTACTGATGAAGCGAAAGGAATCGCAGAAAATGATTGGGATAAGGTTCTACAATTTGATTTAAACGAACTGGATTATTCAGATCGTGGGCGAGGTTTATTTTTTGTAAAAAATATGGTTGACCATATTTGGTTTGAAAATATATCTGACACAAAATTTTTAGTTGGAGTTTCAAAAAAGATTCGTGTATAAAACGTAAAATTGGAGGAGTTTTCATGAAGCTGTCAATCCGAAAGAAAATGAGTTTGTTAATATTCGGGTGTATTTTGCTACTTACTACACTTTTAGCAGGAATAAATTTTTATGTTGCCAAAAAAAATCTGTTAGAAAGTGCAAATACAAAACTTTTATCAGATATTCAATTGGGCTATGAATATTTAGATGCTACATTCCCAGGAGAATGGTCTATTAAAGACAATCAATTGTATAAAGGCGACGTCAAAATGGTAGACAATTTTGAGATAGCTGATAAAGTTGGGGAGCTAACAAACGGAAACGCTGTATCAATCTTCCAAAATGATACTCGCATTAGTACAAATATAGTCGAAAATGGCGAACGTGCATTAAATACAAAGGTTTCTAATGACGTTGCGACTGTTGTGTTGGGAGAAAAAAAACGCTATATCGGATCAGCAAATGTCTTAGGTAGTATGCACCAAGGAGCCTATGACCCAATTTTAAATAGCCAAGGAGATGTTATTGGTGTATGGGCGACAGCCGTTCCAACCGCTCCTTATATAAGTATTGCTACAAAGTCTGCACTGGAAAATGTAGCGATTTCCTTAGGAATTGCCATATTAATGATTGTCGGGATTAGTTGGTTTTTACAGCGACAAATCATTAACCCTATTAATATTTTAAGTACAAATGCCAAAGAGTTATCAGCTTTAAATTTAAATGTTAAGTTATTAAACCCTAAAGGTAAAGATGAGATTGCTGTGTTAGCAAATGCCTTTAGTGATATGAAAAATCGTTTAACAGAGACGGTAACAATCGTAGCTGGCAGCGCCAATCAAATAGCTAACTCATCGCACTCATTAGCAGAATCATCACACCAAACAAGCGAGGCCTCTAACCAAATCGCACTGACGATGAATGAAATTGCAGTTGGCACTACGACTCAATCTGATCAAGCTGAGCAAATAGTATCAATGATGCAAAAAACAATTGAAGAAGTATCGAGCAGTTTACAAAAGGCCGAAAACACGTTAAATAGCGCTATACAATCGACCCATTTCGCACGTCAAGGTGAAGAGGCGATCAATGAGGCGATTAAGCATTTAAGCGACGTCACACAAACAGTGTCTTACGCAACAGATTCTATCCAAAAACTTGGTAAACGCTCCGAAGAAATTGGTGGCATTATTACCGTTATTACCGGTATTGCAGAGCAAACAAATCTACTTGCCCTCAACGCAGCCATCGAAGCAGCACGAGCAGGCGAGCAAGGAAAAGGGTTTGCCGTTGTTGCATCGGAGGTACGCCAGTTAGCCGAACAATCAAGTTTAGCATCAGGGCAAATTACAAATCTTATTAAAGATATTCAGGCCGAAACCTCTGTGACAGTTCGCACGATGGAAAGTAATCTACTAGCAGTAGAGGAGCAAGTAACAATTATCAATAAAGGAGGCACCGCATTAAAGGAAATTGTTGAAAAGGTCGAAGAAACTGAAAAAGGCGTTGAGCAAATGAAGACGGCATTTACCCTTGTAAACAATAACTCCTTAGGGGTTCAAAAAGCGATTCAAGATATTTCCCGCATCATTGAAGACTCCGCTGCAGCAACGGAGGAAATCGCCGCAACATCGGAAGAACAATATGCAACCATTGCAGAAATTACACAAAGTTCAGATGAATTAGCATCTATTGCTGATAAATTACAAAATGAAGTCAATAAATTCAAGTTTTAACTTCTAATAAACTAGAAGAGTTCCCTAACACGAAAAAGAAAATGGAGGCGCTATAGTATGAATCAGAAAAAAATTGCGATGGATATTGACACAAAGGCTGATTATATTTTAATTGCGTTTACTGGCGATTTAGAATATGGGATGATCGAAGAGATAAAAATTGAACTTCAATCGTTAAGCTTGGAAACTAAGCATGGATACATTATCGATATGCAGAAGGTTACAAATATTGATAGTACCGGCTTTGGCATGATTGTCAATTTCGCAAAGAAAGTATCTGTAAAAGAAAAGAAAATCGCTATTATTGTCATAGATGATTTCATTCACAGCTTGTTTGCTATTTCACAAGTCGATAAAGTGTTCCCTATTACTAAAAGCGAAGAGCAAGCGAGACAGATCATTAAAGAAGGCTGGCTAGGCGAGCTTTCACTTAGCGAATATTAACTCTATTGCTGCCCCCATCATTAAAATAAGGTTGCATTCCTTAAACGGAACGCAACCTACTCTCTTTAATATTGTAAAAGCATATTGACGAAAACAACGATAATGACAAGAGGTACAACTATTAACATTAGTAGACGATAGGTTGAATAGAACCCATGTCCCATTTTACTCCCCATTAATAATTCCTGCTTCACAAATTCTTTATCGACTACATACGCAATAAAGATCGCAATCAATAAGTTCCCTAACGGAAGCATTAAATTCGACACTAGAAAGTCTGTTGCATCAAAAATCGTTTTCCCAAATATCGATACATCCGCTAATGTACTTGATGAAAGCGCTGCAGGAATCGCCGCCATAAAGACTACTACACCTAGAAGCATAGTCATTGCAGAACGAGACATACGCCCCTTCTCCATAAATGCCGCTACGATAATTTCATATAAACTGAAGGAAGACGTTAACGTTGCGAATAAAAATAATAATAAAAACATCGCTAAGAATATTTCACCAAATGGCATTTGACTAAACGCCGTTGGCAGAACCATAAATAATAAGCCCGGTCCAGATGCTGGTTCTAAATCAAAGGCAAATACAACAGGGAAAATTGCTAATCCTGCTAAAAACGATACAAGCACAGTAAGTAGAACAACAGAGCCTGCCGAATTAGGTAAACTCACATCTTTCTTTAAATAGGAGCTATACGTCACAAGACAAGAAAACCCTACCGCTAAGCCAAAGAAAGACTGTCCTAACGCCTCTAATATAGCTTTTCCAGTAATATCGGAAAAGTCAGGCCACAGGAAGAATTTAACCCCTTCCATTGCTCCATCTAACGTTAAAGCTCGCACAACAAGGACAATAAACATAATGAATAATAAAGGCATCATCCACTTATTGGCCTTCTCAATGCCATTTTGTACACCCAGTGAAATAACTAATACATTAACCAACGTAAACAGTCCTAAACCAAGTAATGTAATCCAAGGCGTTCCTACAATCTTTCCAAATAGCTCACTCGGATCATTGGCAGGATCAATCACAGCCCCAGTCACACCAAGGCCACTATATATAAAAATCCAACCTCCTACAACACTGTAAAAAGTTAATAATAAAAAACAGCCGAGCACACCTAAACGACCAACCCAGGCCCACCCGGTTTTCGTTGGTGCCACTTTTTTATAGGCCGTCACAGCCTCAGACTGTGTACCACGACCTAAAACATATTCTGATAATAGCATCGGTAATCCAATCAGCAGTGTAAATAGAACAAAAATAAGGAAAAACGCTCCCCCTCCACTTTGCCCAGTAACATACGGAAGCTTCCAAATTGCCCCTAGTCCGATTGCAGCTCCAGCCGATGCTAAAATAAAGCCTAGTTTACTAGACCACTGACTCTTTTTTTCGCTCATCTCTTCAAACTCCTCTAACACTCTAAACTCTTTCTTATTCTACATGAAAATACTAAACTCGACTAGATTAATTCTTTCCATTCTTTCCGTCGCTCCGCTCTCAATCCGTCACTTTGACTCTTCCATCCGTCGTTCCGGCTCTTCTTTCCGTCGCTTCGGCCCTTCTTTCCGTCGCTCTGGCCCTTCTTTCCGTCGCTCCGCTCTCTATCCAACGCTTCGACTCTCTCATCCGTCGCTCTGGCCCTTCTTTCCGTCGCTCCGCTCTCTATCCGTCGCTTTGACTCTTCCATCACTCCGACCTTTCTTTCCATCAAAAAAACCTCGAGCGCTTAACGTAGCTCGAGGTTTCATCCTAATTATTTTGTTAAATACATTGAACGCTGCTGATGTATCCATTTACGCATTGTTGTGAATAGTAATGCCATGAGAATAGTAATTAAAATACCTTTCACAATGTTAAATGGCAAGATACCAGCTACGATCATTTTATATAGTGAATCACCTACAACAGGCTCCATACCTAAAAAGTAAGTGTACATTGGTAAAAATACTGCATAGTTAAGGACGCTCATTCCCACTGCCATGATGATAGTTCCAGCAGCTAAACCTCCAATAAGACCTTTAACTGTTTTCACGCGATTAAAAACAAAACTCACTGGTAGAATAAATAAAATACCTGTTGCAAAGTTCGCGATATGCCCAACCGGTACTCCCGTTGGCGTTCCAGAGAAAATCCAGTCCAACACATTTTTAAAGAACTCTACTAAAATACCAGCTACAGGTCCCATTGTGATGGCAGCTAGTAATGCTGGCATATCACTGAAGTCCACTTCCAAAAACGCTGGAAATGGCGGAATTGGGAAATTAAAAAGCATTAATAAAAACGAAATACTGCTCAGCATGCCAATCGTAATAAACGATTGAAGTTTAACATTTTTCTTCATAGAAAACTCTCTCCTCTTTGCTGATTCAATCTCGCAAGAAGAAAGGTTACGACCTCATCACTTATTATCATGAAAAAACCCTTATGCAAAAGAGCATAAGGGAGAATAGGCATGATTAAAAAACGCCAATACTTAACTATTTTTGAGCAGATACGGTGTGAAGTCACATCGAAAAAACGCTCGTACATAGCTAAATTCATAACAATGAATGACGATCGTACCTCCATCTTCTCCCATCCAGACTATAACTGTCGGCCTTGGAATCACACCAAGTCAGCCATGCAAAAAACTATTTGCACAGGTCGCGGGCTGAAGAGTCTTTAGTAAATCATTCGAGCTAATGTATCGTAAAAGAAATATTAGCGATTTACAACTCTATTACCGCCGGTCGGGATTTTCACCCTGCCCCGAAGATGAATCAATATTTTTTTATTTCATAGCCTTACTATAATGAATTATTAGCGAAAAGTAAATAGCTTTGCATCAATTATGTTTGTGCCCTAGTTCGGTTTTGTGCAAAAAACAAAGCCGCTTCCGATTAAACTTGTATGTTTATCGATGCTCCTAATAGCCGGTTTACTGTCCATGAAATTAACAAGAGCATTCACGCACATATGCGGCGAGAATGCTCCAAAAAAATTTATTTATGTTCCGTTCGTTTCGTTTATGGCATATATCGTTTATTGGCTCCCACAGGCTTCGGCAAGAATTTTTTCAAATTAAATCCTTCCCAGCTTTCCTGTACAACATTGTCTAAACGTATTTGTTTATCAAAGCTTGCAGCGGTGAGCATCATTGCTTCAATTAATTGCGTCGCACGAACAGCATCCATCGTCGTTAAGTCAAGCGGCTCATCAAATGTAACAATGACACCTTCCGCCACCTCTTTGACAGTGTATGTTATATTTTCCGGTACAACTGGAACGTATACATCATCATTTTTATTCCGCATACCAGTAAGTGCTTCTGTTACAGTGGAAAAAGTTTTACGAGAATCAGGAGATAAATATTCTTCTCCATTTTCACCTTTATATAAATAATAATTAAAATGATTGGAGCTAGTTAATACCATAGGCTTTTCTTCCTTGGAAATTTCGTCGGCTTTATCCTTTGGTTTTTCAAACTCAATATTTTTATACTCTGAGTCTGAGAATGTATCCTGTAACGTCCCTACATATTCGCTATTATCCGCCGAAGCGACATCATAGTCATTCTTCTCCGGCATTACATGCACTAGTTTATCGCCCTTCTCTTTTAATTCTCCTTTATAAGGATGATAGTTCGTAAAACCATTTGCTTCCTCATCAATTTGTGGCGCATATTTTTCATACATTTGTAATGTGGAAGGCTTTTTCTTCCCAAAATCAGTAGCCACTCGTTCCTTTGGAATGATATACGACATCGGTACACTTTCCTTTTCACGATTTGCCAACCCTATATGGAATACTACTGCATCTTTTAAATCATCTGTATAAACAGAAGATCGTAGAGACATGATCTTTGAATGTTCTGCTACTATGTTGGATTCCACAATCCGATCATGGTTGACATAGCTTTTCGCTGCCTGACTTTCCTGCACTGTTGAATATGGAGAAACTTCCGGAGCATTAGCTTGTTTCATTTTTGTATGATTATTTAACTCGGAGCCTGTAAGTACTGTTAAGGCGAAAACAGCTGCTACACCCATAAAGATTGGCCATTTACGAACTACCTTCTTTGTTTTCTCTGGCTGTTGTTGCTCTTGCATTAGTATTTCATCATTTGTTGGTTGTTGTGCTTCTTGAAGATGGACATTATCCTGTAAACGAGCATCTGCCAATAATCGATTTAACACTTCCTCTTTAGAGCGGTGATCAGAAAGCTTAGGGGCATTATTTAATAGATGATCCAGTTGGTCATCATCAAATGGATTATGTGTCATTGCCATTTCGCCTCCTGTTCTCTAATCTGTTGTAGCTGTTGCCTTAAAAATTTAATGGCACGATGCTGAGTGGTTTTTACCTTCGCTTCTGTCCAATCTAGTATTTGCGCAGTTTCTGCAATGGATAAATCTTGAAAGTAGCGCATAATAATGACCATTTTTTGATCACCCGTACAATGTTCAAGTGCTAATTGCACTTTCATAAATTCATCACTGGCCTGCAGCACATCTTCCGGTGATGGTGTGGTTGAATGTAGTTGTTCCGTTTCCCAATCAAAAAAATCAAGTGAATGTTTTTGGCGTACAGTCTGCTTTCTAAAATGATCAATCGCGACATTTTTAGCAATAGCAAAAAGCCAAGTCTTTTCGCTACTATTTCCGGCGAATTGATCATATGAGCGCAATACGCGGACATAAACCTCATGCGCCAAATCTTCAGCAACTGTACGGTTTTTTACTAAATAAATAAGAAACTGGAACACGTCTTGATGATATGCATCGTATAAACGATGGAACACGGAGTCATTCAAAGCACTCCACCCCCGTTCTATTTATATTTGTCGTCTAAATGTTCACAAAAGTTACATCCAATAAACACCATTCTAATCGAATGGTAAATAAAACGTGAAGGTAGTCCCTTCTTTTAGCACACTATCCACCATAATATTGCCTGAATGTGCTTTGACAATATTTCTCGCAATAGCTAAACCTAGGCCAGTCCCACCTTTAGAACGCGTACGTGCTTTATCTGCTTTATAGAAACGTTCAAAGACATAGGGTAAGTCCTCTTGTGGAATACCGTGCCCTGTATCCTGGACAGAAATCTTGGCAAAGGTTGGCTCCTGCTCAACCTTCACGGTGACTGAACCTTCATCCGTATGACGTAGAGCATTATCAACTAAATTTGTTAACACTTGTTCAATCCGATCCTCATCGATACTAATCCAAGCATCGTCATTAAATTCACTGTCAAATATTAGACGAACATGCTTCTCTTTTGCAACCTGTGCAAATTTTTGCGTAATACGTTCGAATGTTGAATTAATAGGGAGCTCATCCTTGTAAAGCGTCATATGCCCCGATTCCATTCGGGCAAGGTCTAATAAATCTGTTACGAGACGTCCCATACGCTTTGATTCATCATAAATAATTTTTGTAATCTCATTACGTTCTTCTTGATCCTGAATAAAATCATCATCCATTAAAGCCTCTGAATAACCTTGAAGCATCGAAATCGGCGTCCGTAGCTCATGTGAAACATTAGCAATAAAGTCTGAACGCAATTTTTCTAAGCGATGCTGCTCCGTCATATCACGAATAACCGCAACCGCTCCACGTATCGATTCCTCACTGTAAAGAGGGCTAATCGTAAACGTATAGTAACTGCCATCCATTTCAATCTCTTCTTCAAGCTTATCTTCGAACATCAGTACATGATCGAGCATATGATAAAGCTCTGGCGGAATGGGCTTCGCACTTTGTGACCCCTTATTGACAAACCACTTTTGCATTAAACGGTCCGCTGGCGGATTACTTAATAATATTGTACGATCACGATTAAACGTAATCACGGCATCTGTCATCGATGTCAATATATTCGAAAGCTGTTCATTTTCTTGATTGATCACTTCTAGATTATGTTTCAATTGACGGCCCATTTGATTAAAGGCAACTGCAAGCTGGCCAATTTCGTCATTTTGTGTCGTTGGCATCTTCGCTTCAAAATTCCCTTTCGAAATTTCAAACGCCAATTCACGCATTTTACGTAATGGTGACGTAATACGTGAGGATAGGAAAAATGCAAAAAATGTCGTCAAGACAAAGGCAATGAATGCAGATAAAAAGACAATTTTCGTCGTCTCTTTCGATGTTTTATGTAGCGCATCTGGACTTTGATAAATAAAGACAGCCCCATGCACTGCATTTTCCACATTTAAGGGGAAACCAAGCACAACATACGATTCCAATTTTTCTTTGTCTGTGGAAGACGGCATCATCATTTCCTTAATAATCGGTTTATCTGATTGAAAAACTTCTTTGAACGATTTATTGGCTAAAATCATATCCTGGATTTCTTTTTTATTGACACCTTCCTGCATAGCGAAAGAAACGCTATCTTGGTAAGTAGCAATAAGTGCATTTGTACTTTCAGGTAAAATATCTTTTAATAGTTCCGAAGTAGATTCTGCCGTTTCATTATCATCTACTATACTTGCAACTGTTGCTGCCGTTTGACGCAAAGAGCTTTCTGCTTGTTGCATATGGTAATTCTGAAGAAACTCAAGCATTAAAACCGTGAAAACAAACAATACAAATGAAACGAGAAGCAATATGGTTACCCATAGCTTCCCGACAACACTGTTCCATATTCTATTCATTGACAACCTCAAATTTGTAACCAACGCCCCATACAGTAACAATCATTTTTGCAGCGTTTTCAGATACACGGTTGAGCTTTTCACGTAAACGTTTTACATGCGTGTCAACTGTACGTAAGTCCCCAAAGAAATCATAATGCCAAACTTCTTTTAGTAATTGTTCACGGTCAAATACTTTATCTGGTGATTTAGCTAGGAAATAAAGCAATTCATACTCTTTAGGCGTTAAATTCACTTCAATACCCTCTGCTGTTACACGGTGCGCATCATGATCAATCATTAAATGTTGGAAGACAACTAAATCTTTTGAAGAAGATGCATTTGTCGAAGGTGAGAATGCTTGTGAACGGCGTAATATAGCTTTCACACGTAACACAACCTCACGAGGACTAAACGGTTTTACAATATAATCATCTGCGCCAAGCTCAAAACCTTGTACACGATTCGCTTCCTCGCCTTTTGCAGTTAATAAAATAATCGGTGTTGCTGCTCGTTCACGGATTTCCGCACAAACTTCAAGCCCGTCTTTTTCAGGCATCATAATATCTAATAAAATACAGTGATACTCTTTTTCCAAAGATTTTTCGATCGCTTGTTCACCATTTTCTGCCTCGTCAACAAGGTACCCTTCACGCTCTAAATACATTTTTAATAAGCGTCGAATACGATCCTCGTCATCTACTACTAATACTGAAATATTTTCTGACACTTTCACGATCCCTCTCTTCTAATCTTTCTCTACTTTCTATTGTACATTGTACAGCACATATTGAAAAGAAAAGAAAGCCTTCTTGCCACAGCAAGAAGGCTCTTCTTTCAAATACTAGCGACATTAAAAATCTATGTGCTCAAATTAACCAATTTAAGCTGAAGCGTATGAGTGTAAACCTGCAAGAATCAAGTTAACAGCAATTAAGTTAAATAAGATAATGCCAAAACCAATCAATGCTAACCATGCAGATTTTTCACCTTCCCAACCTTTTGATAAACGTAAGTGTAGGAATGCTGCATAGAATAACCATGTAATAAGTGCCCAGACTTCCTTCGGATCCCATCCCCAGAAACGACTCCACGCTAGTTGTGCCCAAATCATTGCAAAGATTAAAGCCCCTAACGTAAATACTGGGAAACCAATTATAACTGAACGATAACCAATTTCATCAACTAATTGTAAATTTACCCGTTTGACAAAAGGTTGGAAAATCGCACTAATTCGACGTCGTGCAATTAATCGAATGAATAAATATAAAACAGATCCTACCAATAACGACCAGACAACTGTTGTTAATTTCTTTGCATTAATAAGCGCGGGCATTTCTACTAACGGAGACATGCCATGTTCTTCCACAGCCTTATATTCATTCATACCAAATAGTGGTGGCATTTGGTATGCAATTTGACGTTCCTTACCCTCTTTATCAACATACGTATATGTTGAATCGTAATCCATCATATTAAAGATTGATGAAGCAGCAACGAAACCAACGACTACCACAAGGAAGAACATTACTGCTTCTAACCAGAAACGTTGTTTAGAAGCTTTCGTGAGATCCACTACTTTTAATAAATAAATAAGCCCTGCTACAGCACTAATTGCTAAAATGGATTGACCTAAAGCAGCCGTAATAACATGAATTGTTAACCAGTAGCTTTGTAAAGACGGCACTAAAGGGCTAACTTCTTTCGGGAACATCGACGCATAGGCTATTATTAATAACGCCACAGGTAATGCTACTAAGCCTAGAGCTGTCACGCGATAAATAAAATAAATTAAAATGAATGCCCCAACAATGAACATACCGAACGCAGTCGTAAATTCAAACATATTACTAACAGGTGCATGCCCTGCATAAATCCAACGAGTGATAAAATAACCAAGCTGCGCAAGTAGACCAATAATTGTTACAACAATTGCTACCTTGCCCCATTTTTCGGTATTTTTGCCTGTTGCATTCGATTGCTTTATCGAACCACCAAACAATAAAGTTGCCACAAGGTAGGCAATGAATGCTACAAATAATAGGTTTCCACTGATGTCAATCAAACTCATAAGGTGTTGTCACCTTCCTCTTCCTTTGTGGATTTCTTGCCATTCTCTGACTCTAACTGATCTTCATATGGTGGTAGACCAGCAAATGTAGTGACTGTATCTAAATCCTTTTTCATACTGAACATATTTTTATTCACATGGGCAGCCATCAACACTCGACCGTCTGGCTCCACCTGTAACCATAAACGTCGGTGGTTCCAATACGATCCAATAACTACACCAATCATGAAAATAATACCGCCGACAAATAAAATTGGTATCGTTCTGTCCTTACGAATTGTAAAGTTTGAAGTATTACGCATTTCTGCTCCAGCGAATTTCATTCTATATTTATTTTCACCAAGTGGTTCAAGTGGTGGCTTCCTAATCTCTACAAAGCTTACTTCACCTTTTGGCGTTTCTGGTGTTGTCATTCTGAATAAAAATGCTGGATTATTTGGTATGGATGATTTTGTCTGTGGTTCACCATCTTTAAAACCATCAAAATCCGGTGTATAAATTAGAATCTGTACGGAGGAACCATTTCCTAAATCATATTCTTTTTTAGGATTCGTTAAATCAATTTCAATTTGACCTAGTGAATCTTCTTCTGTTGCTTTATTCACTAAATTAAAGTTCATCTGTCTCAATTCGTTAAGACGATAATTCATTTGATACAGCGCAAAACCGCTTTCTTTTAACGGATGATTGACACGAATAGAGTAATCTCTTAATTTTTCAAGATTGTCTATATCTCCAGGGAGAGCTCCGTCAGGTTGTTTGTATAATGTGACGTCTGTTTGATAGTTTTTCGCCATAGCATTTACGCCTTGGTTCATTTGCTCGTCCTGCGGCTTATCACCATGAGTTTCTAAAATAAATTTATTATTTTTAATAAAATAGCCGTCCATACCTGGTACAGCTCGTGTCTCACCTTCACGGATCCAAATTGTCTCATCCACATAAAAACCAGGTACCAAGCGCAACATAACACCTGCTAAAAAGATAATGAGACCGACATGATTTATGTATGGGCCGTACCGAGCAAAACGGCCGCGCTCTGCTAGCAGTGCACTTCCATCACGGCGAACACGATATTTTAATTCAGTCATTTTTTGCTCTACTTTATCTAGCGTTTCATCAGGGTTTGGCACTTGTCCTTCCGCAACGATACGTTGACGCTTCATGAAACTTTCATGACGTTTCACGCGTTGATTCTTAAGCGACTTATGCAATGGTAAACCACGGTCTAAACTCGCAACAATAATAGAGATCGCAAGCATGCCCACTAAAATTTGGAACCACCAAGTGCTATACAAATTAGAAAGGCCTAAATTATTATAGAGTTTACCCAAAACACCATACACTTTTTCATAATACTCTGCTTTACTAGGTTCTGGGGCATTCACATACATCGCTTGCGGTAGTATTGTTCCAATTGACGCTGCGACCAACGTAATAATAATGAGGGCAATCCCCACTTTTACATTCGAGAAGAAATTCCAAATTTTATCTACAATTGTTGTATTATACGTTTTTGAACGAATCGCCGTTCCATCGTAGCGCATATCAACAACTTTTGTCTGTTTACCTTCCTCAGTTAAAGGGCGACCACATTTCTCACAAAGCTTCGTGCCATATGGGTTACTATGACCACAAGCACAAATGATGTTTTCCATAGTCATTTTCTCCTTATTTTGGCTTCACTAATTCCATATACGAAGCAATATCTCCCTCCGTCATTTCACCAGTAATAATTTTAGCTACTTTACCATCTGGATCAATAAGGAGAGTTGCTGGTAAATTACCTACATTGTAGGTAGTCGTAACGCTTTTCGTTTTGTCAATAACTACTGGGAACGATAACTCGTGTCTATCGACAAAATTTTGTACTTCAAAATCTGTTTGCGCAACATTGACCGCCAACGTTTGTACACCCTGATCTTTAAAGACTTTATACTGACGGTCCATTGCAGGCATTTCCTTCTCACACGGAGCACAAAAAGTTCCCCAGAAGTTCAAAAATACGCCCTGCCCTTTATAATCAGACAGCTTATGTTTCTCACCGTTTAAATCTACTAACGTGAAGTCTGGTGCTTTAGAGCCTACCTTTATTAACTCTACTTTATCCTTTGTCGCTGTTCCATATACTGTGTAACCAATTGCAAAGACTAAAACAGCCAAAATAATGGTACGAATGACGAGACGTTTTTTCTTTTTCTCCATGTTAATAAACCCCCTATCAATTACAGCTTTGAGTAACTCCTACTGACGCTAAGTCTTTTCAACCAAACATTATGTATAATTTTCACCGTCTAATTTACAGCATTTACATGTTTGTCAAATTTTATAGTAGTCATACACTTGTGCGTCAAATACTACCTTGCAAATCATGGGAACGATTTCATTTAGATGCAACTAATTAAGGTGAGCCATTCTCACCTATTATAGCAAAACGAAACACAAACACTTAGCTAATAATTATGAATGATTTATGAACGATTTCACTAATAAGAAAGTGAATACATTACTATTACACATAGACGTATTCACTTTCTCTTAGTTATTGCTTATTTATCCGATTTTCCCTGTCTCTGCTAACACTCGCAATTGCTTCACTTCATGCTTCGTTAATTCACGATATTCCCCCGGAGCTAGTCCGAATAAATCTAAAAACGCAAAGCGTTCACGTTTTAGTTTCACAACAGGCGTACCAATCGCCTCGAACATGCGACGCACTTGACGGTTTTTCCCTTCGTGGATCGTAATTTCACAGATTGCTTTACCTGCTTTCTCATCAAACGAAGTCATACTAACTTTTGCTGGGGCTGTTTTACCATCTTCAAGTTTAATTCCTCGTTGTAGGTTTTTTAAACCTTCAATCGTTGGAACTCCTTTAACACGAGCAATATAGGTTTTGTCGATTTTAAACTTTGGATGCGTCAGCATATAAGAAAATTCACCATCATTTGTCAATAGCAATAACCCAGATGTATCATAGTCCAGACGGCCAACTGGGAAAATTCGCTGCGGGATATGCTTAAACAAATCTGTGACAGTTTTTCGTCCTTTGTCGTCTGTTACAGCCGATATCGTTCCACGTGGTTTATATAATAAATAATAAACCTTATCTTCTTTCTCAAGTTTCACGCCTTCTACTTCTATCGTGTCTGAGTTAGAAACTTTTGTACCTAACTCACGAACTACTACTCCGTTCACTTTTACTTTACCTTCTAAAATCATTTGTTCTGCCTTACGCCTAGACGCCACACCAGCATACGCAATGACCTTTTGTAATCTTTCCATTCTTTCACCTCTAGTTTTCATTCACCTTGGTTTTGACACCAATCTTTAAACCTCATTCGCACAATATGAATAAGGTTATTTTTCCCGCTAATCTGTGAAAATTATGTCATACTTTTATACATTATTAAAGAAAAACTAATTATGCATAAGTAATTAAATTATTTGCAATTGTTTTTATCAACTATTTTTTTGGTGTTTTTACACATATTTAGATAGAAATTAAAAGTTAGGGGATGACATTTATAAAGCCGTATGCCATGTATATTCATTCAGTAGAAGGCTCTTACCTCTGAAAGCGATGAGATGAATGCGGGTGTGGTTCACTTTCAGTAGGCATCCAAATACCTACTGAAATAGAGGAACTCAATCTAAAAACGCCACGTCCTTGTTGGATTTTATCTGTGCGACAGCTACAATATATACGCAAAGGGCTAACTTGATATAAGTTGATTGGAGTGGAGACTGGGCGACTCCTTGGGGATCAGCGTCACAGATGAGACCATGGAGCGAGCAACGCGAGTGAAGCGGCTCATCGGACGCCCCCAGGAAAGCGCCCAGTCGGAACGGAAATCAACCACACGTTATGATGATGAGCTTTGTATCAATAAACAAAGATTGATATTCAAGTTGTCGCTTTTAATCTCCCCGTCAACGGTACAGCGAGACTTTTGCATTAATGTGACACCAGCAATTAAAAAACATAAAAAAATCAGCGGATCGCTTTTAACGATCCGCCGATTCAACTTTTACTGGTACTGCATAGATACGCTCTTCACCTAAAAAGATGGACAGTACACCTTCCTTACGTTTTCTAGAAACATGCAAAACTTGCCTTACACTTTCTTTTTCATCTTTATTTAACTGCAAATGAATTGGTTCCTCTAAACGAATGGAAAGGTTTTTATTCACTTTATATTTACCTTTTTTCACTACAGTCTCAAGGCTGTAATCTTGCCAAACCTTGTTGGCTAAACCCCGATGTACATTCCAGTCATCGGATTCATTCAAAGTGACGACAATACATGTCTGCCCGTCCTTTTGGAAGGCAGTCGCAAGGGTTCGACCTGCTACCTTCGTAAAGCCTGTTTTTCCGGCAAAAGCTGAACCTTTTGCTGATTTTAGTGCATTAACAGGTTGTTGTGTTTCCTCGCCTATTTCGATCGCAACCCCTGAGCCCTCTCGTAATAAACGGTGTTTATTTTCCCATAACATTCCGTTTTCAGTATTGGCACGAAATAGAACTGTGGAGGCAATCTTCTTGAACGTTTTATTCTGAAGAGCAATCCTTAACATTTCAGCTGTATCTCGCGCTGACGATAAGTGTTCATCATGATGCAAGCCAGAAGGGTTCATAAATACTGTATTTGTGAGTCCAGCAACAACAGCACGCTCATTCATTAACTTGACGAACCCTTCTACCGATCCGCCGGCATGCTCTGCTAAAGCTGTTGCTGCATCATTACCCGAACGAAGCATCAAACCATATAACAGTGTTTCTACCGTAACTTTTTCACCTGCTTGCAAGTAAATGGACGAGCCCTCAGCCGTTGCAGCCCTTGGTGAAATAACCACTTCATCTTGAAGATTGCTATTTTCTATTGCCACAAGAGCTGTCCAAATTTTTGTTAAGCTAGCAATTGGTAACCGTGCATCACTATTTGATTCGAATAAAACACGGCCCGTATCACCATCTAAAACAGCATATCCGCTGCCCCCTCGCGCTAGACTGGTTTGAGGAAGCATTACTATTACCACGACTATCATGAGCAATATTAAACGTACTATCCGAAGCAACGAGCCACTCCTTATTAAAAGTAATAGGAAAATATAACTTATATTTATGTTTCAAACAAAGCATTATACCTTGCTCATTCACTTTACTCCACTAAAGGTTTCTTGGAATTTCGTCATAAATAAATCTGTTTCTTGCTCTTGTTCGACTAACTCTTCTTCAGGTAACGGAGGCATTTCTTCTATACTATTTAATCCAAAATAGTTTAAGAATTCTTTTGTCGTTCCATATAAGATTGCACGTCCTGTTCCTTCCGAACGACCAACCTCCTTAATTAACCCCCTAGAAACGAGCGTTTGAATTGGTCTTTCACATTTCACACCACGTAAATCTTCAATTGCTACACGTGTAATTGGCTGTTTGTATGCAACAATAGCCAATACCTCAAGCGAGGCTTGCGATAATGATTGAGCAGTTGGATTTTCTACTAATCTTTGAATAGTATCTGCTAGCTCAGATTTTGTGATAAGCTGATAAACTCCAGCCATTTCTTTTATACTAAGGCCTCTTGCTAAATCTTCTTCATATGTTGTTTTCAACACTTCCATTGTTTGTACGACTAACTCTTCCGGTTCGCCTAAAAGTTGTGACAATTGTTTTATGGTTAAACCGTCATCACCAACAACAAATAATAAGGCTTCTATTCTACTCTGTAGCATCATTGTTTTCGGCATCATCCCATTCCTCCTTCTGTAATGTAACTGTTAATTCTTCAAAGTTACCGTCTTGCTCTACGATGATGACCTGACGTTTCATCAGTTCAAGAATTGATAAAAACGTCAGAATAAGTGTTGGCTTATCTTCATAGGGAAAAAGCTCGAAAAATGATGCACGTCCACCTGTAGTTCGTAATGAATCGACAACCGAACGCATTTGATCTTTCACTGAGCGTTCTTGTCTCGCTACAGTTGTTTTTAGCGGTTTTTTTAATTTTTTTCGACGCATCAGTTTTTGAAAGGCGCCAAGCATATCATAGATATTGACGTTCAAATCAAATAACGCCATTTGCTCATCTGATGCTAACGCTGATAAATCTGCTGGGGGCCTTGTAAATACCTGTGCACGATCTGTTTCAAGCTCTTGCAGGCTGCTCGCTGCTTCTTTATATTTCTTATACTCTATTAAACGTTGGACCAGTTCTTCACGAGGGTCAGGACCGTCAACCTCTAATTCGGCATCTTCAAGCTCACCTTCATGAATTGGTAGGAGCATACGACTTTTAATGGCTAATAATGTAGCAGCCATCACTAAATATTCACTAGCTTCATTTAACTCCAGTACCTGCATTGCATGTATATGGTCGATATATTGTTGAGTTATTTCAGCCATTGGGATATCATATATATCAATTTCCAATCTGTGAATTAAATGCAATAATAAATCAAGAGGCCCTGAGAAGGCTTCTAATTTTACTTCATAAGACATTGTTTTACCACCCTGAGATTCTATGTTCTTTTAGTATAGTAGAAAGGAGTCCAAAATGCATCCTCAGCACCATACTTTATTTATCGACTACTGTGCTTTTTTCAACGGCAATCAAGATTTTTTTGAATGCCATGAAGTCCTCGAGGAATACTGGAAAATTATCGCTCCAGGTGATAAAAAGCACCCTCTCGTTGGATACGTACAGCTCGCAACAGGATTATATCATTGGCGGCGCGACAATGATATTGGCGCTGCGCGAATCTTAGAAAAAGCACTCAATAATTTTCAATATAACATGGGACATATCTTTTTTGATGAAATCGACTACGAAAAACTACTAACACAACTAACAGATACACTTGCTGCTATCCAAATAGGCAAGTCCTTTCAAGCATTTCAACTTCCTCTTTCACCTATATTAGAAAAATTAGTATTTGCTCGCATACAGCTTTTACCAGCAAGTAACGCTAATTATCTTCTTCATAAACATATGCTTCGAGATCGCTCACATATTCTTGCTGAACGTCAAGAAAGCAAACAAAGAAAAAGCAGACGTCAATGATCGTCTGCTTCTCTAGTGCTGAAAAACAAAATGGTCAAGGAGATCTCTATCTATTTCGTGGCACTTTATTTAAAGTTGATTCTTGGCTACACGCATGCTTAGTAAGCCTTGTTCTGTGACGAACGCAAAATAGCAAGAGATTCGAGTGGCCTTCCACTTCAGCATTTGTTGCAGAAGTTTCATTTTATCACTATAAATTGATGCACGGTTGATTGGAGTGGAGGCTGGGCGACTCCTTGGGGATCAGCGTCACAGATGAGACCCTGGAGCGAGCAGCGCGAGTGAAGCGGCTCATCGGACGCCCCCAGGAAAGCGCCCAGCCGGAACGGAAATCAACCCCTCGTTTTGCCGAAGACCCTAGCAACATGAAAAAGCAGACGTCAATGATCGTCTGCTTCTTCATCCATACAATTTATACATTTTTGAACAATATTACGCGTTTCCTCCGTTGCACTTACACTTTCATACTGGCCAAGGTCTGCTACTTCCTGTAGCATTTCCTTCGCAACACCTTCACCTCTATAAGAAGGTACCACGGAAACATGTTGAATCGTAGCTATATTATTACTGTCTGTTACAAGTCCAACAATGCCAACATACTCATCGTTCTTTTTCCATAAATATAAAACCCAATTATTATCATTTTCATAGGAGTGGATTGTCTCTTTGAGCTTTTTTATGTCTTTTTCGTTAGGCATAAACGAGAGTAGCCCCATTGCTATTTTCTCGAAAGCTTTTTTATATCGAATTAACATATTTGTCTATTCCCTCATTTTCTAGCTGTACATAATCTTTGATTATCCTACACGATTTGTACTTTTACCGCAAGTCAATTTCTGTCTTACGAACCAGGTCCGAGAATACCTTTAGACGCTAATACCCAATAGACAACGCCCCACAACAAAATAAAAGTTGAAATGGACGCTAGTAATACCCATTTGTTTTTTCTCATATTTACTCACCCTTTTTTAACGTTAGCGGGAGATCGTTTTGGACAATATCTTCATAACTTTCGCGTCGAATAGCTAATTGATGATGACCATTTTCTACAAATACAACTGCTGGTCGTGGCACACGATTATAGTTACTCGCCATAGAATATCCATACGCTCCAGTACAGAAGATTGCTAGCACATCTCCAGAAGCTGCTTCCTGTAGCTTTGCATCAATAATTAATTTATCACCAGATTCGCAAAGTTTTCCAGCCACTGTATATGTTTCACTTTTTGATTCATTTGCTTTACTTGCAATGACTGCCTCATACTTCGCATCATATAAAGCTGGACGGATATTATCACTCATACCACCATCGACTGCAATATATTTACGAACATTCGGTACTGTTTTTTGTGAACCAATCGTATAAAGTGATGTTCCTGCATCGCCTACAAGTGAACGTCCTGGTTCAATCCAAATTTCCGGCATAGTTAGACCGAGTACAGTCGCCTTGTTCTTTACAACTGTAATCATATCCTCTACATATACTTGCGGCTCAAGCGGTGCATCTTCCTCAGTATAACGAATACCGAAGCCCCCTCCTAAGTTTAACACAGTACATGTAAAATCGTGAGTCTTGTTCCAATCAGAAATCTTTTCAATTAATTTTTCTCCTGCTAAGCCAAAGCCCGCTGTGTCAAAAATTTGTGAGCCGATATGGCAATGTAATCCAAGAAGCTCTAGGTATTCATGGTTAAACGTTCGTTGGAAAGCTTCATCTGCTTGACCATTATTTAAATCGAAGCCAAATTTAGAGTCCGCTTGACCTGTCGTAATGAAATCATGCGTATGTGCCTCAACACCTGGTGTGACACGTAGTAAAATACGCATTTTTTGTTGACGGCGCTCTGAGATTTCTTGTAAAAGTTGAATTTCATAGAAGTTATCCACGACAATACAACCAATTTTCGAGTCAAAGGCTAATTCTAATTCAGCCATGCTCTTATTATTACCATGGAAATGAATGCGCTCTGCTGGGAATCCAGCTTTTAAAGCTGTAAATAATTCTCCACCAGAGACAACATCTAAAGATAAATTTTCTTCTGCCGCTAATTGGTACACAGCTACACATGCAAATGCTTTCGAAGCATAAGCTACTTCTGCTTTTACACCTAGTTTTTTAAACGTATCCATAAAGCTGCGTGCACGCTTCCGAATAAGCGCTGTATCGTACACAAATAAAGGTGTACCATATTCTTTTGCAAGCTCTAAAGTATCTACCTGTCCAATCGTTAAATGACCATTTTCAGAAATCGCTTGTGTTCCATATAAATGCATGTGCATCTCTCCCTTTTCACATCGTTCCATCTTGTGATAAAAATTGCACCTTATGTTACATCTAACAATAGTTCGACCAGTACACGTGCACAAATACCTCGTGTCGTGGTGGAACCTTGTGTTGAATGAAGATAATTTTCGCAAAAATCACAAAATACTATATGTGAACTTTATCACATGAAAAAAACGAGTGCAACGGCTCCTATGATCTTTTTCGTTGTGCGGAATCGACTACATAAGGTCTTAATGCATCTGCTGTCATTGGGAAACGGATAAGTACGCGAAGCATCGCATTTGGAAAGAACGGAATAAGTGGCCACAAATATGGCGCTTGCATCGGACGTAATGAACATAAATACGTAAATAATATAAAGAACCCGATAAATAACCCATTTACTCCCCAAATACCAGTCATTATTAACAACACTAATCTAAAGAGTTTAATGGAGATACCTAGCTCATATGTCGGAATAATAAAAGTTAAAATGGCTGAAATTGCTGTATATAACACTACTTCTGGTGAAAACACCCCAACATCAATAGCAATTTGACCAATAATTACACCCGCTACCAAACCCATCGCAGTGGATAATGGGGACGGGGTATGAATGGCGGCCATCCTCAAAAATTCTATCCCAATATCTCCAATTAATACTTGTAGTAAAAGTGGGATATGCGATTTTTTCTTTGCTCCTAAAAAGGCTAACTCATCTGGTAAATGTATCCCATGCGTTGCACATAAATACCATAAGGGCAATAATAGTAAACCCATAATTGCTCCGAAATAACGCATAAAACGGACGAAGGTTCCGACTGATGGTGCCTGCCTATACTCCTCTGCATGTTGCAGTAAATGAAAAGCCGTAGCTGGCACAATAATAACAGAAGGAGATGTATCGACAATAATGGCTATGTGGCCCTCAAGTAAATGCGCCGCAGTAATATCTGGTCGTTCCGTATAACGTACAAAAGGAACTGGATGAAACTTTTGTTTAAACAGCCATTCTTCTAGTGATTTATCAGTCATCGTTAAACCATCATGATGAATTTGTTCTATGCGCTGTCGTAATTTATCGAGCGTTTCATCACTCGCAATACCCTTTATAAACGCTAGCGCGACATCGGTTTGACCGATTTCGGATATTTTATGTAGCTCGAAACGTAAATTACTATTGCGAATTCGCCGACGAATCAAAGCAGTATTTTGTGAAATACCTTCTACAAAGCCGTCCCTAGAACCACGAATAACCTTTTCATTATCAGGCTCCGCAGGGGTACGTCCTGGATAATTTCGAATCTCAGCAACATAGCCATAACCACTTTTCGTTATAAAGGCTACTTGTCCACTTAATATTGATAATAAAATGGCTTCACGTTTGGTTTCCTCAGAACGCCCCTGAAAATTGAAATAGGCTTCAAAATACTCTTTTTCATCCTCAATATCAATATCCTCATCAGGCAACATATTAGAGAGTAATTGTGTTAAGACTATTCCATCCACAAGTCCGCTTATATATGCGCAAAGAACCGGCAAATCTTTGACGAATAAATGCTTAATACTTATGTCAAATGATTCGCCGTCTCCAAATTGTTCTTTAAGAAAATTTTCGGCTTCTTCTAAGCTGTTAAATAGTTTATCTTCTGTCATGCTGTCACCATTTTCTTAGATGTCTTTTTTTACTTCTTCCTCTTCAACTGTGGCACTTGTAGCCATCCAATTTTTTAATTGAGCAAGAATTTTTTTCTCTAATCTTGATACCTGAACTTGTGAAATGCCAAGCCTGTTAGCAATTTCAGTTTGGGTACAATCTGAGAAGTATCGTAAATAAATAATGGATTGCTCCCTAGGCTCAAGTCTTGTGAGCACCTCTTTTAGTGGAATATAGTCAAATGGCTGCTCAGATTTTTCGTCCTTCATCTGATCCATTAAAGTAATAGAATCCCCTTCGCTCTCATACAATTGTTCATGCAAGGAAGCAGGATCTCTTAATGCATCTGAAGCTGTTACAATTTCCTCAGTTGTGACACCAAGAACCTGCGCCAATTCATGAATGGTCGGTGGATGCTCATTATTTTTAATGAATTCATCAGTGGCATGACGAATTTTAAAATTAAGCTCACGAATAGATCGACTAACCTTCACCATACCATCATCCCTTAGAAAACGCTGAATTTCACCGATGATCATTGGTACAGCATATGTCGAAAATTTAACATCATATGTTAGATCGAATTTATCCACAGACTTCATGAGCCCGATACAGCCAATTTGAAATAAATCCTCGAGCTCCACGCCCCTACTTGTAAAGCGCTGGACGATAGACCACACAAGCCTCGTATTCCCTTCAATCATTCGTTTACGAGCCTCATGATCGCCCTGCTGTGCACGCGCAATTAAATCTCGCATTTCTCCCTGTGACAATAGCTTATCGGACGACTGTTCTAGCGGCTTCACAATCGTAGCCTCACATTACCGGTGTGCGAACCGAGTAAAATTTCTTCGTAAATGTGACAGTTGTACCCTCTTGCCACTTGGACATGACTGTCAACTGATCTGAAAAACTATCCATAATAGTAAAGCCCATACCCGAACGCTCCATCGCACTTTTCGTCGTAAATAATGGCTCCATCGCTCGACTTACATCCTCAATACCAATCCCTTTATCCATAACAGACACCGTTACAACATCATCCTCACGTTTTGCATGAACTGTAACAACACCTTTACCATTCTCTTCGTAACCGTGAATAATGGCATTAGAAACAGCCTCCGAGACAACCGTTTTAAATTCAGATAGCTCATCAATTGTTGGATCTAATTGTGCAATAAAACCAGTCACAGCTACTCGCGCTAATGCTTCATTTTCACTAATTGCTAAAAAAGTTAATGTCATTTCGTTATCCATTTACAATCCCCCTAACTCGATCAATCGCTTCTTCTTCAGTTGCATCCATCATCCACGGCCCTAACCCTGAAAATTGAAATACCTTTCGCATTGTCGGCGATGGATTCAATAAAATTGTTCGTCCAGCGACTGCTTCTAACTCACGCATTCGCCCAAGCACTAAACCAACACCTGAACTATCCATAAAAGAAAGCCCCTCTAGGTTCCAAATGATAGTCGTAACAGTCCCCTGAAAAATTGCTGTAGAAATTTTAGCTCGAATTTGCTCAACTGCATGATGATCGAGCTCCCCAAATAAACGTATAACTACTGTCTCTTTTGTTACCATTTCTAATTGAAAATGCATGAACATCGCCTCCTCCTCGTGCAATTCCACATTCACTGTGGTGATTCCTTGCGGCTGACAGAACTAGTGCAAAGTCTTCCGAAATAGTGGCAAATCGACATACTCATAGCCTTTTAGGTTAATTGCAGTATGGGATATATCAACATTTTTTAAACCTGGCTGACACTTTTCACAAGAATTATTATTATGCTAACGGCCAGCAAATGTTTACGCTGTTCTTTCTGTCGATTTGGCGGGGCTACCCGTCACTTTGAAGGTTCTATCCACGTTTGACGGTTCTATCCACTTTTTTTGCAGTTCTATCCACGATTTTGGGTGGCTCTATCCACGAATTTGATAGTTCTATCCGCTATTTTGACGGTTCTATCCACGTTTGCCGGGGCTATCCGTCACTTTGGAGGTTCTATCCACGGATTTGGCGGGCCTATCCACGGAAATTGATAGTTCTATCCATGATTTTGGCAGTTCTATCCATGTTTGTCGGTTCTATTCATCGCTCTGTCTTCTTTCCGTCGCTCTGACTATTCTTTCCGTCACTTCGGTTCTTCTATCCGTCGCTCTGTCTTCTTTCCGTCACCCTGGCCATTCTTCCCGTCGCCTCGGCCTTTCTTTCCGTCACTTTGCCCCTACTTTCCGTCGCTCTGGCTCTTCTTTCCCTCTCTCTGATTTCATTCCGTCGCTTCAGCCCTTCTTTCCGTCACTTTGCCCCTTCTTTCCATTGTCTGGGCCATTCTTTCCGTCGCTCTGTCTTTTTCACCTCGCCCTGACTATTCTTCCCCCGCTTTAACTCTTTTTCCCCCGCTTTAACTGTTTTTCCCGCTTTAACTCTACGTTTTTTTAGAACACAAAAAAGCGAGAGCCCCCTTTAAAGAGAGTTCTCGCTTCCATTCATCATTTATGCAATTGTATAAGCTTTTAGTACTTTTTCGATGGTTTCCTCATCGATTTGACGATTTGAATATAGATAAGCAATCGTCTCGCCAGCGCGAACATGGTCACCTTTTTTAGCGATTAATTGAATACCAGCATCGTAATCAAGCGCTGATTCTTTTGTTAATCGACCTGCGCCAAGACCAACGCTAGCTTCTCCGATTAATAGTGCATTAATAGTCCCTACAGTCCCTTCAGTAGGTGCTTTGACAGCTACTTTGTTAGCTGTGTCTTTTTGCACGATATCAGCTAAATCGCCACCTTGTGCTACGATAAATTCCTCGAATTTTGTAGCGGCTGAACCATCCTCTAATACTCGTTTCACAGCTGCTGTTGCTTCCGCCTCATTTACGCCTGCTGCCACTTGGTACATTAAAGAAGAAATAATAATACATTCCTCCAGTAGATCCTCATGTGTTTCATCCATACGACCGCTTAATAAAGCAAACGCTTCCACTACTTCAAGCTTATTGCCAATCATTTTTCCAAGTGGATTGTCCATGTCACTAATATGAGCGACTACTTTACGCCCCAGCTTTTCACCGATAGCAGTCATCGTTTCAGCTAAAACCTGCGCTTCTTCTTCTGTTTTCATAAATGCACCTGAGCCACATTTGACATCAAGTACAATGCCGTCAGCACCACTTGCAATTTTCTTACTCATAATAGATGCGGCAATTAGTGGGGTAGAATCGACAGTACCCGTCACATCTCGTAACGCATATAATTTTTTGTCAGCTGGTACAAGATTGCCTGTTTGACCAGCCACTGCAATTTTATGTTTATTGACATTGTCGATAAATTCTTGTGATGAAAGCTCTGTTTTTAAGCCACGAATGGATTCTAATTTATCGATTGTACCACCTGTAATACCTAGACCTTTACCACTAAACTTCGCTACCGGAATATCTAGTGCAGCAATGATAGGCGTGACGATTAGTGTCACTTTATCTCCTACACCGCCTGTTGAGTGTTTATCAATTTTAAAACCTTCAATAGATGATAAATCAATGACATCTCCAGATTCAATCATTGCCTTTGTTAAATAAAATGTTTCATCATATGTCATACCCAATAAACGGATTGCCATCAGTAGTGAGCTTGCTTGATAATCAGGAATTGTACCAGTCGTATAACCCTCTACAAAATACTGAATTTCAGCCTGTGATAGCTCCTTGCCTTGTTTCTTCTTTTCAAATAGCTGCGCCATATTCATATCGATAATCCCCCTTACTTCAGATCATTTAAGAAGCTTTTGCCAAACGCTGGTGCTTCTACTTTGAAGTTTTCAGCTACTGTTGCTGCAATATCTGCAAACGTTTCACGTAGTGCTAGTTCACTACCACCGTTAAAGCGTGGTGAATAGATAATTAACGGTACATATTCACGCGTATGATCTGTCCCTGGGAATGTTGGATCATTCCCGTGGTCTGCCGTAATGATTAGTAAATCATCCTCTGTCATCGCTTCAGTAATTTCTGGTAAACGTGCATCAAATTCTTGAAGTGCGTTGCCATAACCTATTGGGTCACGACGATGTCCAAAATTCGCATCAAAGTCCACTAAGTTTAAGAAACTAATACCATGGAAATCACGGCGCACTACCTCTGCAAACTTATCCATACCATCTGTATTATTTTTTGTACGTACAGCATCAGTAACGCCTTCACCGTTGAAAATATCTGAGATTTTTCCGATTGCGATAACATCTAACCCTGCATCCTTTAAGACATTCATCGTTGTACGACCAAACGGCTTTAACGCATAGTCATGACGATTAGATGTACGCGTGAAGTTTCCTGGTGTACCGATAAATGGACGAGCAATAACACGGCCAACTAAATATTCTGGCTGTAATGTTAGCTCACGAGCAATTTCACAAATTTTATATAATTCCTCTAATGGAATAATTTCTTCATGGGCAGCAATTTGCAAAACAGGATCAGCAGATGTATAGACAATAATCGCTCCTGTCTCCATATGCTCCTTGCCGAAGTCTTCGATTACTTGTGTGCCACTTGCAGGTTTATTGCAAAGTACTTTGCGGCCTGTACGTTTTTCCAATTCTGCAATAAGCTCAGCTGGGAATCCCTCAGGGTACACCTTAAACGGTTTATCGATATTCAAACCCATAATTTCCCAATGCCCTGTCATCGTATCTTTCCCAACAGATGCTTCTTGCATTTTTCCGTAGTATGCCTTTGGTTTGTCAGTAGCCTGCATACCTTGTAATGGTTCAATGTTTGCTAAGCCGAAAGACTCCATATGTGGCATTGTAAGCCCATTCATTTTTTCAGCGATATGTCCTAGAGTATGTGAACCCACATCTCCAAAATTTGCTGCGTCTGGAGCTTCACCAATTCCAACCGAGTCCAATACTACTACATGGATTTTTTCAAATGGTTTATTCATTCATTTTGCCTCCTACTCTCTTGTCTCTATTTTACCAAAAAACAGCGAAAAATAAAGGTCAGACATCCGACTAACTAATAATTTTCAAGCGCGTGGATGAAATTGCTTATAAACCTCTGATAGTCGGGATTTACTAATATGTGTATAAATTTGTGTTGTGGAAATATCGGCATGCCCTAGCATCTCTTGTACTGCTCGCAAATCCGCACCGTTTTCCACTAAATGTGTTGCAAAAGAATGACGTAATGTATGTGGCGTTAATTCATGTTGGATGCCCGCTTTTAAGGCGTGCTCCTTCATTAATTTCCAACAACCTTGCCTTGTTAAACGTTTTCCTCGTTGATTGATAAAAAAAGCTTCTGTTTTGGGAGATTTCCCTTGTAATTGACTTCGTGCGCCATCTAAATAAGTACTTAATGCAAAAAGGGCACTTTTTCCAAGTGGAATGATACGCTCCTTGCCTCCCTTACCAAAGACGCGGACAAAGCCCATCGTCAAGTGAATATCCGCTAAATCCAATGCAATCAGCTCACTAATGCGCATTCCTGACCCATATAACAGCTCTAGCATCGCTACATCGCGGATACCTTGTGGTTTGCTGCGATTTGGTGCCGCTAATAAAGCTTCTATTTCCTCGATAGAGAGTACATTTGGTAGCTTTTGCTCAATGGTCGGCATTTCTAAATGGACAGTCGGATCTGTTTCAGCTCGTTTTTCCCGTAGTAGAAATTGATGGAAACTACGAATGGAGGAGATGTGTCGAGCCACAGTACGACTTGTCTTTCCTTGCATTCGCAGCTGCTCTAAATGGCGTAAAATGGTCGTCCTATCCACTCTTCGAAAATCAGACATTCCCTCTACTTCCCGCAAAAAATTCACGTAATTTTCTAAGTCTCGGCGATAGGATGCTAATGTATTATCGGATAATTGTCGTTCAACTTGGATAAAATGGATATAATCCTCTATGGCATATTGGAATTCATTCATCATAACGCCCCCTTACTGTCAATTATTCTCTATTTTAGCACGGCAATTTGAATTGTGCTAAAACGGTCCCCTATTCTACATTGCTAATTTCATATAAAACAAAAAACTGCCCGATTAATCAAAAGATTAAAACAGACAGCTTCTTGTTATTTTTCTTCATTCGATTCGTCGTTTTTATCATGACAGCGCCAGCAAATACCGTGGAATGTTAGTCGGTGATCTTTTATGATAAAGTTCCAACGTTTTTCAACAACGGCTTCCACATCTTCAAGTAAATCTTCTTGAATTTCATCAACCGCACCACATTCGATACAAACTAGATGATGGTGGAAATGCGCAGCTCCCTCTTGGCGTAGATCATAGCGCGAAACGCCATCGCCAAAGTTGATTTTGTCGACAATTTTGAGCTCAGTTAGTAATTCTAACGTTCTATAGACAGTAGCAAGACCAATTTCAGGTGCCTTTTCTTTTACTAAAAGGTAAACATCTTCTGCACTTAGGTGGTCTTCCTCGTGCTCCAGCAGTACAGCAACTGTTGCTTCTCGCTGCGGCGTCAGCTTATAACTAGCACTATGCAACTGTTTTTTTATACGATCAATTCGGCTCTCCATGTGACGCCCCCCTAAACTCTTTCCATTATACCAAAGGAGTAAATCCTATTACAAGATAGTGAATAGATTTCGAATATGCTTTTGTATATTTTTACCTAATGCTAAATTTCTGTAGTTATCAATTTAAAATATAAGAAATAACAATAAACTCAGCCACTATTATGATGAAAAATGCGATAAAATTCAACAAAATTGTCCGACCATTTATCATTTTTCCGATTTTTCGCTTTGACCATGCTGGCACAAGTAAATTGCATAGGTTTAGCAACAATATACAATAGATAAGCTGAAATGGAAACCACCAAATCGTATAAACCCAGAACGCCTCAAGCTTTTGTAATAAAAAAACCGAGCTAAAGCCAAAAAAGGTTGCACGCATTGCCACTGTAACACGCACTAGAACCTTTAGGACATTATGTGTTGCAAGCAATATTACGAGAGCGATTGAAACAGCAACAGGTAACACTAAACGAAACAGAGAATGCCTGTCCCCATTTGTTAAACGAGGCTCTATAAATGAAATAAAAGGCTCTGCTTTCGGCCCACCAATAATATGAAATAAGATAACGCCGCAAACGAAACTCATAGCAATAATGGAAGCGTGATAAAATATAGACACCGTACGAGACATAAACATGCTCCTTTTCTATCAAGGTTTGTACAGCTTATGCTCGTCCGCTTCTATTATGCTAAAGATTATGATCTTATTGTGTTGCAAGCCAAAGTACTGCAAACGCTGTCTTGGCGTCGTATATACGCTCATCTGCCACCATTTGCCCCGCCTCTTCCAACGAAACTTCTATTAATTCGACAAATTCATCCTCATCTAGATCTGCCTTATTGTCAATTTTATATAAATCTTTAGCTACAAATAGATGGATGATTTCATCTGCGAAGCCTGGGGATGTTGCAAACGCTTGTAAATAAGTTAAGCTCTGTGCTCCGTAACCTGTTTCTTCCTCTAATTCACGGCGCGCGGTTACAATAGGTTCCTCCCCTGGTTCAAGCTTACCAGCTGGAATTTCAATAATTGAACGTTCTAAAGCTTTGCGATATTGCTCCACTAATACTAATTTGCCTTCATCTGTAACAGCTATAACCGCAACTGCGCCTGGATGCTTAATAATCTCCCTTTTTGCAACATTACCATTTGGTAAAGTGACATCATCAATTTGTAGTTTTACAATTTTCCCGTCATAAACGGGTGTAGTCTTTATCGTTTTTTCTTCAAACTTTTTCATTGACTATAACCTCGCTTGTTCTTCAGATATGTTCATTGTACCATTACAAGTAGAGAAATCGAAGGAGGGCATTAGCATGAAAAAAAGACAGCTTGGCTCAAGTGAATTGTTCATTTCAGAAATTAGTTTAGGGGGCATGTCTCTTTCGACAGATAAGAAAAAGGCTGCTGCAATCGTCGATATGGCGCTAGATGCTGGCATTAATTATATCGATACAGCCGATTTATATGATTTTGGGACCAATGAAGAAATGATTGGCGCTATTTTAGGGAAACGTCGTCAGGATGTTCTAGTTGCTACAAAAGTTGGTAATCGTTGGACAGAAGGTGTAGACGGTTGGCATTGGGATGCATCCCCTTCTTATATAAAGGAAGCTCTACACGCTAGCTTGAAACGACTAGGTACTGACTATATTGATGTTTATCAGTTACATGGTGGGACGATAGAAGACGATTGGGATGGCATTATCGACACTTTTGAAAATTTGAAAAAAGATGGATTGATTCGAGAATATGGTATTTCCTCGATTCGACCAAATGTACTAAAGCGTTTTTTACCCGCAAGCTCTGCCAAAAGTGTCATGATGCAATATAGCGCTTTAGATCGTCGCCCAGAGGAATGGTTAGACTTTATTGCAAGTAAAGGTGCTTCCGTCGTAACACGTGGGACTGTTGCAAAAGGTTTACTAACAAATAGCTGGAAAGAACGTTTACAACGTGTCAACGGCTTTAACACCTATACAGCGGACGAATTAACAGTAGTATTAACAGGCTTATCCTCACATTTTGACGATTTACATGCACTAGCTATCGCCTTTAATCTAAAGGAACCTGCTATCGCTTCAACCGTGATTGGGGCTAGCTCACAAGAACAGCTGGCGCAAACACTTGCCGCCTATGAAAAAATGAATTTGATAACAGATTTTAAAGCAGCAAAAGAGCTAACAAAAGCCGAACAATATATGGATCACCGATGAAAAAATGGCTTATCTTACTAGTGTTTTTAGTAGTACTTGTCATATCCTCTAGTATGACCTATGAACAACAGTCTATTATTCCTGAATTGGAGCAAATATTAGCAAATAAACCATTTGAAAAGCAATTATCGGTTTTAAAAATTCCTTATTGGGACACAGTTGTTTCTGTAGAAGAACGGGGTTACTTTAAGTTTGTAGAATTTTTAATTCGCAAATTCACGCATTTCGCTGGATTCGGCTGCATCGCACTCGGCATTTACTTCGCATGGGGTAAACGTCGGTTCGCCGCAGTTGTCGCTATTGCCGGGACAGCTCTTATAGCAATGCTTGATGAGTTTCGCCAAAGCTTTACACCAGGACGCACAATGAGCGGACAGGATGTTATGGTGGATACAGCTGGTGCCATTGTTTTTGTTGGGATTGTCCTGTTGGTGAGGAAGATTTTTAAAAGGCAAAGGGCGCTTTAACCCTTTGTCTTTTATTTGATGTCAAACGAATCTCCAAAAAAATAGTTCTTCAGATTCTGAATATAACATTGCCCCTGCTTTTTGTAAGACTTTATGTGAGGAGATATTACTTTTTTCAGTGTCAGCAACCACATACTTAACATTTGATTGACGTAGTAACCAATCTTTCATCATCCTAACAGTTTCCGTCATGTATCCTTTTCCCTGATATTGCGAAAATGTATAATATCCGATCACGACTTCTCCCTGTTCATTTGGTAGACCTTTTAACATAATGCCACCAACGATACAGTTTTCTTCTTTCGATACGATTATCCAATTCGTGTACCAAATATAATTTTCCTCATTCTCTAATACTTTCGATCGTCTAAACTTCAAAGCTTGTCTAAGTTCTTCATCAAGAAAGATTTCTTTACTACTTAATGGCAACTCTATTTCAAATGTCTTTTCTTCATGAATTAGTAAATCTAAATTCTTTGCGTTTAATGGGATTAGTTTTAATCTATTAGTGCTTAATTCAATCATTTTTTCTCTCCTATCTTAGATTTATCTAAAACTATTAAGAGATATATGTATTGGCAACGTCTCCTGTTTTTTATTTAGGCTGTTTTCTTATAGATTGTTGCTCTCTTGAAAATACAGCAATAATCTTTGAGAAAACAGCCTTCTTTTTAAATGACTTTTAACTTACAATATATTGTGATTTGTGTTCATACTTTACAAATTCGCTTCTTCTACTAGCTTTTCGAGCAAATCCTTCACTGGTAGTACCTGAATCATCTTAAACCCCGTGACTGCCCACAATTAATGAAAGACTCTACTAGGTTTTGTCAATTTCAATTTATTAATCCCTATACCGATGAAGTGTTTTATCATTTAAATAATGAACCGGCCTGGACTACCATTCATCAAGCTGCGAATAGATTAGCATTTTACAAATCCGAATTGAATATGTTTCATCCTTTTCGAGAGGGAAACGAGCGAACTATTCGTATTTTTGTGCAAGCATATGCACTTTCTAAAGGTGTTAAAGAAATTTATTTAAACGCAATGATTCAATCTGTTACCAAAACAGAACTACTAGAAAGGCTATTTTTTAATACTATCGAATTTATCTAATTAAAATCCGATAAAACAAAAAACAGTGAATCCGCATTTGGATCCACTGTTTCTCTTTTAGAATTTTGAGCCTTTATCGCCATATTCGTTTAGTAGTTCTTCAAACGATTTGTTTTTTTCGCGTTGCTTGCGCTCAAAGGCTAGCTTTGCTTGGCGTTCTTCTTCTGCAGCTTGCTCTTTCACCGTTAAATCTTGCTTTGCCGCTTTTAATTTGGCAAGCACGTCACCGCCTAATTGATCGGCTAATGTGACTGCCTCCTGCTTCGGTAGACTAGATGTCACACTATTATCTACTCGTTGCTGCTGTTTTCGTTTCTTTCCCATTGCATTTCACCTTCTTATTCACTTCAAGGGCGCTTGACAACTGTTGCCACACCTTGTCCTCCACCGATACATAGTGTTGCGAGACCAGTTTTTGCATCAAGCTTTTCCATCTCATGTAAAAGCGTGACTAAAATACGTGCTCCACTTGCACCAATTGGATGGCCAAGAGCAATTGCTCCCCCGTTCACATTTAGTTTATCATGATTAAAGCCTAATTCGCGATCTACAGCAATAGATTGAGCTGCAAAAGCTTCATTCGCTTCAATTAAATCTATATTATCTAGTGTCACATCAGCCTTTGCTAATGCTTTTTTCACTGCCGTTACTGGGCCTGTTCCCATAATAGCTGGGTCAACACCTGCGCTTGCATTCGCTGTAATGAATGCCATTGGGTGAATCCCTAACTCTTCCGCTTTTTCTTTCGACATAACCACGACAGCTGCTGCTCCATCGTTAATACCAGATGCGTTTGCTGCTGTCACGGAGCCATCCTTTTTAAAAGCAGGACGAAGTTTAGATAGCGACTCAGCTGTAACGCCTTGACGTGGGAATTCATCTTTATCAAATATAATAGAATCGCCCTTGCGCTGAGGAATTTCCACTGCTACGATTTCTTCGTTAAACTTCCCTGCTGCCATTGCCGCTTCTGCACGCTGTTGAGAACGTGCTGCAAAGGCATCTTGCTCCTCGCGAGAAATCTCATAAACATCACATAAATTTTCAGCTGTAACGCCCATATGATAGTCATTAAAAGCACACCACAATCCGTCATGAATCATTGTATCGACTACTTTTTGATCCCCCATGCGGAAGCCTTCTCGTGCATTTTTTAATACATACGGTGCTTGGCTCATATTTTCAAAGCCACCTGCAACGACAATATCTGCATCACCTGCTAAAATGGCTTGTGTCGCTAAGTGAACTGCTTTTAGCCCTGAGCCACAAACTTTATTAATAGTTAATGCCGATACTTTGTGTGGCAAGTCTGCTGCAATCGCTGCTTGACGAGCTGGATTTTGACCAAGTCCAGCTGATAAGACATTCCCCATAATGACCTCGTCAACTTGTTCACCTGCTACACCAGCACGTGCTAATGCCTCTTTAATAACAATACTCCCTAGTGTTGTCGCTGGTACGTCCTTTAAAGTTCCTTGGAATGAACCAATAGCTGTACGTACAGCACTTACTATTACTACCTCTTTCGTCATAAACTTTCTCCCCTTTTCCCCGTTCAAAAATGAACACTGCATGCATATGCTACTAGCAGATATATCTATTTTAACAAATATTTTGACGATTTTCGATAGCAGAAATAATCGCAGTTTTGCCAAAGATAATGTAAAATGTTGACGTGTTTTAAACAATCTCAGTTGGGAACATTACAATTAAGAAAAGTGCATACATTTCGCTTGTATGCCTAGACAACAAAAGAAACAGGACGTGGAGGTGTTAATAATGAAAAAGAAAATGCTATTATTTTCAGGTATAACGACGACGATTGCTGCAGCAGCAACTGGTCTGTTCGGCTTCGCGCTTTCCAATAAATTAATGTACATTAAACAAAAGGATCCTGAATTTGTTCGTGAACGTGAAACTACCGCAAAACGCTTTGATGAAGCTTGGTACAATAAAAACTTAAAATGTGAACTAAATATTGACTCTCCAAATGGCTATACCATTCGTGGCATCATGTTTCAGCCATTGGAAACAAATAATACCATCATTATTTGCCACGGAGTAACAGAAAATAAAATCAACTCCGTTAAATATGCTCGACTTTTTGAACGACTTGGCTATAATTCCGTTATTTTTGACCATCGTCGACATGGGGAGACCGGTGGGAAAACGACTAGCTACGGCCATTATGAAAAAAATGACCTTGATGCAGTAGTCAAAACTATAAAGGCTATGATTGGTGAAAACGCCATTCTCGGTATTCATGGTGAATCAATGGGAGCCGCAACAATGTTACTATATGCAGGAACTGTAGAGGATGGTGCGGATTTCTATATTTCAGATTGTGCGTTTTCTGATTTTTCAATGCTGCTGAAACAAATAGCGAAGACGGAATTTAAATATGGCTCGATTATTCCAATTCGTTTTGCCGATTTCTTTGTCCGCTTGCGAGACGGTTATTCCTTTAAAAGTGTGACACCTTCTGAAGCTGTAACAAATATTGAAAAGCCGGTACTCTTTATCCATAGTATTCCTGACACATTTATCCCGGCTTCCATGTCACTGGATTTATACAATAAAAAAACTGGTCCTAAGAAGCTGAAGCTATTTGATAAAGGTGCTCATGCACAGTCTTTTAATGAAAATATGGCTGAATATGAGGATTTAATCCACGACTTTTTAGAAAATTTCATTTATCAAAAAATTAATCGTGATTCTTCTTCGTCTAATGTCATTCCATTTCATTTTTAGGGCAAATGAAAACAAAATATAGTTCTTCTGCAAAGCGAGGGGTTGATTTCCGTTCCGACTGGGCGCTTTCCTGGGGGCGTCGGGGCAACACGATGTTGGTCACGAAGGCGTTATCACAGGATGTGATGTTCTTAGCCCTCGTTCCCCTATCTCTAAACCCCAAGGAGTCGCCCAGTCTCACTCCAATCAACCAATTCACTCACATGTCATTATAATTTCTTCAACAATGTATTTGTGTGAAAGCTAAGCGGCACGACCCTCAATATAAAACCTTGCGACACTGAATGAGCTGCACGCAAGGTTTATATTTTTTATTCTGCAAAAACAATATGCCATTCATCACGTTTGGCTAAAAATTCTTTAGCTAACGCTTGTGCACCTTCTAAACTATGGCTAGCTGCCCAGCCACATTGCACTTCGTTGCAGGCTGGGACTGCAGTGGCCTTTGTTACATCTGTAAATGTTTTTTCTAAAATATTTAATAAGTCTTCGTAATCATTGTGATTGATTAGCGATACATAGAAGCCTGTTTGACATCCCATCGGACTGAAATCAACAATATGGTCGGAGTAATTGCGGATAATGTCTGCCGATAAATGCTCTAGGGAATGTAATGCAGGCATTTCCATATGCTCTTTATTTGGCTGTTTAAAACGAATATCATATTTGTACACTTCATCGCCATTTTTTCCTGCTTTCACACCCGCTAAACGTACATATGGTGCTTTTACTTTCGTATGATCTAGATCAAAGCTTTCAACATTTGTTTTTTCTTTCTGCAACTTACACAACTCCTTTTATATAGAATATTTCCATTATAACGAGTTTTCCGATAGAATTGTATGATTTTTGCGAATTGTCCCACTCATTTCATCAAGTACCCCCGACAATGAGTAAATAAAAAACAACTAGTCAAAGCTTGGACTAGTTGCTCTTTAAACATTCCAATTATTTTTGGAATTTATTCATTTGTGTCATCATTTGACGTACTTGCTTTTCAGACGGCGTACGACCCATTTGCGCCATCATCATACGAATCATTTGTTCGTTAATTGGTGGGTTTTCTTTTAAATATTTCATCATAGCTTGACGAGCTAAATAGAAACCAAGTGCCGCGCCCGCTGCTAATGCGATAATTACGATAATAATCCAGCCCCATGTAGGCATACAACCAACCTCCTCCACTACAATATATACCGAGAAAAAACTCTCCACGCTCCATTATACACAAAATAGTAGCGTGTTACTATATATTGTAGTGAATTTTCCTAATGCATTGTATATTTCATTGGCTTTAGCCACCCACACTCATTATCTTGTTTATTAAACGCAATAAAGCGCTCGCTCATCTTCGCAAGCATTTGGAATAGATCCAAATCAAGCATCCGTGAACCCTCACAATAAACACAAATTTTACGTTCCACTAAATATATAGCCATTTTTCCTTTTATAGGATGTTCTAAAAATAAAGCATTACGAGCTCTCTCTAAATGTGCATATTTGGAATCTAGTTGCGCCTCTAGCATCGTAGCGATCTCCTCGAAGCGAACGGTTTCACATATATATGCAAGCTCTTTTAAGGATTTCTCGTTTGCGTCTTCACAGCCTTGCATCATCTCTAATAACTTACGCTCTCTGCCGAAAATAAACGTTAAATGCTCTTCTTTTATTTTATATATGGAATAGGTTCTCACTAGAAATCCTCCTTCGCTCATTTCTTTTTCATAAGTATAGCTCATCCAAACTCTTTAATTTGTCAAACGAAGGAGGCTTTAATCTTCTATTTTTGTCGAAAACTTTCTACTTTCGGATCTTACAAATACTTTTTGAGCTATCTATTTTTTACAAATTTAAGCTTCTGCAAAAGTACCTAGAATATTCTCAGCCTCAAGACCTAGAGCAAAATCAATTTCCAGTCCGTTTTAGCAAAGCTCGCTAACAGGTACTATAAAAGTACAAACGAAAGGAGCTAAAACATATGAGAAAATTTTTTCTACTAATAGGAGGCTTTATCGCAGGATGTGTTGCACTCGCTTTAACTGGACCGCTTGCAGGTCTACTATTTTCAGGATTGTTTGTAGCACTCGGTATGCACTTCTACTCTGCAAGTAAATCGACATTCGGCAAAATCATATGGTTCACAGTAGGTCTAATCGGTGTTCTATCAGCAATCTCTAATATCCCTGCAATGATAGGATTAGCAGCAATCGCTGTCATCTATGTGATCTACAAAAAATGGAACAACGAAGATGTAAAAATTCCAACAATTGAAGCTAAAGAAGAAGATCCATTTACAAACTTTGAAAAAGAATGGTCTAACTTAACAAAATAAAAGGAGCGAATTTTCATGAATTTATTTCAACGTTTTAGATATACAATAGAGGCAGATTTACATCATTTATTTGATAAGAAGGAACAAAAAAATCCAATTGCGATGTTAAACCAATACATTCGTGAAGCAGAAAAACAAACAGAGCAAACTGGTAAATTATTAGAGCGTCAAGGTCAGTTAAAAGAAAAACTAGAGCAGGAATTCAAACAAAATGCGGAATTACTAGCAAAACGTGAGTCTCAATTAACATTAGCAACTGCTAGCGGCGAGCAAGATTTAATCGATTTTGCTACTGATGAAGTTGCTGCTTACACAGCACGTAACAATACATTGCAAGCTAGTATCGAGGCAAGTACACGTGAATACTTCGAGCTTGAACGCAAATTTGAAACAATGAAACACAAAATTAAAGACATGAAAGTGCGCCAATTACAGCTGATGGGCAAAGAAAATGTCACACGCGCTCACCATCAAATGGACGGAATGATTGCGAAAAACAACAAAACCAACTTTGAAGATTTAGAATCCTATATCGATAAGCTTGCTTACCAAATCGACAAAGATCATGAAGTAACATCTTTCGAGTCTCGTCTTGCACAACTAGAAAAGAAATCCGTAGAAGATAGCGCACCACTACTAATTGAAAACAAATAAGAAATAAGGGATGCCTCAATTATTGAAGCATCCCTTTCTTTGAAGAAAAAAGCTTCCTCCTCTTTTTGAAGGTAGGAGATGAAGGATATGGTAAAATGAATTTACTATTAAAAAGAAAGTGGTTTAGTCCTATGATTAAAATATTTCTTTTTGCTTTTTTTATTCTTATAGTACTTATAGTCATGTTATTAGGTTATCGCTTCATTGTCCAACAACAAATTAAACAAAAAAGTGCTGAAATTATCGAAAATGGTGGTATTAGTGAGTTAAAGGAACTCGATGTAAATGGAGATAAACAATATATATTAGTGGAAGGAAAAGATAAGGAGAAACCATTTTGTTTATTCTTACATGGCGGTCCGGGGTCACCATTCCCCTATGGTGTGAGTGCTCGAACATTGTATCCCGAAATAACCGAGAATTGCGTAGCAGTTTATTATGATCAAAGAGGTTCCGGAAAAAGTTTTAACAAGAAATTAACGAATAATACACTGACCCTTTCTCAATTTACAGAAGATGCTAATATAATAGTTGATTATATTAAAGAAAATTATCAACTGGAAAAAATATTTGTCATAGGTCAGTCTTTCGGTACTATAGTTGGCACTCAATTAGTATCCAATTATCCTGAGAAGTTTCATGCCTATTTAGGGATTTCTCAAGTAACTAATATTAGTAAAGGTCATGAACTTAGCTACAATTGGTTACATAGTGAAGCTCTATCTAACGGAGATAAAAAAACTCTTCGAATTTTAGACGATATAGGAGAAGGTCCTTATTTAGCAAAAGATGAGGATCAATTTAGCGATCTAATCAATCACTATAAAGGTATGAATTATTTTGATGATACGATCAAAAAAGTGAATCTCTTTGACTTGATAAAAGGGGCATTTACTTCCCCTGATTACTCTTTACAAGATCTGTATAAAGCATTTATTTCAGGGCCACAATTTAGCCTTATAGATAGCCAAGAACTAAAAAAAGAAATTATCCTTACTAATTTTTTTGATTCTGTAAAAAGTATAGATATACCCGTTTATTTTATACAAGGTAAGTATGATAAACAGACGAATTATGAATTAGCAAAGCAATACTTTGAGCTCTTAGATGCGCCGAATGGTAAGGAATTTATCACTTTAGAGCACTCTGCTCATTATCCAAATACACTTGATGCAGCATTGATGAATGATACATTCAAAAAAATGCTTGAACCAAAGCGCCCAGCTGGAACGGACATCACCCCACCCTAAGTTATGGTGGAGATAATAATTTTAAACACTTTTAAATGAAATATCGTATTTATAGAGAAGTTCGTCTTCTCTCATCAATTTGTAGAAAGAAGGGTGACCCTCTTGCAAAATTTCACAACTAATAAGCTCACATTTTGGGTACTATGCTTCTTTTTACTCGTTTTTATGGAGCTTACAATTTTTAATAACGGTGGCGCCTTTTGTCTATTGATTGGGGTAGGGCTTCTTTATTTAAGTTTCTCGAAAAAAAATCGTTTCTTTAAATGGACAGGAATTTTCTTTATCGCGATTGCACTCTTTACGATGTGGAGTTTACGTTTATTTATCGTCGTTATTCTCTTGTATATGCTCTATCAATACCTGCAAAGAGAAAACGAAGCCAAAGTGGTTGGCTCGGAGCTTTTCGAAAAGCTACCTGCTACGAAAAACGAATTATTCGGTACCATACCTGCACCTTTAGAAGCCTATAAATGGCATGATGTTCAAATTCAGCGATTAGCAGGTGACATTACGATCGATACAACTCAAACAATTTTACCTGCTGGCACAAGTCTCATTACTATTCGACAAGGGATTGGTAAAGTACAAATTTATATCCCATATGAAATACCCTTCCGCTTACACTACACGACATTGTTTGGTGAATTAACATGTATACATGTTGGACCACAACGCTTACTCAATGAAAGTGTAAGTTTCTCAGATGGAAATCCTGAGGATGCAAAGCGAACACTCGTGATACATGTTGCAACATGGCTTGGGGACTTGGAGGTGCTACGTAAATGATTGCCTTTATCTCAAGAATATTGACGCTACTTTTTATTTTGATGAGTGCAGCATTCGGTCTTCTTGTCGCTGTTTGGGGTGAGCCTAACGAAAAAACATGGGAGCCATTATGGCAGCAGAATTATCATAATATCCCACTTGGCGGTTTTATTGTTGTTATTCTTTTTGCGCTTAGTTTACTAATTGCCAGCTGGATTAGTATGATTGCCCGTGCAAGAGAGGCTCAGGCAACTCGCATCGTGAAACAGTTAGTTGAACCTGATTTTGTAATACCTAAAAAACAACCTTTACCTAAACCTTTGAAAAAGGCTTTAGTTCAAACAAGTGAGTTAATTGATACGCAACGAAAAAGCTTACAGCGTTTATCCAATGAACGTGCAGAAGCTAATGATAAAATTATTCAAGAGCGCATTGTTGCTGAACGTCAACGCCTTGCTCGTGAGCTCCATGATTCTGTATCACAACAACTATTCGCAGCTTCGATGTTGCTTTCCGCATTAACCGAAACTGATGAAAATGCTACAAGCCTAAAGCAGGTCGAAAAAATTGTCCAACAGGCACAGCTTGAAATGCGCGCATTATTATTACATTTACGTCCAGTAGCTCTGCACAATAAAACCCTCGCACAAGGACTTGAGGAGCTCATTATTGAACTGCAGCAAAAAGTATTTTTTCATATTGAATATGAGCTTGAAGAAATGGCTTTATCCAAAGCGGAGGAAGATCATTTATTCCGTATTGCACAGGAAGCATTATCGAATACGCTACGTCATGCAAAAGCCAGCGAAGTTGAATTACTGCTTGTTGCACGTGATGATTTAGCCATTTTACGTATTCAGGACAATGGCCTCGGCTTTGATGTCGAAGCTGATAAATCCACTTCTTATGGACTTCAAAACATTGCTGAACGCGCTGTAGAAATTGGCTGTATGTACAAAATTGTATCAGTGCCTGGAGAAGGTACAATTGTAGAGGTTAAAATCCCTCTACATAAGGAGGTTGAAGTGAATGATTCAAGTGTTAATAGTGGATGACCACGAAATGGTGCGGATTGGTGTTTCCGCCTATTTATCTGCACAACCAGATATCACCGTTGTAGGAGAAGCCGAAAATGGCAAAGAGGCTGTGGAACGTGCTCTTACCCTGCGTCCAGACATTATTTTAATGGACAATGTGATGCCAGTTATGACAGGAGCCGAGGCGACAGCAGAAATTTTAGCTGCATGGCCAGAAGCAAAAATTATGATGGTAACAAGTTTTTTAGATGATGACAAAGTCTATCCTGCATTAGAGGCTGGTGCAGTCAGCTATATTTTAAAAACATCCAATGCGAAGCAAATCGCCGATGCCATTCGTAAAACAATGGGTGGCGAAACCGTTTTAGAGCCAGAAGTAACATCAAAAATGATGCATCGCATGCGCCACGGCAATAGTACCCCACTGTATGAGCAGCTTACCGAACGTGAAATGGAAGTATTATTGCTAATGGCTAAAGGCAAAGCAAATCAGGAAATCGCTGACGATTTATTCATCGCCTTAAAAACGGTAAAAACACATGTCAGTAATATTCTATCGAAGCTCGATGTTCAAGATCGCACACAAGCAGTTGTTTACGCTTTTCAAAATGGTCTAGCGAAGTAGTTTTTCTTGGGTCGTTTGGTTTATCAGCGATTTAGCTGGGTTTATCAGCGTTTTTTGCACTTTTATCAGCGTTTCTGCTTGGTTTATCAGCGATTTCCATGCTTTTATCAGCGTTTCTACCCGGGGTATCAGCGATTTCCATGCTTTTATCAGCGTTTCTACCCGGGGTATCAGCGATTAGTCTGTTTTCTAAAAAAAATACGAAACTGCATTTCTATCAATGCAGTTTCGTAAAAAATTCTTGTAGCTCGTTTACACTGTTCACTATGTATGTTGCTTGTGCTTCCGTCAACTCCTCAAGTGAACCATAGCCATAAGTAACACCGATAGAATCAATTTGATTTTCATGTGCCCCAACAATATCGTATTTACGATCTCCAATCATAATTAATTGATCGATATTCACTACATTAAAATGTTCGCGTACATATGCGATAACTTCACCTTTAGCTGAACGTGTACCATCCAAATTGCTGCCCGCGACAAGGTCAAAAAAATGTTCAAGGTTAAAATATTGTATAATTTGTTCTGCAAATACTGTTGGCTTAGATGTGGCTATTGCTAACTGATAACCATCCTTCTGTAAATATTCTAATAAAGATGATATATTTTGATACAATTTATTCTCATACATGCCAGTTTGGATAAAACGTTCACGGTAATAAGCAATTGCTTGCTCAATTTGAACATCATCCAATCCATATATTTCTCGAAATGATACTTGCAGCGGAGGCCCAATAAACGTTTCAAGCTGATCAAGGTCTTCTTCAACTATACCCATTTTTCCTAAAGCATATTGAACAGATTTTGTTATCCCTATTTTAGGATCAGATATTGTACCGTCTAAATCAAATAACACTACGCTATACTTTTTCATTACTAGCCCTCCTTTTATTGTTAAAGAATTGATTGATACACAGTTGAACCAAAATCATGAATATCCTTCATATAATCAAACCCTTCCGGAGAACCAAAGCTATTAAATCCACGAACTGCCACAATATTTTCATCGGGTATTACCAATATAGCAACACTTGTATAACCTAGTAATTGAAAGCTTCCTTGTGGCAATATTGGACTTAACTCTGTAATCCCCTCTTTCTGGTGAGGCTGAACAAACCAGAAAAAGCCATTAGTTGGTAGGTTCTTTGGTTTAGTATTTGGGGATTGAATTGTCGTTACTAGCTGTATGATTTCTTCAGGTATTATTTGTTTTCCGTTTATCCTTCCTTTATCAAGATGCACTTGCCCCCATTTAGCTAATTCACTTAATGAGCTATACATATTCATTTTGCTACCATCACATATGTCGCTTTCATACCAAAATGGACTATTATTATGTTTTACTTCAATATGTTGTTCGTTTTTTTCACTGAACCAATCTGTGTCAGTAAATGACAACTTCTGTAATACTTGCTCATCTACTATTTGCGCAATAGTTTTTCCAGTAACTTTTAATATGACTTTGGCAAGTAGTTCTACATTGATATCTCGATATGCCCAGTTATAGCCTGCTTTGAATTCTTTCATTACTATTCCATGTTGACGACGTAAACCGTGAGTATGTGTTAGAAGATGTCTAATCGACACATCCGCAAAGACTTTTTCATCGTCTAAATAATCGCTAAGTTCATCATCTATTGAGGCAATATAGTTATGGTAAATCGCATATGCTACAGCAAACCCTACATATGCTTTTCGAACAGACGCAAGATGAAAAAGAGTATGTGGTCCTACCTTTTTAGCGTCCTTTTGTTGTCCTTGCACACCAAAATATTCTTCTAGTATGGTTTGACCATGTTTTTTAATAATAACTCCGCCACCTGTACAATCTAATTGTGAGAAAGTTTTCTTTACTTGTGAAAGTATAGATTGTGGATTCATTTAAATCCCCCCAACATTTGTAGTTCAATTCCTACATTTATTATTGTATACCAAATGAAATTAATACTAGAAGCGTTTTTCCATCTGCGAAACCTTTTATTACCAAAATCGTTATTATTTTTAAGGAGGGATTGTGTGAATACTCTATTTACTTATAAGCATTTCTTAGATGAACATACGTTTTCACTTCTTGATCCTATTTTTGAAGCTACTCTACTTTTTGCTGTTTTGCTACTCATCATTGTGATGATCAAAAAAGTATCTATTTGGTTTTGTTTACTTTTTGCAAGCTTCTCAATAATTGTCTCAGGTCAACTGCTTTGGTTTAGTGGTATTATCGCGGATGAGCTAAATCTAGAAGGAAGTTCCAAGGGCTTTTATTGTTTTGTCGTGATGCTTCTTATTCATTGTGCAGCTATTTGGATTTCTTTAGTGAAGGCCTCTAAACATGAAAAAATACCGCAGTACTCAGAGGAGATTTAACCTACTGAGTATTGCGGTATTTTAAGAATTATAGCGCTTTTACCTTCGCTACAACATTGTCTACTGTGAATCCGTATTTTTCCATTACTACTTCACCTGGTGCAGAAGCGCCGAACTTGTCAATTGCAAGAACGTCTCCTTCAAAACCAGTGTATTTATGCCAGCCGAATGATGAGCCCATTTCGATTGCAAGACGTTTTGTTACAGCTTTTGGAAGAACAGATTCTTTGTAAGCTGCGTCTTGTTTTTCGAAGCGGTCCATCGATGGCATTGAAACAACTGCTACATCCATGCCTTCAGCTTTTAGCGCTTTTTGAGCTTCAACTGCAAGTGAAACCTCAGAGCCTGTTGCAATTAAAATGGCATCTGCCACTTCTTTTGTCGCAGGAGATACTGTATAAGCACCTTTAGTAACACCTTCACGTACTGTATCAATAGATGCGTCAAGAACAGGTAAGTTTTGACGAGATAATACTAAAACAGTTGGTGTTTTTTCAGATGCTACTGCTAGCTCCCATGCAACCGCTGATTCGTTCGCATCAGCTGGTCGAACAACAGATAAGTTTGGCATTGCACGTAACGATGCAAGGTGTTCGATTGGTTCATGTGTCGGACCATCTTCCCCTACAGCGATTGAGTCATGTGTAAATACATAAGTAACAGGAAGACCCATTAGAGCAGAAAGACGTACAGCTGGACGAACATAGTCAGAGAATACAAAGAATGTACCGCCGAATACGTTAAGACCACCGTGAAGAGCCATACCATTCATAGCTGCACCCATTGCAAATTCACGTACACCGAACCAAATATTACGGCCAGCATAATCGTCTGCAGAGAAATCTCCAGCGTCTTTCATCGTCGTTTTATTTGAGCCAGCAAGGTCAGCTGAACCACCAAAGAATGATGGTGTTTTCTTTGCAATTGCATTTATTGCATCTCCAGAAGAAGAACGAGTAGCTACTGATTTACCTGCTTCATAGACTGGTAATTCTGAAGCGAAATCCTCTGGTAATTGTCCATTCATTGCATTTTCAAATTGTGCTGCTAATTCTGGGAACTCTTGCTTATATGCTTCAAACTTAGCATTCCAAGCTTCTTCAGGTTGTTCCCCTTGAACTTTAGCTGCTGCTGCGAATGTATCATATGCTTCAGCAGGAATTTGGAATGGCTCGTGTGCCCATTCATAAGCTGCTTTTGTTAAAACGACCTCTTCTTGTCCAAGTGGTGCACCATGAGAAGCAGCTTTACCTGATTTGTTTGGTGAACCAAAACCGATAACAGTTTTCACTTCGATTAGTGTTGGTTTGCCAGTTGATTTTTTAGCTTCTTCGATCGCTGCATTAATTGCTTCAACATCTGTACCGTCAGCTACTTTTAAATAGTTCCAACCATAAGATTCAAATCGCTTTTGGACATTTTCTGAGAATGATTTTTCTAAATCACCATCTAAAGAAATATCGTTTGAATCGTATAAAACGATTAGCTTTTCAAGTTTTAAGTGACCTGCTAAAGAGATCGCTTCAGCTGCAACACCTTCCATTAAATCGCCATCGCCACAAAGTGCGAATGTATAGTGATCCACGATGTCATGCCCTGGTTTATTGTAAGTAGCTGCTAAATGACGCTCAGCCATAGCCATACCAACTGTCATAGCAATACCTTGACCTAGAGGACCTGTTGTTGCCTCTACCCCAACAGTATGACCATATTCAGGATGTCCCGGAGTTAATGAATCCCATTGACGGAAGTTTTGAATTTCTTCCATTGGTAAACCGTAGCCTCCAAGGTGAAGTAAGCTGTATAAAAGCATTGAGCCGTGACCAGCAGAAAGTACAAAACGATCGCGGTTATACCATTTTGGATTAGCTGGATTATGGCGAAGTTGTTTTGTCCAAAGCGTATAAGCCATTGGCGCAGCCCCCATCGGTAAACCCGGGTGACCAGAGTTTGCTTTTTCAATTGCATCGATTGACAAAGTTCGGATAGCATTAATTGCTAATTGATCCGCATGTTGAGTCATTATGTTGTGACATCCTTTCTCGTCCTATATATTGTTCTTATACAGTTTAGTCAACATTGCTTCAGAAAACAATGTTTTTGTTATACTATTAATGATTTGTTACATACTTTATAGAAATGTGTCACATTAATTTAGAAATTTATTTTTTTTCGCTTGTTTCACTTTTTCTGGTGTAACATCATTTCCTTCTGCATCTACCACTTTTACGTTTTCAATTGTATCACGCATCGTCGCTCTAAATGTATCTAGATATTCCTTACGAAGCGCTGTTCGTTCCTTCGCCTCTGCCTCTGTTAAAGTACCACTTTTAGCCTTAGCAGAAAGTTCATTGATTCGGTTAATTTTTTCTTTTGATAACATAATTACACACCTTTCAATACATATCATAATGAATATGGTATGCAAAGTATAGCATGTTTTCCCTTAGAATGCAGTTATACCAACCTTTCTCGTATCAGTTTATTCTTTAACAAACATAGTGTAGGGAAAATCAAACTTTTGATACCTCATTCGATACTCACTCGTCAGGAAATAAAAAAACACCTTCTTATAAAAGGTGCAAGTTAAGGCATATAACTAGCCTGACACGCTGTCATGGCTATACGTTTCTAAAGTATATATACATTATCAAATTGTTCTTTATTTACTAGCCCATTTTCCAGAAACAGCAGATAACATTAGCCATGGTTCAATAAACATGTTAATCAAAATATGAGCTAAGATTGGTGCAAATGTACTTCTTCCAGCCATAATATAAAGCATTGCGAGAAGACTTCCCAAAATTGTGGTACTTATAATAGCAGGTAAAGCAAACTTCCAATCCCCTTTCAAAAGTACCCATAGACCGTGAGCAATTCCAAAGAGTATCCCCGAAATTAGTATTTGCATTACGTCTGAAGCTCCAATAGTTAATAAGTATTCCATAAGTAAATGTCTAAATATAACTTCTTCCACTATCCCTCCCACAATAGCAGCCCATACTCCAATTACTTTAAGCCAAGAAATAGTAAATAAGTGTGCTTTTACGAAAGGTATTGCAATGCATGTATAAGCAATGTATCCCATTAAAATAAAAAGCGCAAAAATCCAAATAAATATATTCGAAAATACATCTGTCCTAAAGCCAATTCCATTTTCAATAAAACCTTCAGGATTATTAAAATACCAAAAGATTATACTTGCTGTGAGCATCGTTGAAATACATACTAGTATCCAACTAGTTTTATTTCTTTCACTTGAAGTAGTTAATCCATTCATAATAGCCCTAGCCTCCTAACCATGAACTTGCCGAATACTCATTTTTCCGAAAAATTCATGCCCCAATTTTGTTTAGACCTCTATTTCGTTTGCAGTACATCTTACCTGAACTCAATATAACGAACGCAAAATATGCCAACAATACGTTTGGCGTAACATGTTGTTATGATTGTGTAAGTTGCCTTTTACAAAGCATGACCTGCATTTTCCAAAATGCTGTATATGCTATAATTTTTTTGGGAGGTGATAAAGCTGAAAATAGAGGTACAAATAGATTCAGAGTATGAAGAGCCGCATGTAACAATTTGTACAGCAAAACTTACTCCTACGATACAAGCTGCTATTTCTTTATTACAACAAGAGCAAGAAGAACAAATTTTAACAGGAATAGCAAATAATAAAACATATATCGTTGATCCAAATTCAATAATTGTTATTCGAACCGAAGGAAGAGAATTAGCTTTATATGATGAAGAAAATAATCGACTCATTGTGAACAAACCTTTATATGAATTAGAGCGACAATTAGGGAATAATTTTATACGGATTTCTAAATCTGCAATTATTAATCTAGCAAAAGTCAAAAATATCGAAGCTTCATTTAACGGAACAATGGAAATTGAGCTAGTTTTAGGAATTAAAGAAGTTATTTCTCGTAATTATCGAAAGCAATTTAAAAAGCGTTTGGGGGTTTAAGATAGATGCATTTTTTTAAAAATGTAGCGTTTGGTGTAAGTATGGGCTGTACAGTTTTTGTATTTATTAATCTTTTTGGTTCTTGGATTTTTGGAAATATTTTTTTTAAAGCTACTACAGCTAACTTTATACAACAAGCTATAGGTTCAATTATTGTGGGGCTTGCTTGTGTATTACCATCCTATATTTATCAAGTAGAACGTTTAACTTTTTTATTACAAACAGGTATCCATTTTTCAATTACTATAAGTACTTTTATTGTTGTTGCGCTATTTTTAAATTGGCTTCCAACATCATCTATAGCAATAACTATATTAATGCTATTCTTTAGCGTTTTGCTTTTTACTCTTGTTTGGCTGTTATTTTATTTATATAACCAATCTGAAGTAAAAAAAATGAATAAAAAGATTAATGAGCTGATTAATAAGAATAATACTCTATAATATTTTTATAAAGGTTTGAAATTTTCATTACTTGGGGGAAAGAGAAATGTTTATCAAAACAAACAGACTAGTAATAAGAGAATTTGAAATTCAAGATTGGCAAGCTGTCTATGAATATACGTCAAATCCAGATGTGATGAAGTATATTCCAGAGGGCGTTTTTAATGAGGAAGCAGCAAAAAAGTTTGTTTCTGAAAATAGCGGTGAAAAAGCAAAACACTATCCTGTTATTTTACAAAGCGAAAATACTGTGATTGGTCATATTGCCTTCCATCAATATTTTGGTGATCATACTTATGAGATTGGCTGGGTTTTAAATCCGAACTATTACAATAACGGATACGCCTCTGAAGCGGCAAAAGCTATACTGGACTACGGATTTAATGAAATGAAACTTCATAGAATTATTGCCACATGCCAGCCAGAAAATATCCCATCCTATCGAGTGATGGAGAAAATCGGTATGAGACGCGAAGGTTATTTTAAAAAATGCATCCCATACAAGGATGAGTGGTGGGATGAATACTATTATGCTGCCTTAGATGAGGAATGGGCTTAAGAGATTGATTGAATCAACTCAATTTTGTGGGTAAAGAGAAAATACGAGAAAGAGAGGTAGAAAAATCACTACTTCTCTTTTTTTCTATTGGAAACAGTTCTTTATCATTGCGATAATGGTATTCGTCTCTCGACTCGTTCCTGCTCGGTCCTTTATCTTTGTCTAGACCTTTAAACATACAAAAAATCAGTAGGACGATGAAACGCCCACTGATTAAAACGTTACTTTATTGATTCGATTCCCTTTTGATGTTCCCGATATCTCCTATGGACTGTAGCTTTGCTTACATCAAAGCCCAGACCTCTAAGAGTCATAGCAATTTCCTCAAAGGTAAAGCCTCGATTACGCAGGTTGACAATTTCCTCCACAGGTACATCCTTACGTTCCTGACCGTTTGGATTTCCACGGTTAGATAAATTATTTTCAGGGCGATAGCCATTTTCAACGGCACGACGCATACCACGACGTATTTTAGCATTATGGATTCTGCGCTGATACTCTTCAACAATTGCTAAAATTTCTAGGAGCATCGTATCCATTTCATTTAATTGTAAAGGTCCCGCATCTCGCATCGAAAAAACATCCGTTTCAGTTTTCTGCAATAAGTGCAACACTGCCATTCGAGCATTTCCACGTCCTAAACGTGTTTCATCCTGCACAAATAATGCATTTATTTCTTTTTCTTTTATGAAATCGAGCATTTCTAGCAGACCCTCACGTTCTACATCATAGCCGCTATGTTTGTCCTTAAAAACATGTTTAACTACGTAACCTTGTTCTTTAGCATAGCGCATCAACTCATCCTGCTGACGCTCTAACGAGGAATGTTGTGTCTCTTTTTCTGTACTCACACGGCAATAGACAACAGCCGATTGTTGATTATTTATCATTTTTCGTTTCTCGCAATTTCAATTGAATTTATAGGGTAAGGTTGGTCACCTACTACTGGGATTACTATGGATTTACCCGCAATAATTTGTACGTTCGTTAATTCATTTTCCGCCTTTACAAGCTTAATCCATTCATCCGTTTTCATTTTACCACGGTACTGTTCGGCTAACGACCATAAGCTATCACCATGTGCGATTTCAATTTCTGTGTACGTTACATCACCTGGGTCTGTTATAAAAAGGTATGCTGCAAAAAGTAGACAAGCTCCTAATAAAGTTGTAATATGTGGATTTTTCTTTAACCAGTTCATGTTTATAACCCCTTTTCGAGAATGTTTGTTCGGAATATATGTTCTCATAATAATACGAACAAATGTTTTTGTCAAACACTTTTCGAACCTATGTTTGCTTAAGTGTTCGCATTCTGTTATACTATTAATAAGTAGAATGATTAAAAAAGAGGTGAGCAATTATGAAAAAAGTTTCGAAAAGACAAGAGGCCATATTAGAATTCATTAAAGAAGAAGTGCGCTCAAAGGGGTATCCACCATCTGTCCGCGAGATTGGTGAAGCAGTTGGACTTGCTTCAAGCTCAACAGTTCATGGACATTTAGCTCGTTTAGAGCAAAAGGGCTTAATTCGACGCGATCCAACTAAACCCCGTGCAATTGAAATTTTAGAACCTGAGGATTCTATTCAAAAGCAACAAGTTATACATGTCCCACTAGTCGGGAAGGTTACTGCAGGTTCTCCGATAACTGCTGTTGAGAATATCGATGAATATTTCCCGCTACCAGATATTTATGGTACAAGTGAAGATCAATTATTCATGCTAGAAATTATGGGTGAATCAATGATTGAAGCTGGCATCTTAGACGGGGATTTAGTGATTGTTAAACAAAAAGCTACTGCTGATAACGGTGATATTGTCGTAGCAATGACTGAGGAAAATGAGGCAACTGTAAAACGTTTCTTCAAGGAAAAAAATCATTTTCGTTTACAGCCTGAAAATGTAACAATGGAGCCAATTATCGTAGACCAAGTTTCTATTTTGGGACATGTTGTAGGTCTTTATCGTCGTGTACATTAAAAGTATCTCAATATTAAAATATAACAAGAGGATATTATGTTCACAGATGGGCATATTCCTCTTTTTCTTATGTTTTGAGTGCTATTTACACTAAAAAAGAACCCACTTTAAAATGGATTCCTACACTTAGGGTTTATAGCTCATCCACGAAAAGTTGAGGTTGACATTTGTAAAAACGTACTACATGTATATACGTTGATTGGAGTGGAGGCTGGGCGGACTCCTTGGGGATCAGCGATAGGGGAACGAAGGCTCATCGGACGCCCCCAGGAAGCTCTGCGCGAAAGCAAAGCGGCAGCGGCAATGTTTTATCTGTGCGAAAGCGAAGCGACAGCAACAAATGTTTTCTGTAGCAAAAGCAAAGCGGCAGCTACAAATGTTTTATCTGTGCGAAAGCAAAGCGGCAGCTACAAATGTTTTATCTGTGCGAAAGCAAAGCGGCAGCTACAAAGCGCCCAGCCGGAACGGAAATCAACCACACGTTATGGTGATAGCCTTTAAAACATTGAATTAGCCATTTCAAGCAAATCCTGCATGGTGAAATCTTGTGTTATTTCACTTTCCATACGAATTGAATATTTTAGACTGTCATGAACAAAAGTTAGTTGACTCTCGTTTGGCTGATATAATGCTTTTACCCCATTTTTTACAAATATTTTCATTCTCTGCTACTTCTAAATCCTCTTTTATGCCTCTACCTTAAACTTCAAACTTGCCTTTACAAATGCAGCAAATAGTTTCTTTGAACCTTCATCTCCTGCAATAGCTAGCTCTTCAGGATGCCACTGTACTGCTAGACAAAATGGTAAATCTTCGTGTACTACCGCTTCAACAATGCCATCGCTTGATTTCGCTACCACTTTCAATTTTTCTGCTACTACGTTTATGGCCTGATGATGAAATGAATTTACAGCTATTTTTTCTTCCTCAATAATCGTCTTTAATAATGTATCAGGTGTTAAATTTACATAATGTGTTGTAATGCCTCGTGCTGCCTGTTGCGTGTGCTTTATTAATTTTCTGCTATGATATTCACTTTCAATATCCTGATAGAGCGTGCCTCCAAATGCAACATTTAGTATTTGAAGCCCTCGACAGATTCCTAGAATCGGCATTTTGCGAATTTTGGCCGCGTTCATTAAAGCAAGCTCCACTGAATCTCGTTCTGGATGAACCTTCCCTAATTTTGGTGTAGGTTCTGCGTTAAAAAGGAATGGGTGTACATCATAGCCACCCGATAGTAATAATCCGTCTGTCAACGATAAAACTTGCGCTACATCCTCTTCCACCCCAAGCGGAATTATAAGTGGGACACCCCCAGCTTCAATTATACTTTTGCTATAAGCAGCATTTAATCTTGAGGACAAATCATCCTCCGCAAAAGCCGTTATACCGATAATTGGTTTCATCATATCTCCTCCATGATCATATCTTTGGAACTACCTGTAAAAGCTTATTTAGGGAAGACTATATTGAAGGAATCCCCCACGATTAATTACCAAAAACCGAGATACCAATTCATCAACGCATCCCCATAGAAATAGATAATAATAGCAGCTACAGCAATAGAAGGTCCGAAGGGTATAGGCGTTTTTCTTCCTTGTCCGCTTACCTTTAACACAACGATTCCAACAATCATACCAATCACAGCAGCTATAAACAGTGTAAGAATTGTATGTATTGAACCGAGTACGAGACCAAGTAAAATGAATAATTTAATATCGCCTCCACCCATTCCACCTTTTGATAGAACAGCTATACAATACAATATGCTAAAACCCACTACAGCACCTACTATACTGTCCCACCATGGAGACAAAGGAGAGATCACTCGTCCAAAAACTAGCAATGGTAAAAAGAATAATAACACCTTATCGGGAATAAGCATATAAGCAAAATCCGACACAACAATAATGACTAATAATGAAATGAATAAAAGCGCTACGAAAAATTCTGCACTAAAGCCTAATTGCCAATAAGCAAATGCAAATAATACGCCCGTGATAAGTTCCATCAATGGATACATCCAAGAAATTTTTTGTCCACAGCTACGACATTTTCCACCTAAAAATACATAAGACAAAACAGGCACCAAATCAAGCGCTGTCAACTGCCTTTTACAAGAAGTGCAATGCGATGGTGGATGGACAATGGACTCCTTCAACGGCACACGTAAGCCAACGACATTAAAAAATGAGCCAAGAACGAACCCAAGTATTAAAACTGTAACTGTATAAGCAATTTCCATTTCAGGTCCTCCTATACTAATAGACGCTCATACATTTAAAGTATTGCGTCTGGATTCGACTTTTTGCTTAGGCCTAAATTTATGGTTGTCCTTCATTATCAAACGTCGTTACTCGTACGGATACGCAAGAACAGCTAAATGTTATTACAAATAATGCTGTATTCGAAGCGCATGTATTTTGAGGCTCTACCGTTAATTCAGGTTCTATTCATTATACTAATAATTACAAATATTCTAACCACTCTTTATTATCTATCATAATCTAAACTTCCATTTACCTCAATATTCGATGTATACAATGCTATTAAACAATAAAGAGTTATTTAGAGTATCGTAATTGAATGATACTCTAAATAACTCTGTTTTATTTCCTTAACAACCTACCCGACAACAGCAACCCTATCCCACCGATCGTGATAAATAGAACAGCCCGTATTAGTAAGTCTAGTGCTGACAAATCAAAGAATATAAGCTTAATAAACGCAAAGACTAAGATGACAAGACCTGTCATGCGTAATGTTCGTAAGTCACGCACGGTGCTAAGCCATAGTGAAATACTGGCTGTTAGGAATAATGTAATCGTTGTGAAGGCAATGCTTAGTTTCCAATCAAGCAAACTGTTGTAGGAAAGCTGTGATATGAGACCCCAAATGGATATCATCGTAAATACAACACTTGCACTTACGATCGGGTCTAGTAACTTCTCCATTTGCGCATGATAGGTCTGATAAATGCGTCCCTTCATCAGTAAATCAATCATAATTGCTACGATAACAGCGATATAGACGATTCTCGTTACTATATTTAACCACTCGATACCCTGCATATTATACGGAATAACTTCAAGCATTAGTGTAAAAAGAATGAAAAATACACTAAGGACAGGTGTTAATGCACGCCCTTTGTATTTTGTTGACACTAAAAGTGATCCTGTAAAAAGTAAAGCTAGGATAATACACATTAGATGTGGAATATGACCAACACCTGCAAAGTACGTTACATCGAGCTTTCCGATATAGGCTAAGAAATAACCAGTCGTCAGAACTGCCACAATATCTACCATAAACATTTCTTTCATAAATTTTTCAAAGGATGTCAGTGTCTCTTTTGGACGTCTTGCATATAGATAAATAATCAGGAGATATATTCCTGGCATGATCAAACTAGCATGATCTATGCTGAAAAATGGTGTTGGCTCATGAATTATAAAGCTTAAAGCGAGTGTAATCATAAAAGAAAATGAGCTGACAACCTTCATCATACTAATTCGTAGGCGTAAACTCATCATAACGCCAGCAAAGGTAATGAACGGAATTAGCAAATAATCCACTTTCTCCGGCAAATTCATAACTAGTAGCGTATTACATAATGTCATAAATGCGAGTGTTACGGCACTATCAAATGCCTCCTGCCATTTTTGCTTATAGCCATAACCCGCTAAAGCTGCAAACAAGCAAACTACTATGAGTAAAAGTGCCTCACTATAATTAATGGGACGAATAATAAAGTTTAAGAGCAATAAACTAAAGGCTCCTATACTAAATTGAAGTCCGACATGCATATATTTCAATTTCGATTCTGCATTGTATAAACGGCACCAACTCGTGTAAAAAATAGATAGAACAATCAGGAAACCTATTGCAAAAACAACTCGATTATCCTGGTTCATAAACGCTATAATGCTGACAGCTAGCACGGAGAAAAAGGAAGCTATATAGAGTGCCAATTTCTGCTTATGTTGATAAATGACAAATTGCAGCATCGTAAAGAGCACAACCACATAGATTAAGATAATTATAGGACTAAAGTTCATATATTCTAGTAAATAAGGTAGCAATAATGAGGTAAACGCTACAAATATAGTTAGTACTTCGTTTTTCTTTAAATAACTAATAACAATACCATAGCCGATATAAACTACGGTAATGCAAAGTGCCATCGTTAAACCGATGATTTCATACAATATCGCACTAGCAGCTGTTGTTAAGATTCCAACAATAAATGCCCCACCGTATAAAGAAATGGTCACGGCCGATGAGCCAATCTTTTTACGCTCTAGCATATAAGCTATTGCAGCTAAGGCAAGCGATAATGCGTAGGCGAGGATGATTTTAACCTCATTCGATAAATAGCCATAATCACTCACAAGCTTAAGACCCCACAGCACACCCATCACTAAAATGACCATAAATAATTTTGGAAGTGCCCACATCATACGCTCTTCCAACGATCGCTGTGGTTGCACCTTTTTTTCTGGATCTGTCATAGTTCTTGGCTTCGGTTTCAACTCTGAATTTGGCTTTAGGTTTTGCGCTGGTTTTGGCGCAAATTGATCAATCATGGGTTTCTTGGCACTTAATGTACTAGGTTTTTCAACATTTTGCTGACGCCTTAAGCTCTCTACTTCCTGCCGTAAATCCATCATTTCTTGCTCGAGCTTGGCAACCCTCCGCTCCATTTCAAGTGACACTCAATCATCCTCCCTGCTTTATCAATTTTTTACCATTATAACACATTTATTTATATTGTAAAATTACACTTTTAATTTAATTTTACTTTTTATTATCTAGGTCTTCGATACATTAAAGCACGTTGACTATCGCTGGTTCCCCGTGTAGTTGGATCTATGACAACTCCTATTAAAACTAAAATTGATAATACGGTATTGACGATCGTCATTGCTTGCTCACTCATTGCACTTGTTATATCGTAGCCAAAAATAGCAGCTACTTGCTGAGCGAGTAATACAATCAACGAAAAAAACGCAATTAAGAATGGTTTATGCTGAAAACGGATCTTCCAGTTAATTCTCATAATTGCTCACCTCCCCCCCTTCTCACCCTAGTATATGTTTCACCTTCATATGGCACATATGCAAAAATGGAGCGATAAACGTGGAATAACAGAGATTCGATGAGCGTTCCATCAACTTCAGAGCAGATTATGTAACTCGGAACCTGTTATAAAAAATTTCCAAACTTATATATCAAATGGTTTTACGATGAGTACTTTAGTCATATAGATTTAGGGTGCATCTTGTTGATTGATGCCTTCAAACTTGACATATGTGAGTAATGAGATGGTAAATGCGCGGAATGTTTTGAGGGCAATTGCCTGCTTATCGATTGTGTTATTACCTGTTACAACGAATACGGAAATTATTAATGGCTATATCAAAAATTCGTACTATCAATTTTTTAGGATACTATTATGTTTCGCGACGACAGCATTTATATTATTTTAGCAAAATGCTATTAAGTTAAGCTGCCTCCTAAATTTTTTAGATCAATTTGTTATATTCCATTTGTAGTAGTAAGTATTTTCTATGCAGCAAACACAACACTTCATGATGATGAATCCACTTATAATTTCAATAACTTTTCATTCTAAAAATACTTTCGTTCTTGCCTTTTAGTGCTTATTTAATTGGCAAGTAAAAGCCATCTCAGTATTGAGATGGCTTTTGTTGTCGAGATATTATTAAGTCAAAAATTATAGCGATAAATTGAACCGACATTATTTGGCGGAGTGATGACGAAGCGATAGAAACCATTTTCAACACTTTAGTAATGAGAAGGTTCTAAGCCTTTACGTTTTCTTGCAACGAAAACTAACCCATAAACAAGTGGTGTTGCTACAATAGACGCTAAAAATTTAAACAGATATTGTGTGATAAATAATGTCAGTAACACTTTAAATGGCATTATTCCATAAAAGGCAATCGAAATAAATATGACCGTATCGATGAGTTGGCTTAACATCGTAGACGCATTGTTTCTAAGCCATAACTTACCGTTTCCATGCTTTTCTTTTAGTTTATTAAATATGACTACATCCAAATTAACACTGACCGTATAGGCTACAAGACTTGCAATAATGACACGCATACTCCCACCGAGAATTATCTCAAACTCCTGCTGATGAGCAAAAGCTTGTGCTGGTGGTAGTTCAATGGCAATAGCGATAAAGCATACTGCAAACACTTGTGCCATAAGCCCAGTTCTGACCGTGCGACTGCCCGCTTCTTTACCATATACCTCGCAAATCACATCAATAAGAGGATAAGTGAAAATGATTAAAATTGCTGCACCCGGAAGTACTATCCATTCACCTATACTAAACACTTTAACAGCTAACACATTAGCTAAAATTAAAAAGCCAACAAACAATCCGTTTAAATAGTAAAGCATCAGCGATTATCCACCTTTTCAGGATACATATCGTGGTTCATCAAACGATGCTCTGCCATTTTTTCATATTTTGTACCTGGGCGACCATAGTTACACCAAGGGTCAATGGACAAGCCACCACGCGGCGTAAACTTACCCCATACTTCAATATAACGTGGCTCGATTAGTTTTATTAAATCATTCATGATGATATTCACGCAATCCTCATGAAAGTCCCCATGATTACGGAAGCTAAATAAATAGAGCTTTAATGATTTACTCTCGACTAGCTTTTTATCTGGAATAAACGATATATACATTGTCGCAAAGTCAGGCTGCCCTGTCATTGGACATAGACTCGTAAATTCCGGGCAATTAAATTTCACAAAAAAATCGTTTGTCGTATGTAAATTATCGACTGCTTCAAGTATTTCCGGTGAGTATTCAAATAAATATTTTGTATTTTGGTTACCAAGGAGTGTTAAGTCCTGTAAGCCTTGTTCTTCTTTTCTTCCTGTCATAAAAAATGCCTCCTCAATTGTGAGAAGTCCATTGTGCGTGAATCCTAATAAAAAAAAATCGCCATATCCGCATTTTTGGGATATGGCGTAGATGACATCATCCATAGTTTTTTATAGAGGGTATGCGCTATGAACCTCTTTCTTATTCGCTAGTTATATTAACTTAATAAACGCATTCAGTCAACCAATTTTTTCACAATATGGCATTGACAAAAATATCCTCACGTTATACAGTTAGTTACACAAGTAATTAACCAATTAACACAAGGAGGTGGATTGTGATTCACTCTTTAAACAATGAAAAGCCCATTTTCCAACAAATTCGCGAACGAATAGAGGATGGAATTTTAGATGGACACCTACAACCCGAAGATCGCATTCCATCCACTAATGAATTTGCAAAGGAATATCAAATTAATCCTGCAACAGCTGGAAAGGGAGTGAACGAATTAGTAGATAAAGGGGTAATTTATAAAAAACGTGGCGTCGGCATGTTTGTTAGTACTGACGCACGTGACATATTAATTGCGGAGCGCAAGGAAATTTTTTTTAAGCAACATATAGAGCCATTGAAAAAAGAAGCGATACGATTAGGTATTTCAGATAAAGAATTACAAAATATGTTACAAAGGGGTTAACTTATGAAAATCGAAGCGAAAAATGTTAGTAAATCCTATAGACAAAAGGAAGCTTTAAAAAATATCTCTTTTACAATTGAAGGACCTAAAATTATAGGATTTTTAGGTCATAATGGTGCTGGTAAAACCACATTCTTAAACTTATTATCAGGGCTTATTACTGCAACTAACGGTAACCTATCTGTCAATGGAGAGAATGTTTTCAATGTACCTTTAACGCTACGTGATATTTGTTTTGTTGCAGAGAGCGGAAACTTTCAAGAGGAAATGACAATTGCCCAAACATTAAAGGCGAATAGCTTCTTTTATCCAAAATGGGATGAGAATCTTGCAATGGAGCTACTAGAGGTTTTTGCGCTAAATCCAAAGGACAAGGTTCGCAGTTTATCGAAAGGAATGGTGTCTGCGTTAGGCATTATCACAGGCTTTGCAAGTAATGCAGGGATTACGATCTTCGATGAACCTTATATTGGACTTGATGTAGCTGCACGAAATACTTTTTATGATTTATTGATTGAACAACAAACCGAAAATCCAAGACTTTTTATTTTATCTACCCATTTAATTGATGAGGCAAGTGAGCTATTTGAAGAAATACTTATTTTACACGAAGGACAATTATTGCTTCAGAAAACTGCTGAGGAATGGCATGAGCAAATTGTTGCAGTAAAAGGTAGTCCTTCTGATGTTGAGCAGGCAATTAATGGTCTAAAGATTATTTATAAGCATACGTTTATGCAGGAGCTAACGGCAATTATCTTCACTGATGGTCAATCCATTGAAGGACAAAATATTAGGCTCGAACGTGTTTCATTACACGATATGTTGGTGTATTTAAGTAAACAACAGAAAGCGGGGACTAGTAAATGAATACAGTAAAGGGCAGTTTGTATGTATTATTTCAAAGCTATAAAAAACAAATTATAACTTTTTGGTGCATTTTATTTTCAATCGTCCTATTTTCACTTTTCATAGATACTTTTTTTGAACTGCATGTTTATTCTTTTTCCATCATGATTTCTATCCCTGTTTATATTTTTTCCTGTGTCATGACAGCAAAATTACTAAATAAAACCTTATCCTATTTTTTAAGACTTGGTTTAAGTCGCTTACAATTTATGTTGAATGTGGGGCTCTTTTTCATCTGTTGGAGCTTAATTGGTTCCTTTATGATTGGTTGTATTCAAAAAGTAATTACTTCTGTCTCTGAAATTTTCATTATTCATCCTATTTTACTTTTAAATCATTCCCCATCATTTTTTCAAACGATGGCATTAGACTCTATTTTACTGATTTTCTTCTTAACTGCTGGCCTTTTGCTGAATGTTGTCTTTTATCGCTTAGGAACTATTGGCGGTTACAGTTTTGTAGGGTTACTCGGCTTAACGACAATTGTTACAATCATTTTCAAGTGGTATTCTTCTTTGTTTGATTTCCTATCAAATATATCAGGCTTTGCTCTATTAAGTGGTTTATTAGTTATTAGTACATTACTCTACTCTATCATAACAATGGCAATGCGAAATGCTTCAGTCAATCCAGCATAATGATTACTGAATGAGTGGATAAAGGCTCCTTTATTGCTCGATGTTTACTCGTGGTCAAATACCATTAAAAGTATCTCCTAATTTTATATAATGTGTAACACCGAATAAAAAGCATTGGGAAATTAATACCCAATGCTTTTTTACAAAGTACATCTTGAACTTGGCATTTTTTATATTAATCCTGTTCATCCTCTTGCGTTGTATAGTCAATTGAATTGGCAATATCCACTAACACTTCAGGTGTCACCTTATTTGAAACTCTCTTGTCAATCCACAACATATATTGCCATTCTTCTCTTTCGAAAATAAGTACATTAAAACCTGAAATTTCCATATAAATTGAAGTCGTTCCATTTTTCAAAACGAAAGTGTTGACAACACTTTCCTTTTTAACTGGAAACTTATACTGAATAGGTCGAACCGTTATTTTATAATGATGCTCCGGAAGTTGATGATTAATAAATGTCACTTCAAAAAAATCGTTCATGTCACCATCAAGGTCATTAAAGCGACCAAAATGATGTGTAAAACTAATAGGAGGTACTCGAAGTGGTAGCTTTAGTCCTTGATGAAAGTGCCGTTCAAAATCGGAGGCAGCTCCTTCAACCGTTTTATAGCCTATTTCAGGATAGACTTCTTCATATGAACTGGGCGAGTCTTTTATATAGGCATCACTAGGTTGAGAAAATAACAAATAACAGGAACTTAAGCAGAGAGAAAAAATTCTGTCCATTTTATCACCTCAGTATCACTTTAAGCGTAGTTTTTCCCAACTCCTTGAATTTATGTGCAAGTTGTCTTTTGTTCACTGTTATTTTTTTATATACTCTCCTTTTTCGTATGAATTTTACTATAGCAAAAGGCAATTGTTCGCGTTAGTAAAATTCGAACAATTGCCTTTTTAGTCTAAAAGAGTATATGTGCAACTAATGCTGCGATTGGTAGTGAAATAATTGTACGCATTAAGAAAATAATAACTAGATCTAAAAACTTCAGTGGAATTTTTGTACCTAAAATAAGGCCACCGACTTCAGACATATAAATAAGCTGTGTCACAGAAACAACAGCAATCACAAAGCGTGTAGAATCAGCCTCAATTCCTGCTCCTAAAATGGAGGGTAAGAACATGTCAGCGAAGCCAACAACCATCGTTTGTGCTGCCTCAGCTGCTTCTGGTAAACCAAGCACAGTTAAAATTGGTTCAAACGGCTTGCCTAAAAATGCAAAAACATTCGTGAATTCAGCAAGCATTAAAGCAACCGTACCAAATGCCATAACGACTGGTGCTACACCAACCCATAAATCCAAGACATTTCTAATCCCATCTTTTAAAAATTGGCGTGGGTTACGATTGGCATGCGCAACAGCTAAAGCATTTTCTAAGCCATGGGACACCGAATTATAACCTTCAGGTAATTCCTCACGTGATAAATCTACTGGTGTACCGTCGATATAAGTATCTTCTTTGTTAGCAAGCGGGAAAATTCGTGGCATCACTACTGCTAACACAAGACCACAAAGCACAACCGTTAAGTAATATGGAATAAAATAGCGTGCTAAATCCACTGTATCTAATACTACAATACAAAATGTTATAGATACTACAGAGAAACTCGTTGCAATAATGGCAGACTCTTTCTTTGTGTAGTTCCCCATTTCATATTGCTTACTCGTCATCAGAACGCCAATTGTTCCGTCACCAACCCACGATGTAAGTGCATCAACCGATGAACGGCCAGGGCTTTTAAAGAGCGGACGCATAATTTTTACCATCATCGTTCCGAAAAATTCAAGTAATCCGAAGTTCGTTAAAAATGGTAATAGTATTCCAGCAAATAAGAAAATCGTAAATAAAAATGTAACTAAACCATCATCTGGATTCATTAATAATCCACCAGTATTTTTATTATTAATCATTGATGGTCCAAAATCAAACACTACCATTGAAGCAAATACTAAACCAATGACTCTTATAATTGTCCAAAACCAATTTACATAAAATAATGTAGATAAAATACTAGGCTCTTTTGTATGATTTCGAGGAATAAGTTTAGCAATGAGTGAACCAATTGCCGAAATCGCAAACATAATTATAGTAAAATAACTAATAACAGGCGCAACAAAACCTGCTAATAAACTTGCTAAAATAGCAATTGGAACTTTCCATCCATCTTCCGTTAAGATTGGTGTCATAAATAAAAGTACACCAATAAGAGACGGAATTATGAAGAAAAAGTATGAAGAAGTAGGATATTTTTTCATCATTTAAAGCCTCATTTCTTTTGGTTTTTTCGAAGTTTTATACATCTAGCTTGTTAGGTACTGTAAAACCACCAAGAAATGTATATCTGTATAAAATGTTTCATTCATCAATCGGGCATTTACGAGTAGTTAATGAAGGATAAAATAAAAAACATTCCTTTAAAAAGTAATAAAGGAATGCCCAAACACTACTTTTTATAATTAACATCCTCAATGCAAAATTTTATGCATTAAGTCTTTTAGAATAATCATTATCTTTCATTTTTATGAACTTAAAAAATATCGTAAACCTACAATACTTCGGTTAATTCTACAACAAAATGCATTTTTATTCAATCAAAAATTTTAATATTATTATTATTCTCTGCTAATATTATTTGCATTTCTTCTTTGCACCATTCCCTTTCAACAAAGCTCAATTTTACAGTAACTGAAGTCTAAAAGAAGTTAAAATTTGGTGAAACCCTCCATGAATCATATCTATTTTAATTGCCTAAGAGATTTAACCAGCCCTTAATAGGCATACAAATAGACCACATTGTCTTTCATCTCATATGTTAATTATGAACCACAACTTATCAAAACAGGAGGTTTTACCATGGATAGACGTATGCATCATATGCAACATATGCAACATATGCATCACCATCATCATGCAAAAGGTCCACATTGTTGTCCACCAGTTACATGTCCAACTCAATTTGAACCACCACATTGTTGTCCACCGGAGGAATTTGTACGCACTAATTACATCCATACAGTTGTACCACATGTACAGCCAGCACATGTCACAACAGTAAATAAACATATAATTGATCATCAGTATCATTTCCCTTGCACGGAGTCTGTAGTGAATGAATGTTGCGAAACTCATACACTTTGTGAAATGCCACCTGATCCTTGCCATATGCATCATCATCACCATATGGGACACCATCACCATCACATGGACCATCATCATATGGGTCATCATCATATGGGTCATCATCATATGGGCTATTAATAAATATGCGATGAGGATAAAAATACCTCATCGCATATTTACTCTATAATGTGGTTTACTATTTAACGCTCATTTCATTAGAAAAACCGAGCACCTTTTACTAGGTACTCGGTTTACTAATTTTAGTACATTTTTAAATATTGATCGCGTTCCCATTGGTGTACTGTTGTACGGTACATGTCGAACTCGATTTCTTTTGCTTCTTTAAAGTTTGCATAGATATGCTCACCTAAAGCTGCTTGAGCTACTTCATCCTTAGCAAGTAATGCTAGAGCATCATCAAGTGCTGGTGGTAAGTTTGCGATACCATTCGCTTTACGCTCTTCATCAGACATCACATAGATGTTACGGTTAATAGCAGCTGGTGGTGTTAAGCTACGGCGAATACCTTCAAGTCCAGCTTCTAAAATAACAGCCATCGCTAAATATGGATTAGCAGATGGGTCCACTGAACGTACTTCTACACGAGTTGAAAGACCACGTGCTGAAGGGATACGGATAAGTGGTGAACGGTTTTGAGCAGACCATGCTACATAACATGGTGCTTCATAACCCGGTACAAGACGTTTATAAGAGTTAACTGTTGGGTTTGTCACAGCAGTGAAGCCTTGAACGTGAGCAAGGACACCTGCCATGAATTGCATTGCTGTTTCTGAAAGACCTAGTTCAGTAGATTCATCGTAGAATGCATTCTCTTTCCCTTTGAATAATGAAACGTTGAAGTGCATACCAGAGCCAGCTTCACCGAATAATGGCTTTGGCATAAATGTAGCATGTAGACCGTGTTTACGAGCAATTGTTTTAACAACTAATTTAAACGTTTGGATATTGTCGCAAGCTGTAATTGCGTCTGCATATTTAAAGTCAATTTCGTGTTGTCCTGGAGCTACCTCATGGTGAGATGCTTCAATTTCGAAGCCCATTTCTTCTAGCTCTAATACGATATCACGACGGCAGTTTTCACCAAGATCAGTTGGTGCTAAGTCGAAGTAACCACCATGGTCATTTACTTCTAATGTCGGTTCACCTTTTGCATCTAATTTGAATAAGAAGAATTCTGGCTCAGGTCCTAAATTGAAGCTTGAGAATCCCATATCTTCCATTTTCTTAAGGATGCGTTTTAAGTTGTTTCGTGGGTCACCAGCAAATGGCTCGCCTTTAGCAGTGTATACATCACAGATGAAACGTGCTACTTTCCCTTTTTCAGAAGTCCAAGGGAACACTACGAAAGAATCTAAATCAGGATATAAATACATATCTGATTCTTCGATACGTACGAAGCCTTCAATGGATGAGCCATCAAACATCATTTTGTTTTCTAGTGCTTTGTCTAATTGGCTTACAGGAATCTCAACGTTTTTGATAGTGCCAAGAATATCTGTAAATTGTAGACGAATAAAGCTTACGTTTTTTTCTTCGATTAGACGTTTAATGTCCTCTTTAGTGTATTTACCCACAGTTTTCCACACTCCTATAAATTGTCTAGCTTTTTATCATTACCCTACTCTATTAATAAAGACATGAATAATATTGCCTTTTTATTGGATCATCACCAAAACGTGTGGTTGATTTCCGTTCCAACTGGGCGCTTTGCCGCTGACGCTTCGCTTTCGCGCAGAGCAGAGCTTCCTGGGGGCGTCCGATGAGCCGCTTGGGCCAACACGAGGTTGGTCACGAAGGCGTTATCACAGGATGTGATGCTCTTAGCCTTCGTTCCTCTATGTGCTCGCTCCAGGGTCTCATCTGTGACGCTAATCCCCAAGGAGTCGCCCAGCCTCCACTTCAATCAACTTATTTACATAGTAGACGTTTAACAAAAGTCATCCACTACTTTTGGTGATGTTGCCTTTTATTAATAGAATCGAGATAAATCCCCACGACGGATGGATGATTTTTGCATGCGTTGTGCTTGAAGCATTTCCTCACGCATAATGCGACGTAATTCTGAGTCACTTAAATTAGGTTCATCTGTTGAAACAGGTTCATTCTTTTTAGCGAACAGCTTTTTAATTTTTGCCATGTTCATGCCCTGTTCCAAGTAATCTTTAATTTCCAGCAATGTATCGACGTCATTTAATGAAAACATTCGACGGTTGCCTTCTGTTCGGTGCGGCTCAATTAAATGGTGTTCTTCATAATAACGAATCTGACGTGCCGAAAGCTCGGTCAATTGCATTACGATATTCATTGATAATAACGGCATAGTTCGTCTAATTTCACGACTCATTTAAGTCCCCTCCAATACCTGCTAATAATATAACGAATAATTCACACTGTCAACAGTTCATGTAAGGTTTCCTAACATGGAATAAAATAATTTTTTTGAAATGATGAAAAATTGTAAAAAACTAAACTTACTATTCTAGTGTGGGGTTGATTTCCGTGGCCAACACGATGTTGGTCACGAAGGCGTTATCACAGGATGTGATGCTCTTAGCCTTCGTTCCCCTAACGCTAATCCCCAAGAAGTCGCTAAGCCTCACTCCAATCAACTTATATAAATGACATTTATAAAATATCATCTTCTTTCATCCATAAGAAAAAACTATTCAAAACGGAAATTTTGAATAGTTTTTCGTTACTTATTTTTGGATTTTTTGAACAGCACTGCAAATAGCAAACTTTACGTGCTCGTATGTTAACCCGCCTTGAATAAATGCTGTAAATGGCGGACGAATAGGACCGTCTGCCGTAAGCTCAATACTTGAACCTTGGATGAATGTTCCAGCTGCCATGATGACATCATCCTCATAGCCAGGCATATACGCTGGCTCCGGTGCATAATGCGCATTAATTGGTGAATTTGCTTGAATTTCACGACAAAAAGCAATCATTTGTTCCGCAGTTTGGAAAGAAACCGATTGAATTAAATCCGTACGATTAGCATCATATCTTGGTGATGTATTCATGCCAATTTCTCCTAGCATAGCAGCTGTGAAAATAGCACCTTTTAAAGCTTGCGATACAACATGTGGGGCAAGGAAAAATCCTTGATAGAAATCACCAAGTGTATTTAATGTTGCTCCTGCTTCAGCACCAATACCTGGTGATGTCATACGATAAGCACATTTCTCTACTAAATCCGCACGACCCGCAATATAACCACCAATTTTTGCTAAGCCTCCACCAGGATTTTTAATGAGCGAGCCTGCCATTAAATCAGCCCCAACTTCTGTCGGTTCCTGCGCCTCAACAAATTCACCGTAGCAATTATCAACAAAAATAATTGCATCTGGTGCTAATTCACGGATCTTTACACACATTTCTGTAATTTGCGAAATGGTAAAGGATGGGCGTGTTGCATAGCCTTTCGAACGCTGGATAGCAATCATTTTTGTGTTTGCTGTAATGGCAGCCGCAACGCCTTTCCAATCGATCTTTTGATTATCGATTAAATCCACATGGCTATAACCGATTTTATAATCTTTTAACGAGCCAGTATCCTTGTCTCCACCATCGACGATTGATTGCAATGTATCATACGGCTGACCCGAAATATAAAGTAATTCATCACCAGGACGTAACACTCCGAATAAGCTAAGTGTGATTGCATGTGTACCAGAAATAATTTGCGGACGTACAATGGCAGCCTCCGCTCCAAAGACCTCTGCATAAACACGTTCTAAATTGTCACGCCCCTCATCATCATAGCCATAACCGTTAGATGGGTGCAGATGATAATCACTTACTTGATGCTTACGGAACGCAGCAAGCACTTTTTGTTGATTGAAGAACGCCATTTCTTCTACCTTTGCATGAAAAGGGCGTACCTTTGCTTCTATTTTAGCAGCTAATGCTAATGTCTCTTCTGTTAGATTGGTTGTAAAAGTCATACTGTTCTTCTCCATTTCACATTTGTTCAAATCTTATCTTAACAATTTGTGAGCCTGCCTGCAAAAATTGCTTTCGTTTCTGATTGCATTACTTGCAAAGTTCAAATTGCAAACTTAAACTATTTTTCTTTGTTATAATAAGTTATTTAATTAGGTGTGTTAAAAACCATTTTTTATACATCCAAATTAATTTGAAGAGGCTGATTTCTGCTACGGGCTACTCGCTTTGTCGCTGACGCTTCGCTTTCGCGCAGAGCAAAGCTTCCTGCGGGCGAGCGTCGAGTAGCCCTTCGCTACAATCAGTTAAAATGGGAATACATAATAAACCTATTTTTTCCTAATCAACACGCCCGTTATTTAATGTCGGATAATTCCAAATTATAAGGCGTTACTTTCTTTGTAATAACTCTTATATACCAAAAAGAAGTCTTTCATGATTTTTAATTACAACAACATCAATTTTTTCTGGACGAAATTGCGTACGGAGGCTTTATCTTCATTCAGTAGGTGTCCAAACACCTACTGAATGAAAACAAAATGATTTATTCAACTAAGGGGTGACAGGGTTGGCTTGGGAGGTTTTTAGTATCATTGGAACAATCGCCTTTGCTATTTCCGGGGCAATAATTGCAATGGAGGAAGAATACGATTTATTCGGTGTCTATATACTCGGTATCGTAACCGCATTCGGTGGTGGAGCTATACGAAATCTATTGATAGGGTTACCTGTAACTACACTGTGGGGGCAGGATATGATGTTTCAAATTGCCATTGCAGCCATTACAATTTTTTTCTTATTTCCGCATCGACTTATTCAACATTGGCATCGCTGGGGCAATATCACTGATGCTATTGGATTATCTGCATTTGCGATTCAAGGTGCTCTGTATGCTGTAAAGCTCGACATGCCAATTAGCGCGGTTATTGTAGCTGCTGTCTTAACAGGGTCAGGTGGTGGAATTATTCGCGATTTATTAGCTAGACGACAACCATTAGTCCTCCGTGATGAAATCTATGGTGTTTGGGCAGCACTAGCTGGGCTTATCATCGGACTTCAACTATTTTCAGGGGATCTCTTTTTATATGTATTATTTGGTGTGATCACAGTACTAAGAATACTTTCCTATATGAAGAAATGGCGATTACCGTTGCGGAGGTTGAATCGAGCATAGTTATACTGTTGCATAATAACAAGCCCAAATATCAAATTTGGGCTTGTTATTTCTTATTTATCTATCCACGGCAGCGACAATAAGCACCCGAAAATTAATAAAGTTACTTTTTCAACAACAACGTAGCTTCTTCTAAAGTAGCCATATTTTTCATCATCGAGCAAGCTGCGTCCAAAATAGGAAAGGCTAACGCTGCACCAGAGCCCTCTCCCAATCGCATATTCATTTGTAGCATCGGTTCAATTCCGAGCATTTCAGCGGCAATTTTAGCACCTGGTTCTTCTGAGGCGTGCGAAGGAATAATATAGTCTTTGACGTTTGGTTCGAGTTCGAAAGCGATAAGGGCAGCGATGGTAGAAATAAAGCCATCAATAACAACAGGTTTGCGATGTGCAGCAGCAGCAAGTATTACCCCAGCCATAGCACCTATTTCTAACCCTCCGACTTTCGCAAGAATATCTATTGCATCCTGACGATTTGGTTTGTTTAATGCAATAGCATTGTGAATGACTTCTACTTTATGCGCTATTCCCCCTGGTCCAACACCTGCGCCAAAGCCTGTTACTTCATTCGGATGACATTCGCGAAGAACCGATAATATGGCAGCACTCGGTGTTGTATTACCAATGCCCATTTCACCTGTCCCGAGTACATTGACCCCTTTTTGGATTTCTTCCGAAGCTACTTCAATTCCTACTTCAATGGATTGAATGGCTTCTTCCCTTGACATAGCAGGACCTTTTGCCATATTGTCCGTTCCGTATTTAATTTTTTTAATAATGACACCCGCATCATGTGGAATATCCTCTTTTACGCCAACATCTACTGTGACAATTTTAGCATCTGTGATTTTTGCGATAGCACAGACACCAGTTCCTCCTCTAGGGAAGTTTAATGTTTGAAAGACCGTCACATTTTGTGGATTTGAGGTCACCCCTTCATCACAAACACCATGATCTGCGGCACAAACAATCATCGCTTTATGATCAATTGCAGGAAATAGTTCGCCTGTAATTCCTGATAATTGCACAGCTAGAGTCTCCAGCTTCCCTAAACTACTAGGCGGCTTACAAAGTGCATCTATGCGTTCCCTTGCTGCCTCCATCATTTTGTGGTCAGCACTTTGAATGTTTTGAATCGTTTGTTGTAATAATTGCATGAAAATTTCCCCTTTCTTTTTTGCCCTTGTTACTCGAAGAATGATTTAGAGAAAAAAATAAAAAGCCTGTAGTTTATTCATAACAAATAAACTACAGACTTTTCCATCGTCTATATAATACGAAGCAGATAGGCAGGTCTCCTGGCTCAATTTCAACATTTCATAGAACCTTCCCAGCACGATGCTAGTGGCATTCTCTATGAAACTCTCTTTTACAGTGGTGGGACCGCTAAAGCTTTTCACTTTATTCCCTATTCTCCCGCAATGGGCACCTAATGCTTTTATGCAATTACTTTAAATCTACGGCAAAGTGTTTTTTGTGTCAATGTTTTAATTTTTCCGAAAACCTAAACATCAAAAATATTTCTAAATTTGGATATCTACAAAAGGCTTCTTGTTAGTTTACTATTGTGAAATTCGCTTTGTTTTATCTATTTCACTCAGAAATGTTGCGCCAAGTAAAAGGATAGCGCCTAATATTTGTAGGGCCGTCATTTTCTCTCCTAGAATCATCGTCGAAATTACTAATGATGTTAGTGGATCAATATAGCTTAAAATAGCTATACTTTGCCCTTTTAGATGACGCATTCCAAAAAAGAACAAATAGAAGCCTATTCCAGCATGGACAATGCCCAATGCTATAAGTAAACTAATTGATTTTATATCGATTTGAACTATTTGGAACCCATTAGTCCCAAAAAGATAAATGGCAAGAAATAACGCTGCTAAAGCAAGTTGAATAATCGTATTATTTGGCTCTTTTAATCCACGAATATACTTATTGGTGAATGTCACTATTGTATAGAAGCAAGCTGCAATAAGCCCATAGATAATACCGATATAATGTCCACTCGTTTCGGTAGTTTGACTTTGGACAATAAAAAACAGCCCTACTAGTGCAACACAAACATAAAAAATTTTTCTTACTACTATTTTCTCTTTCAAAACGATCGGTGATAAACAAATCACTAGTACTGGAGCAAAATAGTAGCTAAGAGCTGCATTTGCGATGGTTGTTTCCTTGTACGCTTGGAAAAGAAAAATCCAATTACCACATAAGGCTAAGCTCGAAAGTACTAATGGCCATTTGTTTTGCAAAACTGTAGTTTTCGTAAATCTTTCTTTTTTATAAAAGAACATCAATAGTAAAAAACAAGTGCCAATGAGACTCATCCAAAAGGCAATTTCACTTGAAGGTAACTTAATATATTTTGCAAAAACACCGACAGCGCCAAAAATAACCATTGATAAAATAAAAGATAGTTTTCCGCTCATTTCTAATTCCTACTTTCTACATGTATAAAGTCTTCGATATACAGTAGAATCTATTGAGAATTAGCAAGCATTTATCGAATGCCTAAACAGTAGATTCTACTGTAAAGACATTGCTGGGGGTGCAATCGTTCGATACATACTTATCCCTCCTTAACGGATTTAATTGTAACATATTTCTGAATATTCATGCACAAGAATATTAATGCTAGATAAGTTTGGGCGTTCATACAATGTAAGGGTAGGACAAAATCAAAAGATAGGAGAAGAGACGATGGACACAAAAGAGCTAAGAAACGCAATTGCTGAAACATGCGAAAATTATGATAGCCTATATGCTCAGCTAGTAAAACCGATAAACCAAATATTAATCAATGTAGACGCTTCTATAGGAGAAGATACGGCAAATAAAATCATTGAAAACTTAAAGTTATTTCACAGTGGCGATAAAAACATTACTGAATGTCACTTAGATGAGAGCGAAAACTTCTTAAAGGAAGGTATTGAACTTCTTAAGAAAGGAGATCTTGCGAATGGCGCATTACAAATTTACGGTGCTGGTTTAAACTTTGCTAGTTACACTTCAAAGATTCGCGGGCAAAAAAATGTTAATCCATACAAGAATTTCGAAAAAAACTTTAGCCTTATCATGAACTCACTAAAAAAATAAGAACAAGAAAAAAGAAAGAGCAACTATTGATAGGCTCTTTCTCTTTACAGTACGTCATTATTTAAATTCTAACTCTCCATCATAAGCAAGCATGCCGCCTTCAAGGTTTGTTACGTCAAAGCCTTGAGCTTCAAGGTATGCACAAGCATTTGCTGAACGACCGCCTGCCTTACAAACGATAATGTATGGCTTAGAAGCATCTAATTCATCTAATCGCTCTGGGATTGTCCCAAGTGCAATATGCTGAGCACCAGGAATCATGCCCTGTGCCACCTCTTCATCTTCACGAACATCAATAATATATAGGTCTTCGTTTGCATCTAATAGTGCTACTATTTCAGTTGTATCCATTGATTTCATTTGTGTTGTCCTCCAATATGTCGATTTCCTCTTACATTATAGCCTGTAGGCAAAAAAACAGCTAGTGTCAAGAACACTAACTGTTTTAATCTAGTTTTTTAAGGCCCTTCATCATAACGTGGGGTTGATTTCCGTTCCGACTGGGCGCTTTGTAGCTGACGCTTCGCTTTCGCTACAGAAAACATTTGCTGCTGTCGCGCAGATAAAACATTTGTAGCTGACGCTTCGCTTTCGCACAGAGCTTCCTAGGGGCGTCGCTAATCCCTAAGGAGTCGCCCAGTCTTCACTCCAATCAACTTATACACATAGTAAACGTTTTATAAAATCTGATTCCAAAACTTTTGATGATGAATGATCTATTCATCTGTCTCTAAAAAATCCACTTGCTTTCCTGGAACAAATGTTGAAATAGCGTGTTTGTAAATAAGATGTTGTTTGCTATCAGCATCTAGTAATAATACTGTAAAATTGTCATAGGATTTCACCGTTCCTTTTAATTGAAATCCATTCAACAAAAACACAGTTACAAAAACATTATTTTTACGTAGGTGGTTTAAGAATGTATCTTGCAAGTTAATTGATTTCATCAAAAATGCCTCCCTATACTCTCTTTCTACCTCTTCATTCCTATAGTAGCATGTTCTCCCAATTTGGCAATTAGTAATTTTCAGAAATTAATTAAAGTTTTTCGTCATTTTTAACAAAATAGACATCCATTTTATTACGGAAGTAAGTTAGTTGTCTTTTCGCATAACGGCGAGAATTTTGCTTTAAACTATCAACGGCTTCTTCTAATGAACATTTTCCATCAAGGTAATCATATAATTCCTTGTAGCCGATTGCTTGGATGGACTGCACGCCGCGAATATTTTGCTGCCATAAGCCCTTTACTTCTTCTAAAAGCCCTTTTTCCATCATAATATCCACGCGAAGATTAATACGATCATAGAGCTTTTCACGTGACATATTTTGCCCAAGCCCTATAATCACATGATTGTAAAGTGGAACTTCTCCACGATTTTGTGCTTCAGAAGCCTTTGAAACGCCACTAAGCTCAATCATCTCTAATGCACGTATAACACGGCGGGTATTGTTTGGATGAATTGCCTCAGCTGTTTGTGGATCAAGTTTTTTAAGCTTAGCATGCATGGCCTCTGGACCTAATTTCTCTAGCTCTTCATAATAGGCTTTCCGAGCTACCTCATCTACCTGCTCCTCCGTAAATTGAAAATCAAAGAGAACTGCCTGCACATATAAGCCTGAGCCCCCTACAATAATCGGTAGCTTTCCCCGCTCTTGAATTTCCGCAATTTTAGCTCGTACTAATTTTTGATAGTCTGCTACTGAAAAGGACTCCGTTGGCTCTTTGAAGCTTAATAAATGATGGGGGACACCCTCCATCTCTTCCTCAGTAATTTTCGCTGTACCAATATCTAAGCCTCGATAGATTTGCATGGAATCACCGTTGATGATTTCGCCATTATATTTTTTGGCTAATTCAATGCTTAATGCCGTTTTCCCAGAAGCAGTAGGCCCTACGATTGCTACGACCTCTGCCTGCTGTAATTTATCTTGTATCATATTTTTCTAACCACCGTAATAAAAGTTGATAGACTGCCTCTCGGTTATCTTCGTTTAGGATTTCATGTCGCTTATCCTCAAATAGGTAAACCGTCACATCTTGTAGACCCGCTTCTGCAAATTGTTCAGCAACAGCATACACACCTTGGCCTTGTTCTCCGACTGGATCCTTGCTACCACTTATCAATAATATCGGTAAATCTTTCTTTACTTTTGCTATCTCACTTTTACGATTTAACGACATAAAACCTGTTGTTAAATCGACAAAAAATTGATTTGTTGGGATAAAACCGCAATATGGATCATCGATATATTTTTCCACTTCATCCTCTACTGAACATAACCAATCATATGCAGTCTTCGAATTTGGAAACTGTTTATTAAAGCTACCAAAGCTCAGCTTATTTAATAACTTGCTCTCCGTCTCTTTACCGGACTGTTTGGCCAATACTTTTGCTACTAAGTTCCCCATCGTATGCAATGCTGTAACATTACCTGTTCCGCATAAAATCACATTGTCTACTTGATCACCGTACAATTGAATATACCTTCTAGTAATGAACGACCCCATACTATGTCCAAATAAAATCAAAGGTACATCAGCAAATTGTTCATGCAATATTGTTACTACTTCATGCGCATCCTTTACGACACGTTCAAACCCATTTTCTTCAGCAAAGAAACCTAGTGTGCCATTATAGGCTGCCGTTTCTCCATGCCCTCGATGATCATGCATTGTCACTGCATAGCCAGCTTCATTTAGGCTATTGGCAAATTTAACATAACGTCCACTATGCTCCGCCATACCATGCAGAATATGAATATGGCCAATACATGGCTTCGTTGGCTTTAATGTTCGAGTAAACAGAAAATGGCCATCTGACATTTCAATATAACGCATTACTTACACTCCTTCTTCCGCAAAATTTGTTGCATCTAAAATGGCTTGCTCTAATTGAGCTATATAAGTATTTCTTTGTGACTCTGTATAGTGAAAATGTTGTTGCATCACTTGAATGACCTGCTGTTTATAGCGTTTTACTGCATCAATATCAAAGTATAATAAGCCTGTTCGACGAATAAAGAAATCACTTGGTGTGTATACCATTTCCGCTTCTATGGCATAAAGTAGCATGGCATGTAAGGCTAATGGCATCGTACTTCCGTGCTCATGTAAGTATTTCACTTGGTTATATAAGGCATCAACATTTGTACCATATTTTTGTACAAGCTGTTTTGCTTCATCATAATTAAGACCATACTGAACGCCCTCTTTAGCTTTATAAGTACTATAATCAGAGAAATTGATGGCATTAATACCCTTTGCACCCGAAAGCGATAACTCACGTGTTACACATGGACTTGCGTGCTTAAATTTATGATTTTTCACAATTTTATCAACGATTGTTTCTGCCATTTGACGGTATCCCGTTAATTTACCACCAGCGATCGTCATTAGTCCACCTGGTGCCATCCATATCTCATCTTTGCGTGAAATTTCAGATGGATCCTTGCCTTTTTCAAATATAAGTGGACGCACACCTGCCCACGACGATTCAATCGTATCTCTTGATATATTTGCAGTTGGAAAGACTGTTTTTGCAGCAGCAATTAAATAATCAACATCCTCTTGGGTAGCGACAGGATGAACAGGGTCTCCCTCGTAAACTGTATCTGTTGTCCCTACATAGGCTTTACCATCACGTGGTATAGCAAAAGCCATACGCCCATCCACTATATCAAAATACACTGCCTGCCTTAATGGAAAATCCTTTTGATCAAGGACAATATGGACCCCTTTTGTCAGACGTAATTGTTTTTTATCTACTACTTTATCCTTGTGGCGGACCTCATCTACCCAAGGTCCAGTAGCATTGACGATTTGCGCAGCATGCAATTCGATTGTTTTCCCTGTAACATGATCCTTCACTTGTACCCCAACAAGCTTTTTCTTCTCATATAAAAATTCTGTCATCTCCGCATAATTTAAACAAAGCGCCCCATATTCCACAGCTTTTTTCAGCACTTCAATTGTCAAACGGGCATCATCTGTACGATATTCAACGTAATACCCTCCACCAATAAGCTCATCTCGATTGAGTAAAGGCTCTAGCTCTGCCGTTTCCTGGGCGTTTAACATTGTTCTACGTTCATGCTTTTTAACACCGGCTAATCGATCATATACCTTCAATGCCATTGATGTAGTAAATGGTCCAAGTGAGCCCTTCTTATATAATGGTAGTAACATTTTTTCAGGGGTTGTCACGTGAACAGCATTGTCATAGACAATTTCACGCTCACGCCCAACCTCAGCTACTACACTAACATCCAGCTGCTTTAAATAACGAAGTCCACCATGAATAAGCTTTGTTGAACGGCTTGATGTGCCAGCAGAAAAATCCTGCTTCTCAATCAAAGCGACTGATAATCCTCTAGATGCGGCATCTAGCGCAATACCAGCACCCGTAATGCCTCCACCAATAACTAAAACATCAAAGCTATATTGCTCTAAAAAATTTATAATTTTAGGACGATGCTCAAATGAAAACATATCTTTCTCCCCCCATTAGCTATAATTTGAAAATACGTGTAACCTCTATTGCGTATGTTAGCCTATTAACTAGCAATGACCTTAAGCATAGAAATTCTAATGTCATTTTTATAGCTCATCACCATAACGTGTGGTTGATTTCGCCTTGGCGTAATTACGTTTGGATTTTGAATTGTATCCGCACAATTCATCGCTTTAAAAATCCGTGATATCTGCCGGAGCCTTTGGGCCAACGTGATGTTGGTCACTCAGTCGTTGCAACAGGACGTGGCGTTCTTAGACTGAGTTCCTCTATTTCAATAGATGCTTGGATGCCCCACTGCAAAGCATATCCACATTCACCTCATTATTAATAAGGTAGAAGTCTCTACTGAATGAAGATAAACGGCATACATTTTTTAAAATGTCATTCACAACTTTTGATGATGAATCATTTGTATATGCTTTACCTACAAAATTCCTTTTATGCGCATGATCTATTCATTTTGCTCTTGAACCTTTGTTAGGCGTCCCAACTACATTACCCGTTTAAACATTTTTTCTACTTCATACGTTGTAAAATGAATCAGTACTGGACGTCCGTGAGGGCATGTAAACGGATTGTCGGCATTGCGCAAATCTTGCAATAACGTGTCCATTTGTTCTTTCGTTAAATAATGGTTGGCCTTTATCGACTTTTTACAGCTCATCATAATCGCTGCTGCCTCACGTAATTTTTTGACGTCTGCCTTTTTAGTTGTCAGCACCTGTTCAATCAAGTCTTCAATAATTTCCTGTTCTTCTCCTTTAGGGAACCAGCTAGGATGCTCTCTCACGACAAATGAAGCCTGTCCAAATTCCTCTAAAAACACCCCAACAGCTTCTAACTCCTGCCTATTTTCTCTTAATATAAGAGCCTCGTCAGCAGCATAGTGGAAGGTCAATGGAAGCAATAAAGTTTGGCGTTCATTTGGGTTCACCTGACCGACCTTTTCACGGAAAAATTCATATTTGATGCGCTCCTGAGCGGCATGCTGATCAATTAAATAAAAGCCATCCTCCATTTGCGCAACAATATACGTACCATGAATTTGTCCTACCACTTCGAGCGTAGGGAATGGTTCCTTTTCTGGTTCATCCTGTAGAACTTCTATTGGTTCCTCTAGCTTCACTTCTTCTGGAGGATTTACTCCCTCGGGACTATTTACTTCCATCACCGGTGTCGGTTTCCAGCTATCTTCAATGATAGTAGGGGCGGATTCAGGTTGTGGCACTATAGGATCTAATGTGTTCGATTCCTGAACTGTTTGCACATCATAAAGTTTTTCTACAATAGCATTCATTTTCTCCACACTCAGCTTTGGTGCTGGTTTCCAAATATTTAACTGCTCTGTTGCAGGTTTTGCCACCTTCTCCTTCTTCTCCATTTGAGGGACTCGAATAACATTGCGGATTTTCTCTCGTATCGTTTCCTCAATTAACTTAAGAAGTTCAGGCTCTTTACTTAAACGTACTTGATGCTTGGCAGGATGAACATTGACATCTGTTAAATAAGGGTCTCCCTCTATATAGAGCGCGACAATTGGAAAACGTTCGATGGGCAAATACGTATGATAAGCATCTACAATCGCTTTTTGCACCAAATAATGCTTCACCCAGCGACCATTTACAAATAACGACATATAGTTTTTTGAAGCACGAGTCACCTCTGGTAGAGTGACGTATCCAGAAATTTTATAATCATGTGACTCTCCATTGAACGCCATCATTTTCTTAGCATTATGCACACCGTAAATTGCAGCTAATACTTGCTGCACGTCACCACGTCCATTTGTTTGTAACAATTGCTGGCCGTTATGCAGCAATCTAAAGGCAATTTGTGGATTTCCGAGTGCAAGACGGTTCATTAGATCAATTGTATGTCCAAGCTCGGTTTGTATTGTTTTCATATATTTTAACCGCGCGGGTGTATTGAAAAATAACTGTGCGATTGTTATATCTGTTCCCTTACGCAAAGGGCCTGGTTTATGCGTAGCGACATGTCCACCCTCAAGCTCTAAATACGTTCCTGATTCTCCGTTTGATGTAATGAGTGTCATTTTAGACACAGATGCAATGGATGCTAATGCCTCACCACGGAAGCCAAGCGTACGAATTCGAAATAAATCATGTTCCTGATGAATTTTACTTGTTGCATGGCGAGAGTATGATATAAGTGCATCCTCTTCATCCATACCACTACCATTATCAATGACCTGAATTGAAGTGAGGCCCGCTTCTAGTAAAAAAACATCAATGGACGTACTCCCAGCATCAATGGCATTTTCAACAAGCTCTTTAACGACAGAGGCTGGTCTTTCAACTACTTCCCCTGCCGCGATTTTATTGGACAGCCACTCGTCCATAATTTGTATTTTTCCCATAGCGCTTCACTCCTTTATTTTTTTATGTTTAATAATTGCTGCTGTAATTCATATAAAATATTCATCGCTTGCATTGGTGAGGTACCTAGAATATTTACTTTTTCAAGATTTTTAAGTACCTCTGCCTCTGCCGGAGAAGTTTGAGAGGTTGGTTCTTCCTCTGTAAATAGTGACATTTGCATTGGCTTTTCAACAACCTCTTGTGCCACAGCTACTTCGTTTCCAGATTCGAAGTTTTCAAGTAACACTTGTGCTCTTGTTAAAATTTCCTCTGGTAATTGTGCAAGCTGCGCTACATGAATTCCGTAAGATTTATCGGCAGCCCCCTTTTTCACCTTATGCAAAAAGACAACTGTGCCATTTTTTTCAGTAGCAGATACATGTACATTTTGCAGTCGTGGTAGCTCGTTTTCGAGTGCCGTTAATTCATGATAGTGCGTTGAAAACAGTGTGTTTGCTCCGATTTTGTCATGGATGTATTCCATCATGGATTGAGCAAGACTCATGCCATCATAAGTAGATGTCCCACGGCCAATTTCATCAAAGAGCATTAAACTATTTTTTGTAGCATGCGTAATCGCGTGCTGAGATTCTAACATCTCCACCATAAATGTTGATTGTCCTGCAGCTAAATCATCCGCAGCACCGATACGTGTAAAAATCTGATCTGTAATTGGTAATCTAGCTTTTTCAGCAGGCACATAGCAGCCCATTTGTGCCATCACAACAATGAGTGCAACCTGACGCATATACGTACTTTTACCGGACATATTCGGACCTGTTATAAGCATCATATTGTTATTATCCTCAAGTACACAATCGTTTGGTACATACATTTGCTTATTAAGCATTTTCTCAACAACTGGATGACGTCCTTCGATAATTTCTAGCGAACGCCCGCCATGAAACTCAGGCTTCGTAAAACGATATTTCTCTGAAACACTCGCAAAGCTTAATAACACATCTAACTCACTAATGCTTGCCGCTAACGCTTGGACACGTGGAATAAACACCTTTAATTCATCACGTATGGACACAAATAAGTTATACTCTAACGTTAAACTTTCTTCCTCAGCATTTAAAATTAACGCTTCTTTTTCCTTAAGCTCCTGAGTAATATAACGCTCAGCATTTGCCAAAGTTTGCTTACGTTCATAGCGCGTTAAATCGGCTAAATGGATGTTAGATTTCGTAATTTCAATATAGTAGCCGAAAACTCGATTGTAGCCGATTTTTAAGTTTTTAATGCCTGTTTTTGTCCGTTCCTCTTGCTCTAGCTGTGCGATCCAATCCTTCCCATTACGAGAAGCATAGCGTAGTTCATCTAAGCGACCATCATAGCCATCACGAATGACGTCACCCTCTTTAATCGCAATTGGAGGATTGTCTGTAATCGCACGAGCCAATAGTTCCTCAACATCCGCACACGTATCAAGCGCTGCGCCTAGCTTTTGTAATGTTGCTTTATTGGAGCTAAGTAATTGTTGCTGAATGGTAGGTACTTGACGTAATGAATCGCGTAGCTGTGCTAAATCACGTCCACCTACATTACCAAAAGCTACACGCCCAGCTAAACGCTCTAAATCATATACTTGTTTTAAAGAAGCTTGGAGTTCTGTTCTTACAAAATATTCCTCCAATAAATCAGTGACAGTTGCTAGTCTCTCTTCTATCGCAGAACGTGAAGCAAGAGGTTGATGTAACCATTGCTTTAACTTTCGCCCTCCCATTGCCGTCACGGTGTCATCTAATAACCATAAAAGTGTACCCTTTTGATCGCCACCGCGAATAGATTGAATAAGCTCTAAATTACGCTTCGAGCTAGAGTCTATACGTAAATAATTTTTCATTTCATTATAAGTAAATGCTTGAATATGTGTTAATGAACGCATTTGTGTTTTATCGATATAAGCTAGCAAACGCAAGCAAGCAATTTTTAAATCATTTGGTACCGCTTCTAAATAATGTGTAGCTTTATCCGACATCATTTCATCTGTTTCAATAGAAAGGACGATACCTGCGTTTACTGCATGCTCCGCTAATAGAAGCTGTAAACTTTCTGTGACAATTAACTCACGAATACCGTAAGCCTGCATTTGCATTAATAGCGCTTTACCGTCGCCCTCCATCGAGGAGGCTACTGCTTCACCTGTAGATAAGTCTAAATAAGCGTAGCCAAATGTCGTATCGTCGAATTGTTCCGCAGCACCAATAAAATGATTGGATTTACCTTCAAGCGACTTACCTTCCATGATTGTACCCGGTGTAATAAGCTGTACGACTTCACGCTTCACTACACCCTTTGCTTGTTTCGGATCTTCTGTTTGCTCACAAATTGCAACCTTATAGCCCTTTTGCACAAGTGTTTCTATATAATTTTTTGCCGAATGATGTGGAACACCACACATTGGAATACGCTCTTTTGCTCCCGCATCCCGGCTCGTTAATGTAATTTCTAAAAGTTGAGAGGCATTTATAGCGTCCTCAAAAAACATCTCGTAAAAATCGCCTAATCTAAAAAATAAAAAGGCATCCTTGTAATCTTCTTTTACCTGCAAATACTGTTGCATCATTGGTGTATACGTTGTCATTTAAACATTTACCTCGCTCTAACAATATAGATATTTTTATTATAACAAAAGATACATGCGAAACGCTTCATTCACCTTTTAAAGATGTTAGCGCTTCGCATGTATAAAATCTTTCGTATTATCTTGGTCTTTCATCAGGAAACGATGAGGACTCTAAAGCATACCTTCCTTCACCACTTGAACTAGACGATGAGCTGGAACTAGAGCTAGATGAAGACGAGGATGAGCTCTCATCATCAAAGTTCCATTCTTCTTCGAAATCTAGTGGATGTACACTAATACAAATCGTCGTTTCTCCCATTACCTCTACAATGACTTCGCGTTCTACAACGATTTCAAATTTCGTTCCACATGGAGAGATGATTGCCTCTATGCAGTTAGGCTCTTGAATAACGCGTACACGAACATCATCACCAACACTCACTTCACCGTCTCTAAAAGAAAGCTTCACTTTGTCTTTATAGTGAACCGTTTCAGAAAACACTGCTGTTTTCGAATGATTACTATAGGCATACCATACATTGACATCAAATTTCCCTGATACTTCTACAAATTTACCGACTTTTTTTGCGGAGCAAGTATGATTGATCACCCAGCAACCGAGAATACTCGTCGGCTTATTTGATGGACTTAATGTTACTCGTTCTTCCGTTCTCTTCTTCCCTTTGGCAACTACTGCTCTCGTCACGATTTGTCGTAAACGTTTCAGCGCAATTCCTCCTTCGACTCTTTTCACTCCATCATATGCAGGTAGCGCCTATTGGGTGAACATATATTTTTATAGAATCGAATTGCGGATTTTCATATGATCATAAAAATAGCTCGAATGAAATCATTCATTCGAGCTATTCCTTCTATTATTTTTAAGAGCAGCTGCCTGGGTTTCTATTTGCTACTTGTGAGCCAGTTTCACCATAAAGTAAATCCCCACCAGTTGAGCGAACAATCTCATTTGTTACATTGTTAGCAATTGTATTCGACACTAATTGCAATAAATCATTGACATCACCTTGAGATTCTTTAAATTGTTGAACCACTGGGATTGCGTTGATTTCTTCTTCGATTTTTTCGATTTTGTCTTCAATTAATTTAAGCGCTTTTTCTTTTCCCAAGTGTTGGAAGTTAACAGCTTGTTTTTGTAGGCTTTTTAGACTTGCAATACGTTCACGTACTAGTTGGTTTTCATTAATTTGTGCTTCTGCTTTTTTGAAAAATTCAACTTCTGGCGTATTGGCAATCATATGCGCAATTTCGTGTGACTTCTTGATTAAATCATCTTTTGTATATAATACTTGTGACATTTACGCTTCCACCTTTTCATTTTTTACTACTTCTACGAACTCACCACTAAGTGAATACGAAGTAGCTTCAACTATTTTTACCTTCACTAATTGACCAATTAGATCTGCTGGCGCTTTGAAGTTTACAAGACGATTTTTACGCGTATATCCAGCTAACACATCTTCGCGTTTTTTACTTGTACCTTCAACTAAGACTTCTACTACTTCACCCTTCATGCCTTCTAATGCTTTGCGAGAGTATTCCCCTACAACCTGATTTAATCGGTGAAGACGTTCTTTTTTCACTTCTTCAGGTACATTATCCACCATTTTGGCAGCAGGTGTACCCTCACGAGGAGAATAAATATAAGTAAAGGCCATTTCAAAGCCGACTTCTCGGTACAAGGATAATGTCTCCTCAAATTGCTCCTCTGTTTCGTTAGGATAACCTACGATAATATCAGTTGTTAGCGTTACTTCCGGAATAGCCGCTTTAATTTTTGCTACTAATCCAAGGAAATGCTCACGTGTATACTTACGCGCCATAATTTTCAGCACGTCATTTGAACCAGATTGAACTGGTAAATGAATATGTTCTACTAAGTTACCACGTTTTGCAAGAACCTCGATTAAATGATCATCGAAGTCGCGTGGATGACTCGTTGTAAAACGAATACGTGGGATATCAATTTTACGTAATTCATCCATCAAATCACCAAGTCGATATTCAATATCCTCAAAATCTTTGCCGTAAGCGTTGACATTTTGTCCTAGTAGCATAATTTCTTTATAGCCCGCAGCCGCTAGCTCACGAACTTCAGCAATGATTTCCTCTGGACGGCGACTACGCTCCTTACCACGCGTATAAGGGACAATACAATACGTACAGAATTTATCACAACCGTACATAATATTTACCCAAGCTTTGATGGAGCCAAGACGTTTTTTCGGCAGATTCTCAATAACATCGCCTTCTTTAGACCAAACCTCAATGACCATTTCCTTAGACATATAGGCTTCCTTTAAAATGTTCGGTAAACGGTGAATATTATGTGTTCCAAACACCATGTCAACATGCGGATAACTTCTTAAAATTTTATTGACCACGGATTCTTCCTGTGACATACAGCCACAAACCCCGATCAGCATTTCTGGATTTTTACGTTTATATTTAAGAAGGAAGCCCAGTTCCCCAAATACTTTATTTTCTGCATTTTCACGAATAGCACAAGTATTCAGTAGCACGACGTCAGCTTCATCAATAATATCTGTAGGCGTGTACCCTAGCTGCATAAAAATCCCAGCCATCACTTCCGTATCATGCTCGTTCATTTGGCAGCCGTACGTACGAATATAAAAAGTACGCCCCGTCCCCATACCAGCAAACTCTTCAGCAATGTTAAAGTCCTTATGGTACTTAACTTCTTCTTTCCCACGTTTTTTAGCATCTTTTAATGAAGGTGCTGTAAAAACCGTTTCAAAATATTTACTATAATCCTTTTCAGGCTTGTCTTCTTTTTTTGGTTGATTGACTTGTTGATTAGCTAAGCGTTGTTCCTCATTCATCGCAATCAGGTAACTCCTTTCAAACGAATTCCATACATTTGAAATCCCATTTCACTATTATACTGAATAATGGCAACATCCTACAAGGCTTGTGTACTAAATGTCGCGGTTTAGACTTAATTACTCTTAGCTAGATGGCTATTTTCATTTGGTTGCGGGGGGCGTCAGTTTTACGGGAGGGGCTCTTTGTCGGCTTAACAGTTATTTTCACCATTTTAAGGACTCTATCCGTCATTTTGATGGTTCTATCCACGACTTTGACGGTTTTATCCGTCGCTTTGAATTCTCTTTCCGTCATTTCGTCGGTTCTATCCGTCGCCTTGACATCTTTCCGTCGCTTCGCTGATTTTATCCGTCCCTTTGACTTCTCTTTCCGTCATTTCGTCGGTTCTATCCGTCGCCTTGAATTCTTTCCGTCACTTCGCCGATTTTATCCGTCGCTTTGACTTCTCTTTCCATCACTTCGTCGGTTCTATCCGTCGCCTTGAATTCTCTTTCCATCGCTTCGCCAGTTCTATCCGTCGCCTTGAATTCTTTCCGTCGCTTCGACGATTTTATCCGTCCCTTTGACTTCTCTTTCCGTCATTTCGTCGGTTCTATCCGTCGCCTTGAATTCTTTCCGTCGCTTCGCATATTCTATCCGTCACTTCATCAGTTCCTATCAACGACTCTAGTCGTCCTCCAAGGAATCTAGCCCTGTATGCGCACGTTTATGTAGCTTTCCAAGACGTGCACATACTCTAGATTAATTTTGTAAACCAAGAAAATCTGCATATGTATGCGGCTCGTTCTCCTTTAAAATTGTTAAAAATGTAAAGGCAAGCTGTACAACTGACCACCATCTCATATTGTAGGACATCTCAAAGCGAGCAGGTTCTAATGTAAAAACATCCTGAAAAATATCCAGTGGATCAATCTTTTCATCTTTTAATATTGAGAGAAAACCTAAAAACAACGAATGGTCCTTGATTTCAATCACTTTTCCTTCAACTAGTGCATCAATATTTTCTGGTTGTTGGAAATTACATTGTGTCGCAACATACCTTTCTAAATCCTGGGCGCGCTGTCTTTCTTCACGTTCTTTTTTCTTCGCAACAAAATCAATGACGTTATCCACGTGCATCGCCTCTTCTTTTTTTCTTTTATTGTATCATTTTTCACAATACTATTGCCCGAACACACTCCCCATTTTTTCCATTTACCAAAACAAAAAGAATGATCGTAGCAAATTTGCCATAATCATTCTTTTCTCAAGGTATTTTATCAGGTGTGCTACCCAACCATTTTTATTAATTAAAGGCTCGTCATCATAGCGTGGGGTTGATTTCCGTTCTGGCTGGGCGCTTCTTTGATTGGGGTTGGGGTTGGGATTGGGATTGTAATGGTCACTTTACCTCCACCAGCTGATGAATCATTGGAAATTAGCAGTTTTCCACCATGACTCTGAACAATTGATTGGGCAATATAAAGTCCCATCCCATGATGATTTCCCGCATTTCTGCTTGGATCTCCGCGATAAAATTGTTTGGTAGCCTCATTTAAATCTCTCGGAGAAAATCCACGGCCGCTATCGGTAACGGTAAACTGAATAAAGTCAGAAGCGCTTTGAACAGTTAATGTCACCTTTCCGTTTTCAGGTGTGTGCTCTACAGCATTAGCAATAACATTTATAATCGCACGATAGAACTGCTCTTCATCGATAAAAATACATACAGGAAGGGATTCCTTTTGAACATCTACTTGAAGCCTTTTTTCCAACGTAAGAGCTCTCATTTGATCTTCTACACCTGTTATAAATGCATCCGTTTTAACATTCGTTTTTTCACGAACGATATTTTTCTCCATTTTCGATAAATCAATTAGCTCTTTCGTGAATTTTTCTATTTCCATTGTATTTTTCAAAATATAGTCATTATATTCTCTTTGACTATCATCTTGATCGGTATCCTGCAAAAGCTCTGCATTCCCCCGAATAATTGTGAGCGGTGTTTTCAGATCATGAGCAAGAGCAGAAATTTGTTCTCTACGGGTCTGCTCTGTTTCCCATTGCTGTTTTAACGAGTTGTTTAAGGCTTCTTTCATTTGCTCAAGAGAAATCGATATTTCATCTATTTCACGAATTCCTGAATGGTGAATCGTAAAATCCAAATTTTGATTTTGTATTTTTTCAATCGCTTCCTGCAAGCCAAACATTTTTTTCTTTAAACTTCTGCCAAAGTGAATAGCAAGCACAGTTGCATAAGCTACTATTCCTATAATAAATAGTAGAAATTCTAACATTTGCGGATTAGGCAAGTATTTCCTTAAAATTTCTGAACGATATTGGGGTACTAAATAATATCGTAATATACAAATCTCATTTTCTCGCTCTATAAACGAGTAAAATTGGGAACCACTTTGAGTTTCCCCTTTTTTCATTACATCCCAGGCTTTAAAAGCTTCCTTTTCTGAAAGATTCCCTGCAAGAAATTGTCCATTTTTAGAATAGACGGCATAATCAACAAGGTCTGGAATAATATCAGCTGTTACCGAACTACTAGATGCAATGCGATCCTTAGATAATGAAATTTGATTTTCTGCATAATTTGCTGGCAACACGATGTTGGCAGAAAAGGTAAATAAAAATATACTAAACAGTAGTACTACTAATAGAATAGTGCCTAAACACAGTAAAAGGAGATATCGTAGAAAAAAAGTATGTAGTCGAGTTCCTTTAGTTGGCTTTATTGTCTCCATTTATATCCGATCCCCCAAACAGTGTCAATGGCGTCAACATGAAAGGTATGTAACTTTGAACGAATATTTTTAATATGCTCGGTAATAGCGGTACTGTCACTCTTCCCATCAAACCCAAAAATAGTTTCATAAATCTTTTCTTTCGAAAACACCTGTCCTCGGTTTCGAGCTAAAAATTCGCATATTTCATATTCGCTTTTTGTCAGCATAACCTTTTCATCATTTACAAACAGCTCTTTGCCAGATAGATTGAAGTGAATGTTATCTACAAAAAGGATACTACGTCGTTCTCTTTTTTCGCGCCTCAAATGTGCATTCACTCTTGCACGTAGCTCCCCAATGCCAAACGGCTTGATAATATAATCATCAGCGCCGAGACCAAGACCATACATTAGATCCTCCTCCAATGATTTAGCCGTTAAAAAAAGAATAGGACAATCTACCGCATGGCGTATTTGGCCACATAGAGTAAACCCATCTATTTCAGGCATCATCACATCCAGTAAAATTAAATCGAAGGCACCAAGATCCATTTTACTTACTTCTGTTGCATCAGAGACTGCCGTTACTAAATGTTCATCTTTTAGTAATGCATTTTTTATCAATACTAAAATACCTTTTTCATCATCTACTGCTAATATTTTTGCCATATTTCTACCCTCATCATTTCTTCATACCCTAATTATCAGACTTTCTACCTTCCCATTTCCAAAACCACAAACAAGATAATACTAACGCTAGCAATGTTCCGCAAACGGAAGTAATAATACCTTCTGGTAGTCCTAATTCCACCGTTGATAGGTCAAGCCCTGACGCCTTCAATGTCCATAACGAAACAAAGTGACCACCCCAACCATAAGGTATAAATGACCAAATCCCATCACCTAGTCCAGTGAGTAGTAAGGCTACTAATAGCGATCCCACAATACCTAATCCGATTGAGGCACCTTTACCAAAATGAAGACTAACAAAAAAATGTAAAATATATAAAAATGCATAGCCTACAAATAAAATACATCCCGCTATGAAATAAAATTGATAACCAAAAGTATCTTCATGCAACAGTTCAATAAAACCAACACTAAAAATACCGAAGGACAGTAATATTGCTCCAAAACTAAATAACAATAACAGTATCAACTTACTTAAATAGACCACTATTTTTGTTTTTGTAGCTGTTAGCATTTCCTGAAAATGTCCTGCAGTTGCTTCTTGCTCCGCTGCCATTGCACAAACTAATCCAATAATAATCGGAAACCCACATGAAAGAGCCTGAAAATAACCGGATATTTTCCAATCAAAATTCCATGGTGAATAAGAATAGTATGCTAAAAACATCCCTGAAATAATAATAGGTACTATTAAATGCGTAAGCAAAAATGGCGTTCTTTTTGTTTTAAGAAACTCTGCTCTCAGTAATCTTAACATTACCATGCACTATTTCGCCTCCCTTTTCTGAAACCAACGGGCAGTAAGGTAGCTAATTATTGCAAACCACGCTAAAGCAATTAATATACCCGGAACTATCACCGACATACTTAATAACGGGCTGCCTTCAGGTACTGGCAGACCATTTGGTAAGATTTTTAATGTTGGACATATTAGTCTTGCTGTAATGGCGTAAGGAACACTATACCAATAATTCCCATTCGCAAATGCAATCATACCAGCAATATTGCCGACTAAATTTATTAAAATAGCCATATAAGTTCCTAATTTTGCCGCAAGGAATAAACAAAGCGGAATTTGCCATAAAAACGTGACAAAAATTAATAAACTACCTGTCAGACTATTTATGAAAGAATAGCTATTGCCAAATAGTATTCCACCAGCAGTTATTCCTGCAAAGAAAATAAGTATAATTACTAACAACCATGTACTACATGCAAGTATTTTACCAAACCAAATCTTCTTCAGATCGAGTGGCATTGCGAGAATACTATGATATTTCAATTTAGAATCTTTTTCGATCACCAATGCACAACATATCGTTAGAGCACCTGGTAAGAGCATTGTATACCACCAATTATAAGCGCCACTTTGAAAAAAACTCCCTCCCATTAATAATGCAGTTAGCAAGATCGTCACAATGGGTGCTAGCCAAACTAATTTAGGAATAAAAGTCTTTTTCCACTTTAATCTTTCAGCCTTCATAATTGAAATCATGTTACATGCCTACCTTTCTATTAGCAGACACTACTTGCATAAACAATGATTCTAATTCCTGACCTTGTGGAGCAACTCCCTGATAGCCTAATTTCCCTCCAGCAATGATGCCGACTTCATCAACAACCTGCTCTACCTCTGATAGTATATGGCTAGATAAAATGACTGTAATGCCTTGCTCTGGAAAAGAACGAATTAGTTTACGAAGCTCTTGAATGCCGATTGGATCGAGACCATTTGTTGGCTCATCAAGAATTAAAAGCTTTGGATAGTTTAATAGCGCAATTGCTATTCCAAGACGTTGTTTCATCCCTAACGAAAACTGTCCTGCTCGTTTTTTTCCTGTATTCGTCAAGTCTACGATTCTTAATACTTCATCAATACGTGACTGTGGCAATCCGAGAGCAATTGTACGAACTTTGAGGTTTTCTCTTGCCGTTAAATTTTCATATAAAGGTGGTGTTTCAATTAATACACCAATGTCTTTTAAATCATTACGATTCCACTCACGCCCATTAAAAAGTATCTTTCCTGCATTCGGACGCAGCATCCCTGTTATCATTTTTAACGCTGTTGATTTCCCAGCACCATTCGGACCAAGTAAACCATAAACAGTATTGCGAGGTATCGTTAATGACAGATCCTCTACAACTTTTTGTCCTTTAAAACTTTTACTAAGATTTTCTGTTTGTAAAATAATATCTTCCATCTGATAATCATCTTCCTTTCGATGATTATAGTGTAGAAAATGATTATAAGGATTTTATAAGGATATCGAAAATTTTTTGAAGAACAACACTATAAAAACCAAATTGGTCGGCAAAACGAGGGCGTTGAATTTCGTTCCGACTGAGCGCTTTCCTGGGGGCGTCCGATGAGCCGCTTTTGTTGCTACCGCTACGTTAGCACTACGCTTTCGCACAGAAAACATCCGCTGCGCTCCAGGGTCTCGGGCCAACACGATGTTGGTCACGAAGGCGTTATCACAGGATGTGATGGTTTTAGCCTTCGTTCCTCTATTGCTAATCCCCAAGGAGTCGCTCAGTCTCCACTCCAATCAACTACTTCACAGTGCATGTATCTACTCATTTATAATGATAAAACTAAACTTCAGCAACAAATGTTTTATGTGCGAAAGCGAAGCGACAGCAACAAATGTTTTATCTGTGCGAAAGCGAAGCGACAGCAACAAATGTTTTATCTGT
>NZ_JALNLQ010000011.1:0-131248 GCF_023337835.1 Lysinibacillus sp. Bpr_S20
CAGGATCAAACTCTCCATAAAAAGAAATTTGATTAGCTCAAATTGTTTTGCTGGCATCATGTTTGATGTCCAAAATTGTGTTTTGTTCACCAACTCAAAGTTAGCTACTAAAAACTTTATTGATTACGTTTTGCTTGTTCAGTTTTCAAGGTTCATATCGTCGCCGTTGTTTTTCAGCGACTTCTTAATATTAACATTTAACTCAATTCATGTCAACAACTTTTCAAAAGTTTTTTTCGTTCGTTGAGTTTTTCGTTATGTCTTAGCGACAATTAATATAATACAATATCAACAAATTAAAAGTCAACAACTTTTTCAAAAAAATATCGAGGTATTTTTCATACCTCGATAACTAGCATACTACAGTCCTTGATCGATTTCTAGAGCTTCTTTATTTACCTTATAATGACGGTGGAATATCATTTCACTTTTCGCAACGATAGGTTCAATTTGAATGTAGCCTTTGTCCACTAGATATTCAACAAATACTTCTAAATCTACTGAGTAGTTCATGAGCTCCTCATGATCGTGCAATTCCTGAATAGTCCAAGTCTCTTTTGTTTGCATGACTTCTAAAATATGTTGAGCTCCGTCTCGAGTACGTGAATGTATTAAAAACTCACTTGCTAAAAACAATAGCTCTAACCGTTTTTCTATCGGTTCATTACTTGTAACAAGCTCTTCGTATAATTTATAAATTGCCGGTTCTAGTTTTTTCACCTGTGCCCAAACGGTTACTTCAGGATAAAGTCCACTATCAATGATAGATAAACGGCCCAAATGATGTAACGAATCTACAACATGATTATAAGCATCGAGATAGCTCCCCTTATCAAAGTATTCTTTTCCTTCTAAGTAACGTCGAATTAGCTTTGAAAATTGAATGCCCGTTTTAATTTTACGACCACTAAACGGAAACTCCTGTAATTCAATTTTTAATTTATGAAGAAATTCATTACGATCAAATAATACTCTACCAAAGAAAATCCAATCGACTACTTTTTTATTTGAGCCAATTAGTAGCCATTTTCGTATTGTTTTCTCAGTAACAGTATGTAAAGCTACTTTATTTCCTTCATATAGATAATGTTTCGAAAAGACTGGCTTTTCCGCTTCCTTTACAATAATAAGTAAAATTGTATCAAAGGTATCTGTAACATTACTTTTTTCCTCGCGTTTTTCCACTAAAATAACGCCTAGTGTATTCGACTGACTTGCTCGTTCCTGGTATATTGGACGCAAAACTTGTTCCATGTTCAGTCCCCCTCTATTTGCTTGTGACCTTTTATCTTCATTCAATGGGTGTCACGGATTTTCACCGGACTCAATGACGCCAAGGCGAGATTGATTTCGTTAAAATTTCGACATACTCTAAAAGTATTCCTTCTTTCCACGTTATCAAAGCTAAAATACTTTGTTCTTATATGTTATAGTAGATTTTAGATTGGGAGGCAAGATGATAAATGAAACCTTACAAAAGTAAAATTAATAAAATCCGTTCATTCGCATTAGCACTTATTTTTATCGGCTTTGTAGTTATGTATGGGGGAATCTTCTTTAAAAACTATCCTATTCTAGTATTAATTTTCATGACCCTTGGTGTACTTTGTATCATTGGTAGTACAGTTGTTTATGCATGGATAGGGCTGCTCTCAACAAAAGCTGTTCAAGTGGAATGCCCTAATTGCCATAAGCACACAAAAGTATTAGGCCGTGTAGATATGTGTATGTACTGTAATGAACCATTAACGCTGGATCCAACTCTAGAAGGAAAAGAGTTCGACCAATCTTATAATAAGACAAAAAATTCCTAGCCCTCATTGAAGAGCTAGGAATTTTTTATTGTACTTTTGCAGGTACATCTTTACACGATGGACAAGTGCCGTAAATTTCTAAACGATGTGCATGCACATCAAAGCCTGTTACTTGTGATGCAAAATGTTCAATTTCGTCGAGACCAGGATAATGGAAGTCGACTATTTTGCCACAGCATTCACAAATAATATGATAATGATCATTTGTAACGAAATCAAAGCGACTTGAAGCATCACCAAATGTTAGTTCTTTCACTAGACCCACTTCACGAAATACGCGAAGATTATTATAAACAGTCGCAACACTCATATTTGGGAATTTCCCTTCAAGTGCTTTATAAATTTCATCGGCAGTTGGATGTGCCATTGTTTGAATTAAATATTCCAAAATAGCATGACGCTGAGGAGTAATACGAACACCAGTTGTTTTTAACGTGTCAAGTGCATCCTGTAAATGCGTTTCAGACATCGTCATGCACCTCTTCCATAAAGATTATTAATTTATAATTGTTATAATTAGTGTATCGAATTTCTCTTACTTCTGTCAACATTCATACACATTTCAATTTAATTAGAATTAAGTCAATAACCTCTAGATAAATCCATCCTATTTTCTAAATCTGTTTCACCACGTAACCATTTCTCTAAGCTTGGTTTAAAGATCTCTAAACTACGTTCAACATAGCGAGATGAATGACTCGAAACATGCGGAGACACAATGACATTCGGTAATGTCCATAATGGGTGATTCTCAGTTAAAGGCTCTTGTTCAAATACATCTAATACGGCATGACCAATTTCACCTGCTTGAATGGCATGTATCAAAACCTTTTCTTCTACTAAGTTTCCACGACCAAAATTCATGAAAATGGCGTCATTTTTCATCGCTTTAAAATGTTCTTCTTTCAATAAATGTGTGGTCTCCTCTGTTCTAGGTAGTACAGAAATAACAATATCAGCCTTAGGCAAAGCTTCTATTAATTGATCAAAGTTCACCATCTTATTCATATATGATACTTCATTCCCTGAGCGGTTACAGCCAATTGTCACAACACCAAAAGCTTGTAATAAGCGACCTACTTCTGAGCCAATAGCTCCAGGTCCTAAAATAAGCGCTGTACTGTCCCGTAACTCGGTTTGTTTCGCTTTTTTGGACCATTCACTTTTTTTCTGCTGTTCATACATCCAAGGCAGTGCACGTTTAATCGCCAAAATATGGGCAAGCATTGATTCTGCCATTGGTGTTTTATGAATGCCGCGCACATTCGAAACGAATATTCCCCGTTCAATAATGGCTTGAGCGGGCATTTTTTCGATCCCCGCTGAAGCTACAAAAATCCATTTTAGTTTTGTCGCACACTGAATATTTTCATCATTTAAATCTTCACCGTATGTGACAAGTACATCTGCTTGTTGCAGCTCTTCGTTTGATAAGCCATTTTCAAAAATAAAATCAACTTGAGGAAATTTTGCTACTAGTGGCTCACGTAAATCTGGCCTTGGTTCAAACGTAAAATAGATTCTCATTGTGTCGCCTCCCATTCTGCTAAATATGTATACACTTCTTCAATATGATTTTTGACACGTACTTTACGCCATACCTTTATTAGATTTCCTTCTGTATCGATTAAAAATGTCGAACGTTCTATCCCCATATATTCGCGTCCATACATCTTCTTCAGCACCCATACACCATACGCTTCTGCTACGGCATGATCTTCATCCACTAATAGAGAGAATGGTAATCCATGCTTATCTATAAATTTGCTATGCTTTTTTTCATCATCAGGGCTAATACCAAGTACGACTGCATTTAATTGACTAAAATCCTCATGCTTATCACGGAAGTCACAAGCCTCTGTCGTACAGCCTGGAGTCATATCTTTGGGATAAAAATATAAAATAACATATTGTCCTTTGAAATCTGCTAACTTTACTGTTTCTCCTTTTTCATTTATAAGGGAAAAATCAGGTGCTTTTTTACCTTCTATTAAAGCCATATCAATCTCCTCCTCTGTACGCTCTATTTTACTCTAAATAGTAAAACAAATCATATCCCTTAATTTCTTTGGATTTCTTGCACTGATAGGTCTACAATAGATGGAGTATAAAGATTTAGGAGGCAATATATATGAATCACACAAAATCAGAAGCAGTACACGCAGAAGCGCTACAGCATATCGTTGGTGGTGTAAATAGCCCTTCTCGTTCTTATAAAGCAGTTGGCGGAGGTTCACCTGTTGCAATGGCTCGTGGGAAAGGTGCTTACTTTTGGGATGTTGATGGCAACCGTTATATCGACTATCTAGCAGCTTACGGTCCTATCGTTACTGGTCATGGTCACCCACATATCGCTAAGGCTATTACACATGCAGCTGAAAATGGAACTTTGTTTGGGACACCAACTGAATACGAGGTTACTTTTGCTAAAATGCTAAAAGAAGCAATCCCATCTATGGATAAAGTACGCTTTAATAACTCTGGTACTGAAGCTGTCATGACAACAATTCGTGTTGCACGTGCTTATACTGGCCGTACGAAGGTTATGAAATTCGCTGGTTGCTACCATGGTCACTTTGACTTAGTATTAGTAGCCGCTGGTTCTGGTCCTGCAACATTAGGTACGCCAGATTCGGCAGGTGTTACTACTTCAACAGCAGAGGAAGTCATTACTGTACCATTTAACAACCCAGAAGCATTTACAGAAGCTATGGATCAATGGGGCGATCAAATCGCAGCTATTTTAATAGAGCCTATTGTTGGAAACTTCGGTATTGTCGCGCCTAACCCTGGCTTCTTGGAATTAGTTCATGCTACAGCAAAGGAAAAAGGAGCACTAACTATTTATGATGAAGTTATTACTGCTTTCCGCTTCCACTACGGTGGTGCCCAAAACTTATTAGGGTTAACACCTGATCTAACTGCACTTGGTAAAGTAATCGGCGGTGGTTTACCAATCGGAGCATATGGTGGTCGTAAAGAGATTATGGATACAGTTGCTCCACTTGGACCTGCCTATCAAGCAGGTACAATGGCTGGAAACCCTGCATCTATGCAAGCTGGTATTGCCTGCCTAGAAGTATTACAAACTCCGGGTATTTATGATGAAATGGATCGTCTTGGGGGCATTTTAGAGGAAGGTATCCTGGCTGCAGCACAAAAACATAATGTAACAATTACTGTTAATCGCCTTAAAGGGGCCCTTACAATTTACTTTACAGATGTGAAAGTAGAAAACTATGAGCAGGCTGAAAACTCTGACGGTGAAATCTTTGGTCGCTTCTTTAAATTAATGCTTGAACAAGGCATTAATTTAGCACCATCTAAATATGAAGCATGGTTCTTAACAACAGAACATACAGAAGCTGATATTCTAGAATCCATTAAAGCGGTAGACTTTGCATTTTCTCAATTGTAATTTACAAAGGCTAATGCTTAGTGAGAAGAGCATTTTAGAACAGTAATTAGATATTAAACTTTTAAGACGACTCCCTTATGAGTCGTCTTTCTTTGTAAATGACATACAAATTTATGTATTTTATGAGCACTTCCTTCTATAATGTAAAGAAGCATTAATTATGCCTCGTCATAATTGTGCAGGATTCGGATATGTGACATACGCCGGAAGCTTTTGCTTATCGGATGTTTGAGCACTTACTGAAGAATCTATAACTGTATTTATCTCGCCACCTGTTGAAGGGGGAGATTTATACTGAAAGAAATTAAAATTTTTTAACAGAAAGGACATCCATTTTCTATGAAATTAGGTGCCCGTGTATTTAAGACTGGTGTCGCCATCGTATTTGCACTTTTTATCGCTGAGCTGCTAGAGCTACCTTCACCTGTTTTCGCAGGAATTGCAGCAATCTTTGCGATTCAGCCATCTATTTATCGCTCCTATCAAACAATTGTTGAGCAAGTACAAGCCAACATTATAGGAGCAACCATCGCGGTCATTTTTGGCTTGCTTTTTAGTCACCATGTAGTAGCAGTCGGCATTGCAGTCATTGTTGCTATCGGTATAATGTTGAAATTTAAACTTGAAAAATCGTTGTCTCTTGCATTAGTTACAGTAGTAGCTATTATGGAGATTCAAGGAGATGACTTTCTTACATTCGGTCTTATTCGCTTTGTTACAATATTAGTTGGGGTGTTGGCAGCATTTGTGGTCAATCTGTTCTTCCTACCGCCAAAATATGAGGTAAAGCTTTTCCGTAAGATTTATTTTTTACAGGATGATATTATTCGATGGACGCGACTTGCCGTTCGTCAAGCATCTGAACATACTTCTACAAAAGAAGCTTTAAGCAAATTTAAGTCTCGTATGCAACGTGTGGATACACTGTATTCTTTTTATAAGGAAGAGCGTAATTACTTTAAAAATAAAAAGTATATAAAAGCACGTAAATTAGTTGTGTATCGTCAAATGATCACAACGTCAAAGAAAAGTTTAGAACTTCTTCATCGTCTTCATAATCATGAAAATGAATTATCACAGCTACCGACGCAATTTCATTTAATGATTCAAGAGCGACTTGATTTCTTGCTAACTTACCATGAGCAGCTCCTGTTAAAGTATACGGGGAAATTAAAGCCCGAACATTCGGAATGGAGTAAAAACATTGATTATGTTCAGCGCAACGAGTTAATGGAAATATTCATTAAACAGATTAGTTACGCGCATGAGGAAGGCGATACAGAGTTCTCGAGCTATCACTTACTTTATATTTTATCTCGTATTTTAGATTACGAAGAAAACCTAGAGCATTTGGATACGCTCATCGTGTCGTATCAGACTCATCATGGGCATGAAATTAATGTGGAATTTGAAGAGGAATTTATTTAAATAGAAGAACTCAGTTAAAAGGGCGAAGAGTTGGTATTATCCATCTCTCCGCCCTTTTTTTATTAACTTTTCATTTTCGGATCAAGCGCATCACGCAGACCGTCACCCATTAGATTAAAACCTAGAACCGTTAACATAATAGCTAAACCTGGGAAAATCATCGTCCACGGTGCCTTCAATAAAAATATGCGGGCATCCGCTAACATTTTCCCCCATTCTGGTGCCGGTGCCTGCGCTCCTAATCCAAGGAAGCCTAGTGCTGCCGCTTCAATAATCGCTGTCGCTATCGCTAGCGTTCCTTGTACAATGATTGGCGTCATTGAGTTTGGTAAAATATGCGAGAACAAAATTCGTGAATCACGCATTCCAATCGCCTTTGCTGCTACAATATATTCCTCTTCTTTAACACTCAATACTTTCGAACGAATTAAACGCCCGAAATTCGGTACGTTAATAATGGCAATGGCAATCAATGCATTTTGTAATGATGGTCCAAGTACTGCTACTATTGCAATAGCAAGTAAAATACTAGGGAATGCTAACAGGATATCAAAAATACGCGAGATTATCGTATCAATCCATCTTCCGTAATACCCAGCAATAATGCCAAGGAAACTACCTACAACAGCAGATAGAATAACTGAAAAGAAGCCTACCTTCAATGAAATACTAGCTCCATGTATAACTCTAGAGAAAATATCCCGACCAAAGTCATCCGTGCCAAACCAATGCTCACTTGAGGGTGCTGATAAACGCTTCGAAAAATTTTGTTCATTAATTCCTTCGGGAGCAATCAGTGGACCAAATATAGCAAGTATAACAAAAAATAATACAATGCCTACGCCTACTAGGGAGATTTTGCTCTTTTTAAAGCTACGCCAGCCTTCTCTCCAAGGACCTACCGCTCGTTCACGACTTGGTGCTACTTCTGTTTTAATATCTATTGCTCCAGTCATTATCGCTTCCCCCCTCTACTTGTATTTAATCCGTGGATCTATCACCGTATACAGTAAATCCACAATTAAATTAATCATGATAAAAATAAAAGCAATTACTAATATACCTGATTGAATAACAGGATAGTCTCGGAAACCAATGGCATCATAAATATAACGACCAATTCCAGGCCAGCTGAAAATTGTCTCGGTTAATATGGCTCCACCTAGCAGTAATCCTGTTTGCAAACCGATTACTGTTAACACTGGAATAACTGCATTTTTTAAAGCATGCTTGTAAACAACAATAAACATTTTTTGTCCCTTTGCTCTAGCGGTGCGTACATAGTCGGAGCGCATTACTTCAAGCATTGACGACCTAGTCATTCTTGCAATAATTGCCATTGGAATTGTCGCAAGTGCCATACCCGGTAATACTAATCGCTTTATTACTTCAGTAAATTGATCAAAGCGGCCTTGTATTAGCGTATCGAGTAAGTAAAAATGAGTAATGGCGGTTATTGGATCCCTCACATTTTCGCGCCCAGATGTCGGAAACCAACCAAGCTGATTACTGAAAGCCCATTGTTCCATTAAACCGAGCCAGAAGACTGGTACAGACACCCCAATTAAAGCAACTACCATTGCCACATAGTCGAACCAAGAATTTTGGAACCATGCAGAAATAATACCTGCATTTACGCCAACTATTACGGCGATAATCATTGCAAATAATGCTAGTTCAGCAGTTGCCGCTAAATAAGGGAAAATTTCCTCAGATACAGGTAATTTAGTACGTAATGATACCCCTAAATCCCCCTGAAAAATGCCACCTAAATAACTAAAATATTGTGTATACCATGGCTTATCTAATCCTAAACTTGCGTTTAACGCTTCGACCGCCTCTTTCGTTGCCTGCTGTCCTAAAATTACTTGTGCAGGATTACCAGGAATTGCACGAATTAACATAAAAACGATAAAAGTCATTCCAAGCAAAACTGGGATTAATTGAGATAAACGTCTTCCCATATAGTGAAGCATTTTCTTCACCCCTCTGTTATTTTCAAAATATACTTTTGCATGAAAAGCATTGAAGTCTTTACACATACTGTAGAAAGGGTCAGCCTTCACCAAACGGTTTGATTGGTCTTTCATACAGAAAAAATACCTCTAGCTAGTAAAAAGAATCCGCTAACTTTCTACGGCTTACCCGCAGAAAGCAAGCAGATTCTTTAAAATTCCTTTTAAATTAAAACCTATTAGGGCAGCTCTTCATGCCTACTTCATATCTACTGCTTCTAAACGGTCAGAACCTGTCGGATGTGCAATATAGTTTGTCACTTTAGTGTTAGCAGCTAAAATCGGAGTAGAGTGAGCAATCGGAACCCATGGTGCATCTTTAGAGATAATCTCTTGAGCTTGCTTGTAAAGAGCATTACGCTTATCTTCATCCATTTCAGTTTGTGCTGCAACTAATATTTTGTGTAAATCTTTGTTATCATAGAATGTATAGTTGTTAGAACCAATGTTATCCCCATCTAATAAAGTATAAAGGAAGTTATCCGCGTCGCCGTTATCACCTGTCCATCCAAGTAAGAATGCATCCGCATCTCCTTTTTCCGCCTTCTCTAAATACGTAGCCCATTCAAACGATACAATTTTAGATTTCATACCAACGTCTGCTAAATTCTTTTGAATAGCTTCTGCTATTTTTTGACCATCTGGCATGTACGGACGTGGCACAGGCATTGCCCATAGCTCGATTTCTTTACCGTCATAGCCAGCCTCAGCTAATAATGCTTTTGCTTTTTCTGGATCATATTCATAGCCTTTAATGTCATCGTTGTAGCCTGCAACTAGTGGAGGCATTGGATTTTTTGCTGTCTCGCCTAAGCCTTCAAAAAATGCATCTACTAATGTTTGCTTATCGATTGCATAATTGACTGCTTGACGAACTTTTACGTTATCGAAAGGTGGACGAGTTACTGTTAATCCAAGATAGCCAACATTCATAGATGGACGTTCGATTAGTTGTAAATCTGTATTTGATTCGATTGAAGCTTTATCTGATGGACTTAAACCATCAACTATATCGACATCACCGTTAGTTAATTCATTGAATCGTGTGGAGTTTTCTGGAATAGAACGGAATATAACTTTATCTAATTTCGGCAAATCTGCTATACGATAATCTGGGTTTTTCTCTATTGTGATGGAATCATTTCGTTTCCACTCTACAAATTTAAATGGACCAGTACCTACTGGATGATCCTTTAGTGAATCATCATCTTTTTCAAATGCTGCTGGTGAAGCAATAGCAAATGGAGACATCGCTAAATTTTTCAAGAATGTTGCTTGTGGTTGAGATAATTTAAATATAACTTTATAATCACCATCTGCAGTAATCGACTCAATTACTTGCTTTCCACCTACCGTAAATTGAGAGGAGTAATATGGGAATTTATCAGCACCAGCTTTCCAGCGCTCAAAATTTTTCACGACTGCTTCAGCATTAAAATTAGTACCGTCATGGAACTTAACCCCTTCTTCAAGTTGCATCGTATACGTTAATCCATCTGCTGAAGGTTCCCAAGATTTTGCCAGCCCAGGCTGCAATGTTACATCTTTCTCTCCAAAGTTAATTAGAGTCTCATAGATGTTAATCGTAACTTTAAACGCTTCACCTTCTGTCACTGTCGCTGGGTCGAGTGCAGTTGAATCGGTACCACGCCCATATACTAATGTTTTTGGTCCGCCGCTAGCTTTATCGCCACCACTTGAAGTATCTTTACTACCCGTATCCTTAGTATCTGAACCGCCACAAGCGGCTAAGATTGTCGAAAGAACAAGGATAAGCATTACACCCAAAGTCCAAAACTTCTTTTTCTTCATTGAATTTCCCCCTAAGTTTTTTTATATCATTGAATGTTAGATTGCATCGTATAGATGACAAGCAACATAATGACCCGGTTTGACTTCTTGCATTTTCGGAACTACTTGAGAACATTCTTCTTTTTTAAATGGACATCTCGTATGGAATGTGCACCCGCTTGGCGGATTTGAAGCACTTGGGATATCTCCAGAAATAATGTGCTGTTCACGTTCAAACGTAGGATCTGGAACAGGTACCGAGGATAATAGTGTCTGTGTATAGGGGTGAAGTGGCTCAGCATATAAATCCTCGCTTGCTGTTAACTCCACTAATTTCCCTAAATACATCACACCTACACGATTACTAATATGGCGTACAACCCCTAAATCGTGGGAAATAAAAATATAAGTTAGCTTTAAGTCCTTTTGTAAGTTTTGCAATAAATTCAATACTTGCGCCTGTATTGATACATCCAGTGCAGAGACAGGCTCGTCAGCAATAATTAAACGTGGATTCGTCATTAAAGCACGGGCAATCCCAATACGCTGTCTTTGACCACCACTAAATTGATGGGGGTAACGTTTTACATGATATTCATTTAACCCCACAATTTCGAGAAGCTCTAAAACCTTCTGTTTCCGTTCCTTAGCATTGCCCATGCCATGAACAATAAGTGGCTCCTCCAGTATTTTTCCAATATTATGTCTCGGATTAAGAGAGGCATAAGGATCTTGGAAAATCATTTGAATGTCTCTACGGGCTTTACGCATCTCATTGTTTGATAATTCCGAAATCATTTTGCCTGCGAATTCAATCTCACCCTCCGTTGGCTCAAGCAATCGCATTAAAAGTCGACCAGTTGTTGATTTACCACACCCGGACTCACCTACAATACCTAATGTTTCTCCTTCAAAGACTTCAAAGGAAACATCATCCACTGCCTTTACGTCCCCAACCTGTGTGCTCAAAACACCCTTCCGAATGGGAAAATATTTTTTCAAACCATCAACTTTCAACAACACTTTCGACATGTTGCTCCACCTCCTGTTTCTCTAGTAAAAAACATCTTGATTTATGCTGCTCTGCTGCTTTATATAAAGGTGGTGTTTCTTGTACACAGCGTTCCATTGCAAATTCACAACGGGGCGCAAAACGACAACCTTCCTGAATACTTCCAGGCTTAGGTACGCTACCAGGTATAGAGTAAAGATTGTCCTTTTTATAACGCATATCTGGTACAGATTTAATAAGCCCTTGTGTATAGGGGTGCTTTGGATTCACGAATATTTCCTGAATTGGTGCCTCCTCTACAATCTGACCTGCATACATCACGATAACTCGCTCGCATGTTTCTGCAACTACTCCTAAATCATGTGTAATTAATAAAACAGCTGTGTTTAGACGTTTATTTAAATCTTTCATAAGCTGCAAGATTTGAGCTTGTATCGTCACATCTAAAGCAGTTGTCGGCTCATCAGCAATCAATACCTTTGGATCACAGACAAGTGCCATTGCAATCATGACCCGTTGTCGCATCCCCCCAGATAGTTGATGTGGGTAATCTTTTAATAATTCCTCAGCACGCGGTAAACCTACTAGCTTCATTATTTCAATTGCCCTTGCAAAGGCTTCTTTTTTCGACCATTTTGGATTGTGAATTAATATGGCTTCTTTTAACTGATCCCCTATTGTAAATAAAGGATTTAAGGATGTCATAGGTTCCTGAAAAATCATCGCCACATCTTTCCCACGAATTTTCTGCATTTGTTTATCCGATAATGTTACGAGATTTTGATCATCTAATAGTATTTCCCCACCCGTTATTTTTCCAGGTGGCGACGGTATTAACCCCATAATGGACAGTGATGTGACACTTTTTCCACTTCCTGATTCCCCTACAATCCCTAAAATTTCGCCTTCATGAACAGAAAAGTCGATATCATCTACGGCAGGAATTTGTCCATCATCTGTAAAAAAGGTTGTCTTTAAACCTTTTATTTCTAGCAGCTTTTTTCTCATGATCAATCGCTCCATCCTACCCATATTTTTATTTAGTTGAAATAACTATCGCTCAATTCCCTATTTTCAGATAATTCTAACCAAAAACCATTGCTCTTTCAATCATTATTATTCTGCAATTAACATAGATTTTCTACATTGTTCGAGTTTCGTATTAATAATGTCTGATTAATTAATAAGATTTTATAATTAAGACAAAAAAATAGCCTTCCATTTATGTTAAACGGAAAGCTATTTTTAGATTATTGACTCATTAATAAAATATAGCGATGACATTTTGTTAAAACATATATCATGAGAATAACAAAGCGCCTGGCCGGAATGGAAATCAACCCCACAGTATGGTGAGCCAGATTTTTCTATTATAACGTTGCACTTCAATCTAAATGTTGCACCTGGAATAAATTAAAGTAAGTCCCCTCTTTTTGCATTAATTGCTCATGCGTACCACTTTCAATTAATTGTCCATGATCGATAACGAAAATTTTATCTGCATGTGTAATCGTAGAAAGTCGGTGAGCAATTATAATAGTTGTACGTTCATGGGCAAGTACATCCAACGATTCTTGAATAAGTGCCTCGCTTTCTAAATCCAATGCAGAAGTCGCTTCATCAAGTATTAAAATAGGAGGATTTTTTAAAAATACACGAGCAATCGCCACCCGCTGCTTTTGTCCACCTGATAACTTCACGCCGCGCTCCCCAACCTTTGTGTCATAGCCATTTGGCAAACTCATAATAAAATCATGTGCATTTGCTGCTTTTGCCGCAGCAATAACCTCTTCATCGGAAGCACCTGGCTTACCCATTAAAATATTCTCTTTTACTGAATCACTAAATAAGATATTATCCTGTAGGACGATGCCAATTTGTGAGCGTAAAGAATGTAATGTTACATCTCGAACATCATGGCCATCAATACACACCGCTCCACTTGTAGTGTCATAAAAGCGAGGGATCAAACTAATAATAGTTGATTTTCCTCCGCCACTCATTCCTACAAATGCAACTGTCTCTCCAGGTTTAATAGTAAAATTGATATTGTTTAAAATTCGCGCGCCATCTTCTTCATATTGAAAGTTCACATTGTCAAAGCGGACCTCCCCTTTTACCCGAGGTAGCTCTAACGCATTAGCTTTGTTTTTTATTTCATAGGGTTCATCCATTAATTCAAACATTCGATCCATTGATGCAAATGATTGGGTTAACATCGTTGATGAACTAACAAGACGACGAAGTGGACCATAAAGTCGTTCGATATAGGCAATAAAGGCCACCATTGTCCCAACTGAAAGGGGACCATTAATAACTTGGTAACCTGCATAAGCAATTACTAGGAGTGGTGCTACATCTGTGATGGTATTGACCACCGCAAATGATTTTGCATTCCATTTCGTATGATCTAGTGCCTTTTCTAAAAATTCACCATTTGCTTCATCGAATAATTTTTGTTCATGTTTTTCTAGCGTGAAGCTTTTAATAATGCTCATTCCAGCTACACGTTCGTGCAAATAACTTTGCACACCTGCAAGTGCTTGTGATCGTTTACGTGTTAAAGATCGAAGTTTCCCAAAGAAGTACTTCACACTAAACGCATAAAACGGGAACGCAACTAATGCTACTAGCGTAAGCTTCACATCCATGGCAAGCATAATACCGATAGCAATAACAATTGTTGCAAGGTCGAGCCAAACATTCATCAAGCCTGTCATGATAAAGTTTTTTGTTTGTTCCACATCATTAATCACTCTTGAAATTACATCGCCAGCTCTTGTATTGGCATAATATCTTAAACTTAGTCGCTGTAAATGTGCGTATATTTGTTTTCGAATATCGAAAAGCACCTTGTTGCTGACATGTTGAGCAAAATATTGACGGTAATACTCAATTGGTGGTCGAATAATAAAGAATACAATGATCGTACCACCTAACCAATAAAACAGTTCTTTTGTCTTCTCTGCATCCGTTAGATGATCTGCAGCGATAATATCATCTAACACAATTTTTATGAGTAATGGAATAAATAATGGAATCGCAAATTTCACTATCCCAATTAAAACTGTTAAAATAATTTCCCATGTATATGGTTTTACAAATCTCATATAACGCTTTATACTACTCAATTTATTATCACATCCTTATCAGAAAACATATTTAGCAAATAACCCCTTCTATCTTTTCATACAAAAAAAGAAACAGACATCCATAAAAAATGAATGTCCAAACGTATTATAGCAATATTTTGTTTGAAGTACAGTTAATTTAGCTTAGTCACGAACTATTTTGCAACTAGCAATCCTTTTTACATTTTTTCCTTTAATCTTTTTGATACATATTCTAGTACTATAAAAACCACACCTACTAGTATGAACCCAAAAGAGGGTACGTATAATTCATTATTCATATGTATAGTATCATTCACAAAGTGACCCAAATAACGGACCGCCTCGGCTACAAGTCTGTGCATAAACAACATAAAACTACCAGTCAAAAAAAATAATGTACCTATAATATAGCCTGTATTCATAATTCACCCCTAAATATTTGTAATACATTACAATATTACCATAACAAGTTGCTTATTTTTCGATAAAAAAACACCCATTAGTAAAACTAATAGGTGCAACTAACAATCATCTGCTTGCATATCGAGCTGAAACTTATAACGACTTGTCCAGGCATCGATGAAATCAGGTGCAAAAGGTCCTCTTTTTTGTTGAATCCAGCTAATTAATTTATCGACATTGCGCTTTAAAATTTTATCAATGACATCTGGATAAGACATTTCCTTACTATGTAGCTCATACTCATCCTCATCTAAAAGTGAATAAGACATATCAGGGAAAACTTTAATGTCCAAATCATAGTCAATATATTTAATGGCATTATTATCGAAAACAAATGGTGAGCTTAGATTACAATAATAATACACACCGTCCTCACGTAGCATGCAAATGATATTAAACCAGTGCTCCGCATGGAAATAACAAATAGAAGGCTCTCTCGTTAGCCACGTACGACCATCGGATTCTGTCACAAGTGTCCGTTCATTCGCACCGATAATGATATTTTTCGTTCCTTTTAAAACCGTTGTTTCTTGCCAAACACGGTGGATACGGCCATTGTGCTTATAACTATGTATTTGTATCGTTTCTCCTTCTACCGGTATTGCCATCTTTGAAGCCCACCTTTTCGTCTATGCTACCTAAATCTAGCAGTCTCTAGTATATTATAGCAATGTGTACGCGAAAGGTGTAGTTAGAAAACCACAAATTTCCCTGCGCTCTTTAAAATTTGTATAAAATTTCGTTAATTTGAAGCGAATTTTATCACAATAACAACCCAATGGGAATTTTTTTGCTTATATTTATATAATCAAATCGGATTTTTTTCTGAAATAGAGCCATTCTTTCTCGCATCAGATCAGTTTTCCGTTCTACCTGAGCAGTTTCCACGGCTACCCGATCAGTTCTTCAGCCTACCTGAGCAGTTTCCTCAGCTACCCGATCAGTTCTCCGTTCTATCTGAGCAGTTTCCTCGGCTACCCGAGCAATTTTCTCCTCATGCTATATAAAAATTAAAAAGGAGCCGCCTTTTTTAATCTTTTCGATTTTAGACAGCTCCTTAGAGGTAAATGCAATTATGCAATTACAAAGTGTTATTCACCAAGATCTTGGTTAGTTTTGTTGAAGTTACCTGAAGCTTGAGCTTTTTTTTGCTCCGCTTTAGCATTTTGCTTTTGCACTTCATTAACATCTGTTTCATAACCAAATTCTTGACTTTGACGTTGCATGTTTTTATTCGGTTGGAAATTTTGGTTGTTTTGCTTTTTCATGATTCATTCACCTCCACGCTCATTATTGTGTACCGAGGTGAATGCTTTTATGCCTATAAATTTTTAATAACTTAATTTTTTTAATCCTTAATCTCTTGCCAAATTTTCAGCATTGGGACGGACATTGGCAATACTTCTATTTGTTCGCGTGTTAGCCATTCGCCCTTTACTGCTGAATTACATTTAATAAAATAGCTATTTATATGCCATGTTAAATGTGAAAAAACATGTTTAAATGTTAGCAAATCCTGTTGCGATTGAACATTCATAGCATAATCATTTTTAAAAGTATCTATTGAATCTTTACCGTGTTCAAGCATTGGAAACTGCCATAGATTAGCAAGTAAACCCTCTGCAGGACGCTGCTCCAATAAAATTCGACCTTCGTCATCTTGGCAGACAAGTACATCATAAGTGATATGCTTCATCTTTACTTTTTTAGATTTGACAGGTAACTTTTCGGGCTCACCTTTATTAAAAGCAGTACAGTATTCGCGGACTGGACACAATAAACACTTTGGTGAAGTTGGCGTACAAATAAGCGCACCAAGTTCCATTAGGCCTTGATTGAAGGATGATGCATTTTCAGGATCTATCAGTTCCTCAACTGCCGCTTCAAAAATCTTTTTAGTCTTTGGAGCTGCAATATCATCATGAATAGTAAGTACACGACTTAAAACGCGCATAACATTGCCATCAACCGCATGTTCGGGCTTATTATAGGCAATACTTAAAATAGCTCCAGCAGTATAGGGACCTACGCCTTTTAATTTTGAAATCTCATGGCGATTATCGGGTACTACCCCACCATAGTTTTCTAATACCTCACGAACACCCGCTTGTAAGTTACGTGCACGGGAATAATAGCCGAGGCCTTCCCAATGCTTCAATAAGTATTCTTGTGGTGCTTCCGCGAGTAATTCTATTGTTGGAAAGCTTTCCATGAAACGATTGTAATACGGAATAACTGTGTCGACACGTGTTTGCTGTAGCATCACTTCTGATACCCAGATTTTATAAGGATCAGTAGTATGCCTCCAAGGTAAATCACGTTTCTCAACATTAAACCATTCGACTAAAGATTGTCGAAATTCTGTTACATATGGATAATTCACAGTGACCTCCTGCGTCTTTACAATTTTATTTATGGTAAAAAGAGTATACAATTAAGAAAAGATCATAAACGACAAAAAGCGCCATCATTTTTTCTAGGTTTAAAATTTAGACGACAGTCTAAATAGAGAAATATCAGTATTACGATTATTGAAATATACATGTATGCAAATTGTACTCTATTTTGATGCATACAAGGAGTGGATATTTTTGGATTCAGGCACACATTTCGTTATGGGTATAGCTCTCGGTGGTCTTGCATTAGCTGACCCCGTTGTAGCAAATCATTCTTTAACCTTTACCGCAGTAATGGCAGGTACGATTATCGGCTCACAGGCACCTGATGTAGATACAGTTTTAAAACTGCGCAACAACGCAATTTATATTCGACATCATCGCGGAATTACACATTCACTCCCTGCAGTAGCTATTTGGCCTATCTTAATTACAGCGGTTTTAGCCATTATTATTCAAGACGCAAATGTGTTTCATTTATGGCTTTGGACATTTTTAGCTGTAGCACTTCACGTCTTTGTTGATATCTTCAATGCTTACGGTACACAAGCCCTTCGACCATTCTCTAGAAGATGGGTTGCACTAGGTGTCATTAATACCTTTGATCCTATTATTTTTACATTACATTGTCTCGGCATTTTACTTTGGGCATTTGGTGTAAATCCCGTTTGGACATTTAGTATCATGTATCTTATTATTATCGTTTATTACATTTTACGTTTTGCAGTCCAAAAGGCCGTGAAAAATGCTGTGCATAATACCATTCAAGATGAAGAGTATGTTATTGTAGCCCCTACAATGCGATTCTTCCACTGGCGAATTGCAGCAAAATCAAAAACACATTATTACGTGGGCCGTGCATATGGGCGAACTGTTAATATTTACGATAAATTCGAAATAAAACCTTTACCGAAAACGCCCCTTATTGATATAGCTTTGAAAGATCCGAATCTTGCTGCTTTCGTGTCATTCTCACCATTGTACCGTTGGGAAATTTCGGAACTTGATAATGGCTTAACAGAAGTAAGATTAATTGATCTGCGTTACCGTAGTGATAATCGTTATCCTTTCGTTGCTGTCGCTCATTTAAACGATGACAATGAGATTATCACTTCATACACTGGCTGGATTTTTACAGAAGATAAACTTCAGAAAAAATTACAAGTTGGTGCAAGTAATTAACATCAGCAAACCCTGACCAATGTATGGTCAGGGTTTTGTTATTGCATCATATCATCACTAGCATCAAGTAAATGTGCGTATTTTGGATTACGTCCTGCAAATGCATGCAGTTTATCACCATAGCTGGTAATTAATTGACGCACTAAATTTTCAGTGTAATCAGCACCACGGTAAGCATAGCCAGCTTTTGCAGAAGTTGATTCAAAATCACTCCATAATAGCTCAATCCAAACTCGTGCACGTCCTACTGACATTTGCGGGTTTTTTGCAAGTAACTCAGCCGTTAGTTTCTCGATTATTTCTTCCATTTATTTGCCCGCCTTTACAGGAGATAGCATTGAAACAGGTAACGCCTCTTGGTATTTTTCGCCCCCTAAGCGATGTCCCCAGGCAAAGCGTCCTTTTAAATAATCCACTTGGAAAAATTCATTTGCAGAACCGTCAATACGATACATTTCTCCAGGAATTATTGTATCCAAATCCACTAAATAAGCTGCAGCCATTAAAGACTTACGCTCGTATACAGCGAATTCATTAATAATACCTAGCTGTTCCGCCTTACGTGCCTTTTCCTTTAACATGGCTATTTCCTCACGTAATTCGTGCTCTGACATTGCAGCATAATTTTTTTCGTTCATTCCTCATTCTCCTTCTCTTCTATAAAACGATCTATAACCTCTATAGGAAACCCCTTTTGATAGAGTGCCTGCTTTATTTTCATTTTCAGTTCATAACCAGTATACTTCGATGAATACTTTTTCCAAACTTTTTCGCCTTGTACATCCAGAAGCTGTTGCCATTCATCTTCAGCTTGCTCGATCTCTATTTGACCAAGCACCTCATCAACAACACTAAAAGAATAACCTTTTCGCATTAAAAAATCTTGAATTTTAGCTTTTATTTGTGTTGGAGTTTTCTTTCTTTCTGATCGAATGACTTTCTCAGCCAATAGTGTCGCAAGCTTAACCTGTTCCGCATGACTATATGTAGCAAGTACCTCATCCTGTAAGCTTTTATCAATCCCTTTTTTCATAAGGTCTTGCCGAATTGCCTTTGGTCCCTTTTTCATCGTAGCTTTTTTCGTATCGAGTAACGCCTTGGAATAAGTTTCATCATTTAAAAAGCCGTATGATTTAAGCTTTTGTATCGCTTCTAAAATAACTGCTTCGCCAAACTCTAACGCAAGAAGCTTTTTCTTAACCTCATGCTCACTGCGCATTTGATAAGACAAAAAATTTAAACCTTTGTTAAAAGCTTTTCGAATCTCATCCTCATAGGCAATTTCCTGAATATCAAATTCCTCAAGCGCTTTTCCCTTCGTTAATCCAAATTGAAGGAGAATTGCCTCATCTACAGGAAAAGCGTATTCTTCATTCAAATATATATTATAACGTTCTGGATTGTTTTTTTGACGTGCAATTTTCGTAATAATACGCATTCGTAACACCTCACTATGTACCATTATAACATCTTTCGTGGGTATTGCTTTTTAGGTATTTCGGTGTTCGCCGGTATTTTTCATTTCGCGCGGTTTTTGCCCTTTTTAATATTAGAAGATCAACATGTACAACCTACTGTTTTAAAAAAATTATGCGTTGCGTCGGCATATTTTCATTCAGTGGCTTTAATTCCTTCATTTAAAAGAAGCAATTTTTGAATAAAATCAACAAGGATAATTCTTTAAAAATAACGCATTCTAATGAAAAAGAAAGGATGCGTTTTTATGTGGAAACAGCATATTATAGGATCGGTCATCGCTACTTTTATTATTGCCGCGGCAATTAGTTATAATCCATTTTCGGCCTCCGGTTCTGATGAACACAATTGGGGCTTTAAACGCGCGAAAAACGGTGAACAAGCAGAGGCTGGTGCACAGCTTGATCAGCTAGTTGAGAAGTATGGTGCAATTTATAAAGGAAAGCCTGATAAAAAAGTTGCTTATTTAACCTTTGATAATGGATATGAAAATGGGTTTACAGAAAGCATTTTGGACACATTGAAGAAGGAACACGCACCAGCTACCTTCTTTTTAACTGGTCATTATTTAGATAGTGCCCCCGATTTAGTAAAACGTATGGTTAAGGATGGCCATACGATCGGCAACCATTCATGGGGGCACCCAAATATGGCGAGGCTTACGCCAGATGGTATGCGTAGTGAATGGAAGAAACTCGATGATAAGTTACGTGAATTAACAGGTATTAAACGTACATCATATGCTCGACCACCTGAAGGTACATTTAATGCGAAATTATTAGAGGTAGGCAATGCTGAAGGCTATCGTCATATTTTCTGGTCTGTTGCCTTTAAGGATTGGGAAAGGGATGTGCGTCGCGGCGCAGATTACGCATACAATGCATTAATGGAACAGCTACACCCTGGTGCTGTTATTTTAATGCATACAGTTGCACAAGATAATGCAGAAGCTCTTCCAAAGTTTATTGCCGAAGCGAAAAAACAAGGCTACACATTTTTATCCCTTGACGATTTAGTTTTAGAATACGAAGATTTCCCTGTCGCTTTGCAATCGTCTGCTCCTTAGTTATAATGGGGAGATGATATTAAAAGAACAGGGACGTGGAACGCTTGACGCAGCAAACAACAATGGAAGTAGGACAAAAATTTCCTCTAACAATAAAAAGACTTGGTATTAACGGTGAAGGTGTAGGCTTTTATAAGCGTAATGTTGTATTCGTAAAAGGCGCTATTCCTGGTGAAGAAATTACAGCACAAGTGACTAAAACACAACGAAACTTTGCCGAAGCAGAAATAATCACTATTCGCAAAGCTTCAAAATATCGTCAGGAAGCACCTTGCCCAGTTTACAATGAATGTGGCGGCTGTCAGCTTCAACATATGACATATGAAAAACAGCTAATTGAAAAGCGTGATATCGTAATTCAAGCACTAGAACGCTATGCTAAGCCTTTAGCGAATACAGTTAAAGTTCACAAAACGCTAGGGATGGATAATCCATGGAATTATCGTAACAAAAGTCAATATCAAGTACGTAAAGAAGGTAAGCGTGTCTATGCAGGGCTTTTTGCAGAAGGTAGCAACAAGTTACTGAACATCAATGATTGCCTTGTGCAACATCCAATTACGTCAAAAATTACAGTGGCCACACGTAAAATTTTACAAAAACTGAATATTACTATTTACGATGGTCGTACGCTTGATGGCCTAGTGCGTACGATTGTTGTACGTACAGGGATTCGTACAGGTGAAACGCAGGTCGTGCTTGTGACAACACGCAAAGAAATTCCACATCTAGCTGAACTCATTGCACGTATAAAGAAAATCGACCCAAGCATCGTATCGATCGCCCAAAATATAAACCGTGAGAAAACATCGTTAATCTTTGGCGATGAAACGATTGTCCTCGATGGCAAAGAAACAATTCACGAGGAGCTTGGCGAATTAGCCTTTGATTTATCAGCTCGCGCCTTTTTCCAACTGAATCCAACACAAACCGTTCATCTCTATGATGAAATTAAAAAAGCAGCAGCATTAACAGGCAAAGAAACAGTTGTAGATGCTTACTGCGGTGTTGGGACAATTGGTTTATGGCTAGCTGACAAAGCAAAAGAAGTTCGTGGGATGGATGTTATTCCAGAAAGCATTCAGGATGCACGTAAAAATGCCAGAAATCATGGCTTCAAGCATACAAAATACGCAGTCGGCACAGCCGAAAGTGTCCTAGCAAAATGGCGCAAGGAAGGATTTACACCAGATGTTATTACAGTAGATCCACCCCGCACAGGTCTAGCACCAGAATTCATCCGCACTGTGTTGAAGCTAAAACCGAAGCGCTTTGTTTATACGTCTTGCAACCCATCAACTTTAGCAAAGGATTTAAATGAATTGTCGAAGTTTTATGATGTAGAGTATATTCAGCCAGTGGATATGTTTGCACAGACGGCGCAGGTAGAGTGCGTTGCTCAACTTATATTAAAAAAAGTACATTAATCCTTTAAAAGAAGGCAACTACCCTTCCAGGTTGTTGCCTTCTTTCTTTATTTGCAGTGAATTTTCAAAGTTATATGAAATCGCAATTCACCATTTTCTATATATATCCTTACCAGCGATTCTTCGCTATTTTCACCAAGACAACGTATAATAAGAGAAGCAGAAGAAGAATTCATTTTTCCTCTAGTTAAAAAAAGAGGTGCAATTACTTGAAACAGTTTGAAACAGCATTACCTGAGCAGTATGAAACATTAAAGAAACAGGCCAATTATACGTCTAGCTGGCGAGAGCGTTTAGACGCAGTCGAAAAGTTATCGGCTTATCAACATGACAAAATCATAGATTTATTAAAAAATCGTATGCAGCATGATACTGTCAACAAGGTGCAATTAGCAGCCTATGAAGCACTTGTGGCGCTTGGCGAGGACGTAGAGAAGCCATTACCTGCACGTTTTGATATTATCAAAGGAACAGACAAAATTTTCCTGCGTGTTAAAAAGAGCTTGCCGAAGGACCATACAGTGGCAGACTTTGCGGATAAACTAAAACGTATGCGCTTAGATGTCTTTGATGCGTATGAAGGCGACAAAGGTGTACAATTTATGAACTGGTTAGAGGAACGTTGGGCAAAACTGTAACAGTAGCTTTGCGATTTATGAAGGAAAGTCATTCTCTCCGCTTGTGGAGGGAATGACTTTTTCTTATCTTACGCTGCGGTTTATCGAAACAAATATTAAATTGTATTACTTCTTTTCTTTGATCATTTATCTTTATTGTTTAATGATAAAACAAACACCTTATTAAACTAACCTGCGCAGTTAGTTCAATAAGCAAAAGTGCTGTTTATACAACTTAATCATCTTTAACTACAGCATTTAATTAAATTACCCTAAATTTAAGACTCAATATTTTTTAAATATCTTTACAAGCCCAAGCATCAATTTCTACTTTATATACTGGCGCAGCTAAAGCAACTACATAAATCATTGTCGTGCAAGTGAGATGTTCACCTAAAAAGTCCCCTATAATAGCTCTTCTTCTCTCTGCTTCAAAGTCACCCACTAAATAAAAAACCATTTTCGTCAAATCACTAACTTGCATATTAGCAGATTCCAGATTTCTTTTTATGTTGTCCAAAGCTACCTGCAATTGCTCTAAGGGATTCTCTGGTACTGTTCCGTCCACTTCCATTCCTAATTGACCCGACAATGTGAGCCACTTACTAGCCTGTAACCTCTATTTGGTGTATGTACGGTGCTACGGGTGTATGTACAGTTTCTGGATTTCTTGATATTTTCAACCTTTATCTCCCCTTTGTTTTTTCATTTCCTCATTATTCATAATATTTTGACATCATTTTCTCTTTTGAGTAAATATACACAAAAAACATAGTGTCTCTTATTAAACTAAACTGCTCGTAGTCACAATAAGTTCAACAAAAAAGGGTTAAAACTTATAAGAATGACGCCTTCTAAAGATTAATCTACTTCAATTTTTCAATTGATGTTAGGGATATTTTTTCTGTTAATCCCAAATTATCTGTTTCAGCTTCTAACTCTTTTTCATCAAATGGACCAAAAACTTGATGATTATTTACATCAATAATCCAATATGAAATTTCTTTATTAGAAAGCTTTTCAGGTGGCTTTTCATAACCGTTTTCATCAACCACTAATACTATTTGTTTAGTAACTATATAATCTTTGTTCCACCAAACATCTGTCACTTTAGCTGGAACATACAAATAATTTACAATTGTTTCATCATCAGATTGTACAGGCTTATCTCCATAGATTGCGATTTGATGAGCTGATAGTCGGTCAATTCGATATCCATTTTCTAAATCGATTGTATAATCAGCCATCCCAGCACAGCCAGTTAAAAATAAACATAGCAATATTAGTATTACTTTTTTTATCAGAATCACACACCTCTCAAATATGTAACGACATATTTGACAGTGGGTTTCATTTCCAATCTTAATGAAAACAGTTTTTTTAATGCTTCAACTGTGGCTGAAAAAAGTTTTGAGTAGGGAGTTTCACAGCAAAGTAAAGCGTTTGAGAAGTTGATAAACCCACCAACATCTCGTGACACTCCACTCAAGTGGAATGTGTTGCAAAGCTTGTGTTAAACAATAAATAATAATGAAGAAGGACGTCTTGAGAATTCTCTAGGCGTCTTTTAGAAGCAAAACAGGCGTCTCCTAAAACTAAGAGACGCCTGTTTTGTATATTATTTTTCTATGTAATGCACAGCTCCAGCTGCCTGGTGGATGACGGACGGTCCAGAAAAATCAACACCTTAACCAGTAATCCAGGATTTAAAAGATTTTTAAACGTTAAGTTTTTAACTTTAATACGAAAGATCTTTGAAACGTAAACTTTGGACTTTTATCTTTAATCTTTGAGCTTTTACCTCAGATTATTAAACTATCCATTTTGTAGTAAGACATGTTTCAGGTTTTAACTCGCACACATGTCTTGAAGCGCGAGCGACTTTTCGTTTTCCGTTTTCGCTAGGCCATGCATATTTAACTAAGCTTTCACTTCAATAAATGTCGTCGCGTTTGATTCCGATAATACAGCGTCAACCTCTGACTCGAATTCTTCAATTCGATTACTTAACGTCTCTATTTTCTTTTTAACATTCATCGGATCAATTAATTCATACTCGTTTCTTTTCATAAAAGTGTCTGTATGTAATTTGACTTCCTCTGGAGATTGTTTATCTTTATTTCCTAATATATTAACTAAATATGTTTCTAGCTTTGCTGGAAGCGCATCATTTTCTTTAGCAACCGTATTTATCGCTGAACGATACTGCTGTTGCATGACTTCTAACAGTTCCTTTTCATATTGAATGGACTGTTTGCGTTCAATTGCTTCTGCTACAGTCATTTCTTCTTTTCCTACTATTACTTTTGTTTTAGCATTGGATTCTACAACTAGTGCCTTAATTTGATTGCGATAATCAATTAAGCTAACTACTTTATCGAATGAGGCTTGCATTTGCTTTTCATATTCTTGAATCTCTACACCATTAATTTTGCTATTGCTTTTACGATTAGCTAACACTGAACTCACTTCATTCGTTGCTGCTTCGATACGGTGATTTAGCATCTTTAATTCTGTTAATGCACGATGAATCGATAATTTTTTATACTCTGGCATGTGATAATCTCCTCATAAATTAGTAATCCTAGCTAGTGTTCTTCTATTATATATAGATAAAAATCCAAAGTCCAAATATTGCTATCTCAAATAGTATTTGATTTTATGTTTGCTTATCTGTATAATATCATTCTAGGTGCCAAACCTATGTGACTTGGACGGAACATCCTTGTCACGCAAAAAACGCCATAACAGCACGGATTTGCTGGGCGTTTTTTGTTTTATGAGCGGGAAGATGAGCCCCGCTCTTTTATTTTGCCCAAAATTAGACATTGCGCAAAAACTTCCGAGCCGAGCAATTACATCGTCTACTCTTCAATTCTTCAGCTTACCCGAGCGACCCCGCTTTAAGGATAATATTTACATCGTCATCGGTCCCTTATTTTTATTCCGCCCAAATACTAGCAAAACAATGGCTATAGCTAGCAAAAGCAACGCCATTAATAAAAGAAAGCTGTAATTTACATATTCTAAATAAACGCCTCCTAAAAATGGCCCTGTTAAGCTACCAATACTAAGGGCAATGCCGCAAAGAAGATTTCCTGTTGGTAGTAGCTCCTTTGGTGTTAAATCAGCCATATAAGTAATGCCTAATGAAAACATCGATCCGACTAATGTTCCTGTAAAGAAAAACGCGACCGCTACTGCCATTTGTGAATGCTCTAAAAAACTGGCAATCCCAAAAATAGCAGCCCCTCCAAACGAGCCAATCATCAAGACATAGCGTCGTCCTATTTTATCAGCTATTGCACCAAGCGGCACTTGCGTTACAATTCCACCAAATGTAAAGACTGATAAAATAATAGGAATCATATTCACGTCAAAGCCTTTACGCAAAGCATATACAGGGAACAAAGCATTTAATGAAGACTCTAAAAAACCATAAACAAATGGCCCTAAAAATGCAATCCACCCAAATACAATGGCCATTTTATAACGATGCCAGCCCCTCGCATGTAGGTCTCCCGTTAAACGCTCTGGCTTTTCATTTTGTAAAAGGAATACAAAAGCCCATGCAAATAAGCACATAATTGAAGAAATAATAAACGGTAATGCCTCTGAAACTTGTATAAGTTTCACCATCAAAGGTCCGACTGCGAAGCCTGTACTAAAGGACAAGCCATAAATAGCCATACTCTTTCCTAAGCTTCTATGATCTGTGGTGCTTGTAATCCACGTTTGTGTTGCAAAGTGTAATGCATGGTCCCCCACACCAATAACTAAGCGGAGGATAAACCAAAAGGTCACACTCTTCCATAAAGGAAAAGCTAACAGCGAAACGAAGACAAGCGCCCCGCCAATTAAAATAATAGGTTTGTAGCCCCATTTTCGTAATGGCTGCTCGATAAATGGTGAGATTAATAAAGTTCCTATGTATAAACCTGTTGCATTCAATCCATTCAACGCAGAGGAAACTCCATCATGTTCGAAAATAATTGAAATTAGCGGTAAAAGCATCCCTTGTGAAAAGCCTGAAATAGATACAATTAACACTAAAATGGCAAATCTTTTTTTGCTGTAATCTGAGAAGTATGTCATCTTTTCCTCCAACATCAAATCAATCTTCCAAATAACAGCATATCAAAAAGCCTTAGCGCTCACCACATGTGATTTTACGCTAAGGCCTAACTAACACTTATCTCCATTTAATTGTATAAACACGAATTTCGGCTTTTTTATTGGCCGAGTACTTGTTTAAACTCCCTCCTTTTCGAGTTAGAGTTTTTTTGACCTTTTAAATCAGCTCCTTTACTTTTTCTTAATATTAATTTAACACACACGTTCAATATTGTAAATATTCTGTCTATTGATTTTTGCAAAATAATCGCTAAGTCCTAGGCGTTTACCTAAACATTGAAATTTAGTCCCAAATCAGCTAAGATGGAGGGGATGAAATGAGGTGTATGTATGTCAAATCCAATCACTGATAAAAAACAGCAAATGAATTACTTAAAAGAACGTCTTGAAATGTTTTTAGAAGTTTTAGATGCCATTGATCCTGAAACAACTGAATTAGAGGATATTGATCGTTTAATTCAAATGATGGATGATCTAGAAGACAAAATGGAGCAATTTAATGCTCGTGAACAATAATTACTAATGAAGATAAAAGCAAGTGGAGGCTCTAATCATCCACTTGCTTTTTTGTTAGTAACAGTCCCAATTATATAGAACTTTACTAAAATCTTTACGTTTCAGCTCATCCTCTGTGATGAAAAAATTGCCGACCCCGACATCCCCCCACAGAATATGATCGCCTACACTGTCAATTTGCAGCAACAAAATTGTTGAATCTGTATAGTCACCATAAGCTCTTGGATCTTCTTGCGTAAAGAATGGGTATCCACCGATTTTATGACCTGTACTATTTAATGTTTCATAAAATGAGTCTACTAAATGATCATCTTCTTCTATATTAGCAAGAATCTTCGCATATCGTTTTTCACTTCTGAAGTCATTTGCTGATAATGGTTCATAGCCTGTTCCAAAGGACAATGCCATTTCTTTTTCCACTGGAAAGTATAATTCTTCTTCTTTCGCTTCAACAAATGAGAAATCTTGTATTAACTGTGATTCATCACTAACAATATGTTCGTGGAAAACAACGCGGAAGCCCTCCTGATTTTGACCATTTTCAAAATCCATCCCTAATACATCGTCGTAGCCATCAATATAAAGCTGCAAGATTCCCTCTTCAGGAAAGTTTGGTAAATGCTTCGGTACATCTGCAAAATTAATTTGAGCCAATAATTTTAATGGTCGCCCTTCTGGATTTTTCGGGTACTCCATTGCTAGCGGAAAATATGGATTGCCTTCAAACTTACTTTCAAATAAAGAAGTTTTTCGTTCTTCCGTTTCAACAAATACGGTAGGCTGTATCGTTTCCTCGATTACTGCCCTATATTGTTCAAATGCTTCAGGTAAATTAAGTAACTTCATACTGACCCCCCTTAAAGAAATTTTACATTTATTATAGAACAAACGTTCTTTTCTAGCAATCTTTATTCCGATGAAACTTGAATAAGGCAGGAAACTTACGTTAAATGGTAAAGATGATCAAGCAAGAGCATAAATCAAGTGCTTTTCGTAGTTTGATCTAGCCGGTTCTTGATTTGATCGGCTTCGCTTCAAAACTGATCGGCTTGGCCTCCCAAAACTATTTACCTTCTGGACGATTCGATTGGCTGGACTCTTAATGACCAGCCTCCCGAGAAAATGTATTCGATTCCTACTATATTCGTCTTAAGATATTATTTATTCCCCTGCTTCCATTACCTTATTAAAACCTTAACAATAGATCGGTTTACATAATTTCACATTAAAATGACCTCTTTTTAAGAATAGACCTTTAATTCTGACCGCAATGAGTTGAACTCTTTTTTTCATTAGTTGAAAAGAGTATAATGTAACGTGGAAATAATCAAATTTTCTATGGGGGGCAATACTAAATGAATATCCAAACTTTGGAGAAAAGTCTTTACGATTTAATTACTGAAACATCTACTAATCTACCAAAAGACGTACGTCGTGCAATTAAGAAAGCTAAAGAAGCTGAGAATGCTGGTACTCGTGCTGCAATGAGCTTAGACACAATCTCAAATAATATTATTATGGCAGAAGATAATGTATCACCAATCTGTCAAGATACTGGTCTACCAACATTCAAAATTTATACTCCTGTTGGTGTAAACCAATTAGAAATTAAAGAAGCTATTAAAAAAGCTATTAACGATACTACAGCAGATGCAAAATTACGTCCAAATGCGGTTGATTCTTTAACAGGCGCAAACAGCGGTAATAACCTTGGTGACGGTCTTCCTGTTATGAAATTCGAACAATGGGAAAAAGACTATATTACAATCAAATTAATCCTTAAAGGTGGCGGCTGTGAAAACAAAAACATTCAGTATAGCCTACCTTGCGAGCTTGAAGGTCTTGGCCGCGCTGGTCGTGATTTAGATGGTATCCGTAAATGTATTATTCACTCAGTATACCAAGCACAAGGACAAGGCTGTTCAGCTGGCTTCATCGGTGTAGGTATCGGTGGAGACCGCTCTTCTGGTTACGACTTAGCGAAAGAACAATTATTCCGTCATGTGGAAGATACAAATCCAAATCCTGATCTTGCTAAATTAGAAGACTATGTAGTAAAAACTGCTAACACATTTGGTATCGGTACAATGGGCTTCGGTGGTGAAGCAACATTACTTGGCTGTAAAATTGGTGTTATGCACCGTATCCCTGCATCATTCTATGTATCAGTAGCTTATAACTGCTGGGCTTACCGTCGTATGGCAGTGGACATCAACCCTCAAACTGGTGAAATTATTAATTGGCATTACCAAGAAGGTGAAAAAATCACATTTAAAGAAGATGAAGTTGCAGCAACAACAGAAGATACTTCTACAGATGTAGTAGAACTTACTGCACCAATTACTGAAGAACAAATTCGCTCTCTAAAAGTGGGTGACGTTGTTTCAATTACTGGTCGTATGTATACTGGCCGTGACGCCATCCACCATCACTTAATGAGCCATGATGCTCCAGTTGATCTTAATGGACAAGTTATTTATCACTGCGGCCCTGTAATGGCAAAAGACGAAGAAGGCAACTGGACAGTAAAAGCAGCTGGTCCAACTACTTCTATTCGTGAGGAGCCATACCAAGGTGACATCATGAAAAAATTCGGTATCCGCGCTGTAATTGGTAAAGGCGGTATGGGACCAAAAACACTTGCTGCATTAGAAGAGCACGGTGGCGTTTACTTAAATGCAATCGGTGGTGCTGCACAGTATTACGCAGACTGCATCAAAGGCGTTGAAGGTGTTGACCTAATGGAATTCGGTATTCCAGAAGCGATGTGGCACCTAAACGTTGAGAAGTTCACAGCTGTTGTAACAATGGACTCACACGGTAACTCACTACATGCAGACGTAGATAAATCATCCCTAGAAAAACTTGCACTACATGCAGAACGTGTTTTCTAATCGGGAAAATTTCTTTTATAAAACGTTACATTGATAAGTAGTAATGTTTTTAAGCTATGGCGATAGCAAGGAATGCAAGCATTCCTTAAGAAAGGCATTTTCACTGCACAAATTTAAAAAGCACAGAATATTCCTATGAATAACTGTGCTTTTTCTTATGTTCAAAATTATTTCAAAATACATCAATTAACCCCCATATCAATATTCTTGGACTACTTCTATCCCCTTTTATTAAAAATCCCTTCAAATTTCTTACTTTCTTTTTTTAAATTCCTTTGTTATAATAATTCTAAATTAAGAAGGGATTGATTGAAATCTATTTTCAATTAGAAGCAGTGTATACACATTGATTTATATAGGTTTTGATATTGATTTTCATTATCAGGAGGGATACAAGTGGAAAAGATTAATCGAGAAAATATAAGTTTAATTGAGAAAATCAAGGAACATGCTGAATTAATCGCTGCCCTTATAGCAGGTTTGTTTATTTTGCTTGCATGGCGTTTAGATACGAACGGGCAAACAACAGCTTCTATTATTTTATATATTGTTGCATTTTGTGTTGGTGGGTTCGCTAAAGCTAAAGAAGGTATTGAAGAAACCATTGAAAATAAGGAGCTTAACGTTGAGTTATTAATGGTATTAGCTGCAATCGGTTCTGCAGCAATCGGTTATTGGACAGAGGGCGCTATTCTAATTTTCATTTTCGCTGTAAGTGGCGCTCTTGAAACATACGCAATGAATAAAAGTCATCGTGAAATTTCTGCACTCATGAATTTACAACCCGAAGAGGCTTGGCTTGTTCGCGGTAATTTTGAACCAATGAAAGTTTCTGTCTCTACATTACAAATCGGAGATCACCTACTCATAAAACCTGGTGAACGTGTACCAGCAGACGGAATAATCTTTAAAGGACAGTCTTCTATCGACGAATCTGCGATAAGCGGCGAGCCTCTGCCAGTGGCAAAACATGAAGGCGACGAGTTATTTGCAGGTACAGTGAACTTAAATGGTGCCATTACGATGGAAATGACAAAACCAAACTCTGAAACACTATTCCAAAAAATTATCCAACTTGTACAAAGTGCTCAGAGTGAAAAATCACCTTCTCAACAGTTTATCGAAAAATTTGAAGGTACTTACGTAAAATTTGCACTACTCGCTGTTGCGCTAATGATGTTTTTACCCCACTTCGTACTCGGCTGGGACTGGACAACAACTTTCTATCGCGCAATGGTCCTTCTAGTAGTTGCTTCTCCATGCGCACTTGTTGCCTCCATAATGCCCGCAACACTCGCAGCCATTTCAAATGGCGCAAAACACGGTGTGCTATTCAAAGGAGGCTTACATTTAGAGCATCTAGGCGCATTACGTGCACTAGCAGTAGATAAAACAGGTACTTTAACACAAGGTAAACCAACTGTTACTGATTTTATTGTTCGAGAAGGATTAGACCGAGAAAACACACTGGCAATCCTTGCAGGTATTGAAGCACAATCAAACCACCCTCTTGCTCAAGCAATTACTTTATTCGCAAGAAAAGAGGGTATCACAAAGTTTCCACAAACCACTATTGAAGATATCCCAGGTTGGGGTATTAAAGGTTACGTTAATGAAATAGAGTATCTTGTTGGTAAACCAGACTTTGTTGGATTAGACGAGGCAAATGAATTCGCAAATAGCGTAGCAGAAAGCCTTGCCTCAGAAGGAAAAAGTGTTATTTTCATGCGTGACAAAGATGGTATCGTTGCATTAGCAGCCTTAAAAGATACCGTTCGTAGTGAAGCAAAAAAAGCAGTGTCATTATTAAAAGAGCTTGGTATTAATGTAGTCATGTTAACAGGAGACAACGAGAAGACAGCAAAGGTTATTGCCAAAGAAGCAGGCGTGACAGAGTATGTTGCTGAATGTCTTCCTGAAACAAAAGTGACTGAGATGAAACGACTTCTTTCTCAACATAAATTTGTAGGGATGGTCGGTGATGGTATTAATGATGCACCCGCATTAGCAACTGCAACTACCGGAATTGCTATGGGAGAAGGAACAGATGTAGCTTTAGAAACAGCAGATGTCGTTTTAATGAAAAACGACTTATCAAAAATTGCCTATGCAGTACGTTTATCACGTAAAATGCAACGCATCGTTAAACAAAACATTTTCTTCTCAATCGGCGTTATCGTTTTATTAATTGCCTCAAACTTTTTACAAATTGTCGATTTACCTCTAGGAGTAATCGGACATGAAGGAAGCACCATTTTAGTAATTTTAAACGGCTTACGTATGCTTAATAAAAACATCTAAAACAAACAGCCTCGTATCACAAAGCGTGATACGAGGCTGTTCTTTTCGATATTCCTAACTTTTCGTTCATGTCTTCTGCTTCATGAGTTCCTTTTGCAATACTTTTTTCTGCATCGTCGCATTTAATATTCCACCAAAAATTAAAATAATCCCCGTGAAATATAGCCAAAGCATTAAAATAATAACGCCTCCAATACTGCCATATGTAGAGGAAAAATTAGCGAAATTATTAATATAAAAAGAGAAAGCAAATGTTACTGTCACCCAGGCAAGAGTTGAAAACAATGCCCCTGGCCAAACGCCCATTATCTTCAATCGAGGATTTGTATTTGGAACAAATCTATATACCCCCATTAAAACAATAAAAATAAGCAGCGGTGGTATTGACCAACGCATTCTATACCAGATGATTTCAAATTGCTCCTCAATGCCAACTATCGAAAATAAGAAATGCCCTACATGTTGCCCAAAAATCGGTAAAAGTAGAGCGACAGCAATCACAACGACAAATGCTAAGGTGAAAACTAGGGATAATCCTCGATCCAATAGAGTAGCCCTAGTTTCTGTATCATAGGCCTTATTCAAGGCTCTAATTAATGCATTAATCCCCTTGGACGCAGACCAAATTGTTCCAAGCACCCCTACGGATAATAAACCACTATTTCTATTTGTTAAAATTTCATTTAACGTATTTTCAACAAGCCTATATACCTCGTCCGGCATTATGTTCACTAGAAATGAATACACTTGCGTCGTCTTCAAATTCAAATACGGTAGTAGTGTAACTAGAAAAATTAATAGCGGGAAAAAAGACAGTAAAAAGAAATAAGCCAATTGCGCCGCAAGAGCTGATATTTCCACTCGCCGTAAGCGTAGCACTAAATCTTGCATAAAGCCTCTTGATGTCATCACATCTACAGTGTCTTCTTCTGGTGAGACAAATGATTTCACCACACCAACTGCTGAATGTATCGATGCTTTTTTCTTCTCCATTCAAATCCCCTCCCGAACGACAACTATTCTTTATTAGGTAAAGCAAAGGCTGATTTCGTATCATTAATCATGCCTTCGATTGTGGAAGGTAATTCTTTAAATTCATCAACTTTATCAATGATCGAGTTGACATTTTCTGAAACATTTTCACACATCACTTTAGCAGCCAGCACCTTTTCCTCAACCAGTACTTGTAATTCCTCTCGATTAGCTGCATAATACGATATTGCTTCTTTCATTTTTTTCGTTGAAGCAATTGTTTTTTCACGCGTTGAACGGTCTAACATGCTTAATGCAGCACCTACTGTGGCACCAACTACGATGGATGCTAATAATTTACTTCGTCCCATATTAAATACCTCCTGCTTGATAAGCGTATATTCCTTAAGGATAATTAAGACTCATCACCAAAAGTTAAGTATGATTTACGTATGCCTTTATATATAAGTGGAGTGAAGACTGAGCGACTTACGCTTTCGTACAGCCCCGATGCGCATCGTCCAAACAGAAATCAACCACAGCTATGGTGGTGAACCATAATTAAACTGTTACTGCCCTTATTCTACCCAATAACAGTCTATTTTTAAAGCAATGCCCAAATACGTGTTGACATTTTTTTTATTCAATGAAATGATATTTTCGAGGATTACGAAAGGTAGGTTTAAATAATGGATTTATCGGTACCGTCAAAAGAAAACGTTATTTATATGGTTGATCAAATGAAAGATAAGCTTCGCATGGTTAATGTTGATGCGATGAAATCGGAAAATTTCGATGAAGCTAACTACGAAGACCTAGTCTATTTATACGAAATGATCATGAAGCGCGATACATTTAGCCCAAGCGAGATGCAAGCAATCGTTGCTGAATTAGGATCTTTACGTAAATAAATAGGGTTTTGTAAATAAAAAGCTATTAGCAATGCAGGCACCAAAGCCGTTTGCTAATAGCTTTTTTCTATTTAGTATTTTTTACGGCAGAACCATCCTCAGTGACAAGTGGTTGTATCAACACTTCTACACGACGATTTTTCGCACGTCCTTCTTTAGTATCATTTGGCGCAACGGCACGATTCTCACCGAAACCTTGTGTACTAAAGTTTCGATCATCTAAATTCGAGTTACTCTGCAATAAAATTTCCGCGAAGTTCACTGCACGCATCGCTGATAGTTGGAAATTAGAAGAAAAGTTTGGACCTGCTGGAACATTATCCGTATGACCAGTAATAATAATATTTCGTGGTGGATTAGATACCAATACATCTGCAAGCTCTTTAGCTATTTGCCTATATTCTGGTTTAATCTCAGCTTTCCCTGGATCGAACAGGATACTATCACGAATTGTAACAAGTAAACCCTCATCAGTCATCTCTGTTGCGAATTGACCTTCCATTTCATGAACAGCGATGAAATTATCTACACTATCTTTAATTTGAGCTAACTCCTGCTGATCCTTTAAGTAAGCCGAATTTTGCTGCGTTTTTGGTGTTTGGTCACTTTCTGCATTCGGACTTTCTAACGGTGCAGGCTGCTCTAAAAAGCTTGTACCACCATCAAACACCTGATTAAACACCGCCGACATTCTATCTAGCTTCTCTTGGTCTACTGAACTAGAGGCAAACAGTACAATAAACAATGCTAGTAACAGCGTTAAAATATCCGCATATGGCACTAACCAAGACTCATCAACATGCTCTTCATGCTTTTTTTTCTTAGCTTTCCTTGCCAAGGCCGTCCGCCCCGCTTTCATTCGAAATTTGACGACGTTCTTCCATCGTTAAATAAGAAGATAGTTTTTGTTCGATAACACGAGGTGCCTCCCCTTCTAAAACTGAAAGGATACCTTCGATCATCATGCGTTTTTGTTTTACTTCTACAGCAGATTTACGTTTTAATTTATTGGCAAATGGATGCCATAATACGTAACCTGTAAAAATACCTAATAATGTTGCCATGAAGGCTGCTGAAATGGCATGCCCTAATTTATCTATATCGTTCATATCTGCTAATGCGGCAATTAACCCTACTACCGCACCTAGTACCCCTAAAGTCGGGGCATATGTACCTGCTTGCGTGAAGATTGCAGCACCACTAGCATGACGTTCTTCCATCGCTTCGACTTCTTCTGTCAAGACATCACGAATATAGTCAGCATTTTGACCATCAATTGCTAGTGTAAGTCCATTTTTTAAAAACGGGTCTTCTACTTCTGAAGCTTTACTCTCAAGCGCTAAGAGACCTTCACGACGAGCCAAATCTGCCCATTGTGAAAACATCTTAATAATTTCAATATCACCTGCTAATTTTGTTTCTTTAAAAAGAATTTTAAATAGCTTTGGTACACGCTTTAACTCCTTCATAGGGAAGGCAATTGTTACTGCGGAAATTGTACCGAAGATGATAATTAGAATAGCTGCTGGGTTATAAAACGCACTTAAGTTTACACCCTTCAGCACCATTCCTGTTAATAGCGCGATAAACGCTAAAATTATCCCTACTACCGACGACAAATCCATTTTCAAACCTCCAAATCTACTATCACAATGTTATTTTCGTCTAATTTTCCATATTTTAAATATAGTATAAATGTATTTCACATTTTTTTCGATGTAATAATTACTTTTTATTCACTTTTCGACCATTTTTGATTATATTGAATTAAGAATAATACACTAAATTGTCTTTATTTGAAAAAAGTTAAGAATTTGTTATTATCCTTCGACACAAAATTACTAAAATATGTTGAGATTGTCTGTAAAATAGGAGTAAATAATCAAAAAAATCCACACTTCCATTTAAGTAATTCGACTGATGATTAAAAACGAGTTCAGATAATTACTAAAATATCATATAAAAATAATGAAAAAACAGTTTAATGTCGATTTATCAAACAAAAAACATTTTCACACTCGCTATGAAAACGCACCGAAAGACTCATTTGATTTCTCCACATATTTAATCAATTTTACCCCGGCATAATTGCGCCTAGATTCGGCTTTATGCTTGCACAAAGAACTCCTTTCACCAACTAAAGACCGAGACTAATGTGACGCTTCTCTTTTGTGATAAAACAATTACTAATTGAAGTTAAATTATATAATAGGCAAATTGTTGCGCTAATGCTGGGTAAAGACTAGAAATTGTTTTGAAAAAAACAGTAGTACCACACCAATCACCAATTTCATAGTGGTATAGAGGCTGGGATGGAAACGTTCTTTGAAGAGTTATTGAAGATTGAGTTCAACAGAAGTTTGACACATAACTTTATAATCATTAATGGGCAAATTAATATATAAACCTTTGTCGATTACAGGTATAAAGAATCTGTTTTCAACATTAAATACTGGACAATTTAAGTAATTTATCCCTACTAATAATAGTCTAGACTAGGTATGTTATGGATGTCATAAATTCTCCTTAGATTTTCCTAGTAACCTATTGTATAATTACTTTAGATAATATTGTAGATTATTTTAGTAGAGGGGAGCTTTTATTATGTTCATTACGACTGTACTAGGCTTTTCAGCCGTTTTACTAATTTCATTGGGATTCTTCATCCACTACCTACAAGTCGGTTTAGATACTAAGTCTTCAGTAACTGTAGATCCAAAACCAAATGAAAAATTTTAATTTCGTTGAAAGAGGCTGGGACAGAACTCGGTTATATTGAAAAATAGCGATAATGGGTAATAACTTTTTCACTTCACTGAGTTAAATATTCCTTCCTAAATCAAAAAAATGTTAGGCCGTGTGCATCTCGGTCTAACATTTTTTCTTTTTGTATCAGCCTCTTTTTTTATCGTCTGGCAGTTGTCACTGATTTTTAATTATTTTGATTTACTAAATAAATTATCAAACTTCTTTTTTTTTCAAGAAATTGCGCGAATATTGTCATTATTATTTGCATATTCATCATTTTGCTCTAAAATATTTTATTAGGGAAGGGAGCAATCTTTCATGACAATGTTACAAGATATTCTAAAGTTTAATGAAGATTTCGTTCAAGAAAAAAAATATGAGCCTTTTATTACTACAAAGTATCCTGATAAACGTATTGTTGTTTTATCTTGTATGGATACTCGACTTGTAGAGCTGTTACCTAAAGCTATGAATTTGCGTAATGGCGACGTTAAGATCGTTAAAAGTGCTGGTGCATTAGTTAGTCACCCTTTTGGTGCGATTATGCGTAGTTTACTTGTAGCTGTTTATGAACTACAAGCAGATGAGGTATATGTTGTTGGACATTATGACTGCGGTATGAGTGCAGTTGACCCAGAAGCAATGCTAAGTAAAATGGTTGCCAGAGGGATTACCCCTGAAACTATCAACACGATAGAATACTCAGGTCTTGATTTAAAAGAGTTTTTACGTGGCTTTGGCGACGTATCAACAAGTGTAAAGAAAAGCATCGATACAATTCGTAATCACCCGTTAATGGTTAAAGATGTGCCTGTTCATGGATTAGTGATTGATCCTAATACAGGTCGCCTTGATTTAATTGTAGATGGTAATAAACAATAGTAAAAAAGAAGCGTCTAACTTTCATCTCTTTGAAAGTTAGACGCTTCTTTTTATTGGCCCTCTAAACGTGCATAAATATAATGATCCACCCATTTACCGTTAATATACAGCAGCTTTCTCAAAAGACCTTCACGCTGAAACCCAGCCTTTTCTAAGACTCGGATAGAAGCATTATTTTGTGTTGAAACATAAGCCTCCACTCGATGTAAGCCTACTTGCTCGAATGCAAATTGTACGACCATATTAACCGCCTCTGTCACGATCCCTTTTCCAACATAAATTTCATCCATCGCATAGCCCACAAACGCACTGGAATACGGTAAACGTTTTACTGCATAAATAGCTATATGTCCTATTAGATTATTTGTACCTGGCTCAAAGATACCGAAAGTAAATTCCCTTTTTGAGTCCATTAAATATAAGCTGTCTTGAATTTTTTTATATTGAGCATTAATTGTATAATATTCCGGTCGTTGTAACGGTTCATATGTAGACCAAAAGTATTTATTGCGACTTACGAGATCGGTTAAACTTTGTGCATCTTTTTCATAAAATGTGCGAATGTAGCATTTCCCACCTTGAATTGATACCACATTTTCACCCTTTTTCCTCAATAATCTCCAAATTTTAAGCACCATTTTCCACACTAACCTTCCGATAATTATCAATACATTTTAATGCCTGCGTTCATTCAATTTGTGGATCATCACCAAAACGTGTGGTTGATTTCCGTTCCGACCGGGCGCTTTCCTGGAGTCGCCAGTCTGAACGGGCTTATAGTAGACGTTTTAACAAAAGTCATCCGCAACTTCTGTTGATTAACCCAATTTATAGGGAAACCACCACTGAATTGAAGTTTTACTTTACCCCGCTTTAACGGTCAGTAAACAAAAATGTCTTCCCCGTTAAAACGGGATTCAGTTGACATAGTCGTCGATTAACTGACCGTAAAAGCCCGATTGGTTCAACTAACAATCAGCGGGTAAAACGCCCACTGATTGAAGTTTTACTTTATCCCGCTTTAACGGTCAGTAAACAAAAATGTCTTCCACGTTAAAACGAGATTCAGTTGACATAGTCGTTGATTAACTGACCGTAAAAGCCCGATTGGTTCAACTAACAATCAGCGGGTAAAACGCCCACTGATTGAAGTTTTACTTTATCCCGCTTTAACGGTCAGTAAACAAAAATGTCTTCCCCGTTAAAACGGGATTCAGTTAACATAGTCGTCGATTAACTGACCGTAAAAGCCCGATTGGTTCAACTAACAATCAGCGGGTAAAACGCCCACTGATTGAAGTTTTACTTTATTGTATGTAAAAAAAGATGCTGCTACAACTAAAACATATCGTCTTGTTGTTACAGCATCCCTAACATTATTTCATTTTTTGTTTTTGTTTTGATTTTTGTTTTTTAGGTTTTTCTTCTAACAATTCAAGGCTAGACGATTCAGCATCTTCTAAATGGGCTTTGCCTAATACATTCGTTAAATGAAGGCCTCGTTTTTGTGCCTCGCGTTCGATATGAGCTAGTGTTTCTTTTAGCACTTGTACACGGGCATATTGTTTATCGTCTCCTGGTATTAGAACCCATGGCGCATTTTTCTTATCAGTCTTCTCAAACATGTCATTCGCAGCTTCTATATACTGAGGTGTTTTTTCACGATTTCGCCAGTCTTCGTCTGTTAGCTTCCAAGACTTATATGGATCTTCCTCGCGTTCTTTAAAACGTTTAAGCTGTTCCTCATCAGATACTTGAAGCCAAAACTTAATAACAATATAATCTCCTGCTGTTAAAATCTTTTCGAAATTATTTATTTCTTCGTATGCACGAGACCACTCTTCTTTTGTTGCAAATCCTTCAATACGCTCAACTAATACACGACCATACCACGAGCGGTCAAAAATAGCGATTTGTCCATGCTGTGGCAGCTTTCTCCAAAAGCGTTGTAAATAATTGTAGCGCAATTCATGAGGCTGAGGTGCTGAGATTGGGTGTACAATATAGCCACGTGGATCAGCACGTTCAATGAGACGCTTAATAGCGCCACCCTTGCCAGCAGCATCCATACCTTCAAATACTAGAATTAGCCCAATCTTATTGTTTAATAAAAACTGTTGAGCATTTAACATTTCATATTGGAGTACTTTTAATTTCTTTTTATACATCTTCTTATCCAGTTTAACTGATAAATCTAGATCATTTAAATTTTGAGTCATTAAAACTTCACTCCTTACTTTTAATAATCCTATTGTACTAAAGAAACATATAAGTGCATATCCAAATGGTAAATTGTAGATAATTTTAGCGAAACAACACGATACATTGTTGGAAATTTCCGTTATAATGAAAATATAATGTGACAGTCCTATACTTATTTGTCTTTTCCCTATACAATTTAACACGAAGGGAGAGGAAAACATGCCTCGATTTTTTTTGATGACAATCACTTATATTGTCTCACTCATCCTAACCTTTTCATCCTATTTCATGAAAATAAACGGTCAAACTTCTTTAGAAATTTCAAATCGTTTTCCAGTAATATTTGCACCTTTTAATGTTAGTTATGTGATTTGGATTGTAGTTTACGTGTTACTTGGTTATTGGTTAGTAATGAATCTAAAAAAGACATCTATGAAACAGACTGTTCTCTTTAGTAGCATATGTATCATGCAGGCGTTAGCAATTGTGGTTTGGCATCACGAACTATTTATCGTATCCATTGTCAGTTCGTTTATTTTAGTACTGTATTTGTTTAAGTTGTACAAGACGTATCCTCTTAGCAATAATTCACCCATAGGTCGTTTACCCTTTTCGATTTACTTCGGATGGGTTACATTTAGTCTGATGACAAATGTAAGCTTTATGCTAACATCTTATCAATGGAATGGTTTTGGCCTTAGTAATCCACTTTGGGCAGTTATTTTACTAACAATTGGAGTAGCAATCGCGCTACATATTCGATTCCATTATTTTGATATTATCTTTCCAAGTGTATTTATCTGGTCCTATATTGGGGTCGCTTTACATAATGGTTTTGATGAGCTACTTGTCACAACAGCAGCCTTATTTTTATGTGGAGTTCTTCTTGTCGGTATATTATTTATTAAAAAAAATCCTGCCTACCAAAAATAAATTGGTTAGCAGGATTTTAACTTTTTTATTGTTCTTCAAGTGAAGTTAAAACAATTGGTTTGTCTTTCGTAACGATGATTGAATGCTCAATTTGAGCAACGAATGATTTGTCAGGCGTAACGAATGTCCATCCGTCACCAGCTTCTACAATATGCTCCGCTTTCGCTGAGATAAATGGCTCGACTGCAAGCACCATGCCCTCTTTCATAATTGTAGAATCCCATGCATCATAATAGTTTAAAATGTGGTTTGGCTCATCGTGTAATGAACGACCTAAACCATGACCTGTTAGATTCATAATCACTGTTAAATCATTTGCATATGCTTCACGTTCAACAGCTTTACCGATTTGGTTTAATTTTGATCCGGCTTTTACTTTTGTCATCGCACGATCGAAAGCACTTTTGGCTACGCGACATAGCTTTTCTTTATCCTCATAGCCTTCACCTACTACAAATGAAATTCCCGTATCAGCAAAGTAACCATTTAATGAACCAGATACGTCAATATTGACGATATCTCCTTCTTTAATCACTCGTTGACCAGGAATACCATGTGCAACTTCCTCATTAACACTAATGCAAGTGTATCCTGGGAAATCATACTCCCCTTTAGGTCCAGAAACCGCTCCTGCCTCAGCAAACATTCGGCCAGCGATTTCATCTAATTCAAGAGTTGTTACACCTGGTTTTGTAGCAGCCTTCATTGCCTCACGAATTTCAGCACAAATACGGCCAATTTTTTTAAAGGCTTCAATCTCTTCTTGCGTTTTTACAATCATTTTTAACGTCCCTTTCATCTAATATCTCTATTTAATATAACATAACTTTTTATACATAAAACGCTAAACGCTTTAAATATTATATGCCGTCATAAATTGTAAAGTGCTGAAAACAGGCTTATCTCCATAACGTGGAGTTGATTTCCGTTCCGGCTGGGCGCTTTGTAGCTGACGCTTCGCTTTCGCTACAGATAAAACATTGTTGCTGTCGCTTCGCTTTCGCACAGAGCAGGGCTTCCTGGGGGCGTCGGGGCAACAGGATGTTGGTCACGAAGGCGTTATCACAGGACGTGATGCTTTTAGCCTTCGTTCCTCTATATCGCTAATCCCCAAGGAGTCGCCCAGCCTCCACTCCAATCAACTTATTTACATGACATACATTTTAATATATGCAAGTCCTAACTAGCTAAAAAAGCAACAATCTTTCATTCAATTCAATAAAAATAAAGCCCTCCACTCATGTGAAGGGCAAAATAGTTATGATTTTCGTTGCATTAATTGAGGTGCTGCTGTAAATAACAGGACGCCGACAACTGCTGTTAAAATCGTTGCTGGTAGCATATATGTTCCATTATAGATAATTGAATAAATCCACGCATTTTGATCACCAGCATACTCTTTGAAAAATACAGCGCCTCCAATAGTATGTGCTGCATAACGTAAAAAGCCTGCTAATACAGTCCCTAAAATAATATAAAGCGCCATTTTCTTTTTGTTTAAATCTTTTGCAGCCTCAAGCACCGGTCGACGCACAACGGCCGCTAAGCCTACTACTGTAAAGGCAATGCCATAATCTAGCGTTCCTTGAAGCCAATGCACTATTGTAGCACCAAACATTGTTTGCATTACACCAATGAGTAAACCCGTTGTCATGCCTGGAATAAGGCCCCATCGGAATGCTATTAAAATTATTGGCACCATCACTAGACTAACAGAGCCTCCTTGTGCCCATACTTTAAAGGAAACCTGATCTAGCACAAGACCAATCGCTGCGAATATCGCAATCTCCACTAGCATTAAAAGTTTTTTACTGTCCAAAAATATTCTCTCCTTTGTTCCGATGTAGGATACAAGAGCAGGAATAGAAATCAGTTGGCAAATATGTCCCTACCTGGCATCAATAAAGATAAAAAAACGATGCCAGGACAGAGCCTCACATCGTAATAGTGTCGGTTTCTATCCACATCCCTACGCAAGCGTTAACTTACAGGTTCAAAGAGTCAAGGCATCACGTGCCCAGTCTCAGCTGACATCATCAGCCCCCCTTGTGGTCGTTACATCTTAATTTAGTTGAACAACCTCATTGTACGCAAACACTGTTATGATTACAACCTCTTCCACAAAATTTTTTGAAACTTTACTGTTTTTCATGCGTAAATATTAAAAAAGGAGGTACTACTATGGAGAACCAAAAAATTTTATCTGCCTTTAGTTATCTCAGTATTTTATTCGCACCGTTTATTGTGCCATTAATCGTTTACTTTGTTGCAAAAGATAGCGATGTAAAGAGTCACTCTATTCGAGCACTAATATCACATTTAATCCCAGTCGCTTTCGGAATTATTTTATTTGCCGTCTTTATCTTCTCAACTTTAACATTCAACAATCTTGACCCTGATTTAGGTAGTAATAAGTTTCTTATCATTTGGTTAGTTTCATTCGGAATTTACTTTCTTGTTTCAATAGGAGTTGTCATCTGGAACATTATACAAGCTGTTCGCGTTGTCCGATAAGTTTCATTCCAATCTCACCTTGAACGGAAAGTACTAAAGGAGCTGTTATTTTGTGAAAGTATCTAAAGTTGTTAAAGTCGCCGTAAAATTAGCACCTATCGCTATCCCAATTGTAAAAAAAGTAATCGCTGCAAAGAAAAGAACTAATCCTAACGTAACTAAAAAATGATAAAGAGGCGTTTTTCCACACAATGGAAACACGCCTCTTTGTTATTTCACTTCAAAATATGTTTGACTATGACCGTTCATTGCTTTTTCAACATGCAACACAGCAGGCATTGTAGCTTTTAATTCCGCAACGTGTGAGATGACTCCAATCATACGTCCGGAATCTTGTAAATCAATAAGCGTATCAATCGCCTTATTTAACGCTTCTTCATCAAGAGAACCAAAGCCCTCATCAATAAACATCGTTTCAATGCGAATATTACCTTGAAAACTTTGAATGACATCTGCCATCCCAAGGGCAAGACTTAATGATGCATTAAACTTCTCTCCCCCTGATAATGTTTTAACATCTCGTAATTGATCCGTATAAGCATCATACACATCTAGTCCAAGCCCACTTTGCTTAGCATGCTTTTCTAAGCGATCTGAACGCCGTAGCTCAAATTGACCGTTAGATAAATGATAAAGCCGGACATTTGCTGCCTCTGTAATTTTATCTAAATAATTGATTTGAATATAACGCTCAAAGGATAGTTTTTTCACATTTTGCCCATTTAGCATTGCATACAGTTCCTTAACTTGTCCCGCCTCTTTTTCAAGTAAACGAATCTCCTGTTCGGTCTCCTCAACTTTTTCGATAAAGTCCGCACAAGCCTTCGCAAATCTTTCCATTTGTTGCAATACTTTAAAGGCTTCTTCATAGGTTACACGAAGCATCTCTAACTTTTCTTCCATTGCCATTAAATCTTGTTTCTCTTGGCCTTTTAGATGCTTCTCTCCCTCAGTAATTTGTACCTGTAATGTATGGATTTGTAGTGCATACTCATTGCAAGCCTTCCTTAAAGCTTCTATTTGCAACACGCTTCGCTTCCCAGTAGCAAATTCTTCATAGCTTTCAAAGCCTGCTTCGGCCATACTTACTGAAAATTGCTCGCGCTTTTCATCCATTTTCAGCTTTAATTCCTCAAAAGCTTGTTTTGCTATTTCTACGGTCATTCTAGCATTATTCGCCGCTTCCTTGGCAGATTGTAAGTTTTGTTGACTGAGATTCCAGGCAGTTTGTAAGGCAATCTTTTGTGAACCTATATTCGCAATTTCCTGCTTTAATGCTTGTAACGTCGTAAGGTTTTCTGGGATATGCTTTTGCTGCTCTTCCACAATTGCTTGTTGTTTCGTTAATTCCTTCGTCTTCTCAGCTAAATATTGCTCTAGTTTTATTTGCTTTTCTTGTTGTTGTTCCATTCGTGCACGATGATCCTTTTGTTGCATACGTACATCAGACAATTGATTGTTCACTACTTTTAAGATTGTTATTTGTTGTTCTACGTTTTGCAAGGAAGCTACAATTTGTGCTTGATTGGATTGTTCAATCTCATTCATTTTTAACTGTCCGAGTGCTTCTTGTAGAAGATGCTTTGTAGAATTTAATAAAGCTTCTTTCTCTATAAACTTGCGCTCATCAGTACTTGCCTGTCCTCGTAAATCTTCTACTTGCGCTAATTCGATCATCTCTAATTGTTCACGATGTGTTTCGAGATGTGTTGTACTACCGCATACTGGGCAAGGATCTCCGTCCTTCAGTTGCTGTGCTAAAATACTTGCCTGACTCGCAATCCATTGCTGCTCCAACTTTTGAAGAGCTTGCCTACTTTCTTGATAATGGACATTAGTAGTGACTACTTCCTGCTCCGCTGTTTCAACTGCTCTAGTATATTTCTCAACTTGCGCTAATAATGATACTTGCTCTTTAAGCTTTGGTAGCTGTTCTAAATAACTTTCATATGGCTCCAGTTGTTTTTCATACTGTTCAATTGTTTTTGTTAGTTGCTGAACTTGCTTTTGTCCAGCTTCTACGATTTTACGATTATCTTCTACTGCTAGATTTGCAGTTGCAACATATTGTTCAGCTATTCGCATTTGCTGCAAATTATTTTCATATGCCTCGAATGTTGGTAATAATACTTGCAACTGTATTTCATGTTGTAGAATTTGCTGACGTTCAGGTTCTTTCGCCTCTTCAACATTAAACTTTTCTTGTGCTATTTTTAACTGAGCTTCTGCGTTTTGTTGCTCTGTGATAGCTTGCTGATAGGATTGTTCTTTACGATTTTGCTCGGCACGTAAATCGATGCATTGTTGCTCAAGTGCGACAAGTCGTTGTGCTTTCTCTGCTAAAGCAATTTCACGTTCTTTTGCGCTATATAAAGCTTGTTCTTCCAGCAATGCTTGTAGGCGTTTCTGACGATTAGCTTGCTCATCAAATTGTTCATTTAATGTTTTTGCTATACTATAAAATTCTTGCTCTTTTTGATGATGCGCATAAGCTTCTTTATAGCGCTGCTGCTCCAATTGTATACATTCCGTATAATAAGTTTGCTCCTCTTCCAAAGCCTTCTTCAACTGATGCATATTTTCAGTATTATTCGTAATGCAAGTAAATAAAGATGATGAACGCTGTGGTAAAGCCCCAGCAATTTGGCCAAGGAGATGCTCCTTTAATTGTTTAGCACGCAATAAATCACTTTCCGCTTCTTTTCGTTTTGCATCAAGTCTTTTAGTCATGGCACCAAAGCGGTCTGTTTTAAAAATTTTGCGCAAAATCACTTCTTTATTCGTAGAATCTGAGGTTAGTAGCTTACGAAATTCTCCTTGTGGTAGCATAACAATTTGACTAAACTGATCCTTTGTAAGGCCTATTATGTCCTGAAGCTTTTTATCTACCTCTAGCGTTTGCTGCTTTTCTACAATACTATAATCAAGCGTGTCTCCTTTGATTTCAGCCAGCTCAATTTTCTTACCCGTAACACTTTTGTTTTTTGCTTTAATATGACCTGGCTGACGTAAAATTTGATAGACTCTATCATGCATTTCAAAAACGAGCTCTACAGCCGTATACACATCATCGTCCGCAAACCCACTTCGAAGCATAGCAGTATCCTGACGATCTTCACCGCTACCGGATCCGTAAAGTGCATAGCATATAGCATCAAAAATCGTCGTTTTCCCGGCACCTGTTTTTCCGGAAATCGCAAATAGGCGATGTTCACCAAGCTGTTGAAAATCAATAACCTCTGTATTTTTATATGGACCGAATGCAGTAATTGTTAACTTTAAAGGCTTCATTTTACTGTCTCCCGCTCCTCATCTAATAATTCTTGTAGCATCTCTGTAAATAGACGCTCTGTATCTTGATCTGGCTGTACGCCAATGATATCTGTAAAAAATGATCTAAATAAATCGATGTCTTCTACCTTCTCTGTCTCAAGCGCCTGAATTTCATGCGGTACCTCTTGGCGTATTACTTTACGCTCAACATGCATCGCATGAGGAAACACTGTACGAATACGTTCCATCGGCGAAGTTACTGACGTTGTATCTGTTAAGCGTACAAATACATAATCATCACTTGGCGGCAGCTGCAATATATCATCCATTAAGCCCTCCACCACACGTAAATCCCGTCTTGCTATAAGCTTTCGCTTTGTGACGTTAACTTCTCCCTGCTCATCTAGTTCAACTATTAAAAAACCCTTCTCATGTAAGTGCTCAGATAATGAATACTTCAATGGAGAGCCAGCGTATCGTATCGTTTCATTCAACACAAAATGCGCTTTATGCAAATGTCCAAGCGCTGTGTAATTAAAAGGCTTAAATAACGCTGCATTTATGCAATCCGAGCCGCCTATTGATAAAGGTCGCTCAGAATCACTCGTATTCGCTTCCTCTTCTCCATACTTCGTCACAAAGGCATGTCCAATAAAAACATTACGCTTTGTAGTATCTATACTTTGCCCAATATGCTCAATAATTCTTTCCATCGCATCTTGATGAGAACGAATGGAATCATCCTCTAAAATTGTCCGTACTGAAGCCGGTTCTGCATAAGGTACAAGATGAAAATGTACTTCTCCATACTTATCATGTAAAACTACCGGTGCATGTTCTTTCGTAAATTGGCCTTTAATATGTAAACCACTATCACTCATTAAACTACTGCCAAAATTCAATCGACCTGCACTATCGTGGTTCCCTGCAACCGCTAACACAGGGATTTTTTTATCGAGCACTATTTCCGCCAAAATATCATTTAGTAAATTCACTGCCTCAATCGGGGGCATCGAACGGTCATATAAATCACCTGCGATAACGATAACATCTGGTTTTTCCTCATCAATGGCTAGCATAAACTGCTGTAAAATATAATGTTGATCCTCGGTCATATAGACGCCTTGTACAAGCTTTCCTAAATGCCAATCTGCTGTATGAAATATTTTCATTCTTTGCGCCTCCTGTCTATTTCATTTTATCATGGCTGATGGATTGATTGTTTTTCCTTTTATTAGTTTGATAAAGGTTCCTCATCCCAACGTGGGGAACTGACGGGGCGGGCTATCCGTCGCTCTGAGGGTTCTTTCCGTCGCTTCGGCAATTCTATCCGTTGCTCCGGATTCCTTTCCGTCACTCCGACAATTCTATCCGTCGCTTATATTTTTATAGATATTCAATATAAAAAAGAGCATCATCGCCGATGCCCTGTTACAAATATTTAAAATGTTCTTTAATAGCTCTCGCCTTCTCTAGAAAAGAAGTATAGCCAATAAAACCTTGAATGACGCGTGCAGTTGGAGTTGACTGTTCTTTTTCTACTTCTTGTTCTTCTTGTTTCTGCTGTACCTTTTTCTGTTGCTCTAAAATCTGTTCAAATGAAATAGGGTTCGGCTTAGGCAATTCGTTTGAAGAAATGGCTAAAGCTTTATTGCCAGTGTATTCTCGCAAAAATGCATTGGCCATTTGACGATAGCCTTCAAAATTTGGATGTACGTCAGAAGTATTGGGTAAAAGGTTTGCAGCGTTTAACCCAAAAGCATCATAGACGTCTACATAAACTGCCCCAGCATGCTCTGCCTGTAGCTGTAAAATCTTATTTAGCTTTACAAGTTGTGCATCTGTGCCTACCTTTTGCGTAGCGTGAGCGTTTGGATAAGCAAAATAATAGCCCATTACATAGACCTTTGCTTTAGGGGCTCGCACTTTTAACTCCTCTAAAATCTCCACCATATTTTTTCTGGCAACGTTTAATGCGAAATCCGTTTGGAGCTGCGAAAAGGATAATGTACCGGCAGCAGGATTGACCTGGACTAGCCGCAGTAAATCGTTAGCACCTGCCGAAACGGTAATAAGTGTGGCATTCGCTAGTAAGTCATTTGCTTCCTCTGATTGTACTCGTTTTAAGACATCAGCTGTTGTAAAGCCTGGGAAAGCGAGCTCCTTCGTATAGGAACTCAGTTGCCCTGTCATCCCCAATTTCATGGCGATTAAATCACTGTAGCCTGTATCAATCTGTTGATAAGGTGTTTGCCCAGCGGCCAAGGAATCTCCAATTGACAAATAGTTTTCAGTCTGAGCAAAAGCAGATGAAACACTAAACGCCATCATGAGTATAACTGTACCAATTAAGCCGAGTAATTGTTTCATCTGCCCTACTCCTTTCTTATTGGGAGCTTAAAATGCCCAGCTACCTTTACGGAAAATTGGCTCGACAGTTCCATCAGGTAAGATCCCGTCAATGTCCATCTCACCGCTACCAATCATAAAGTCCTCATGTGTTACTGAAATATTTGCACCTAACGCTTCAAGCTGACCGTTTTCTAAATCTCTTCCGCCTTCTAAGCAAGTTGGATAAGCTTCGCCAATCGCTAGATGGTTCGATGCATTTTCATCAAACAAAGTATTAAAATATAAAATTCCCGATGCGGAAATTGGTGATTCATGCGGTACAAGTGCTACCTCACCTAAATAGCAAGAGCCTTCATCCACATGAATAAGCTCCTGTAATAAATCATGTCCTACCTGTGCTTCAGCTTTAACAATTTTTCCTTCTTCAAATGTTAGTTTAAAGCCATCGATAATATTGCCTTGATAAACTAATGGTTTTGTATTGCTTACATAGCCATTAACACCTTGTTTCATCGGTAATGTATAAACCTCTTCTGTCGGCATATTAGCAATAAAGATAGTATCATCTGGCGTTTTACTACCCCCAGTAAGCCATTTATGTTGTGGTGCTAAGGCAATTGTTAAATCAGTACCTGGTGCTGTGTAGTGAAGTTTCGCATATTTTTTCTTGTTCAATAGGTCCGCACGAGATTCTAAATTCACTACGTGATCACGCCAGTTTTCAACAGCATTGCCTTCACCGATACGAACAGTTTTAAAAATAGCTTCCCATAATGCTGGTACTTGTTCCTCAGCTGCTAAGTTCGGGAATACTTTCGATGCCCACTTTGGCGAAGGGACCGCAACGATTGACCAAGCGATTAAATCTTTCATTACAGCGTTGCGATAGTTTTTCAGAGCAGCTCCCGATACCTTTTGATGGGTAGCTAGACGGTCTGCCGAAATCCCTGTTAATTTATCAGGGTCCGCAGCATCAATCCATAATAGTGCTCCTTTACGTTCGATTACCTCATCACGCATTTTAACTACCCATTCTGGGAAACGATTAAATTCCTCATCTGAGGCATACTCAAAATAAGCTCGATCTATTTCATCATCTGAAAAATTAACATGAACACGTCCTGCCCCAGCTTTATAAGCCTCTTTTACGACTAAACGGGCGAAATCTAATGCATCCAAGGATGTATTCACTAATAAGTATTGCCCTGGTTGAATATTGACACCGACTTTTACCGCAAGTTCTGCATATGCTTGTAATTTTTCTTCAAACGTCATATTATTTACCTCGCTTTTGTCCAATTGTTTTTGAATTTCCCTCCACTAACTTACCTTCATGCCAAACTTTCTGTACTGGTTTCCCAGAAATTTCTCTTGTCCATTTTTTATACGTTTTTTCATCACGATAAGATAATAACGTTAATACTTCACCATCCGCCCCAGCACGACCTGTACGACCAGAACGATGCAAATACTGTTCAATTGTTCTTGGGACATCGACATGAATAACATGTGTTAAACCTGCAATATCTAAACCACGCGCAGCAATATCTGTAGCAATTAAAATACGCGCCTCTCCTTTACGGAAAGCATCTAAAGCCTTTTTACGTTCTTCCTTCTTCATGTCAGAATGTAATGTCACAATCGGCGCCGTACGATATTGTAATTTCGTTTCCTTCATTAGCAATTGGTCTATATTGTTGACGAAAGCCAATCCACGTAAACCTTCCGTATGTGATAGTCGGCGTAGGAAATCAGTTTTATCTCGCTCCTCGACTTTCACGAAAGAGTGTACAACTTTACCAACCTTCAACATATCCTCCGGTTTAATTTTGAAGCGTACTGGCTCAAACATCATGCGACTTGCCACTAATTCAATTTCCTCGGTAATTGTTGCCGATACAACAACTACTTGTCGCCCATAAGCTGAACCTTCGATAAAAGATTTTACTACGACACGATATTCACGACTAAGTAACTGATCACACTCATCTAAAATAACCGTTTCAATTTCTTTTAGCTTTAATTTTCCAGCGCGTGCTAATTCATTTAAACGGCCTGGTGTTCCTACAACAATCGTCGGTTTTTTCTTTAACTTCTCGATTTGACGTGCAGAGTTTGCGCCACCAATTAGTTGTTGAACCGTAATATCTGAACCTGCTGTCCATTCACGGATAACCTCTACAATTTGCATTGCTAGCTCCTGAGACGGTGCTACGATAAGTCCTTGTGTTTGTTTTTTTGAACCGTTTACTTTATTCAGTAAAGGAAGTACGTATGCTAAAGTCTTCCCGGATCCCGTTGGCGATTCGGCCACAATATCTTTGCCCTCAAGCATTGCTGGAACCATTTCTTCTTGAATTTTCATCGGCTCTTCAAATTTCCATTTTGCTTGTAAATCTTCATTTAATAAATTTATTACTGACATGTAATTTCCCACCTTCTATCTGCTTGACACTAGTTTAACACACTAATCACGTTCCTACTTCATATGTACGTAAACCCTTATATAAACGTTTCAATAATGAAGCTTTTTCAATTTTTAGAGATGAGCATCTTCCTGCCCTCCGTCTTTGCGGATAAAAAAAACTGCACGACTAATGCAAGGGGGGTTGTCAGTCTTTAAGCCCTCATGAGCTTCTTGGAAGGCTGACAACTTACCTGCGAAAAGCGAACAGATTTTTATTTCGTTCATTCAATGTTAATTAATTTCATAACCACATGCTAAAATAGCACGTTCTGCTAAAACGATTAATGAGTCGAGATATTTGTCACTTAATTTTAAATCTCGATTGACGATGGATAATTCTGTACATCCTAACACGATACGATCACAATTAAGGGCAAGCATCGCCTCTTCTATCGGCTGCCAATCCTTCTGTGAGACATCTTTTCCAGCCTTTACATAATCGTAAATAATAGACATGACTTTTTCTTTCGTCATATCGTCTGGAACAACTGGTGTTATACCAAATTCCTCTAAAGCATCTTGATACATACCTGAGGTTAATGTACCCGTTGTCGCTAAAATCCCTACACGCTTTGCCCCTAAGTCAGAGGCACGCTTTGCTGTTTCTCTGATCATATGTAACACAGGAACTGGGGAACCTTCAACAATCTCATCATAAAAGGTATGTGCCGTATTACATGGAATAGCAATTATGTCTGCTCCAACAGAAGCAAGCTTTTTAGCATCTGCGACTATCACGGGTACAGGGTTTTCCTTTGTACTATCTAAAATAAAGGCCGTACGATCAGGAATATTTGTATCATTATCAATGATTGTATGTAAATGCTCCTGATCCTTCGTTGCCTTCGTACGTCTTACAATCATTTCACCGATAAACATCGTTGCAAGTGGACCAACGCCACCAATTATACCTAAAGTTTGTTTTTTCATTAGTTTGACAGACCTTTGTTGTTAAAATATTTCTTATATTGGCGATAAAAACTTAAATTATCTAGCGTTATATTTAACCAACGCTTCGCATTCATATCCTTATAATTAAAGATGGAATCCGTAGCCATTCCTTGGCGAATAAGGCTCTTTGCTTCCATCACAAGCTGTTCATTTTGCACATATTTAAAGAGTACACCATTCGGCACAATTGTCCAAAGATGCTTGTTCTTAACATACGTTAACTGTTGTTTGCTTCCACGGATAAAATCATCCGCAACATATTGCATTAAATTATAGCCACTAGCTGTCACATAATAATTTGAAAGTTCATTATGTAATTCAATACTCAATAACTTATATTGACCGTCACGTTCATCATACTTCATATCAAACGCGGCAAAGCCTTGGAAGCTTATTTCCTCCAAAAACAATTTCACGCGGTCCATTAAGTCTTTATCGTATGCTGTCATGATGGCTACATAGCGACCAATCCCCTCGGGAGAATGCTCTTCTAAAATTGGGTTACCTACAGATAGCAGTTTTACCTTTCTATCTTGCCCAACATAGGCATTGACGACGCGCATATGAGCATCTTCGCCAGGAATATATTGCTGAACCATTAAGTCATCTCGGTACGCCGATTCCTTATAAATGGCATGGAAAATAGCATCCTTTTCATCGTTATCTTTTGCGATATACACTTTCTTCTTACCTGGAAAAATACATGTAGCATACTTTGTCATATTCATAGGTTTAATGACTACTGGGTATTCAAAAGGAATGTCAAATTCCTCATAGTCATTGACGGTACAAACATGCATTGCCGGATAATGAAAGCCGAACTTCTCACAGAGTGCATACATGCTCTCACGCGTTAATAGCTCGTCAGCAAGATTTGCATCCACATAAGGAACTAAAAAATACTGCGCTAATTCCTCTTTATGTTGTACAATTTTTTTTACGTAAAATTCATCGCAGGCTAATAAAAGCAATTTTTTACCTGCAAATTCCTCTGCAATTGCCTGTAACGCAACGACAAAACGTTCTTCAATATGGAGTCTTGGAACTTCACGAAATATTAACAAATCACTCTGATGTATTTTCTCCATATTCGTATGATTTAATGCAAGTGGTTTAACGCCATAGGACTCGTAAAATGCTCTAGCCATGCCGTAAGCATTCATTTCATCTCCTAATAAAACCGGTAAAAAAGCGTGCTCAATAGCCATTCTACTCAACTCACTTTAGCTTTTTTTAGACTTTCATCATAACAAGGTTTCATCCTAAAATGTTAGTGATAAACCTTTTTATAAGTGTAACATACCTTCCTTGTACTCCTTATAACTCTCTTTGAATCATTTATGAACGGCTACAGCTTGTTTACCTAACTCTCTATAGCTTTTAAAAAACTGATCCACATTATAAGTGACAAAGCCTTTTAATGGGTCCATGACAACAACTTTATCACCTAAATGTCCTGTTAAAACAACAGCATGTAAGTTCATAAACGCTTCATGCTGTACTGTTTCACCTTCATAAATCCAACCCTTTTTTAGACTTTTTTTGGGCTCTGATAAATCCAATGTAACCCATGTCACAACTGGGACTCCCTCCCGAACAAGCTGTAAAATTTCGTCCTGCGTGGCACCGCTCTTATTTGTCACCCGTAAGTTTGCCTTTTTATCTGCTAGTACTGCCTGTGCTGCTTTGACAATAGGAGCCGCAAAGACATACATACCGTGGGATTTATCACGAGGATTACCTGCAAAAGCCTGATTCGGATTTGGGCCATAGCGTTGTCCACCTTCAGCTCTAATTTTTTGCTTCGGTAAATAGTTATCAGCCATTTCTAGCTTCGTAACATCTAATCCATAATAATTTAATACAGCTGTTAATGATGTTATTTCACAGCCATGTGGTAATTCAGGATTTTGCATAACCACTGGTACATCCAGCTCTTGGTCGTCCCTTGAAAAATGTGTCTCTAATCGATAATACGGTTTTGTCGCATCATATGTAAAATTTTCGATTGTCGTATAACCATCGTTCTTTGTACTATTTTCAAGCGTAGTTGCAGCGATCGCATATTTGCGTCCCTCTATAAGTTTCGAAAATGTTGCTTCACCCTCTTCAGAGCCAATCGCATCCTCCACTATCTCACCTTTCTCTACATCTGTAGCAGTTATAAAAAGATTAGGTATGGGTGCACCACTATTAAACTCTACCGTTAGTACAGTTAATCCATTTTTTTGCGTATCCTGCTGAGAAAACGGATTACAACTCGAAAGTAGCATGACTATCATCATACCTATTAGTAAAAGGCGTTTATACCTCGTCCACAAGACAAATTCCGCTCCTATCTTGTTTGAAGACAATAACTTCAATTCTATTATTTCAATTTAACGCAGACTCTATTATACGCTAATTTCATAGACGTTCCTATTTTAACTTCTTGCCGCGATTGTCCAAACATCTAACTAAATAGAGGACCTCAGGTATGCAACCAAAAAATCACACACGGTGCACATCCGATTTAAGGTTTACTACATTTGCTACTTTCGAGTTTCATCAAACCGTTTTACTCATTTTAGGTTATGACGTACTAACTTTTGGACGTAATGTATGCTTCAAAACTTTACCCGAAGCATTACGTGGCAATTCCGTTAAAAATTCAATTTCATGTGGCACTTTATATTTGGCAAGCTGCGTTCGACAATAAGCCAGAATCGCCTCTTCATCGAAAGACTGGCTTTCCTTCAATACGACAAATGCTTTAGGGACTTCGCCATACACTTCATGAGGTAAACCTACAACGGCTGCCTCTAAAACTTCCGGCAGTTGATATAAAACTTCTTCAATCTCGATAGGATAAATATTTTCGCCACCTCGAATGATCATATCTTTTTTACGATCTACAATATAGAGGTATCCTTCTTCGTCAAATCGTCCTAAATCTCCTGAGTAGAGCCAGCCATCTTTTATTGTTCTAGCTGTTTCTTCAGGATTACGTAAATAACCTTTCATGACTTGGGGTCCTTTGACACAAATTTCTCCGACTTCGCCTGCTGGCACCGTTTCACCAAAGCTATCAACCACACGGACGTCTGTTTGTGCTAGTGGCTTTCCTACAGATCCAATTTTTGTCAATGCATCAGCATCTAAAAGAGAGGTGGCCGCAGGAGAATTTTCAGTTTGTCCATACAGGTTTTGTACTTTCACATTAGGGAATACCTCTTTCACTTGCTTAACAAGCTCATAAGGCATCGGTGCCGCCCCGTAACATAATAAACGTAAATTTTTAAATGTATGTTCCTTAAAGTTAGGTGTGTTTAAAATAATTGTATACATTGATGGAACGCCAAAGAAAATTGTGGCGGCTGTAGCAGCAAGCTGCTCTAATGTCTTGGTCGAAGAAAAAGCCTCTTCTATAATGATCGTACCGCCTTTATAAAACATCGGCATTGCAAATACATGAAGACCTGCACAATGAAATAATGGCGTACAAACAAACATTCTATCCTCATTGGTCATTCCCATTGATGACGACCATATTTTTGCAGTTGATACAACATTTTTATGTGTTAGCATTACTCCTTTTGGTTTTCCAGTCGTTCCAGAAGTATACATAACAACGGCTGTATCATGAGGGTCCAATTTGACAGCTTTTCTTTGACCTGGATAGTTTGTAATGATGTCTTTCATTTCTTTGAGCCCTACAATATGTTGAAATGAGAATGTAATAGTTGCAAGTATATCCTCTAACCTTTCATCATAAATAAGTCCCTTAGCTTCGGAATGATTAAAAATAAATTCGACCTCTGGAGCAGCTAGTTTTGTATTAATAGGCATGACAACATAGCCCGCTAACTGAACACCTATATAAGCGATTAAAAATAGATCCGAATTGAGTGTATAAAGTGCAATTACATCATCTTTTTCAAAACCTTGCTCTTGTAAGTACGCTGCGAATTTTTCTGCACTTTTGTAAAACTCGCTATAGTTTAGCTTTGTCCCATCGTATACCGTTGCAATCCCATTTGGTTGCTGCATAGCATAGTTTTGTAGAATGTCAGTCATTAACATCGTCATCATAAGCCCCCCAAATCTTTCATATTCATTACCATCACACCATGTGTAATTACTCCAAAAATTCAGAAAATTACAATTTTATTTTATCAATCTATGAAAATGTTGGCAATTTTTTTCTACACTAAAAGTACGCAACCGAAAGCGCAAGCCTAGAAAACACTCAGTTGGAACGGAAATCAACTCCACATATTGATGATGAAATGAACTATAACCAAATAAACTTATACATTTTACTTTTCTAACAATTTCTGTTAGGTGTATGATATTTATATAACTTCTTTCAGCAAATGAAAGCGCAGCGGCAGCTACAATTGTTTTGTGTAGCGAAAGCAGAGCGGCAGCTACAAATGGTTTGTGTAGCGAAAGCGGAGCGGCAGCTACAATGATGCCGAGGATAATTGATTTTAAGAAAGGCCTGATTATAATGCTGTATGCACTTTTAGGAGATTTACATTCTAATATAGAAGATACTAAGGCCGTTCTAGCCCATATTCAGCAATCTGCGAAAGATGCAAAGGTATTGGGATTAGGCGATTTATATGAATGTACTGTAAGTAAGAAAAAGGCTCAAACAATATCGGGTATACCACTACAAAAAGCTGCGATAATAGAAAATGATTTTGAAAATTTACTAACATTCCCCTCTATTCGTGGCAATCAGGAAGAACGCATTACACGTGTAACTGGTATCAAACGTTTTACAGAGCTACCTGAAACAATGGAGATTGATGGAGCAACACTGATGCATGGGCATCAATTTAAATGGAGTGTGACGTGGAAGCCTACATTTCCGCCATTCAAAAAATCGCTCCTTTTCTTTGGACATAGCCATGAATCAGGTCTTTATCATCGCAATAAAAAGTTACCTATTCGTATTCGCTTTGGCCAACCAATCGCATTACAAGAAAAACAATATGGCATCAATGTTGGATCCGTTGTTAATCACCGTGAGTGGTGTCTTTACGATAGTAATAAACGAACAATAACATTTATGTGTGCTCCTTCTGTTGAGAATGTTTAATTAACGTTGCTAAAAATACTCCGAGTCAAAAAAACGCTAAAATCGATTTCGATTCTAGCGTTTTTTCCTTTATAGTTTGTCAAACTAACAATTCTCGCAATCCTTTAATGCATCTAGTAATTTTTCCATATCGCAAATACGATCGCACATCGTTTGAATCATATTTCGAAGGATTGGTATTAATTCTTGGCAAATGCAGAACCTTAACACATTTTGCGCTAGTCGAACCCCTGCCTGATGGTGAACAATCATTGCTCGTAAAAAGTTTATATTAATATTATTGGAAACTGGCGGTAAACTCATTGCTTGGAACATAGCCCCAGTGATTTCTTTATAGGCACACATATATTCGTACAATTCACATTCTGAATTTTGTACGATACAACACCTATTTTGTATCGCTTCGAGGCATTCTACAGTCTCTGTAGTTGTTGCTATTATTTCTAATGCAAGATTTTGTACAGGTATATTAGTGGTGTATCGCAAAACATTTTCCGACAATCTAATAGCAGCTACTTGATGCGGCAATATTTGCTTGATAAAATTTTCTGAAATACTACATGTAATTGTCACATAGGTCATGCCTTGCATCATTTTATCGATAATCCTTTGGTTATCCTCTAAATAAGCCTTTGTAACATTACTAAGTACAATTGTTTTAGTCATTAGACACACTCCTTTCAGAGTAATATATGCCTGATAGGTTGTTATGCGGTAGACAATTGTACCAACTGATTTCTATTGTTCCGTAACAGCGAAAGAAGGTATTTTCAAGGCAAAACGATTAATCTTTTTGATATGTATCCAAGCATTTTTGACAAATACATTGCTCTTTAGTTACCGCTTCAAGAATTTCTTTAGGAAAACTTTCTGTCATACACCAGCAATCTTTTTTTCCATTTACTACACCGCAATGATTTTCTTCCCCACATAATGGACAACATTTTTCTTTCATTCGTACACCTCCTTACATGTACTTTACATCGTAATAAATAAAAAGAGGAGTACTTCATTTCATACTCCCCTCAAATAGCTTATTGATTTTTTCCATGAATCTGTTGCTTTACTTCTTCGACATCTGTATCACTATATATTTCCGTACCAACCCCACCTCTTTGGGCTAGCAACTTTTTCACCTCATTGTAAGATAAACCACTTTCTGCATTTTGCCTTTTTACTTCATTAATATTTGTTCCAGCAGAAGTATACTGATTTTCGTTATGGTCTGTCATGCAAATCCCTACCTTCTATAATTCATCCGGCTGCAATTCGATCAATTCATCGCCCTCACGCTCAACTCTTTTATTGAGCTCTCTAACTGGTATAGCATCAACTGTTTGCATATCTTCATGCAAATCAAAAAGACTTATAGTATCTGATTCAACCATGTCTGGCTTATCTTTACTGGCTAAGTTCATAAATATTTTTTTCTCATGTGGTATGTTTTCTATGTCCATCATTGCTCACTCCTTTACCTATAGTATGTGCAATGTTGGACAATTCATGCACCTTTCGTTTTCGAACTTTTATCGATGCGATGATATTCAGATATTTGAATGACCCGAACATTTCTTGTATGCAGTTCATGATACATCCCTCTACTATCTGTAAAAGATATATACTGATCCCGCTCGCTTCGAACTAATGCCTCGGCCTTATCCTGTGATTCGATATGGATAAATCTCCTTATATAATGCATTTCATCAAAAAAATAAGTAATTTTAAATTCTTTCATAAAAAGCTCCTCGATTACTGGATTTGATTGGTTATTGCTTATCATATCCAACTAAGCAAAAATCAATTATGTCTCGGCAAAATTGCCAAAGGACGTGGCGTTTAGACACACTGAAGAAGTTAAAGGTATTTTCTACATCTACGGCATAACCTGTATTAAAGCAATTATTTTAGGCATCACCATAAAATGAGGTTGGGGCACTTTCCAGAGGACATCCAGTCTTCACGCTAATCACTTATGTAAAGGCATCTGTTATTCAATTTTGGTGGTGGTTCTTATTTTATAGGAGGTAAAAAATGTGATCCATACAGTTAAAGCGGGAGAAACATTGGCCCAAATAGCAAGAAATTATCGTACGCCATTATCGTCTATAATGGCTGCGAATCCCGGGTTAGATCCGAATGTAATTTATATTGGACAACAAATTGTTATACCTGGATTTCCTAATCCAAATACGATTCCTTATAGAATAGATATTTCTACTGAAAATCGATGGCTACGGTTATATAAAGATAATATTCTTCAAAAGCAATACCCTATTGCAGTTGGTAGGATGTTACATGGTACACCCACTGGTAATTTTATAATTATTAATAAGGATCCAAATCCCGGTGGTCCGTTTGGGACAATGTGGATGAGTTTATCTAAAGAGCACTATGGTATTCACGGAACTAATAATCCTAGCTCTATTGGTCATGCCGTTTCACGTGGCTGTATCCGTATGCACAATAAGGATGTCGAAGAGCTTGCAAGCATTATCCCAATTGGCACTGGTGTTTTTATTCATCCCTAAAAATCAACATCCCATAATTCTGACTAAAGTTTTTTAGTTTATCGGAACAATATAAGATTTATCGGATCAAAATGCAGATTTATCGGAATGTTTACTAGTTTTATCGGAATAAGGCAACCTGAAAACCTCAGATTGCCTTCACTTTTTGCTAAGAATCCCTTTTAACCTTCGCCTCTAGATTGGGCAAGCTTCGATAAGTAGTATTGTTCCTCTCTCAGCATATGATCTGCCATTAGGGCTGTAAAAGTGCCTAATACCTCTGCACTTAGCTCCATCTCCTCTAACTCACGTAAAAAAATTTTGAATAACCCCATTTCTATATCCACATCACGATTAAAACGAGTTAATGCGGGGAATGAGCTTATATTTGAACGCAAATATCCTGTTAGCTCAACTGCTTTTAAATAAAATTGTTCAAAGTGTTGAGCAAAGGTAGTACTTTTCTGCCTCAATCTTCTTTCTACACCATCTAAATCGTCATGAATGATACCTGCATGTCCTGATGCATCTAACAACCAGAGTAAGTGATGATGTAGCTCATGAAAGATTGGTGGGACTTCCCCCTTCTTCAGATAACTAAGTACATTCTGATACTCCTCTAATTCATTCACCATATGATTAATAAAGGTAGGTGATAGATGAATATTAATATTTCCCGTTAATTGCTTTCTAAGGAGATAAAATTTAAATTGCTTTAGTTGTTCTACAGCTTCATCAACTGTAAGTGAAAAGGAAACCGCATTATTGGCATCTATCGAATTAACATAGGCAAGAAGCTGAGAAAATTGAAGAATAAATGAATTCGCTCTTTTAATATCCTCTGTTTCTGATGGATACAATGAATCATGAATAAATTGAGAATGGTCTTTCAGTATCCTTAACCAAAACTTATGTTCAAACACCGCATGTTGTAAGTAATTCGACAACCCGCAACATCCCCTTTATCTATACGTTCCTCTATTCTATTCTTATTGAAAACCTAATATTAATACTTAACCATCAAATATGCCTGTCGCTTTGCTTTCGCTACTAAAAACATTTGTAGCTGTCGCTTTACTTTCGCTACTAAAAACATTTGCTGCAAGAAGTTACATTGTCTTTTCGTATAGGATGAAACGCTTAAAGCTATACTACATAATGCTGAAGAAACGAAACCAAATTTACCTAAAATCAGGAGGGAAAAGGCTTGTCCACAAAAGACAATACATTATCGATTTTCGCCTTAGGTGGCATTAATGAGATTGGCAAAAATATGTATGGAGTACAGTATGGCAATGAAATTTTAATTATCGACTGCGGCGCTAAGTTCCCAGACGAAAGCTTGCTAGGTATTGATTTAATAATCCCTGATATTACGTATCTACTGGAAAATAAAGAAAAAATCAAAGCATTAATTGTGACACATGGTCATGAGGATCATATTGGCGGTATCCCTTATCTGTTAAAAAAAATAAATGTCCCTATTTATGCAACACGTTTTACCCTTGGGTTAATCGAGCTAAAGCTAAAAGAACATAAACTTTTAAGAGAAACCGAATTAAAAGAAATTCATTCTGATTCATCTTTAAATTTCGGACAGGTAGATGTTAGTTTCTTTAGAACAAACCATAGTATACCTGATTGCTTAGGAATCGTTATAAATACACCTGAAGGAAATGTTGTCCACACAGGAGATTTTAAATTTGATTTAACACCTGTCAATAATCAGTTTGCAGATATTCATAAGATGGCTGATATAGGATCAGAAGGTGTGCTATTACTTATTTCTGAAAGTACGAATGCCGAACGACCAGGGTTAACTCCTTCTGAGAAGCTTGTCGGTAATCATATCGAAGATGCATTTTTACATGCCGAGCGTAAAATCGTTATCTCTACATTTGCTTCTAATGTTAATCGCATACAGCAAATTGTAAATGCAGCGATTACTACAAATAGAAAGCTTGCTTTACTTGGCCGTAGTATGGTGAATGTTGTAGATGTTGCACTTGAACGAGGCTATTTAAATATTCCAGAGGATATGTTAATAGATGCACGTGAAGTAAAATATCTTCCACCAGAAGACGTGGTTGTACTTTGTACCGGTAGTCAGGGTGAGCCATTAGCTGCACTCTCTCGCTTGGCAAATGGAAATCATCGCGAAGTCAAAATTTTACCAGATGACACAGTTATTTTAGCTTCATCCCCTATTCCAGGGAATGAAAAGGGTGTATCACGGATTGTTGATAATTTGTTCCAGCTAGGTGCAAAGGTTATATATGGCTCGGCTAGTCATACAGGTATGCACGTTTCAGGTCATGGCTACCAAGAAGATTTAAAACTAATGCTAACGCTAATGAAGCCTAAATTTTTCATTCCGATTCACGGTGAATTCCGTATGTTACATCAGCATCGTTTGCTAGCTGAGTCCGTTGGTGTTAAACGAGGGCATACGTTTATTATGAAAAATGGGGATGTTGTTGATATTGAAAATTCAATGGCTAGACAAACACGTAAAATCCCTTCAGGTGATACTTATGTCGACGGTATCGGTATCGGAGAAGTCGAAGGAATTGTCTTACGAGATCGCAAACAGCTGTCAGAAGACGGTATGCTTGTTATCGTTATCACACTTAATAAAATAGATGGTGCTTTTATTTCAGAGCCAGATACTATTTCCCGAGGCTTTGTTTATGCCAAAGACTTTGAGGACCTTTTAACTAAAGTAAATATTCTAGTCAAAGAGACGGTACATGAACTTCAGGAAGAGAGTAAGCAGCCAATCCATGTCTTAAAAAGAGAAATAAAAAGGGCTGTTGGTCAATACCTATTTACACAAACAAAACGAAAACCAATGATTTTACCAATCATTATCGAAATTTAAAAAAGTCGGTGTACTAGGGGTTACCTTTACACCGACTACATTATTTTACCCTGCATTAATCTTGAAAATTTTATGTAACAGATCATTGTAAAGATACTGAGCCTGACTAAACCCATTTTGTAAACTTTCCGAGTGATTGTCTATTTGATTCGAGAGATTTTCAAAATGCTGCGGTAACCCCTCTACTGCTGTCATCAAAGACGCTCTCTTTTTTAATAAGAGCTGAATCGTATTTAAAACTTGCGCCACATGATGTTGGATATCAATCATCGGAAGATCCATGGATATATGGTACAAATGATGCCATTCTTTATTTGTTTGATACCATCTAAGGAAGTGCAATAAATAATCACTAAAAATAATTGTTTCATCCGGAATAATAGCGATGACATCATTTGCAATACATACTTCAGTTTCGCATTGATAGATATATTTATTTGTTTCCTTCAAATTAGCTTTCGTAAGAATGATGGTTTTAGCCGGTACTGGTGCACACTTAAAATGTTTTTTAAATGTAATATTAACTTTTGGTAATTGTTCAATATCACCATTTAGCATTAGCTTTTTTAAATTTTCTGCTGTAATTAGGGGTACTCCGACGTTTGTAAAATACTTTTTCTTCGGTACTATTTTCCCCTCTTCTATTTTAGCAACCTCATCTAATCGATAACGCTTTACCATGCCTGAATCCTCCAATCCTTAACTTAATTAGCTATACCTTACTGAAGAATCATCAACGCTTTTTTACATAAGTCTTTTCTCTTAATAAACTCTCTACCAAACATTGTACCATTTTACCGTAACTTTATCTCTATTATACCACTATAATGGTATAGGCATTTTCAATGTTTTTCACTAGTTTTTTACATAGAGGTGAATTATATGTCAGACTTTTTAAAGCTAGTAGGCGAACAACTCCGTATTATTAGGGTTTCCAAGGGGCTTAGTCAGGAAGAAGTAGCAGAAAAAACGGGGAAGCTAGGTTTTAGTAAAGGACGAATCTCAAACATTGAACACGGGCAATCTAATATTACATTAAGCACTCTAGAAACTCTGATGAAAGCATTAGATATTGCACCCGAGGAGCTTTTTAATTTTCAAAAATTATCTGGTGTTACTGATATTGAAGAAAAGAACCTTATGCTTGACATACATCGATCAGTATTAAGGGAGCGCAATTTAGACGAGGTGAAATACGTAGTACGCATTACGAATGATTTTTTAAATACTATTGATTCACAATCAAAGAAAAACAGCTCCAATGGTCAGTAACGTTGGCGCTGTTTTTGATGATTAGCTACAAACATATAAAAAATCCATTTAGTCTATAACCAAATGGATCTTTCTATTACATGCCAAATTTTTGACGATAACCACATTTTCTACATAGCTCTTCGACTGCTTCTCTACGTGAAAATCCGTCGACAATATTATTTGCACGTTCTCCTTGAACAATATCTGTGAAGGATGTCTCGTTCACATTCCCTAAATTTATAACGCCCTCGCCATCAAGACAGCATGGCACTACTGTACCGTCCACTAAAATAGCGGCTTGGCTTCTCAGTGCATGGCAAAAGCCTTTGCCTTCATCCTCAGGTTCCAGTAAGCTTGGCCATTTGAATTCATGATCCTGATTTAAATAAACATTATTAGCGATCTTTACACCTTTACCAGGCTGCACTTTTTCTTCGATGCGATAATCAAGATTATATTCATTTTCTAGAATTTCAAGCGTTTCACGATTTCTTCGTGCCGCAATATCTGTCACATGATCCTTTTGTAAATTCCATAAACGATAGGAAATAATTGTATTATATTCTTTTGAATCACGCACAAAGTCTAATATATCCCCTAAATATTTCTCACGATTTTCCGACCCCTCATGACCATCGAAACTGTGCAAAGAAAAATTGATTTGGCGTAATGCCGGTTTCCCTAGTATCTTGTCACGATTCTTTTTAATCAGTGTACCGTTCGTTGTAATGTTAACTTTAAAGCCTTTCTCATGAGCCGCGTCAAGCAGCTGATCAATACGTGGGTGTAATAGTGGCTCCCCTTTAACATGCAAATAAATATATTTCGTATGAGGACGTATTTCATCCAATATTTTATTAAACTGTTCTACTTTAATAAGTCCCTTTGCACGAGCAGTTGGCGGACAAAAACTACATGCTAAATTACAAACACTCGTTATTTCTATATAAACCTTTTTAAATGTTCTCAACGTTGATTCACCGTTCCAGTTCTTCTTATATTCAAATCCTATTCATTTTAACAAATTTTGCGATAAGGAACATTTTTTCAGTCTCCTTCCCTTCAAATTATTTATACATTTTAGGGCTACATAAACAAGTAAGCTAGAGAAAAATTAATAACTTAGTAGTATTGCTGAAATGAAGGAGGTGAAAACGATGCCTGATAAAGAACCCTCAAAGGAACCATCTAAAAATCATTTTATTATCAATCTTACTTTTAATATTGGCAATAAAGAAATCCACTTTGAACAAAGGGCTGGAGGTAAAGGGCAAATAAATAAAGATGTAGGTACTAATGCCAACGAAGGAGGCCAAAATGCCATAAACGGGAGAAGCGGTATTACAGGTGACAATAATGACGAAGTTGGCGGACAACAAGGAATAAAAGTAAGAGACAGTGACACCCCTTTATCTTCGAATCATAGTGAAAGTAGTGAAGATGGAAATGAGTTCTCTCCATTGTTAGATGAAGATAAAAACGCATAAAGTTTATTTGGGCGCAGCATCATAATATCTGTAGCGAAAGCGAAGCGACAGCAAAACGCCCAGCCGGAACGGAAATCACCCCCACATTATGGCGATGAACCTTTATGTAATACTATCAAAAATTAAAACTTCTATCTGCTGGAATATTTCAACCCAACAGATAGAAGTTTTTTTGATTTGGATTATCCACCTAGGAATCACGCCTCACATATTCCGTTTATAATTTTTGGTACCATCATATGAATAAAGCATTGGTTTTCCATCCACATATGTTTCTAAATGAACAGGACGACCCCATAGCTGATAAATATATGGCAAAACATTTTCTAAATAGTGCGGATCAAGCTCCATCCCTTCATATCCATGAACTAAATAAAGCTCTCCGTTACGAAGGTAATCTCCATTTTTAACGACGATATATGGGAAACCTCCGTTTACGCGCATTGATACGAGCTGATCTCGTACCATTTCATGCTCCTTGTCTGTAATACGGTATTCATTTCCCTTTTTCTGGAATAAATAAAGGTCCTCTCGTTTTGCTAAATCCTTCGTTAAATAGTTACGGATAAAGGATATATCCGACTCAATCTCCCTTACCTCGAACATTTTCTCTCGACCTGAGTTCGGTTGAACACCTAGCTTCCTCATCTCCTCTGTCGGATGATTATAGCGGTTTTCTATATCCTCGAAAATTTTCACACCAAGGTAATAAGGATTAATAGTTGTCTTTGAAGGCTGCACAACACCTGCATTTAATTTAGCGTATTCAATTGTTTCCGCTGTCGTTAACTTAAGCTCACGCATAATGCGTTGATGCCAAAAGGAAGCCCAACCCTCATTCATAATTTTTGTCTCTAGTTGTGGCCAAAAATAAAGCATTTCCTCACGCATCATTGTTAAAATATCTCGCTGCCAGTCCTCCAGCTCGCGACTATGTTCCTCTAAAAATAGCAGCAAATCTTTTTCGGGCTTTGGCGGGAAGTTCTTTATTTTTCGCCTTACCGATTTATACTCCGTTTCCTTATCATCTAATCTCCATAGATCATCATACGGTGATCTTGCTTGAGGCATATCTTCTTCATGTTCATCCTCCGTATTCCAAGACAATTTAGGCCGTAAAAGAGATGGATCGATATGCTCCTGAATCGCTAAAACCGCATCTAAAAACTGTTCGACCTCATCCTTTCCATATTCTCTTTCATAGCCAGCAATCCGTTCAGCTGTTGCAGTCATACTCTCCACCATATCTCTCCTAGTATTGGAGAAGCGTACATTATTTTTAAAGAAATCACAGTGCGCCAATACATGCGCAATAATTAATTTATTTTGTGTTAACGTATTTGTATCAAGTAAAAATGCATAGCACGGGTTTGAATTTATCACTAGCTCATAGATTTGACTTAACCCTAAATCATATTGAAGCTTCATTTTGTGAAATTGTTTACCGAAGCTCCAATGTGAAAATCGAGTAGGCATACCATATGCGCCAAATGTATAAATAATATCTGCCGGACATATTTCATAGCGCATTGGAAAAAAATCTAAGCCAAAGCTTGAGGCAATTTCTGTAATTTCATCAATCGCTCGTTCAAGCTCGTTCATCTCCACTTTTCCGTCCCCTCCCTTGAACATGATTTACGTTTCACTTTTTTTGAAAAAGCTCTTTAAGGCATCGTACACATCACCTTTTTTTCTCAAAATATGATATCTAAATTTAGGGTCATCTATTTTTTTGTAAGTGTACATAAGTGTAGAGAAGCGGTTATGCTGATTGACCTCACCGTATCCAAACATGCTCGATACTTCCATTAACTCTGCCACTAGCTTCAAGCACTTTTCATTATCCATTGATATATTTTCACCATCTGAAAAATGTACAGGATAAATATTATAGCGAGCAGGATTATACTTTTCGTGAACTAGTTCCAATGCCTTTTTATAAGCAGATGAACAAATCGTTCCACCACTTTCTCCCTTCGTGAAAAACTCCTCTTCTGTCACTACCTTTGCCTCGGTATGATGCGCAATAAACTCAATTTCCACTGTTTCATACTTAGAGCGCAAAAATTTAGTCATCCAAAAGAAGAAGCTCCTTGCGCAATATTTTTCGAAGGAGCCCATCGAGCCACTTGTATCCATCATGGCAAGGACCACTGCCTTTGACTCCGGTTTTTCTACTTCATCCCACGTTTTAAAACGTAGATCATCATTATGAATTGGCGTAATTTCTGCTTTTCCTTGCATAGCGTTACGCTTTAGCGCATTGAGAATTGTGCGCTTTTTATCCACATTTCCCATTAAACCTTTTTTCCGAATATCGTTAAACTCAATTTTTTCCGTCTTAATATCCGTTTTTTCTTTTTGCTGTAAGTTTGGAAGCTCAAGCTCGTTAAATAACACATTTTGAACCTCTTCGATGCTTACTTCAGCTTCATAATAATCATGACCTGGCTTGTCACCAGCTTCTTTTCCTTTACCATTAGCCTGATTGCCTTTGCTGGCATCGCGCGCAACTACATCACCTACATTACTTTCTCCTTGACCTTGGCCAACATGCTTGGAATTATCATAGTTATATCGAATTTTATATTCATCAAGTGAACGAATAGGTATTTTAATTACCTCGCGACCATTGGACATGACAATACTTTCTTCACTAACTAAATCAGGTAAATTATTCTTAATAGCATCTTTTACTTTTTCCATATGCCGTTGCTGATCTTGGTGCCCTTTACGATGGAGGGACCAATTTTCCTGAGAAATGGCAAAGCGTTTATTTTCGTTTTCAGTCATTTTTATCCTCACCCATCTATCAAATTCGCTTTTTTCTATACTATGCTGGTGATTCACTTTCATGAACTATCAATTATGCCTCAGCATCATTCCGTAACATCCGCCGGAGGCTTTAGGCCAACGTGATGTTACTTGCAAAAAAGTTAAAATGAAGATAAAAGGAGTGCCCTAAAATGGGACACTCCTATTCATTCCTATCAATAGTCTTATAGTTTCCACTGAATAGGTCAGTCAAAGTCATTAACGATTTAACAGACTACCTACATACTGCAATAACTCATTAGCAGAAGTTGTATTATAGCCATGCTCATCAACAAGTCTCGCCACAACCTCATTAATCTTCTTAAGCTGTGACTCATCCGGCATTTTTGAGGATGTTGTAATTTTTACGACATCCTTAAGATCCGCAAATAGTTTCTTCTGTATGGCTTCTCGTAATCTTTCATGAGAATTATAATCAAAACGCTTCCCTTTTCGAGCATAAGCAGAGATACGAATTAATATCTCCTCTCGGAATGCTTTTTTCGCATTTTCCGAAATGCCAATTTGCTCCTCAATAGAGCGCATTAATTTTTCATCAGGATTCATTTCCTCACCAGTCAATGGATCGAAAATTTTATTTTTATTACAAAACGCTTCTACATTATCAAGATAATTATTCATCAATGTTTTTGCAGACTCTTCATACGAATAAACGAATGCTTTTTGCACTTCATTTTTGGCAATTTCATCATACTCTCTTCGAGCAACTGCAATATAGTTCATATATTTTTCTCGATCTTCCTGAGAAATGGAAGCGTGCTGGTCAAGCCCATCCTTAAGTGCACGCAGAACATCTAACGCATTGATAGATGGTACCTCTTTTCGGATAATAGCAGAAGAAATACGATTAATAATATACCGTGGATCAATACCGTTCATGCCTTCGTTCGGAAACTCTTTTTTAAGCTCCTCTAAGTCAACGGAATTAAATCCCTCCACATTTTCTCCGTCGTACAGTCTCATTTTTTTAATAAGATCCACACCTTGTTTTTTCGGTACTTCAAGTCTTGTTAGAACCGAAAAGATTGCTGCGGCCTTCAATGCATGCGGCGCAATATGAACATGTGACATATCGCTTTCTTTAATCATTTTTTCGTAAATCAATTCTTCCTGACTTACTTTTAAGTTATACGGAATCGGCATGACAATAATTCGTGAATGTAACGCCTCATTCTTTTTATTTGAAATAAATGAACGATACTCTGTTTCGTTCGTATGCGCAACAATTAACTCATCTGCACTAATTAATGCAAACCTACCTGCTTTAAAATTTCCTTCCTGCGTTAAAGATAATAAATTCCACAAGAATTTCTCATCGAGCTTTAACATTTCTTGGAATTCCATCATACCTCTATTTGCCTTATTTAGTTCACCATCAAAACGATAAGCACGAGGGTCAGATTCAGAACCAAATTCTCCAATTGTTGAGAAATCAATACTACCTGTTAAGTCAGCAATATCCTGCGATTTTGGATCTGATGGCGTAAATGTTCCTATACCCACACGTTTGTCTTCAGAAAAAGTAATACGTTCAATCATTACATTTTCGATACGTCCGTCGTACTCCTTTTCAAGACGCATCGTATTTAAAGGCGATAAGCTTCCTTCAATTCGTATACCATACTCCTCATAAAATTCATTACGTAAATGATGCGGAATTAAATGTAAGGGATCCTCATGCATTGGACATCCCTTAATGGCGAAAACTGCGCCTTCATCTGTTCTCGAAAATTGCTCGAGTCCACGTTTCAACAAGGTCACTATTGTTGATTTACCACCACTTACTGGTCCCATTAATAACAAAATACGTTTTCTAACATCCAATCTTCGCGCTGCTGGATGGAAATATTCCTCCACCAGTCTTTCAATTGCTGTTTCAAGCCCAAAAATTTCCTGACCGAAAAATTTATACATTTTTTGCCCATCGCGTTCCTCTACACCAGCACTTTTTACCATATTGTAGACGCGTGAATGGGCTGTTTGAGCAACTTCAGGTCTTTCCTTGATGATGTTTAAATAATCTGCAAATGTTCCTTCCCACTTCAGCCGATTTTCTTCTTCGCGATAGCTTTTCACTTTATCTAAAATGTTGATAGCCTTCCCTCCATTCAGGGCTTGATTTATAACATAGTATGAAGGAAAAGACATTATGATACCCATTACTTTTTCTTTGTCAAAGTTTCTTCTTATATTGCCTATATTTTTTTTGCTGAACGAAAGAATGAATTGAAACATTATTCATTTCGACTGGCATTTTATTGGCACATCACCAAAAGTTTGGGATGACATTTATTAAAACATTTGCTATGTATATAAGTTGATTGGAGTGGAGGATGGGCGACTCTTCGGGGATTAGCGTCACAGATGAGACCCTGGAGCGAGCACATAGAGGAACGAAGGCTAAGAGCATCACATCCTGTGATAACGCCTTCGTGACCAACATCCTGCTGTTGCTGTCGCTGCGCTTTCGCACAAACAAAACCCTCTGCTGCCGCTGCGTTAACACTACGCTTTCGCGCAAAAAACATCTGTTGGCCCAAGCGGCTCATCGGACGCCCCCAGGAAGCTTTGCTCTGTGCGAAAGCGAAGCGTCAGCTACAATGTTTTATCTGTAGCGAAAGCGAAGCGTCAGCTACAATGTTTTATCTGCGCGAAAGCGAAGCGTCAGCGGCAAAGCGCCCAGCCGGAACGGAAATCAACCACACGCTATGAGCCAGGTTTTTTTACAAAAATTGCTCATTTCTACATCTTTGTATTCCCACAAAAAGTACTGAATGAAGATAAAAAATTCGGTTATTCTAACGTTAGAAAGGAGGTCCATTATTGAATCGCCATTTTTTATTCCTTTTCTCATGGATGCTATTTTGGAGTTTTACTCTCCCCACTTTTGCTTTTGCAAAAGAAGAACCCAATCAAGAAGAAATTGTGCAGCAACGTATGGCCTATTACGTACAATTTGACGAATTACTCATTCCATGGCATTTCTTAGCAGCCATTGACCAATATGAACGCAATTTACAATCAGTTCGTAAAGATATTCCGAAAAGGGATGGTATTATCGCCATTCAATTTTCTGATGAATATTGGTCAGGTGCTTTAAATCCTGTACGAGATGATACCCGCCCAGAAACAATTAGTTACTTTGGCGGAATGGGACTAGACGGCAATGGTGATGGAGTTGCCAGCCCAAAGGATGATGCCGATACCATATTCTCCATGGCTACTTTTTTAAGTAAATTTGGAACGACAGATGAGGACTTTAAATTAGCTTTATGGGAATATTACGGGAGTGAACAAGCCGTAAATCAAATCTTCACCATTTCCAAAATGTATAGTCATTTCAAAACAACTGAGCTCGATAATCACACATTCCCAATCCCTACTAATTACGATTACAGTTATCGGAGCACATGGGGTGACAATCGGGGCTGGGGTGGACGCCGTATTCACGAAGGGACAGATATTTTCGCTAGCTATGGTACTCCAGTACTTTCTACTTCTTACGGAATAGTCGAAATAAAGGGCTGGAACCAATTTGGTGGTTGGCGCATAGGAATTCGAGATAACCATAACTCATATCATTATTATGCCCATCTTGGTAGTTATAATAAGAAGATTAAAGTAGGAGACCTTGTCGAACCTGGAACTGTTCTCGGTTATGTTGGTAGCTCTGGCTACGGAAAAGAAGGAACGTCAGGAAAATTCCCACCTCATCTTCACTATGGAATATACAAGTTCAATGGACGTACAGAATGGGCATTTGATCCATATCCATCATTACTACAATGGGAGCGAATAGCTAAAAAAGAAAAAAAATAAAATTCGGAGCGCTTGGTGCAGCAAGTGCTTTTTCTCATTAAGTAGGAAAAAATACATAAATGTATTAAAAAAACTCCATAATTACACTGTAGACATATATTTTTAACTACCTATCTCATGAACACGAAAATGTTATTGTACTAAAAAACCATTTTTCATTTTTCCATTAAAAGGGCTTATTTATATAAAGATTTAGTTATAAAATAATATTTGTACTATAACAATTTATTTTGCAAAAACCATTTAGCAAAGGGTGGGAAAAGATGAAAGGTTTTTTTCAGTTTAAAACACTTAAAGCTCGAATATTAAGTGCATTTATTCTTTTATTAGTATTAGTTGTTTGTTTTACAACCTTTACTTACATTTCTAATAATAAGATGGAAAAACAAGCAGAAAGTTTAGTGCAAGAAGATTTACTTGTCTTAACTGCTAGTAAAAATTTAGCTATGTCAATGAGTGTTCGTCTCTCTGCAGCTTTAAGTTATGTCGTATCTGGTGAAGAAAAATACATAGAAACGTTTAATGAATATCGTCAAATTGCTGAGGAAAACAATAGTATTGTGGAGAAATACGAAAATACGCCTGAGCGTGCGGCGCTAGTAGAAATGGCACGCACATGGAGTAATCGCGTGAATACCGAAGTATTCGATGTTTATAAAAAAGGGGATAAACAATTAGCATTAAAAAATTTAACAGCTATCAATAATCTGGTAACCGACGTGCGTGTTGGTTATGAAGAATTAGCCAATAAACGCTCAGATGCCATTACTACGGTAGGAGATGACGTAGTATCAACAAGTTTAAACAATAAAATAGTTGGACTGATTGTTAGCATAGTATTGACAATCGCAGGTGTCCTAATCGCTATTGTCACTGCTAGAGATATTTCAAAACCTATTACCATCGTTTCAACGCGTATGAATGAATTAGCGGACGGTAACTTGCAACATGAACTACTTCCAATAACTCATCGTGATGAAATTGGTCAATTAATGCGTTCCGCCAATGAAATGAATGAAAAATTAAAGCAAACCATAAGCTCCATCCATACGGTTTCTCAAACAGTAGCAGCTAGTAGTGAAGAGCTAGCCCAATCTTCTAATGAGGTACAGTCAGGCACAGAACAAATTACCGTGACAATGCAGGAGCTAGCCTCAGGCACAGAAACACAAGCATCTACAGCAGGTGATTTAGCCGAAACAATGGCTTCTTTCCAGCGCAGTATCCATGAAACAACACAGGAAGGTATTGAATTAAAAGAGCATTCAAGTCATGTACAAGAACTAACAACAACAGGTAAAGACTTAATGAAACAATCAACACAACAAATGACTACTATAAATGAGATCGTTTTAGATTCAGTGAAAAAAGTAGAAGGCTTAAATAGGCAGTCTGCTGAAATTACCAAGCTAGTTTCTGTCATTGATGATATTTCAAATCAAACAAATTTACTTGCCTTAAATGCTGCCATCGAAGCAGCTCGCGCAGGAGAACATGGTAAAGGTTTTGCAGTTGTAGCTGATGAAGTTCGTAAGCTTGCCGAACAAGTACAATTCTCTGTCACTGATATTTCAACAATCGTCAACCGCATACAAGGTGAAACTAGCAATGTAACAACCGCTCTACAATCCGGGTATAATGAAGTAAAAAGAGGAACAGCACAACTAAATCAAACAAATGAAACATTCGACCAAATTTCGGATGCAGTTGCAGAAATGATTCTTAACATAAATACCATTTCAAGCAATATAAATAAAGTAGCTCAAAATTCACAGTCTATCAATACCTCTGTTGATGAAATGGCTTCTATTTCTCAAGAGTCTGCAGCTGGTGTAGAACAAACAACAGCAACTGTAGAGGAAACTGCCGCTACGATGGAGGAAATTTCAAGAAGTGCAAATCAGCTTGCTAGTATGGCGGAAGAGCTAAATATCCAATTACAGCAATTTAAAATTTAAATTAGGATTCTTAATTTGGAGAACGTGAATGTGTTGAGTCTCTAACGGAGTTCTTTGGTACCCCGACCGGTTTGGAGTTGAGCGGATCACTTTTTGAGCTTACCCGAGCAGTTTGGAGTCAGAGCGGATCACTTCTTTGGCTTACCCGAGCACTTTGAGAAGATACCGGATCACTTCTTTGGTTCACCCGAGCACTTTGGTTCACTACCTGAGCGTTTAGAATCTCTACCTAAAAAGCTATCTCGATATTAATTCGAGATAGCTTTCTTACTACATATTCGTTTATTGCCACTGTCTAATTGGCACCCTTTCAAGCTCATAACGTTTTATAATAACACTGATCTTCTGAAACCATTCCTCACATGACTCTAGCGCCTCTTGATACTCATCTTCTTCTCTTGATAAAGGCTCATCGCTATCCAGAAAAACATATTCTAGAATAGGATCAGATAAGTTATCCGCTACAATTTTTAACGTCAATTGAGACACAGTGTTATACTCAGGGTCCTTTTCATCGTATTCGTATTCCTCTTCTATATCCAGTTCTTCTCCAAGTAATGAGCCACTTATTAAAGTATTGCTAGTCCTAGCAATATACATTTCGTCCTCTACTATAGCAACTTCATATATTTTATTGAATGGAATTTCTTTTTTTATCAAATCTTCTTCTAAATCTTCTCTACTTACGAGAAAAAGTTTATTTGTAGGTTCATTTAATAATAAAGCATTTAAACAATCATTTGAGATGATGCAATGTGTATGAGGAATTGCCTTAAGCTCCTCCTCACTTGCCTCTTTCATTGCATTAAATAGATTGTTATAGATATATTGTTCTTTTACAAATCGAATAATCCCTGCGATTAAAAGTCCTAAACCAATGATAAAAAAAACTTTACTAAAAATAGCAGATTCGAATGACTTTGCTAGTAATAAATAGATTATCCCTAGAAAGAAAAGAAAAAAGGTTTTCATCCATATCCCACCCTCAAAAAGATCATCGATAGAATGATTTCATTCATGTTAATAGCAATTTTATTCTAATAATTATCTTTTCATTCTTAAATTTTGTGGGAATTATTTGTGTTTTTAGCGTCTACTTCAAACTTTGAAACGGACTTTTCTAGTTCTTCTGCCATTTTGTTCAGTTGTAAAACAGAATGCAGGATATCTTGATTGTAGCTTTCTTGCTCCATCGTACGCTCTACAACACTTTCTGTTGCCTTTGCAGCCTTATTAGCAAGGATCGTTGTTTCCATCACGCCTGCTATGATCTCCTCAGAAAATGCGGACATTTCTTCTGAGGTTACAGAAACTTGTTTGGTATGAGATACTACGCCCTGAATAGATTGCAGAATACTTTCAAATGATTTTCCAGCTTCTTCAACAGCTTGTAAACCGTCTTCTACATTTCCTGTTACAACATTCATAGTTTGCACCGTTAAGCTCGTATCTTCATTTATTTTGGAAATCAAATTGGCTATACTAGCCGCCGATTTTTCTGATTGCTCAGCAAGTTTCCTTACTTCTTCAGCTACTACGGCAAAGCCCTTTCCGGATTCGCCAGCTCTAGCCGCTTCAATCGCAGCATTTAAAGCAAGTAGATTCGTTTGTGAAGCAATATCACGAATCATATTGATAATAAGTGATACTTCATTTGATTGATTCTCTAATTTTTTAATTGCATTTGCGGATAATTGAACGGATTCATTAATAATTTTCATTTGATGAATTACTTTTTCAATGTTCCCATTTCCAAGCTCTACGTTTTGTAAGCTAATAGATGATAATTGAGATACATTGGAAGAAGCCTCGGCAATATGTTGAATACCCTCCGACATTTGCTCTAATGTAGCAGAGCTTTCCCCTGCGCTTTTATACTGTGCATGTGCTCCAGCCGACACTTCTTGGATGGAGGCAGAAATATGACTAATCGCCTCATTTGCCTGTTCACTACTTCTTGCTACTCCGTTCGTCGTATCGATTAACTGCTTAGAGCTAGAATTGATTCCAATAATAATTTTTTGTAAATCTAGCACCATTTGTTGGAATGCATTTGTTAAAACGCCGATTTCATCTTTTCGATCTGTTTCTATTTTTATCGTTAAATCTCCATTGCCAACTTGTTTTACTTGCGATGTTAAATTTCTTATTGGCTTCGTTAAATAATCTGTGAAGAAATAAACAATACAGATGCCTAATATTAGTACAATTAGCGTAATCAATATGATTTTCATTTGATTAGCATTCATATCTGCATAAACTTCTGTGGCATCTAAATCTGCCCCTAGTAATCCTACTACTTCGCCAGCATCATTTTTTATTGGCGCGTAGATGGCAAGTACAGCTCCGTATTGTGAATCATTTGAAAGCTGAAATTGTATTTGCCCTGTTTCAAATACTTGCTTCATTTTAGGGTAAGAATCTGGTGAGTCCTCTTGATTACCAATCGTTTCATCATCATTCGGTACACTATCTATCATATAGTAGTAGTCATATCCCTCACCATTTTGTATGCGAGTCATCGTATACAAACTAGATACTTTATGAAGCTCTTTAACAGTGCTCAATTCTTTTTGTAACTCATAGTAATAGTCATCTTTTTTGCCACCGATTTCTAATTTTTGATAGCCATTACTATCTATCTTTGAGATTGCCTGATCAATCATATTTACATTTTGCTGACCAACTGTCTTTTTTACCAGCTCCAATGATGAACGATAAATAAAAAAGCTAATCAGTAAACACGAGATAACAAGTAAAATAGAAAATACCATTAACATTTTAATTTTTAAGCTACTTCTCATCGTAAAACTCCCCAAAGTTATTTTTTATTTTCTATGTGAATGCTTACTGCAAAACATCAATGATGCCACTGTCTAATTGCGCCTAAAGGTGAGAGGCTTCTGTAACTTCCGTTGCAAATTTCTAGCTGTCGCTACTGAAAACATTTGTAGCTGACGCTCCGCTTTCGCTACAGAAACCCATTGCTGAAAGAAGTTGAAATTTTAGTAACAATAAATTTTACAACATTCCCACTAGTACAATGTTGGTATTTTCTAAATATCGATTTTTATTTGCCAAAACTAGCTAAAAATGGCCATTTTTAAGGTAATATTCTAAAAAAACACAAGGGCATTGAAAATAATGCTCTTGTGTTTATAAATTTTTTATTTTATTGTTCCTTTAATTCCTCTTTACTACCGACATTGTCCAAAGTCTTATCTTTTTCAATTTTATGCATCTCGAGAACGTGTTGTGAAGGTGGAATAAGCAAACTAACGATAACAATTGTTAGACCTGTAATCACAACTCCTGAGAATACAGGTGCCTGCCATAGCTCATTTAATAAACCTAAAAATCCTTCAGATTGAATATTAAAACTAGGTACATAGGTTAGAGATGTAACGATGTAATATACTAACCCGACAGATATACTTGTCCAAACTGCAGGTGTACTTACTCGCTTCCAAAACGGTCCCAAAACGATAGGCCAGAAAATTGTTACGAATACAATATCCCATGCCAAATAGGCTAAATCAATTACTTTCTGGAAGCTGACTGCTAGAACTAAGCCTAGCAAAGCGCTTAAAATAATAATAAGTCTTGAAAATCTTAATAGTTTTTTAGGATCCGGATTACGATTAATAAAGTCTAAATAAATGTTTTTGGTAATAATCCCTGAAGTCGCAACATAACATGCGGCTACAGTAGACATCCCCATCGCCGCCATTGCCGTTAAAAAGATCGCCGCTAACAACGGCGGGAAATATCCTTGTGCAAAGGCAAGCATTAACGTCTCTGGGTTTGAACTATCCGGATAAATCGTTTTAAACGCTTCTCCTAACATACCCGGAATCCAGCTGATTGCGATAATAATGATGCCAGCTATAATCATACTACGCTGTGCTACTTTTGGACTTTTCGCAGCGGCTACCCTTTGTCCTAAATCCACCGCTGGTATATCACCCAATGCTAACACAAGATATAGTGTCCAAAACTCTGCTCCAGCCTTATTGAAGAGTTCACTAATATTCCACCACTCTGGGTTAAATGTTACGTCAGGATAATAGAATAAGATAAAAATTGTAATCCCCAATATACCCGCTACTGCTAGTGCTCCCTGAACAATTTCCGTATAGGCTACAGCCCATAAGCCACCAATAACAGAATACAAGGCAGTTAACGACACAAAAAGTAATGCCGCTGGAACGAAGTCAATTTGCAATAGCTGCTGAATAATATACGTGCCACCTACTGTTAACGCTGCAGCATTAAAGACACCAAAGGCAATCGCCATTACAGCGCCTGTATAAGCACCTAGCTTTTTACTACCATATCTTAATCCGTAGTAGTCTGCTAATGTCCAGCCCTTTAATCTACGTAGTGGTTTCGTCCAAATGAGTGCTCCAAGAATCATACAAGTTCCTAAACCGCCCATTGTTGCTGAACCTTCAAAGCCACCACTTGTGTAACCAGAGCCTACTGCAGCAAAAAAGAATGGAGCTGCTAATAAGGCCGCTACTAGACTTCCTGTGACAACAGATAAAGGCATACTCCACCCAGCAACAATCAAATCCTCCGCAGTATTTACTCGTTTGTATCCTTTATATCCAATGTAATAAATAAAAATTAAGTATAAGCTAAAGATGATTAAATTTAACATAGTATTGCTCCTCAGTTCTCCACATTAACCGTTCATAACGACTCCGCCATTAGGCGTTAATACTTGCCCCGTATAGAAATTCGCATTTTCTGAAGCTAAAAATAACACAGTCTTCGCGATTTCTTCAGGTTGAGCTAATCGTTTTAACGGATATTTAGCAGACTCTTCCTCTACATAATTCTCCCCAAATTCCTTTAGGATGTCTGTAAAAGTACCACTAGGAGCTACTGCATTGACTAATATCGAAGGTGCTAACTCTCGTGCTAAAGCCTTCGTAAATGCATTAATGCCACCCTTTGCAGCTGAATAATGCGTGAATTCCTCACAACCTAAACTACCAATATCAGAAGAAATATTAATAATTTTCCCTTTGTTTTGTTCTTTCATTCTTTTTGCGGCTTCTCGGCAATTGTAGAAGCAACCATATAGATGAACTTTAATCATTTTATCCCACTGCTCATCTGTTAAATCCGTAATGCTTGAAGCCTGTGCGAAGCCAGCGTTATTGACAAGAATATCAATTTCGCCTAACTGGTTGTCCATATATTGATACATAGCTTGAACTTGCTGAGAATTCGATACATCTGCATTAAATTTGATAGCCTGTCCACCAAACTTTTCTGCTTGTGCACGAACCTCCTCTGCCTCGTTGTCATCACCAATATAATTGATGCATACGTTGGCCCCTTGCTCGGCAAAGCCTAAAGCAATGGCTTTGCCGATTCCTTTACTTGAACCTGTAATGAGTACATTTTTTCCTTTAAAATTAATTTCCATTATTGATCGTTCTCCAATTTAAATTTTGCTACAAGTCCCTGCAATTCTTCCGCTGTGTTTCCTAATGAAGAAGATGCCTCTTTCACCTCTTGCATAGTCGTCAATTGCTCTTGCGTTGCATTTGACACATTCGCAGAGAATTCAGATGACTGCTCCGCAGATTGCTTAATATTATTGACAGATGCTGCTACTTCCTCAGATGAAGCAGAAATTTGTTGTGATGCAGCTGAAATTTCGCGAATCTGACTTGCAACTTCTTCTGATGAAGTGAGAATCTCTTTAAAGATTTCCCCTACTTCAGTTGTAAACTCCATACCAGCCTTTACATCTTCTTTACCTTTTTCCATAACATTGATAGAAGCGTTAGAATCAGCTTGTATTGTACTAATTAAATTGTATATTTCCGTTGCAGATTGTGATGATTGCTCTGCTAATCGTCTCACCTCATCAGCGACAACCGCGAAGCCTTTCCCATGCTCTCCAGCTCTAGCAGCTTCGATTGCCGCATTTAATGCTAGTAAATTTGTTTGATCTGCTATGGCTGTAATAAGATTGACAATATCGCTAATTTTTTTCGTATTGATATGTAATCCGTTGATCGTTGTACCGATTTGTTCAACAGAATCATTAATCAGCTCCATTTGTGCAATGACTTGCTGAACCACATGATTTCCACGTTCTGATGCTTGTGAAGCAGAAATAGAAGATTCAGCGGCAGTATTTGCAGAGTCAGCAATTTGCTGGATGCCTGTCGCTGTTTCCTCCATAGCGGCAGCTGTTTCCTCAGTCATAACCATTGAAGCCTCGGCATTTTGCGTGATTTGCCCCATGTCTTGAGCAATATTTGTCGCACTATTATACGTTTCTGCAGCATTAACAGTTAGCTGATTAGCAGCAGAAGATACGTTATCAGATGTGTTTCTAATATTTAAAATGATATGCTGTAAATTTGAAACCATCGTATTAATGGATTTAGATAAATTTCCAATCTCGTCCTTCGTTATTTCTAAATCTACATTTACTAATTCCCCATTCGCTACTTGATTTGCAGCATTAACTACCTTATTAAGTGGCTTTAATAGACGATCAATAATTATGTAAAGTAAAATTAATAAAATTAAAATTCCAATAACAGCTATAACAATTTGTTTAATGACACTTGTTTTAATGATCGTTTTTATGTAGTCCGCAGAATAATCAATTCCTAATAACGCAATGAGTTTTCCATTGTCATCTTTAATAGGGCTAAATACAGTTCGCCATGAACCATATGGATCTTTGAAAATATTAGTTACCTCAGTACTTTTATTTTCAATTGCTAATTTAGCTGTTTTCACATGTTCATCTGCTAAATCAGTAAAGAGTTCACCCGCTTCATATACATCGTTCAAATTCGAAGTATAGCCTATCGGGGTAACGCCCTCTGTATCCTTTACATCCCAAATATAGCTCCAACTCATAATTCCTTGTTCTTCTTGAATCTTATCGAGTTGTTTTTGAATTTTCTTGAATTCAGCGCTAGTCTCTCCCTTGTTATCCAACAAATCTTTAATATCATCACTATCAAGATTCATAGCTGTCAATAAACCAACACTTTTCAATTCTTCTTCTAAATCAACAGACATTCGATTGTTTAATTCTCTAATACTTTGCGTCGTAATAATAGCAATTAAAAGCAAAACAATAATAGAAACCGTTAATAAAAGTTTGTTTTTTAATGATGCATTTTTTAACAACTTCATGATTATTACTTCCCCCTTTATCATGTTTTTAGCAAAAAAATAACCTATTTCAAAGAAATAGGCATCAAAGAATATAACTAGCAATATATGTACTTAACTAGTACTTCTTTGCAGCTCAGCCATCATAGTATTTATTACCTTAGACCTGTTGCTTTGCGTCTCTACCTTTCAGTAGATTTGCCCATCTTTTTCCTCCTCAAATTAACACAATGGGTAAAAGTAGTCAATGTTACAGAAGAAAATACACATAATTTTTACTATTTCACTATAGGTATGAAATGAATATTTTTACATTATTTTCTCATTTCATTCACAATTCTCTTCAGTGCAATAAAAAACAGCTACAACATAATAGTGTAGCTGCATGCTTGTTGGCAAAAGAATAAATTAAATTTTTACGTATCCATAAACACAGGTCGATCTTCACTTTCGCCTCGGCGCTTTCCGCGAGCTTGGCTTCAATGTAAAACAAAATAGTGAAATAGCAATTATTAAATGCCAAGACAGGGATCACCACATCAACATGCTAAACGGTGTCTGCCCATTAATAAAGTTTTTATGTACGAGTAAGTATTTGTCTACAGTAAAACAGCTACAATGTACTATTGTAGCTGTTCCTATAATTTTAAATAATCAATTACCCCTAAATGATTATTCATATTAAAGATATCTATTTTAGTGTCATGTATAAGACTGATGGTATGAATGATACAGCAAACATGCAGGAATACCACATAGATGTACGGCGTAATGAAAAACGAACCTGTTTCTTTTCTGCATAAAAAATGTCTACCATAATTGAAGCAACAAAAAGTGGAATCGTAATACATGCGATAGCAACTAATAAAATGTTTAAACCAAACATAAAAGCACCCCTCTGTTCGTGAACATTTATTTTCCTCTTTGTGACAACTTTGTGTCACTTAAAGTGTACACAATTTCGTCACAAACTGTCAACTAGATTTAACTAAGAAAAATTAGTTTTTTACAGATATTTTTTATCACAAAGGAGAAATATATGTAAAATTAATCATAAAAAAAGCAACTGCACAATTGCAGTTGCTTAGATAATCATTAATTTATTGGCTTTCACCAAAATTTTCGCTTGACTATTCCGGAAGTACGACTTTTTAATCAAGAACAGACTTTAGTGTGAAGCCATTTTATTCTCTGTATTTATACGTTAGCCCTCTTAAAAAATTTCTAACAAAGCGATCGCCACATTCTTTATAGTTACGATGACTTGGATTTCTTAAAATAGCTCCTAATTCACCTTTTGAAACGTTAACGCCTCCATCATATAAAATATCAAGCATCTCCTCACTCGTTAAGGCTAGCGCAATCTTCACTTTCTTCAACAGCATATTATTAGGGCTTTCTTTTCCTGAAACAGCTGGTGGTCCTTCTGGTTGTCCAGGCTTAGGCTTTTGCGGACCTCGTTTAAATGTAATAAATCCATTTAAAAAAGCCTCTAACATTTTATTATTACATTTGATGTATTCTTCTGGTGCTTCTTCCTCATCATTAACCTTCATAAGCATGTTCAAAACTTCTTCCTTCGTAAAGTCCATGCCACCTAGTTTAAAAATTTCAACCATATCTTTATTTTTGATATCTAATGCATATCTTAAACGAATTAATATATCATTGTTTGTCATTTTAAAAAAACCTCCATTTTGACTGTAAAAGCGCTTCTAACCATCATGCCACGGGATTGAAGCATTACTTTATTATAGCAGAGACATTCACAATTTTAGCTAGCTTTCCAAAAGTTACTTTACAATAGTATTTAGAATGTGCATTTTACTTTTTAACATGTATGATTAGCCAACTCTCGACCATTCTAATCACAAGGAGGTGAGAAAAATGGCTAATCGTAGTTCAAATAAACTTCTAGTTCCTGGCGTACATGAAGCTGTTGATCAATTGAAATATGAAATCGCACAAGAATTTAATGTACAATTAGGGCCAGAAGCCTCTTCTCGTGCAAACGGATCAGTCGGAGGAGAAATCACAAAACGCCTCGTAGAAATGGCTGAAAAACGTTCAAAAGGTTTATTATAATAATAAATTTAAAAAGAACGAATCCCTTTTTTAAAATTGGAATTCGTTCTTTCATGTTTTCATTTATTTAATTTCAACTAGTTGTAAAGCTTCGTTTGCTCCTTTTTTAAAAGTCAGCATCACGATAAAGGAAATGCAATATAAGGCAGCTAAATAGACCATAACGACCGTCATATCATATCTTTGAAGAATATAACCTACAAAGGTCGGCGAAAATCCTCCAATAGCTCTACCGAAATTAAAAATCGTATTTGTAGCTGTACTTCTGATTTGCACTGGATAGAAGCTACTAATTAAAGCTCCAAACCCCGCGAACATACCATTCGAGTAGAAACCGACAATTGCTCCACCGATTTAAAAGAAAGTTGAGATATGATGTTTCATTTCTCCTGAATTAAATGAGATAACATCTTTCTCTTTGCAAATAGATAAAATCCTATTTGAATGATCAGGTAAATTCCTGAAACACTAAAGAACTGCCATAGTATTTCTGGATTCCTCAAGATACCACCTATTTTATTTGTCATAGAAATAACATATAGAAAGGCTAAGCCCATGCCTGATAGTGTTGGGATAAAAAATGTGATTGTTATCTCCCTACATATCATCCGCTTTACTTCTGTAGTTGTAACCCCTATATTATAAAGTTTTTGATACTTCGCTTTTTCTTTATCAATCTCTGAAAAAAGATTTAAATATAATAAAATAAATGAAGCAAAAAAGAATATAATACTCAAAAAAGTCGTCACAAAAAATGCCATACCATTAGAATGGATGTTACGATTATGGCCATCTATTTTAGAGGCAATTTGAAATGGGTTCTCTTGTGATATATTCTCTCCTCTAACATCTAAAATTGGCGGAATCTTTTCGTTATCAAATATTCCCTCTAAAGCCTCAACAGTCTTTCTTGTCTCTTTCCAGTTGACCACATTTATCAAATGAAGTTTCGATGCAAAACCATTTACGTTCGCTTTAAGAAACTCTAATTCTGATTTACTGACAATGATAAAATCTGATAGACCTAAAAAAGAATTAATATTACTTTCAATAATAGTTTTTTTTAGTGAATAAGTGATATCGCCTTCTCTACCTGGGATTATCCACTCTTGAATAACTTTATTCTCATCCCCAGCATACTCTGGTTCTACATTCAAATAGTGAAGATATTCTCGCCCTTGTAATTTTACCTCTTTAGAAGTTAACTCATTAAAATGTTCAACGGTCATTATGTTATAAAGGTTATACCAACCATCGTACGTTTTCTCATAGTAAGAATATAATGGAATCACTATATGCTGTTGAACAGGATTTTCCTCATTTTTTAGTATTGAATCAAGGTCTGCTATAGATAAATTATCTTTCGTTTCCGGTTGGAGAAATGCTATATCAAAAGGATTTCGACTCAGCATTTCCTGCTCATTTAACATATATGTAGATACTATAATAGTACTGTACAAAATGGTGATCATAATCATCATTGTCACCAGCATTAATATAGAGGTGAGCTGCCTTAATTTATAGTCAATACTCGTCAATAACAATAACCGTTGATAATAAAATTCATTATTTTGCTTCGCTAGCTCTAAAAAAAAGCTCATGAACTGAGAAAGACAAAGATATAAACCTACAGTCGTTATGGTGAACCAAATATATAGAAATTCACCAGCATGTGGACCACCATACGTAATAAAAAGCCCCAGAACTGAACCAATAATTAACACAAGTCCAAGCACTCCAAGCTTCGGACTTTTTAATTTAATTGATTCTGCAACCTTATTGCTTTTTAAGCTTTGTAGAAGATTTTGTTTTAATATCAAATAAAGTGATTTCCCCACAGCAAAAAAGTAGATGATGATGAAAATAATAATTGGGAAATAAAACATCTTGCTATTTAACTGAAAAGAAATTCTCTCTAAACCCACACTATTTATGAGGAGTAAAAAGAATAGCCTCGAAAATACGCCCCCTGAAAGAAGTCCGATTACTATAGCAAGAAAAGCAATAAGAGTATTCTCTAACGATAATAATTTACTAATATCGCGATTGGTCATACCCAACTTTATGAATAGTCCAAACTCGTTTTTTCTTCTTTTGATAAAAATACCATGCGCATAGGTAATGAAAAACATCGAAAAAATGATCAGGGCAATTGCTGGTATATTCAACACATAATCTAAGGATTCCAGCTTTTTAACTTGTTCAATTTGCTCATTGAAATAGAGGGTAGAAAACATAAAGAAAAACATAACGACAAAGCTATTACAGAGCAAGTATAAAAGATATTTTTTATAATGCACCTTTGCCATTTTCCATACAACTTGCTTAAATGTCATGGCAACTTCCCCCTAAGACTGCTAGATTATCAATGATTTGATTGAGAAATTCTTTCTTATTGCCCTTTTTCACAATGTAAGAATGAATAACACCGTCTTTTATAAAGACTACTTTTTGACAATAGCTAGCTGCAAAGACATCATGGGTCACAAGAAGAATGGTTGCCTCAAGCTCTTGAACGATCTTTTCAAAGCATTCCATAATTACTTCTGATGTTTTAGAATCCAGGTTTCCCGTTGGTTCATCAGCAAAGATAATACTAGGCTCGTTAACTAGGGCTCTACTAACAGCCGTTCGCTGCCCCTGTCCCCCCGATACGTTATAGGGATATTTATTTAAGATTGTATCAATGCCAAAAAGCTTAGATAAGCTTTGTACCTTCTCCTCCATTTCAGCTGCACCTTTTTTCTCTAAGATCATAGGTAACATAATATTTTCTTTTACCGTTAAACTATCTAAAAGGTTAAACTCCTGAAAGACGAATCCTAATTGTTGTCGGCGGAACAACGCTAATTCGTCTGTGCTCATTTCACTTATAGCTTTGCCTTCAATTACAACTTCACCAGAGGTCGGCTTATCAATTCCACTTAATATATTAAGTATTGTTGTTTTTCCGCTTCCGGAAGGTCCCATAATGGCAACAAATTCCCCTTTCTTCATGGATAAGCTTATTCCTCCCAGGGCTGTCGTGGAACCTTCTTCTAGTGATTCTCCATATATTTTAACTATATTTCTCGCGTCTAAAATAACCATTGTTCTCCCCCCACGGAAATCGTTATTAAATACATTCTAAGTCTCAAGTGGAATTGCACAAATTTGATTCACTAAAAAAACCTTACAACTCTGTAAGGTTTGGTTATAACTGATTCTCTGCTGCTTGACATCGAATCGTTACCGTTGTACCTGTCGACACTTCAGATTGTACGTCAATCGTTTGCCCAAGCTTGTCTGCTATTTTTTTACTAATATAAAGTCCGATACCTGTGGAATTGGGCATCTTCCTTCCATTTTCTCCTGTAAAAAATGGTTGAAATACTCTATCGACATCATAAGAAGGCATGCCTATTCCTTCATCAATAACAGATAATGTAATGTGTTCCCCTAGTCGTTCAATTTTAAAAACAAGCTGCTTCTTCCCGCTTTTTAAGCTTGAATATTTAATAGCATTAGAAATGATTTGGTCTAATAGAATTTCGCTCCATTTTACATCAGTAACAATCAAAGCTTCTTCTTCATCAAATTCAATAATCGGAAATACGGAATGGTAAATGCATTCCCTTTTTCGCTCATTAATGACTTTTCTCAACGTAGTAAGTAAATCTACTGCATGTATGTCCAAATCGTTTTCAAAGCTTTCCATTCTCACCATTGTTAATGCTTGCTCTATTGATGTATGTATTCGTTTGTTTTCCCGCTGAATTTTTTCAAAAAGGACTGTAGCATCCTCTGTTTTTTCTTTACTAATGATCAGTTCTATTACAGAAACAGGCGTTTTTAAAAAGTGCATCCAATGGGATAAAAAATATAGACTTTCATTTTTCTGTTCCTTCATTGTGTTGTATTTGCGAGTGTGTTCACTTATATTATTCTGTAGCAATTGATAAAACGCCTTCTGTTCCTCTGTATGTGGGTTTATTTCGACAAATCGTCCTCTCAACATAAGCTCAATGGCTTTATTCGTTTGATAATAGTTAAGCCAATCAATTACTAAATACACAGTTAATAAAAATAATCCTATCGATACTGGATATAAAACTTCATCATTTGCTGGCTCATTTAGATGAAAAAAGGTAATAACGCAAATCATATTTATTAAATAAAACATGATTAGTAGAAACCTGTCTTTTAAGAATTTTATTAAAATATGCTTTAACATTGCGAACCCCTCGTAGAATTAGAATAGTGAAACATGTACCCTACTCCTCTTTTGCTTTTGATTACATCATCAAATCCTAATTCAGATAGTATATGCTTTATTCTCGTCATATTAACCGTTAATGTATTATCCTCTACAAATGTAATCGAGTCCCATACTTCTTCGATTAGTTCTTCTCTCGAAATAAATGTATTCTTATTGTCTATTAATTTTTTCATTAATTTGAATTCATTTTTGCTAAGGTTAATCTTTTTTTCACGGAAAGTTAAAACAAGTGTATCGGCATTAATACATAGCTGACCAGCACACGTAAGATTTTGTCCATTTGCTGCATATTCTCCATATACTCTTCTAGTCGTCGCTTTCACCTTCGATTGCAGTATGTCAAACGTAAATGGTTTCGTAATATAGTCATCAGCCCCAAGTTCAATCGCCATAATCTGATCTAGCTCTTGATTACGAGCAGAGATAATTAAAATAGGTACATTCGATTGCTTACGAAAAGCCCTGCATAAATAATAGCCATCATAATAAGGTAAATTAATATCCAATAAAATTAAATCAGGTTTAATTCTCGTAAACTCATCCTCTATATTCAAAAAGTTTTCAGGCTGTACAACAGTATACCCGTAGCGCTCCAGGTTTTCTTGAATAAGCGCACTTAGTTCAGTATCGTCTTCAATAAGCATAAGTTTGTACATAGTTAATTCTCCTTTTAGGAAATGTGTAACACTATTTTAGAAAGAGTTATTTAAAGAATCACACTTAGGAACACTAAATAACCTGTTACATATAATACCATTTTATAATATACAATGTATAAATAGTATCAAGATGTGGAACCCGCATAGCAGGCTGCGAAAATCCCCTACTACTGATAGGGGGATTATTTTGAGTCAATCATCAACAGAAATTTTCATTCGTAACTTCGAACATGGAGATATGCCTTTACTTGGCGAGTTGTACCGATCCGTAACTGCTAAAGAAAACGCGACATTTTGGTGGGTCGGGGACGAAGATAATTGGGGTAACGTTTATTGCGCATTTGAAGATGGGAAGATGGTCGCTAAGGGGCAAGTTAGCATCATTAACGTTGTACCTCCCGGACGTTCAAAAGAGAGCAATCACTCCATATACGTTAATCTGAAAACCATTTCTGAAAGAGAACATGACATGGCTCTGCTCGACAAAGTATATCAATATCTTTTCACAAGAGCACATCAGTTAAAGGAAGCTTTGCCTAAAGAATACGGAACAATACTTTGTGTTGGTAATGATTCGGAAGAAACAGCAAACAATCAGTTTTTTATCAAAAAAGGTTACCTCCCTCTGAATAGTTTATATCGCATGAATCGGGATTTGAATACACCGATTCCTGATTTAAAACTACAAGAAGGATTTCAATTTTCATATTGGAAGATGGGTACAACTAGCGAAGAAAGTGATTATCTTGATATTGAGGCTGAAATTTGGCCTGACACTCCCCTTGGTCTTAATAGACTAACTGAATACAAGAATAACAAGCTGTGGACATCCATGGTCATACGTCAAACAGACGCTATTGCTGGCGGATTGATGGCATGGCAAGAAGAAGACTACGGTGTAATAGAGGACGTTTTTGTTCGTGAACCATGGAGAAAGCGAGGTATAGCCAAATATTTACTTACACAGGCTTTGAAATATCTTAAGTCTCATCAGCTAGAAAAAACTACTCTCATGGTATTAACTACAAATAAATCAGCCTTAACTCTATACGAATCTGTTGGCTTTTATACGGATAAAGAAGAGATAAGATACTTTACAAAACTAAATTAGGCAACAAAAAAAGAGGGGTTCTTTGCCCCTCTTTGCTATCTACCGTCCATCGTCATCAACATTATTTGATTCAAAGTGATCAAGCACAGCACGCACTTCATCTGTTGATTTCGTGTTCATCAATTGATTTCTTAATTCACCGGCTCCACGGAATCCTTTAACATATATTTTGAAAAAGCGATGAAGCCCAGAGATAGAACGTGGTAGTACTTCCGCATATTGATCTTGAAGATCAAGCTGCAGTCTTAAAAGATCAAGGTACTCTTTACTGCTATGCTCTTTTGGCTCTTTTTCAAAAGCAAAAGGATTTTTAAAAATACCACGTCCGATCATCACGCCATCAATCCCATATTGTTCTGCAAGCTGCAGACCCGTCTGACGGTCAGGAATATCTCCATTGATGGTTAGTAGCGTATTTGGTGCGATACGGTCACGTAATTTTTTGATTTCCGGAATTAGCTCCCAATGCGCATCTACTTGGCTCATTTCTTTTCTTGTCCGTAAATGAATAGAAAGGTTCGCTATATCCTGTTTTAAAATATGCGTCAGCCATTCCTCCCACTCATTTACCTCTGTAAAGCCAAGTCGTGTTTTTACGCTGACAGGTAGTCCGCCAGCTTTTGCTGCTTGAATAAGTTCTGCCGCAACGTCTGGACGCAGAATAAGGCCACTGCCTTTCCCTCTCGATGCCACATTCGGTACAGGGCAGCCCATATTAATATCGATGCCTTTAAACCCTAGCTCTGCCATACCAATACTCATTTGACGGAAATATTCAGGATTATCCCCCCAAATATGTGCCACCATCGGCTGTTCATCCTCTGTAAAAATCAAACGACCTCGCACACTTTTCATGCCCTCTGGATGACAATAGCTATCCGAGTTTGTAAACTCAGTGAAAAATACGTCCGGTCGACCGGCTTCACTTACTACGTGACGAAAAACAACATCCGTCACATCTTCCATTGGTGCAAGTACAAAAAATGGTCGTGGTAAATCACGCCAAAAATTATCTATCATGTCAAACTCAAATCCTCTCACTATGGATACCACTTCATACTCTCGATGAAATATAAAGCCAAATGTTCCACTTCCTTTACACTTATATCATGCTTAATAACTGATTATCAAATACAAGTGCATTTGGACATTTATAAATTGTGAAAATCGACAATGTCTATTTTAACGAAAATCGTCCCTGAATGGAATTTTATCAACAAAAAAGCAGGTGATATAGATTTTTCTATATCATCTGCTTTTCAATTATAGCAACTTCACTTTTAAATACGGGTTTCGCCACTGCCTTCTTGAATATGCTCATTAGACGGTATCTTTACGTTCTCTGGTTTCTTCGACCAATATGTGGCGAGAATCGGACCAGAGATATTATGCCAAACAGCGCCAAGAACACTAGGTAAGGCAGCTAAAGGACCAAAATGGGCAGTCGCTAATGCTACACCTAGTCCAGAGTTTTGCATGCCCACTTCAATAGAAATAGCCCTTCGATTACTTTCATCGAGTCCTAACGCTAGAGCTGTTAAGTAGCCCAATAACAATCCGAATGCATTATGAAACACTACTGCCATAAAAACAAAGGCCCCAGCCGAAGCGATGCTATTGACATTACCAGCAACAACAGCAGAAACAATGATCATAATAGCCACTACTGAGATAAGTGGAATGACATTAATGCTCTTTTCTACAACCTGAGGGGCAAATTTCCTTATAACAATACCTAGGATAATTGGGAAAATGATTACTTGAATAATGGAAGTAAACATTGCTATTGGATCCACCGGCATCCATTTACCTGCAAGTAATAACAGTATAAATGGTGTTGCAATGGGGGCTAATAAAGTCGAAAAAGATGTCATTGTGATTGATAATGGTACATTACCTTTAGCTAGATACACCATGACGTTTGAAGCGGTACCTCCAGGCACAGAACCAAGAAGGACTAGCCCCGCAGCTAATTCTGCTGGCAAGTTCATAATATAAGCAATTAGAAAAGCTGTAAGTGGCATGATAATATATTGGGCACAAACACCAATGATGACTGGTACTGGATTCGTTAAGATCAGTTTAAAATCAACCACTTTTAACGTTAGCCCCATGCCAAACATAACAATACCTAGCAAAATGGTGATGTATCCCCCAAATATTAAAAATGGATCTGGAGCTATAAAGGCAATCACAGCAATACAGATGACCCAAACGGCAAAGTATTTTCCAGCTATCGTACTAATGGCTTCTAAGACTTTCATATTTTCACCCCTATTTCTTTATTTTTAATATTTTATTTGGATTTAAAAGTGAATCCGGATCAAGCACTTGTTTGATCTTTTCCATTACAAGCAATGCTTCTCCATGTTCTTTCTCTTGATATTTCTGTTTACCAATACCGACACCATGTTCTCCTGTGCAAGTCCCCCCTCGTTCAAGTGCATACATTACAATCAATTCATTAAACTCATCTGCTTTTTTTATTTCATTAGAATCATTCATATCAATCATTAAAAGAACATGGAAATTGCCATCACCGACATGGCCAACAATTCCCCCTGTAAGTGCTAATAAATCAAGTGCTTCTCTCGCATGAGCAATTGCACCTGCTAATTCGGAAATCGGTAAACAAACATCGGTCACCATTAGTTTTTTCCCTGGGTGTCCATGGACATAGGCGTAAGCTAAATTATGGCGCGCTTCCCACAGTTGATTTCGTGCTGCATTATCGGTTTCAAATTCAATATTTTCGCAATTGTGAGATGCGACAATTTCTTTCATAAATTCAACATCTTGCTTTAGGCCAGCTTCATTTCCATGAAACTCTAAAAATAAGGTTGGTTGTTCTTTATAAGTTGTTTGACTATGTAAATTTACTTGTTTCATTGAAAGTTCATCTACGAGTTCAACTCTTGCAATCGGGATTCCCGCTTGTAAAATACTAACGACTGCTTCGATAGCATCATTGACTGTTTTGAAGGATGCTCGAGCAGCCATAACATATTCAGGAATCCCATAGACTTTTACCGTCAATTCAGTAAAGCAACCAAGAGTTCCCTCAGATCCTACAAATAAACCGTTTAAATGATAGCCGGATGAAGATTTTTCTGCTAAATTCCCCGTATGAATCACCGTACCATCTGAGAGAACAACCTCTAAATCTCGAACCTGATCGCGCATTATCCCATATTTCACAGATGTTGTTCCGCTAGCATTTGTTGCTGCCATCCCCCCAAGTGTTGCATCTGCTCCTGGATCCACAGAGAAAAACAAGCCATATTTTTTTAGCTCCATATTCAACTGAGAACGTGTCACTCCTGGTTGAACTTTCACAAGAAAGTCTTTTTCCCTAACTTCTAAAATTTTATTCATGAGGGAAAAATCAACCGTAATCCCATGTTCATAAGGAATAACATGCCCTTCTAAGCTGGTTCCTCTTCCATATGGCACTATCGGTACTTTATATTGATTTGCGATGTTTATTATGTTCCTCACTTCTTCCGTCGTTGCCGGAAACACTACAATATCTGGTAGACTGTCATGATGATACGATTCATCACGACTATGTTGTTCTAAAATCGTTTGATTGATCGTTACTTGGCTATCTGTAAGAACACTCCGTAGAGCAATCACTAATTCTTCAGTTGTTGTAATCATTTTATTCTCCCCCTTTTACGCTCATTCTTTCAAAGTATTTAAATGATTTAAGTTGTTAGAAAATGTCATACCAATTTATTGAACTCTTCAAATTGGTCCAACCTCTTTTTATTGTACTAAATATTCTGAAAATATCAATAATTATAATTATATTTTTATTAAATTGATAATCATGTATGATTAAAACGTTTACAGTACTCTGTATTTGAAGGGAGTGACATTGGTCATGCCACAACCAAAGAAAAAAGCATATCAAGTAATTGTTGATCAAATAAGAGAATATTTTTTAAATGGGGAATTACAGCCTGGAGATAAACTCCCGACGGAAAGAGAATTAGCGAGTCGTTTTAATGTAAGTAGAACATCGGTTAGAGAGGCGCTTCGCAAACTTGAAATCAATGGAATTATTGAAATTAAACAAGGCAGTGGCAGCTTTATCAAAACACCAGAATACCATTCGTTAGGAGAAGAACTTTCAGCTACAATTGTAAAAACTGAAAAAAAACGAATATATGAAATGTTAGAACTTCGTCAGACACTTGAAGTTGAATGTGCTTTTTTAGCTTCACGACGAGCCACTTCCGAAGACTTAGAACGAATTGGGAAAGCATTAGAAATGATGGATCTAGTTAAAGATGATGTAGAACTAGGAATTCAAGCTGACCTAAGTTTCCATATTAATATCGTTCTCGCGTCACATAATTCAATATTTTTACAATTATTCCAAACCCTAAGTGAACATATGCAAGACACAATACGTGTTACCCGAACACAACGCTTGAAAGATCCTGAACGTATGCAAGAGACCATAGATGAGCATAAGGAAATTTTCCTAGCAATCGCAGCTGGTGATGCCAATCAAGCCAAACAACTCATGGAAAAACATATTACGCAAATAAGACGAGAATTGACAGAATCGCTTTTAAGTCATATTGGAGAGCAACACGACTACTCTTGATCATTTTCATAATGCGAGCGGTTTTAAATTGTTCTTGTCAGCGTGATTTGGTAATAAAAAAAGTGAAAGTTTAATCACTGCTTTTTTCCGAGCACGAGACATTCAGTGTCGTCAAAAATTTTTACGAGGAATAGCCTTAAAAGTAAGACATGACGTATTTACGGATAAAACTGTTGAATCTTTTCTCTAACATCCGCTAAAAGAAGTTCAATCATGCCAGAAAAAGACCCGGATTCGTGTGGAACAAATCCGGGGTGTTTTGGATATTTTTATTATTTTATTGATGAGATTTTTACTTTTATTTTATTATACTAACTCCAACCATGCGACTGCTTCACAATGCGTCGAATGCGGGAACATATCCACAGGTTGAATCTCCTGTGTTTGATAACCCCCATCCTCCAAAATTCGAAGGTCACGCGCTAGTGTAGCTGGGTTACAGGACACATAAACAACACGCTTAGGACGTTGCTCTAAAATTGTCGTTAGCAGCGCATCATCGCAGCCTTTGCGTGGTGGGTCGACTACTAAAACATCCGCTTCTTTGCCTTCCTTATACCAACGTGGAATAACTTCCTCTGCTGGTCCCGCCTCGAAATACGTATTCGTAAAGCCATTTAGTGCGGCGTTGCGTTTTGCATCTTCAATGGCTTGCGGTACAATTTCAACCCCCATAACAGCCTTTGCTTTTTGTGCAAGGAATAATGAAATTGTGCCGATACCACAATAAGCATCAATTACTCGTTCATCACCCTGCAGGTCAGCGTAGTCTAATGCTTGTTTATATAGGACTTCCGTTTGTTCAGGGTTTACTTGATAAAATGAACGTGCTGAAATTTCAAAGCGAACGTCGCCAATTGTATCAATAATAACGTCTTTGCCCCACAGGTTTACGGTTTCATCACCGAAAATAACGTTTGTTTTGTCGATGTTAACATTTTGCATAATGGATGTTACATTTGGGACAAGCTTCTGGATTGTCCCAACAGCAGCTTCTTTTTGCGGGAATTTTTTCTTTTTAGTTACAAGAACAACCATCACTTCACCAGTTGCTCGTGCTTTACGAATCACTAGGTGGCGCAGCATTCCCTCATGTGTTTGCTCGTTGTATGGTTGAATTCCGATTGTCGCTAGTTCCTTTTTCAAGCCAGCAAGAATAGCGTCCGCTTCCCCTGTTTGAATCAAGCAACGCTCCATATCAACAATGCTATGAGACTTCGTTTTATAGAAACCAGCAATTGCTTGTCCTGCTTCATTCGAGGAGAAAGGAATTTGTGCTTTATTGCGATATTGCCAAGGCTCTTCCATGCCTTTCACAGGTAGAACAGGCGCATCAATTTTACCAATACGTTGCATAACATTTCGCACCATATTCTCTTTCCATTTTAACTGGCCTTCATAAGACAGATGCTGTAATTGACAGCCGCCACATTGCTTGAAATATTCACAAGGTGCCTCTACTCGATCTGGCGAGGGCTTGAGAATTTCTACAACCTTTGCAAAGCCGTAATTTTTTAATGTTTTTAAAACGTGTACTTCCGCCGTTTCATTAGGAAGTGCACCTTGGATAAATAATGGATAGCCATCGACCTTTGCGACGCCATTTCCATCATGTGTTAAATCTTCTATATAAACTGTTAGTCGGTCATTCTTTTTCACGGGTGCTGACATTCGTACATCCTCCATTTCAATCTCTTTATTGTAGCATGTTGTGGCGGATGAAAAAAGAACAAGGCTTCATATTAACTGCTTGGGTGTGTAGAGGAAGTGATCCGCTTTCCTCCAAAACTGCTCAGGTATACCAAGAATGTGATCCGCTTCGATCCCAAACTGCTCGGGTATACCAAGAATGTGATCCGCTCCCCTCCCAAACTGCTCAGGTATCCCCAAAATGTGATCCGCTCTGACCCCAAACTGCTCAGGTATCCCCAAAATGTGATCCGCTCTAATCCCAAACTGCTCAGCTTGCACCAAAAGTAATCTGCTCAGCTTACCCGAATATCCGATTTACACGAGTAGAAAAAAGAGTCGCTAGTCGCGACTCTTCCCCTCTTTCCTTACTGTATGATAATCTCTTGGTGCCCACCAGAAAGCAGCGACTACCCCAAGGATGACGACTATAAATGGCGCATAAAAAATTAAAAAACTTGCCATAGTTTATCCCTCCTATGCGTGATTGTCTTCTTTTCCAGTCACATAATTTTTGTTGAAGAGGAATAATTTCAACAACAAGAACAGTGATGGAATCAGTAGACACAATCCTAAAATAAACGCAATGACGAGTGCAATCGCCATTTGAGTACTTGTAAAGCTATCGTAAATTGTTAAATACGGATATAGTAAATATGGATATTGTGCGATACCATATGCAAAGAACGCCACTGCAAATTGGGCAATCAACAACCCAACCGCAAAACCATAATTTTTTCGCATCCATATGAACACTACCGTAATTATAAATAATACGCCCGAAACGGCGAACATCCACCACAAATTCACCATATGATCGTAACTTTCTGGGTTGATGAATTTCATTTCGTACATAATGCCAAGCGCACTAACCATTAATGGTGCTGCCCAAGCAAGTGCATATTTTCGCATTAAATTTGTTGCTTCTCGATCCTTTGCTTTATGCGCATACCAAGTTAAAAACACGGCTGAAATATATAGTACAGCCGCAATACTCAACACGACAATACTCCAAGCAAATGGACTCGTATACAATGTCCAATAGTTCAAAACAGGTTGCCCGTCAACAATATCCACATAGCCCCCAGCAGCAATCGCGAAAACAACAGAGAGTGAGGCTGGAATGAGCAAACCTGTGATTCCATATGTCAGCGTGTAACCGATATGTCCACGTGTACCATATGATTCAAACGCATAGTAGGAGCCTCGAATGGCAAGGAGCACTAGCGAAATACTAACTGGGACAAGTAAAATCGTTCCATAATAGAAAGCTGTTTGTGGGAAAAATCCAACAATCCCAACAAAGAAGAATACTAAAAAGACATTGGTTACTTCCCAAACAGGTGATAAATAACGCTTAATAATATTCGTTAAAATGTGATTTTTTCCGATCAGTAGACTGTAAGCATTAAAAAATCCTGCACCAAAATCGATTGACGCAACAATGACATAGCCGAATAGGAAAATCCATAAAACTGAAATACCTAAAATCTCTAATGTCATATGATGTCACCGCCCTTTTCAGCATGGCGGTCTTCTATTTCTCGTTCAATAGGATTCTTTTTAAACATACGAACCAATACCACCATACTTCCTATTCCTAATACGGCATATACACCTGTAAACAACAGCATCATTAAATCTACATGATCACTCGTTGTGGCCCCTTCTGGTGTTCGCATTAATCCATATAAGATCCAAGGCTGTCGTCCAACTTCAGCAAGCCACCATCCCGCTTCAATCGCAATAATGGAAAGTGGCCCACCTGCTACAACAATCCATCTAAACCATCGTCTATGAATAAACTGCCAATCACGTGCTTTCCCGGTTACATAAAGCAGTGAAACCAATGCCATGAACATGCCAATAAACACCATGATATTAAATAGGTAATGAATATACAGTGGTGGTCGATCTTCTTTAGCAAATTGATCTAAACCAATTACCTCTGCATTTGGATTATTATGTGCTAAAACACTCAAAGCATAAGGTACTTTTATAGCATATTTTACTTCTTCACCATTTAATACACCAAAAAGTATAAGGGAAGCTTTGTCTCCCGTTTCAAAATGCCACTCTGCTGCAGCTAATTTTTCTGGCTGATATTCTGCTAAATATTTTCCTGAAAAGTCTCCAATAATCGCTGATGCAATGGAGAAAATCAGCCCGACTTTCATAAGTAGGTATAAAGATTTTTTATGGTATACATGCTTAGAACCTCTAAGTAGACGATATCCTGCAATGGCTGCTAACACAAATGCAGATGTCATATAGGCTGTAACAACAACATGCGCTACTTTTGTCGGCATTGCTGGATTAAACATTGCTAAAAAGGGTTGAATATTCACAAGCTGGCCGTCCACAATGTCAAATCCTTGTGGTGCATTCATAAACGCATTAACAATTGTTATAAACACAGCTGACATCGATGCACCGACAGCCACCGGAATTAACAGCAGCATATGCTTTTTCTGACTATCGAAGCGATCCCAAGTATATAGATAGATGCCTAGGAAAATGGCTTCAAAGAAAAATGCGAACGTTTCCATAAAAAGTGGTAATGCAATTGTTTGACCGGCAAGCTGCATAAAATTCGGCCAAAGTAAAGATAACTGTAAGCCAATTGCTGTCCCTGTGACAACTCCGACCGCAACAGTAATAACAAAACCTCGTGCCCAACGTCTTGCCATTAAAATATAGTGCTCATCATTCTTTTTATACCCAGTCCATTGTGCAATCATAATCATTAACGGGACGCCCACACCAATCGTTGCATAAATAATATGGAACGATAAAGTTAGCTCTGTTAATGCTCTACTCCAAAAGACTGCTGATTCATTCACCATTTCATCGCCCCCCTAACTTCCAAATATTCTTCCCAGTATGGAAAGAAGCATAATAATTGCAACACCAAAGCTTAGCCAAATGAGCTTTCTTTCTTGTGATTTATACAAAGGCAACACTTCCTTTCCCTTATTCATACCCCCATTTTCCACTATTACAACGAAAAAAACCTTTATAACGGACCGAGATTTCGGTCTATTATAAAGGTTTCAAATTTTGTTCAAGTAATATACGCACATTTGCCAAACATTTTTCTTAATTCATTCACAATACCAATTACAGGTAATATTTATACCTATATATAGAATTTCAACCAATTTAGGTCATAAAATTTCCTTCAAAATTGGCGACTCGATCAAATTTGAGGCCAACCCGAGCAGTTTGAGGCACTACCTGATCACTTTCAGGCCAACCCGAGCGGAATGTACAATTACATACGGTCTTCCTCACGAATATCTGCTAGTGGAACAAAGATTTCAATGTGGCGCTTTAAGTTTTCAAATGTAGCAGGTGCATCTCCACCATACTCACCATCTAAGTTTAAATGTATTTCATCTTCAGTAGATACTTTCACGACACTTGCCTTTTTATAAATTACACGATCATCATTTAAATGCTCGCCTCTTAAAGCCATTGCGGCAAGCTGAATAAATTCAGGCAAGCTTACTTTTTTCAATACTAATAAAGTAAAGTAGCCATCGTTAATACTTGCGTCAGGTGCAAGCTTTTCAAAGCCACCCACTGAATTTGTTAAGCCGCATAAAAACATCATGGCATCCCCATCAAACACTTCGCCATCATATTCGATACGCATATGGGACGCTTTAATGGATGGGATCATTTCTACTGCTTTTAAATAGTAAGCTAACTGTCCTAGCATTGTTTTCATTTTACTTGGCACTTCATAAGTTAACTCTGTAATACGTCCGCCAGCGGCAATATTGATGAAATAGCGTTCCCCATTTAATAAACCAACATCAACCGGCAACGTTTCGCCTTTAATTATGATTTCAACGGCAGCTTCGATATTACGGGGAATATGCACTGCACGGGCAAAGTCATTCGTTGTACCCATTGGGATTAAGCCAACTTTCGGGCGCTTCTCGAATGCACTCACACCTGAAACAACTTCATTTAATGTGCCATCTCCACCAACTGCAATGATGATATCAAAGCCACGTTCAACTGCATTTTTTGCTGCAATAGTTGCATCGCCTTCACAGGTTGTTGCGTGACAAGATGTCTCATAGCCTGCTACCTCTAATTTTGCTAATACTTCTGGTAGATGCTTTTTAAACACTTCACGCCCAGATGTAGGATTATAAATGATTCTTGCTCGTTTCATAACATACCTTCCTGCTTCATAAGATTCTATTTCTTTCAACGAATTTTTCGTTTAAATGTTGCATTAGCTTCCAATCGTCAACCCAAACAAGGCATGTCCTCCATTCTCTGACATGTAGCCTTACGACTTATCATTATTGCAATGCAGCTGTTATTTGCTTTTTAAAATCCTCATAAACAAATGTCCAATAGGATTTGTTCGTCATATTCTCTTCACGAATTTCAGCATAAAGCGCTTTTTGTGCATCTTCAAATGTAGGATCTTCTTTAGCAGGTAAACTAGCTCGTTTACTCACTACTAATTCCTGTAACTCTGGTGCACGGGGGCCCCATTTTCCAACAACTTGACCAGCATCATCTAATAAAATATAAACCGGAATTGCTCGGCCACCATTTGTTAAATAGCGATCAATTAAATCTGTGTCCGCGTCACGAAGTACTGTGCGCATGTCTAATCCTGCTGCCTCTGCAACTCGACGAATAATTGGATTGTTTAACATTGCGTCTCCGCACCAGTCCTCAGTAATTGTTAAAATTTTTGGTTGCTTGTCCTTCAGTAGTTCGACAAAGCCATCGTTTAATGGCACTTCGAAGCCATCATAAATACGAAAGCTTTCTTCTTTTAACGTCGTCATATTTTCCATATATTGTTGAATCGAAATCGCATCATTGAAATATTGTTGTTCAGTTTTCATTGATTGACCTCCTAAAGTTTTATCATGTTCTATTCTATATTTTGCTATGAATACTCTTTTAAGACAACTATTAAGTGCTAATTTGGTAATTATTAGCCATATTAAGTTAATTTATGTTCCATCATGGACGTTCTGGTCACTCGCTTACCAGGGTCAGCTGCATCTCATTATCCCCGAAGCGGAATGGTCACACAGTAACTTACCTAAGCACAATACTGACACTTACCTTGTTTTTGTATGTATAGAAAAAGCCAAGAAAACAAATTTGCTCTCTTGGCCTTTTGTTGCAATTGTCATTAACGTTTTGCAATCTCTTGTTGTAATAATTTGTTGACCATTGGTGGGTTCGCTTGACCTTTAGTGGCTTTCATAATTTGACCTACTAAGAAGCCAATAGCACGATCCTTACCGTTTTTGAAGTCTTCGATTGATTGTGCATTATTGTCTAGAACTTCTGTAACGATAGCAAGTAATGCACCTTCATCAGAAATTTGAACTAAACCTTTTGCTTTAACGATTTCTGCTGCCGAACCGCCTTTTTCTACTAATTCAGCAAATACCTTTTTACCGATTTTAGAAGAAATAGTACCGTCCGTGATTAATTTCACCATTTCCGCAAGGTTTTCTGGCGTTAATGCAGTATCTTTTAGATCTTTTTGTTCTGCATTTAAGTATGCAGAAACATCACCCATAAGCCAGTTTGCAGAAAGCTTAGCATCCGCATTGTTAGCTACCATAGCCTCGAAGAAGTCTGAAATTTCTTTTGAAATAACAAGAACTCCTGCATCATATGGCGTTAAGCCTAGTTCTTCAACATAACGTTTTTTACGAGCGTCTGGAAGCTCTGGAATTTCTGATTTTACTCGCTCTAACCATTCATCATCGATGGATAGACGTACTAAGTCTGGCTCTGGGAAGTAGCGATAATCGTCTGTTCCTTCTTTAACACGCATAAGGATTGTTTTACCTGTTTTTTCATCAAAACGGCGAGTTTCTTGCTCAATTACCCCACCTGAAAGAAGAACATCCGCTTGGCGTAATTCCTCGTGCTCTAAACCACGACGAACATAGTTGAATGAGTTCAGGTTTTTAAGCTCTGTTTTCGTACCGAATTCTTCTTGACCGTATGGGCGGATTGAGATGTTGGCATCACAACGTAAAGATCCCTCTTCCATTTTACAGTCTGAAACATCTGCATATTGGATGATTGATTTTATTTTTTCAAGATACGCATACGCTTCGTTCGGTGTGCGAATATCTGGCTCAGAAACGATTTCTACAAGTGGTGTACCTTGACGGTTAAAGTCAACTAAAGAGTGATCGCCACTGTGAGACAGTTTACCCGCATCTTCTTCCATATGAAGACGAGTAATACCAATACGTTTTGTGTAACCATCTACTTCGATATCAACCCAGCCGTTTTTACCGATTGGTTTATCGAATTGAGAAATTTGATAAGCTTTCGGATTATCTGGATAGAAGTAGTTTTTACGGTCAAATTTTGTTTCTTGTTCGATTTCCATGTTAAGTGCAAGTGCTGCACGCATTGCGAAATCTACAACATTTTTATTTAGTACAGGAAGGACACCAGGATAGCCTAGGTCGATAACTGTAGTATTTGTATTTGGTTCAGCACCGAAATGGGCTGGTGCTGATGAGAAGATTTTTGAGTTCGTTTTTAACTCAACGTGTACTTCTAAACCAATGACTGTTTCAAAGTTCATGTTATTTTCCCTCCCAAATTTGAGGAACTTGTTTATGGAACTCCGTTGCTTGTTCAAAAGCATGAGCTACACGGTAAATTGTTGCTTCATCGAAATATTTACCGATAATTTGTAAGCCTAATGGTAGACCATTTTCCATACCGCATGGAATTGAGATGGCCGGCACACCAGCTAAGTTCATAGGAATCGTTAAAATATCGTTCGCATACATCGTCATTGGATCATCGACGTTTTCACCAATTTTAAATGCTGGTGTAGGAGATGTTGGTCCAATGATTACGTCAAAGTCTTCAAATACTTTGTCGTAGTCTGCTTTGATCAGTGTACGTGCTTGTTGAGCTTTTTTGTAGTAAGCATCATACGTACCTGCGCTTAGTGAGTAAGTACCAAGCATGATACGACGTTTTACTTCATCGCCAAAGCCTTGTGCACGTGTTTCTTTATAAAGGTCCATCAAATTATTAACATTTTCTGCACGGAAACCATAACGGATACCATCAAAACGAGAAAGGTTTGAAGACGCTTCTGAAGAAGAAAGAATATAGTACGCTGCTAATGCATATTTCGAGTGAGGAAGTGATACTTCCTCTACTGTCGCACCTAAGCCTTTTAATACTTCTAATGCATCAAGCACTGATTGACGTGCTGCTTCGCCCACACCTTCACCAAGGAATTCTTTTGGTACAGCGATACGTAAACCTTTTACATCACCAGTAAGGGCTGCTGCGTAGTTTGGTACTTCTACGTTTGCAGAAGTTGAATCGTTTGCGTCTAATCCTGCAATGGCTTCAAGTAAAAGAGCGTTGTCTTCAACATTACGTGTAATTGGTCCGATTTGATCTAAAGAAGATGCAAAGGCAACTAGACCAAAACGAGATACACGACCATATGTAGGTTTCATCCCTACAACACCGCAATAAGCTGCTGGTTGACGGATTGAACCACCTGTATCAGAACCAAGTGAGAATGGTACTTCGCCTGCTGCTACTGCTGCTGCAGATGCACCTGAAGATCCACCTGGCACGTGGTTTAAGTTCCATGGATTCTTTGTTGTTTTATAGTATGAGTTTTCATTTGAAGAACCCATTGCAAACTCGTCCATGTTTAATTTACCGATAGTGATCATACCAGCTTCACGTAGTTTTTTTACTACTGTTGCATCGTAAATTGGCATAAAGCCTTCTAGAATTTTAGAAGCACAAGTTGTTTCTAAACCTTCTGTAACGATGTTGTCTTTAACACCGATAGGAAGACCGAAAAGTGGTCCACGCTCTTCAAATGGAACTTTGTCCATTTCAGCTGCTTGTGCAGTTGCTTTTTCTTCGTTTGAAGCAAGGAATGCTTGTACATCGCCGTCAAGCTTCGCCACTCGTTCGTATGCTTCTTTTGTTAAGTCAGCGATTGTTAGGTTACCCGCTTTAATGTCAGCTTGTAGCTCCTTTGCTGAACGTTCAAATAACGTCATGAGGAATCCTCCTATGTTTTAGTATTACATGATAGCTGGTACTTTTACTTGACCATCTTCTTGTTCTTTTACGTTTAACATCATTACTTCGCGGTCTAAGCCTTTTGTTGCCACATCTTCACGCATTACGTTTACTAGTGGTAAAACATGAGTTGTTGGTTCAACATTTGTTGTATCTAACTCGTTTAGCTGCTCTGCGAAGTCTGTAATTTTACCAAGTTGTTCCGCAAATTTCTCTGCTTCTTCCTCCGTAATTGCAAGACGTGCTAAATTTGCAACGTGCTTAACTTCTTCTTTTGTTAATTTTGCCATTTTTCACACCTCCGAATACTCATTCATATCATTGTTTTTGTCGATAACAATAGGGTTGAATAAAGTTAACCATGCAAATAATCATAACATTTTTCATATTAAAAATCACAACTTTCACCAAAAATAAAGAAACTTTCACTACTATGACGAAGTGTTGTCTTTAGGGACTGTCTTAAGAGTCCTTTTTATAGACTTCGCTTTTCGGGAGTAAGGCGTGGATTGTGTCGCTGTGCTTTCTTTTATTTGTCGAGTAGGGGAGGCTATCCGTCGTTTCGAGGGCTTTTTCCGTCGCTCCGAGGAATCTTTCCGTCGCTTTCGCTTTTCTATCCGTCACTTCGGCCGGGCTTTCCGTCGCCTTTTTTCTTTCCGTCGATTCGAAGACTTTTTCCGTCACTCCGAGGAATCTTTCCGTCGCTTTCGCTCTTCTATCCGTCACCCTAAAGAGTCTATCCATCATTCTGATTAATTCTTCCAACGAATATTATCAAATCTCTTTTTTCTTCCACAAAAAAATAGTCAGCACAAGGCTGACTATACTTTAATAGATATGGACGTATGGTTCCTTTTCGTTGGCATTCTTTACGATTAATGCCTCCGGACCATTGATTGAGGTAATACTTACTTCAACATTGATGTTATCAAATCGTTTGATAAGAGCACCTGTTAAATATTGAGTAAAGCCTATAATTTCAAGCTTACCGAAGAATTGGATTGGCACTTCAATCGTTAGCTTTTGAATTGATTTATTTTTATAGAAGCCCGTTCCTACTACACTAGTATAGTTAGAAAAGTATTTATCTACATCTAGCTTAAAATTCATAAAGTTTTTACTATCATCTCGGTATACATCCTGTGTTTCGCTCGTTGGGAATAGTACATACTCTTCGTCAATCCCTTTCCAATCAGATACATCGTTTTGACCTGCTTTTGCTACGCCATAGGTAAAGTATGTTCCTGGGATTACGTCATTGCGAGCTTTTTGTTTAAACAAGCCTACTACAATCGGTATATCTTTCAATTCGTCACGACTTCTTAGGCGGGACACAATTTCAGCGGCCATTTTCTTCCCTTGCTCAACGAGTTTTGACTCCGGAATTGGTTGCTCAAAATAATCTCCGTATTTTTCTTTTTGGTAGTAATAAATAGAGTTTAAGGAAAGGCCTATCGATATACCGCCTAATTTTACTTTGTTATCACTAGTTTTTGTTAAATAATTTTGCTCAACAATATGTGATAAATAAATTGGGGCCTTTGTTGCACGTTCTTCTGCAGGCATTGAATCCGTCGTTGGGGGATTTAAACCTTCCTTCTTTTGTGAACTACGTGAAAGCCAATTTCCCACTGTGTTTTCCGCTAAATACTGCCCCTCTTGGAAGAAGTAGTTTTCTGTGTCAAACTCATTTTGAGAAAGACGCATTAAACCTGTTTCAACTTCCTTCATATCATATTTTGTAAAAACATTTGAAACTACTAATCCTCTGCTGGCACTTGGTTTGTAAGGAGTTAGTGTTCTATAATATGATTCATCAATCTGTAAGCTTGGAATAATAGTTGTTTCCGCTTTTTCCTGTTGCGTATCCTGTGTAAGCTCTGTTCCCTTCTCTTTAGAAGGCACACAGCCGACTAGCATTGCAGCAGCGACAATTGCTGGAATGAGTCGAAATGACTTCATTATTTTAATACTCCTTTACTGAAATTTCATACCTACCTCTTGGTAGAAAGAGACCTCTAAAATACCTCTACTTTCCACCAAGAAGCTAGGACAATTCATCTTACTTTACTATAATATTTGGCTCATCACCATAACATGTGGTTAATTTCCGCTCTGACGGGCGCTTTTCCTGAGCGTCGTACCAAGATGTGGTTGGTCACGAAGGCATTATCACAGGTGAAGCTAAGCCTTCTTTTCTCTATTAGTAATCTCCATGCATCCCCGTCACAATTTTTGGTGTTGAACTTTATATTTTTCATTATTTGGCGAGGTTAAATTGTTCGACAAGGCTGTCTTCATTCCAAACTTCAATACCTAACTGCTCAGCTTTTGTTAGTTTAGATCCCGCATCTGCTCCTGCAATAACAAGATCAGTTTTTTTGCTGACACTACCTGTAACAATACCACCTAACTCTTCTATTTTCGCTTTTGCTTCGTTACGTGTCAATTGCTCAAGTTTACCAGTTAATACAATTGTTTTACCTGCAAAAGGATTATCCCCTACAGCTACCTCTACTTTTTTACCTTTATACGTCATATTGACGCCTACATCAGCAAGGCGCCCGATGACTGCACGTGCATCCTCATTTGAGAAATATTCGACAAGGGATGAAGCCATCTTATCGCCGATTTCATGAATCGCCACTAGTTGGTCCTCTGTTGCTGCCATCACCGCTTCTATCGTACCAAACTCCTCTGAAACAATTTTTGCAGCTTTTTCACCAACATGTCGTATACCTAATCCAATAAGTAAACGCTCCATCGAATTTTCCTTGGAAGCCTGAATAGCATTGACTAAATTCGCCGCTGACTTTTCTCCCATACGCTCCAGCTCGACAAGCTGTTCTACAGTTAAGTGGTACAAGTCAGAGACATCATGAATTAAATCTGCACGTAATAATTGCTCAACGACTTTATCGCCAAGACCGTCAATATTCATAGCATTTCGTGATACAAAATATTTAATGCTCTCTGCAATTTGTGCAAAGCATGCAGGATTTACACAACGTAATGCCACTTCTCCTTCGATACGAATAAGTTCACTATCGCAAACAGGACAATTTTCAGGCATTTCATATGGTACTGAGTCCTCTGGGCGCTGCTCCAGTATGACACCTACAACTTGTGGAATAATATCTCCTGCTTTTCGAATAATGACTGTATCTCCTAGTCGAATATCTTTCTCTCGAATTAAATCCTCATTGTGTAATGATGCACGTTGAACCGTTGTACCTGCCACTTGTACAGGCGATAAAATAGCCGTTGGTGTAACAACGCCTGTACGCCCAACCGTTAAATCAATATCAAGTAATGTTGTCACTACTTCCTCAGCAGGGAACTTATAGGCAATTGCCCAACGTGGACTCTTTGCTGTATAACCAAGCTCATCCTGTTGCGCATAGCGATCCACCTTAATAACAATACCGTCAATTTCATAGGCTAAATTCGGACGGTTTTCTGTCCATTTTTCGATAAAGGCTAGTACATCTTCAATCGTTGAACAGCGTTGGCGCTCTTTGTTCGATGGAAAACCTAGACCCTCTAAATAATCGAGCATCTCTGCATGACCGTCGATACCGTATGCCTCACCATCTCCCCCAATTGCATAAATAAAGGTTGATAGCTGACGACTTGCTGCTATTTTAGGATCTAACTGGCGTAAAGAGCCAGCAGCTGCATTTCTAGGATTAGCAAATAATTCTTCTTCATTTTCAGCACGGAGGGTATTCAATTTTTCAAATGACTTTTTAGGCATATACGCTTCGCCACGTACTTCAATTGTAATTGGTTCCTTCAATCGAAGAGGTATTGCTCGAATCGTTTTTAAATTTGCTGTAATATCTTCCCCTACAACACCGTCTCCTCGCGTTGCTCCTTGTACAAAAACGCCATTTTCGTATTTTAATGAAATGGCAAGACCATCAATTTTTAGCTCGCAAACATAGGAAAAGTTATCACCGATTGCTTGACGCACTTTACGGTCAAATTCGCGTAAGTCTTCTTCATTAAAAGCATTTGATAGGCTGAGCATAGGGTAATCGTGCGTCACTTTTTTAAAGCCTTCTACCACAGCCCCACCAACACGCTGTGTCGGTGAATCTGGATAAATAAGTGATGGATTTGCTTCCTCTAATGCAATAAGCTCATGTAATAATTGGTCATAAACACTATCTGCTACGACAGGTTTATCCAACACGTAATAGGCATGACCGTATTCGTGCAATAATTTATTTAACTCCGCAATGCGCTGTTCAATTTCGTTCATTTCATTTCCCCCGCTTACCCTTTTTCAATAGGTGCAAATTGTGCTAGTAATCGCTTAATACCAACAGGTTGTGGGAAGGCAATATCTAGCTCTGTACTATCACCTTCACCTTTTACACTAACAACCATACCTGTTCCCCATTTTTTATGGATCGCCTTGTCTCCGGCCTTCCAGCCAAATTGGTCTCCACCAGTTGTTTGTAAACGAGCTGTTGCAGGCTGTGTTTTCTGAATTGCTCCAAGTGTACGTTTTTGATAGCCACCTGCCGAACGATTACTAGAAGCAAACGGAACTTCAGGCTTAGAACCTCCTTTGGATATTGATTCTGTAATATCCTCCGAAATTTCACCTAAGAAACGTGAGACATTATTATAGCTAGAACGCCCAAAAATTGTACGACTTTGTGCACTTGTTAAATATAAACGTTCCTCTGCGCGAGTTATACCTACATATGCTAGACGACGTTCTTCTTCCATTTCATCCATATCATCTAGTGAACGAGAATGCGGGAAGATATTTTCCTCCATTCCAATGATAAAGACGATAGGGAATTCTAAGCCCTTAGCGGCATGCATCGTCATTAAAATAATATTACCCTTCGATGCATCATCTTTATCAAGTGCATCAATATCTGCAATTAGCGCTAGATCTGTTAAAAAGGCAATTAAGCTCTTATCATCACTACGCTCTTCAAAAGCCTTTGTTACTGATAAAAATTCTTCAATATTTTCTAAGCGGCTTTCTGCTTCAATCGTCTTTTCGTTTTGTAACATTGCACGATAACCAGATTTATCAATGACCTGCTCCACAATTTCTGTCACCGATAAATACTCTTGCATTTCTGTAAAGCCTTTAATCATCGCATAAAATTGCTCGGCTGAATTAGCAGCCTTCCCTGTAAGCCCCATGAATACAAGATCGTTCATGGCATCAAAAATAGAGCGATCTTGTTCAATCGCATAGCGCGCCATTTTTTCAAAGGAGGTTGCACCTATACTACGCTTTGGCTCATTAATAATACGCGCAAGTGATAAATCATCATCATTATTGGCAATGAGGCGCAAGTAGGCAAGTAAATCCTTAATCTCTTTACGATCATAGAACTTAGTACCACCAACTATTTGATAAGCCATATTGGACTTAACAAGTACTTCCTCCATCACACGAGACTGAGCATTTGTACGATATAGTATCGCAAAGTCATCAAATGAACGATTTTCTTTTTGAATAAGCTGTTGGATTGTTTGTACAACGAATTGCGCTTCCTCTTGCTCGTTATAAGCTTTGTACAATACAATTTTTTCACCATCGGCATTTTCTGTACGCAGTTCTTTTGGATAACGTGTTGTATTATTTTGAATGACGTCATTTGCCGCTTGTAGGATGCGTTTTGTTGAACGATAATTTTGCTCAAGCATAATGACTTTAGCATTTGGATAATCCTTTTCAAATGAAAGAATATTACCAATATCTGCACCACGCCAACGATAAATCGATTGGTCTGAATCACCTACAACACAAATATTTTTAAATTTCTTAGCAAGCAACTGAACGAGTAAATATTGGGATTTATTCGTATCTTGATATTCATCTACGTGAATATATTGGAATTTATTTTGATAGTATTCAAGCACTTCTGGTACACGCTTGAATAATGTAATAGTTGTCATAATTAAATCATCAAAATCGAGTGACTGATTGCGGCGTAGTCTTTTTTCATAACCTTTATAAACACGGGCAATTGTTTTTTCATAAGGATTATTTTCATTCATTTGACCTGCATAATCGTCCGCAGTTTTACATTCGTTTTTTGCTGAACTAATCGCATTTAAAATCGCACGCGGTTCAAAACGCTTCGTGTCAAGATTTTCATCCTTCATCACATTTTTAATAACGGATAGCTGATCAGTAGAATCTAAAATTGAAAAGTTACGTGATATCCCAAGCTGATCGATATTGCGTCGTAAAATTCGTACACACATTGAGTGGAATGTTGATACCCACATACTATCGCCAGTTCCATTACCGAGAATACCATCTATACGCTCTCGCATTTCACGTGCAGCTTTATTAGTAAATGTGATAGCTAAAATCTTTGATGGATATACTTCTTTTTCGATTACTAAGTATGCTATACGATGTGTCAATACACGTGTCTTCCCTGATCCAGCACCCGCCATAATAAGAAGCGGTCCTTCAGTTGTTTTAACTGCATTTTCCTGCTCAGGGTTCATACCTGCTAATAAGTTTTTCGTTAACTGCTCCATTTCGCACCGCCTTACAAACATTTGTTCTTATATGATTTATTATATATTATTTTTTACAGCCTTAACAGTCGCAAGTGCAGCTTTTAAATCTTCGTAAATAATATTACCCACTACTACTGTATCTGCATATTTTGCCATTTCCGCAGCTTGCTTAGCAGATGTAATACCTCCACCGTAAAACAGTCGAGTATTTTTTAGTTCATTTTTAACAGCACTTACAACCTCAATATCTCCATAAGTACCGCTATATTCGACATAAAATACAGGTAGTCTAAAGAAATTTTCAGCCATACGTGCGTAGGCAACAACATCATCAATAGATATATCCGTTTTTGCATTTGTTACTTGCGCTACTTTACAATTTGGATTTAAAATACAATAACCTTCAGCGACTAATTCATCCCATACCATAATATCTCCATATTCTTTAATGGCTTCGTGGTGTAGATTTTTAATCCACTTTGGATCATCACTATTCAACACGGTTGGAATGAAATAATAGTCATAACCGGGTGTTACCGAATCAATCGAAGAAATTTCAAGCGCGATTGGTACTTCAAAGCGTCTTACACGAACAAGTAAATCTAATACACCATCTAAAGTTACACCGTCAGTTCCACCAACTATAATAACATCTGTACCTGATTCACAAATTTTTTCTAGTGCTTCATCTGAAATATCTTTAGCTGGGTCTAGCTTGAACACATGTCTCCATTCTAAATAATCCATCTATTTTACCACCTATCATTTTCTATCTATTCGTTTACAAGTATAGCTTATGACTGTCTACAAAAAAATGAAAAAGACTGAGCAGAACCTCTACCCAGCCTCTTTACCTACTATTCTTTTGGTGCTTGAAACGGCTTTTCATCTGGATACAAACGACCTAACATTTCATCATAAGTATCATTCCCATAATCAAAACAACGACGTACACGCGAAATAGTTGCTGTACTTGCACCTGTTTCCTTTTTAATGGATTCATAGGTTTTCTTTAAACGTAATAAATGCGCAACCTCAAAGCGTTGTGCCAGCGATTGAATTTCACTAATCGTACATAAATCATCAAAAAATTTATAGCATTCTTCAATGTCTTTCAGCTCTAACACTGCTTTAAATAATTGATCTGTTTGATGCCCTCGAATTTTTTCGATTTGCATGCAATTTTCCTCCCTTTAAGGCTGCGTTTTCACCATTGCTTTTAATCCTGGTGAAGTTGGTACGAAATTAACCCAAGACTTCCCGGGTACTAGCTTCACAAGCTCCCCAGACTCTTCAACAGCCATTGGTATTCCATCAATATTAGCCCATTTAACTTCCCTCATATAGCCATTTTGAAATACATACGCATTTCCACCAGAAGTTAAATCAATTTCTTGGCGCCCCTCATTATCAATAGTTCGATGTTTCATTTCAAAAAATAGAACATTTGCAAATGATAATGTGTCACCTGTTAACATATCCTTTGTGTCAACGCCAGCCGATTGTCGTCCATAACGATTACTTTGCTTATCATATAAATACGAATTATGGAAATACTCACTATTTCCGTAGTAAATGTCAACTCGACTTGTTTCATTGCCTATTTTACCACGTTCATCGGGTTCATAAAAAGCCTCTTGTACTTTTTCACGGTAACTCATTGAAGCGCCCACTTTTTTCGCTCCGTCTACTATATTTTCAGATGTAATATACGAGTTATGTGGAGCAACACGATCTTTTGAACGTTTAAAAAGTGTACCATCATAATCCATACCATTTATATTGTCGACTACATGATTAGTAAGCATCGATTTTGCCTCTGGACTATAGCCATGTGCTACGTAAAATGCATCAAAGCCTTTCGCAAGATCAACAAAATAAGATCGAGCACTACGAACAGGCCCTATATTTTCTGGCAGCTCACTTTGATAAACTGCTAATAAACGCGTAACATCGCCTTCTGCCAGCATTTCATAAATGATATCTGCCGCTTCTATTCCCGATTGCGGACGTGCTTTCGGATGATTATTAATGGTAACAATAATTGGGCGTTGCGTAATTTCTTCCTTCACAGCTTCACCTGTTAACGGAGCAACTTTCGTTCCTTCTTGTACAGGCTCTTCAATTGCAGTCCCATCGTCAACCTTGGTCGTATCATCTTCCTTCACTTCCGATGAATCTTTGGAACATCCTCCTATCAACAAGGTACTAAAAGCCATGGCGATAAATAGTTTCTTTGATTTGAACACAAGCATTACTCTCCTTTAGTCATTACAACTGTAATTTCTGTGGCTATACCGGTAGGGAAACTTCAACTAACGCATCACTGCTGGTAATAATAACTTATTCTTCATAACATCAAAAATCCCTTTTGGCGTTATACGGATATATGGTAAATGTGTAGATTGTAAAAATAATAGTGAATAAATTGCATCCCCTAATTGGTAACCACGATCCGCTAATGCTAGTTTTAAGAACTGCTCTTTTTCTGCTAGCTCCTTAACATCTCCATCATATAAAAGACCGCCAATTGTTAAAGGAATTGCAGTAATTACTTCTCCTTTTTCAACAAGGACAATACCACCACGCATCGCCTTCATTTCTTCAAAGGCTTTGAACATATCGTCTTTATTTTTTCCGATCAGTAAAATATCGCCTGTGTTCGAATAAGAGGAGGCAAAGCCTTGAACACTAGTAGCAAAACCTTTAATCATCGTGTTAACATGCCAATTGCCCTCTCTATTAATGAGCATTAAATAACATTCATCATGATCTGCAAGCTGCCCTTCTCTAGTAATTAATGAGTTGTAGGGTTTCGTAATAACATCATTCACCATTTCAATGCCAAAAGGCATGGAGAATTGAAAATCATGAGACGTTAACGAAAAATCTAAGTCAAATGCAGGGAAAGCTGAATAATCAATTTCAGCAAGTCTTTGCACTCGCTCTCCGTCGCGTTTTAACCAAACACCCTTCGATAATACACTCTCAGGAACTGGATGCCATTCATCTTGTAAAATATTAAGAGAGGCAAATCGACCCGTTGCGATAAAGCCATGTAAGTTGGACATATTATAATATCGTGCCACATTATAAGAAGCCATTTGATAAGCATCTATTGGTGCTACACCAGCATCTAATGCTACTTGAATACATTTATCCATCACACCATCCACATGAAAAGAAGGTGTTGAGCCATCTGTTGTCATCATTAAATGATCAAAAATCGGTAGCTCTTTTTCAACTATTCCTTTTAATAAATGTGGTAAGTCTGGGCGGATTGAAGAATGACGCAGCGTTACAGCATACCCTTGCATAATACGTCGCTCTACTTCTTCCACTGTCATAGCTTCATGATCACCATCTGCACCAAGTAGCTTCATACGTGCTAAAGTTCGTTCGGATGCACCAGGGAAGTGCCCTTCAATTTTTTTCCCATAGATTTTAGCCATTTGCATCCGATAGAGCATTTGGTCATCACCATGTAACAACTTTGGCCAGCCCGTTAATTCGCCTCCAAGTAAAACATCATCTCGTTCTAGCCATTCTAAAATGGACGTGTTTGAAAAAATTTCTTCCTCCTGTTCCATTTCAGTTTGCGAATCAAAACGAGCCCACCAATAAAATGAAAACGGCAGCTTTTTCAAATTATCTAGTATTGAAAACGCTTTCTTATTTTCTAAAGATAAAAAGAAGCTTAAATTATCTGAAATGAACGTTGTCGTTCCTAGCTGTCCACAAAAATCAGCAAAAGATTGCGGATGGTATAACTGGAACGGATGAACATGTGGCTCAATATATCCTGGTACAATTGTTTTATGCGTACAATCAACCACCTCTGTCCCATCTAATAACGGAGGCATTCTATCACCAGCATAGACAATACGATCCCCTAAAATCCAAATGTTCCCTACTATCCACTGTTTGAGCATGCTATGTAAATAACGTGCATTTTTTAATACTATATCCGGTGCTTTTTTACCATCAATAACAGCTATTTGCTGACGTAATTCTGTAATTTTCCATACTGGATCCATTCTATTCGCCCCTTCCTAAATTACGTAAAATTTCTTTGAGTAAATCTTACTTGAAATCACATACTACTACTGCATAAACGCTTTTTTTCATAAAATTAGTGCTTTATGTAATCATCTTGTTTCAATCGTAACACAGCACTTTCATAAAGCAAAGTGCACCCCGCTTTATTTTTTCCACAATGACTAAAGGAGGAAATATTATGATGCAAGAAACGAATTTAAGCGAAAAAAATTCCTTTTGTCGTTTTGCCATGGGGGCAAGTTTAACGGCATTTGGTATCGCTAAGATCTCAAGAAATCCTGAGTGTACGAAAGGTCGATTGATGATTGCATTTGGTGCCATGAAAATGGCTGAGGGTATCTTTAAATATTGCCCAACTAAAGCCTTACTGAGCTCCTATATGCAGAATGGTATGAATAACAGCAATAACCATAGCAATAGCAGTGGCAGTGGCAACTCTGTTATGGAAAGTATGCTCGGCGGCCAAAATTCTATGTCATCTGAACAAATCGAAAAACTCATGAAGGATTTCTCCTCTGCTATATCTGGAACTACGTCAGGATCAAACGCAACAACATCAAAGCAATCTGACGCCAGCACTTCTAATCAAAATTCCTCAGAAAGTAAAAGTTCTGCACAAAATCCTTCTTAGTCAAAGGAGCCGTCTCAATTGTATTATTGAGACGGCTCTCACCCTTTTAAATCATACGTTTGAAAACAATAAGAAGTTTCAAAGTATATATTTAATTATAGTGACCATCACCATAGCGTAAGGTTGATTTCCGTTCCGACTGGGCGCTTTCCTGGGGGCGTCCGATGAGCCGCTTCACTCGCGTTGCTCGCTCCAGGGTCTCATCTGTGACGCTAATCCCCAAGGAGTCGCCCAGTCTCCACTACAATCAACTATTGCATTGCATACGTTTTAACAAAGGGTCATCTCTAAATTAAAATATGGATCAAAATTTACTATAAATCACTCGTATCGTACTTCAATCAAGTTATACACATAGCATATATTTTAACAAATTTCGTCTAACATTTACTCAACTACTACTTAAACGTACGCCAGCCGATATCTTTACGGTAGAAGAAGTTGTCCCATTTTTCTGTTGCAATGCCTGCGTATACTTTTTCTTGTGCTTCTTTTAAAGTAGAGGCTTTTGCTCCAACTAATAAAACTCGGCCACCATTCCCAACATACTTCTTATCAACAAGTTTTGTACCTGCATGGAATACTGCGTGTGAAGATGATAGAGCCTCTAAGTTAGGTAATGCATGTCCTTTTTCAACGTCCCCTGGATAACCTTCTGCAGCAATAACTACACCAAGCATTGCTTCTTCAGACCATTGCAAATCAAATGGCTTTTCATCCATCAAGGCTGTCATAAATGCACCAAAATCGGATGCCATTCGTGGTAAAACTACTTGTGTCTCTGGATCTCCAAAGCGTGCATTAAACTCAATCACTTTTGGGCCACTTTTTGTTAATATCAATCCTGCATATAAAATCCCTGTAAACGATACACCATCTGCCTCCATACCTGTCACAGTGGGTTCAACAATCGTCTTATAGGCAATATCCACTACTTCTTGAGAAATTTGAGGTACTGGCGAATAAGCTCCCATCCCACCTGTGTTTGGCCCTTTATCGCCATCATACGCACGCTTATGGTCTTGAGCAATCACCATTGGATAAATCTGACCTTTATGGACAAAGGACATAAAGGAGAATTCTTCTCCGTCCAGGAATTCTTCAATGACAACACGAGAAGATGATTCACCAAAACGTTGGTTCCCAATCATATCCTCCACAGCTTCAATCGCTTCATCTTCAGTCATTGCGACAACTACACCTTTACCAGCTGCTAAACCATCCGCCTTGATAACGATTGGTGCACCTTGTTCCTTAATATAGGCTATAGCCTTGGCTGCTTCAGTAAACGTTTCATGGGCCGCTGTTGGGATATTATATTTATTCATAATATCTTTCGCGTATGATTTACTGCTTTCGATTTGTGCTGCTATCTTTGTTGGACCAAACGCTCGTAATCCGCGAGCAGTAAAGAAATCTACTATGCCTTCAGCAAGTGGTTGCTCAGGCCCTACAAATGTTAAATCTATTGCATTTTCTTTTGCAAATTGTGCAAGACCAGCAAAATCCATCGTATCAATAGCAACGATTTCCGCATCGCCCTTCATACCATCATTACCAGGTGCTACAAATACTTTATGAACAGATGGTGAAATACTAAATTGTTTGGCGATAGCATGCTCACGACCGCCGCTTCCAATAACTAATACTTTCATTTTAGGAAATCCTCCTCTTTGTGCGTAAGACCGAGATGAGCCAACATCTCGGTCTAGTTTTTGATATTTTAGTGTTTGAAATGACGTACGCCAGTGAATACCATCGCAATGCCGTATTCATTCGCTTTATCGATTGAATCCTGATCTCGGATAGAGCCACCTGGTTGAATAATGGCTGTAATACCAGCCGCTGCAGCTGCTTCTACAGTATCATTCATTGGGAAGAATGCATCTGATGCTAGTGCTGCACCTTTTGCTTTTTCGCCAGCTTGCTCAAAAGCAATTTTAGCTGCGCCAACACGGTTCATTTGACCAGCACCAACACCAAGAGTCATTTGAGAATCTGTTACAACGATAGCATTAGATTTAACGTGCTTCACAACTGCCCAGCCAAGTTGTAATGCTTCCCATTCTTGTGCTGTCGGTTCACGGTCTGTGACTACTTTAATATCTGCATTAGAAAAACCGTAGCGATCTGGTTCTTGTACAAGAAGTCCACCTTCAACTGATACAACATTGAATTTGTCTTGTTTTGCTTGTTCGAAAGGAATTGTTAATAAACGAATATTTTTCTTCTTCGTTAAAATATCAAGTGCTTCTTGAGAGAAAGCAGGTGCAATGATAATTTCTAAAAAGATATGGCTTAACTTTTCAGCAGTTGCTGCATTTACTTCCATATTTAAAGCAATAATGCCACCGAAAATAGACGTTGAATCTGCTTCGTATGCTTTATCAAATGCTTCTTCTATTGTTGCGCCCGTTCCAACACCACAAGGGTTCATGTGCTTTACAGCTACTGCTGCAGGCATCTCAAACTCTTTGACAATTTGCAATGCTGCATTCCCATCTTGAATATTGTTGTATGATAATTCTTTACCATGTAATTGCGTAGCATAAGCTAATGAAAAATCCGAGCCTAGTCGTTTTTGATAGAACGCTGCTTTTTGATGAGGATTTTCACCGTAGCGTAAGTTTTGTTTTAATTCATATGTCATTGTTAAGCTCTCTGGGAACTCTTCTTCTGTTAAGTGGTTTGATATATATGAATCATAAGCAGCTGTGTGACGGAAAACCTTTGCAGCTAACTTACGACGTGTTTCAATTGTCGTTGCACCATTAGCTTTAAGTTCCTCTAATACGTTCGCATAGTCATTGCTATCCACAATTACTGTTACATATTGATGGTTTTTTGCTGCAGAACGTAACATTGTTGGACCACCGATATCGATATTTTCGATCGCATCATCCCATGTTACATCAGGCTTTGAAATTGTTTCAACAAATGGGTAAAGATTGACACAAACAATCTCAATTGGCTCAATTCCATGCTCGTTCATTTGTGCTTGGTGAGACGCATCGTCAAACTTTCCTAATAGTCCACCGTGAATCATTGGATTTAAAGTTTTTACACGGCCATCTAAAATTTCAGGGAATTTAGTTACTTCATCTACTGCTGTTACGGCAACATTATTGTCTTGTAACATTTTTTTCGTACCACCAGTTGATAAAATTTCATAACCTAATGCTACTAGTTCTTTAGCAAATTCTAAAATACCATCTTTATTGGAAACACTGATTAATGCACGTTTAGTCACAACGAAATCCTCCTAATTTTTAGGATCATCACCATAACGTGTAGTTGATTTCCGTTCCGGCTGGGCGCTTTGCCGCTGACGCTTCGCTTTCGCGCAGAGCAGAGCTTCCTGGGGGCGTCGGGGCAACAGGATGTTGGTCACGAAGGCGTTATCACAGGACGTGATGCTCTTAGCCTTCGTTCCCCTTCCCGCTTCACTCGCTCCAGGGTCTCGGGCCAACAAGATGTTGGTCACGAAGGCGTTATCACAGGATGTGATGCTCTTAGCCTTTGTTCCCCTATCGCTAATCCCCAAGGAGTCGCCCAGTCTCCACTACAATCAAATTATTTACATAGTAGACGTTTTAACAAAAGTCATCCACATCTTTTGGCGATGAACCATTTTTATCGTGTTTGCCACGAATATGTCTTGCTATTATTGGTGGGACAGAGTTAGGTTTTGATTAAGCACTCAGACCTAACTCTCTCATCGATTCATTACTTTAATAATTGCTGTAAAGCTTTTGTATATAGTTCATGCTCTTCCTTATGAACGGCCGTTTCTGTTGCCTCACGGTCACCTTCAACAACTTGAACTGCCGATTGGGCAATAATAGGCCCTGTGTCCATACCTTCATCTACAAAATGGACTGTTACCCCCGTTATCTTAACGCCATGTTCCATCGCTTGACCAATAGCATCCTTACCAGGGAAAGCCGGTAATAGTGAAGGGTGAATATTCACGATGCGCTGCGGGTATGCGGCTAGCAATACTTCACTAATTAAGCGCATATAACCTGCAAGGACAATCCATTCTACATGACGTTCATGAAGAGCCTCAATAATAGCAGTCTCGTAATCTGCCTTTGATGAAAACTCTTTTGGACTTAAAGCTAGCACTGGAATACTATAGTTCTCAGCACGTGTCACTACAAATGCGCTAGGTTTGTCTGTCACAACAAGTTCGATCTTTGCATGTAGCTCGCCTCGTTCTATGGCCTCTTGAATAGCTTGAAAGTTACTGCCGCTGCCTGAAGCAAAAACGGCAATTTTAGTTGGAGCAGTCATTACACTAAACTCCCATCATGTGAGCCATTGAATACAACGCCCTCGCCTTTCACAACGCGACCAATTTTGTATGCTTTTTCACCATTTGCTTCTACTGTAGCAAGTACTTTATCTACTTCATCTGCAGGGACAGCTAACACGAAGCCAATACCCATGTTAAAGACATTATATAAATCCTTGTCTTCTAACTGTCCTTTTTCTTTTAAAAACTCAAAAATGCGTAAGACTGGCCAAGAACCTAAGTCAATTTCAGTTGCTAAACCTTCAGGCATCATACGTGGTAGGTTTTCATAAAAGCCGCCGCCAGTTACATGTGCACAGCCATGAACGTCTGCTGCTTTTAAAGCTGCAAGTACAGGTTTTGCATATAATTTTGTTGGCACTAACAAGGCTTCTCCGATAGGACCAAGATCCTCGTAGCCTTCCACAATCAAATCAACTGCGTAATGATTATCCGCAAAGACAATTTTTCGAACTAATGAGTACCCGTTTGAATGCACCCCACTAGAAGCAATCCCAACAAGTACGTCACCCTCTACGATTTGCTCACCTGTTACGATGGCGGATTTTTCGCAGGCTCCTACTGCAAAACCAGCTAAATCATACTCATCTTCTTCGTAAAGACCAGGCATCTCTGCAGTTTCTCCACCGATTAATGCCGCACCAGATTGCACACAGCCATCTGCAACTCCCTTTACAATTTGCTCAATTTTCGCTGGCTCTGCCTTGCCAAGGGCCACATAATCTAAAAAGTACAATGGTTCCGCACCTTGCGCTACGATATCATTGACACACATCGCTACACAGTCCACACCAATCGTGTCGTGCTTGTCCACCATAAACGCTAGTTTTAGCTTTGTCCCAACACCATCTGTACCTGAAATAAGAACAGGTTCCTTAAGATTTAGTTCTGACAAGTCAAACATGCCGCCAAAACCACCAAACGTGCCCATCACACCTAGACGGTTTGTTCGTTCAACGTGAGACTTCATTCGTTTTACGGCTTCGTAGCCTGCTTCAATATTTACACCTGCTTGTTCATATGCTTTTGACACGCAGAGTTCCTCCTTATCATCCAAATCGACTTGGCACATGTGCCCATCATTACTAGATGTGTTTAGATGTTTTTCTTAACGTAATAGTTCTTTTTCATGTGGTAAGATCGTATCTGGGAAAATTTCTGTTGGATATTTACCCGTAAAGCATGCTAAGCATAATCCGCGATTTTCATCTTCATATGGTCTAGCAATCGTCTCTACCATGCCTTCAACTGAAAGGAATGTTAATGAATCTGCTCCTATTGCATCGCGGATTTCATCTACACTGTGATTAGATGCAATCAATTCTTCATGTGTTGAAGTATCGATCCCGTAATAGCAAGGATCCGTCATTGGTGGTGAAGAAATCACAACATGCACTTCAGTTGCTCCTGCATCTTTTAACATTTTTACAATACGTCTTGAAGTTGTACCGCGAACGATTGAATCGTCCACCATCACTACTCGTTTACCTTTTACAACTTGAACAACTGGAGAAAGTTTCATTTTCACACCGCGTTCACGTAATTCCTGTGTCGGTTGGATAAATGTACGACCTACATAACGGTTTTTTATAAGACCTAGCTCATACGGAATACCGCTTTCCTCTGCAAAGCCGATTGCTGCTGAAATACTTGAGTCAGGGACACCTGTTACAACGTCAGCTTCAATATGTGCACATTCACGAGCAAGCTGTTTGCCCATACGCTTACGAGCCATGTGAACGTTAATACCATCAATATCAGAATCAGGTCGTGCTAAATAAACGTACTCCATCGCGCACATTGCCCGTTTATCCATTTCTACAAAACGATCAGATTTTACACCTTCATCGTTAATAATTAATAATTCACCAGGTTCAACAGATCGAACAAATTCTGCACCTATCAAATCAAATGCACAAGTTTCAGAAGCAACAACCCAACCATCCCCTAACTTTCCAAGAGATAGTGGACGTAAACCATGTGGATCACGTGCGACAAGCATTTCATCTTTAGTCATAATTAAGAATGAGTAAGCACCCTTTAATAACGAGAGGGCATTTTTCACCTTTGCACGGAATGGTGAATGCGAGCTTTTCTTAATAAGATGCGCTAGTACTTCAGTATCGGAGCTAGAATGGAAAATACTCCCTTGGCGCTCTAAGTACTGTTTTAAGTGCGTTGCATTGACTAAATTACCGTTATGAGCAATTGAAAGGCTACCAGTTGACGAGTGGAATAATAACGGCTGTACATTTTCAATACCGCCTCCTCCAGCAGTCGTATAACGGACATGGGCAATTGCTGCTTTTCCGTCCACTGCCTTTAATTTCTCTTCGTTGAAAACATCATTAACTAGTCCTTCGCCTTTCACCGCGCGAAGATGCTGACCGTCAGAAACGACGATTCCAGCGCCTTCTTGGCCACGGTGTTGAAGAGCATGAAGCCCGTAATAACTAAGGTGTGCTGGATTCGGGTTGCCCCAAATACCAAACACCCCACATTCTTCGTTTAAGCCTCTGAGTTCAGCAAGCATGGGATTGCTCCTTTCCAATTAGAACGGAATTCCTCCACTGTACCTTCTACAAGCACACCGTTGTCACCGTTGATTTTAACAAGCGCATCGTTTGTTACGACACCAATTTTCTTTGCGTCTTTTACAATTTCTACAAATGCAGCTGCATTTTCTTCTTTCACTGTTACAACGAAGCGAGATTGTGTTTCACTGAATAATGCTGTTGTAGCAGAGCCTGTTAATGTCACATCAAGACCTAAACCATTAGCGCCAAATGTTGTTTCGGCAAGCGCCACCGCAAGACCACCTTCTGCTACATCATGTGCAGATTGTACGATTCCTGCTTTAATTGCTGTAAGTAAAGCTTGTTGACGTGCAGCTTCAATCTGTAGATCAATAGCTGGTGCTTTCCCTGAAATAACCCCGTTGTTTACTAATTTTTGAAGCTCCGAGCCACCGAATTCAGTGTTTGTATCACCGATCACAAATACTACATCCCCACTAGCTTTTACTTCTTGAGTTGTCACATGTGCTAAATCTTCAATTAGTCCCACCATACCGATGGTTGGTGTTGGGTAAACCGCTTCACCAGAACGCTCATTATAAAGAGATACGTTACCACCGATTACTGGTGAATTCAGTGCAGTACAAGCCGCTGAAATACCATCAGCTGATTTTTCAATTTGCCAGAAGATTTCTGGTTTCTCAGGATTACCAAAGTTTAGGCAGTCAGTAATCGCTAATGGTGTACCTCCAGTTGCTACGATGTTACGGGCTGCCTCAGCTACTGCAATGGCACCGCCTACCTCTGGATCTAGGAAAATATAACGAGAGTTACAATCAGTAGTCATCGCTAATCCTTTGTTCGTACCACGTACGCGGATAACGGCTGCATCAGAACCTGGTGCAACGACTGTTGATGTACGTACTTGATAATCATATTGATCGTAAACCCACTCTTTTGAAGCAACTGTTGGCGCTTTTAAAAGTGCATTTAATGTTTCTTTGTAATCTGTTACCACTGGTTCTGTATTTTCCATCGCTTGAAATTCAGCATAGTAAGCAGGTTCTGCAGATGGTTTGTGATAAACTGGTGCATCTTCTGCAAGTGCATCAGCAGGTACTTCAGCTACAACTTCACCATTATGTAAAAGACGTAGCATTTTATCATCCGTCACGCGACCAATTGCCACCGCATCTAAATCATATTTATCGAAAATCGCTTTAATTTCATCTTCACGACCTTTTTTCACAACAAGTAACATACGCTCCTGAGATTCAGATAACATCATTTCATAGGCTGTCATGCCTGTCTCACGTTGAGGTACTAAATCTAAGTTCATTTCTACACCAGAGCCAGCCTTAGAAGCCATTTCTGCTGATGAAGAAGTAAGACCAGCTGCACCCATATCTTGAATACCTACTAGAGCGTCAGATTTTACAACTTCTAAACATGCTTCAAGTAAAAGTTTCTCCATAAATGGATCTCCTACTTGTACTGCTGGACGTTGGTTCTCAGATTCTTCTGTTAACTCCTCAGATGCAAATGTTGCACCATGGATACCGTCACGACCTGTTTTAGCGCCAACATACATGACTGTATTTCCTACACCAGCTGCGATTCCACGTTGAATATCTTTGTGATCAATTAAACCTACACACATTGCATTCACTAGTGGATTGCCTTCATAACAAGGATCGAATTGAATCTCGCCACCTACTGTAGGAATTCCGATACAGTTACCGTAACCTGCGATACCAGCAACGACTTCTTCAAATAAATATTTTCCACGCGCTGATTTTAATTCGCCAAAGCGGAGTGAGTTCAGCATCGCAATTGGACGTGCTCCCATTGAGAAAACATCGCGGATAATACCACCAACACCTGTAGCAGCACCTTGATAAGGTTCAATTGCTGAAGGGTGGTTATGGGATTCCATTTTAAATACAACGGCTTGTTCATCACCAATATCGACGATGCCAGCACCTTCACCTGGACCTTGTAAAACTTGTGGACCCTTAGTAGGGAATTTACGTAACACTGGTTTTGAATTTTTGTATGAGCAGTGCTCAGACCACATTACTGAGAAAAGACCTGTCTCTGTCCAGTTCGGAAGTCGTCCAATAATACCTTCTACCATTGCAAATTCTTCGTCTGACATCCCCATACCAGCGTATAACTTCTGATCTTTAATTTGCTGTGCTGTTGGCTCAAACTTAGTTGTTGACATGATTTTCCCTCCACTGCTTCACAATTGATTTAAATACTGCTAGACCGTCTGCTCCGCCCACCAGTGCATCAACAGCTCGCTCTGGGTGAGGCATCATACCTAGTACATTGCCGCGCTCGTTTATAATCCCTGCGATATCTTCTAAAGAACCGTTTGGATTTTCGCCTGAGTATGTAAACACGATTTGATTGTTATCTTTTAATTGTTGTAAAGTTTCCTCGTCACAGTAGTAGTTACCTTCACCATGCGCAATTGGAATATTGATCATTTGACCTTGCTCATATTGGTTTGTGAATAAGGTATTATTGTTTTCAACTTTAAGTTGGATTGTACGGCACATGAATTTCAAATTTTTGTTACGAAGTAATGCACCTGGTAACAAACCCGCTTCAGTTAATATTTGGAATCCATTACAAACGCCTAATACTGGCTTACCTGCATCTGCTGCCTTCTTGACCTCTGCCATAATATTAGATTGGTTTGCCATCGCACCACATCGAAGGTAATCCCCATATGAGAAGCCTCCCGGTACTAAAATGCCATCAAAGTCACTTAAATCTGTTGCTGTATGCCATACATATTCTACTTCTTCACCTAGCTCGTCTTTAATCGCATGATACATATCGATATCACAGTTTGACCCAGGGAAAACGAGTACTGCGAATTTCATGATTAGTTAGCCTCCTCGACTTCGTAACGATAGTCTTCGATTACAACGTTAGTTAAAACCTTTTCACACATTTCTTTTACTAGAGTATCAATATCACGTTCTGTATCTTTAATAGTTAGTTCAAGATATTTACCGATACGTAAATCTTCTACTTCAGCGTAACCCATGTTCACTAAAGAACCTTGTACTGCTGAACCTTGTGGATCAAGAATGCTCTCACGTAATGTTACGTAAATTTTAACTTTTTTCATTGTTATTTGCCTCCGAGTCTAGAAAGTATAATAGTATAAACTTCAGTTAAATTACCAAGGTCTCTACGAAAGACATCCTTGTCTAACTTTTGCTTTGTAGTTGCATCCCAAAGTCTGCATGTATCTGGTGAGATTTCATCTGCCAGTAGTACATTTCCGTCATTGTCACGTCCAAACTCTAATTTAAAATCAATGAGTGTAACGTTGACATCCGCAAATATAGGCTCCAACACTTTATTCACTGCAAGTGCACCCTCATAAATGGCTGTCACTTCCTCTGGTGTTGCAAGATCAAGTACGTCAATATGCTCCGTCGTAATGAGCGGATCGCCTAGTTCATCGTCTTTAAAATAAAACTCAACGATCGGACGTTTTAATGGTGTACCTTCTTCTAAGCCAAGGCGTTTCGCTAAGCTGCCTGCCGCTATATTACGAACAACAACCTCAATTGGAATAATCTCTACCTTTTTCACAAGCTGTTGCGTATCAGATAATTGTTTTACGAAATGTGACGCAATTCCGTTTGCTTGTAATTTTTCGAAAATTACAGAAGTGATGCGGTTATTTAATATGCCTTTGCCTTCAATTTCTTCTTTTTTCTCACCATTAAACGCTGTTGCACTATCCTTGTATTCAACGAGTAACACATTTGGTTCCTCTGTTGTATACAATTTTTTTGCTTTACCTTCATACAAAAGTTGACCTTCAGTCATTTCGTTACTCCCCCTGATATTATGAAATACACGCGTATTGTTCAGAATTGAATCGTACGTATACGATTCAATTCTGCAACATCCGCTAGTGACTCTATTCCATCAATTTAGCTTAGTTAAGTCCAAGACGTTCAAAAATCATATCTACATGCTGTAAATGGTAGTTGTAGTCAAAGCACTCATCTAGCTCTTCTTTCGTTAAATACGATGTAATTTTTTCACTTGCATCGACTAACGTACGGAACTGAACTTGCTCGTCCCACGCCTGCATCGCTAAAGGTTGTACTGTATCATACGCTTCCTCACGCACTAACCCTTTATCGATAAGTGCTAATAAGATACGTTGAGAGTAAATTAGACCAAAAGTGCGACCCATATTACGTTTCATGTTTTCAGGGAATACTGTTAAGTTTTTCACAATGTTACCGAAGCGATTTAACATATAGTTAAGTGTAATCGTTGCATCCGGTAAAATAACGCGCTCAGCAGATGAATGTGAAATATCACGCTCATGCCATAATGCTACGTTTTCATAAGCTGTTACCATATAGCCACGCATTAATCGTGACATACCAACCATGTTTTCAGATCCGATTGGATTACGTTTATGAGGCATCGCCGACGAGCCTTTTTGTCCTTTTGCAAATGCTTCCTCAACTTCACGTGTTTCAGATTTTTGCAAGCCACGAATCTCTGTTGCAAATTTCTCTATTGAAGTTGCGATTAATGCCAACGCTCCTAAATATTGAGCATGGCGATCACGTTGTAATGTTTGTGTTGAAATAGGAGACGCTGTAAGTCCTAATTTATCGCATACATATTGCTCAACTCGAGGGTCGATATTGGCATATGTTCCAACTGCTCCAGACATTTTTCCTGTTTCAATTACTTTTGCCGCTGCATCAAAGCGTTCTAGGTTACGCTTCATTTCTTCATACCATAAACCTAGTTTTAAACCGAAAGTTGTTGGCTCAGCATGAACACCATGTGTACGTCCCATCATAACTGTATGCTTATGCTCTTTCGCTTTAGCAGCAATAATATCAATGAAATTCACGATGTCTTTACGTAAAATATCATTCGCTTGTTTAATCAAATAAGAAAGGGCTGTATCAACTACGTCCGTAGAAGTTAAACCATAGTGTACCCATTTGCGCTCTTCACCAAGTGTTTCAGAAACGGCACGAGTAAATGCAACTACATCATGACGTGTTTCTTTTTCAATCTCTAAAATACGATTAACGTCAAATGAAGCATTTTCACGAATTTTAGCTACATCCTCTTTCGGAATGTCTCCAATTTCTGCCCAAGCTTCACATGCTAAAATTTCAACTTCTAGCCAAGCTTGATATTTATTTTGTTCTGTCCAAATTGCGCCCATTTCGGGTCTTGTGTAACGTTCGATCATTGCGTTTCTCCTTCTATTCTGACCAAATGCCAGAACTCTCGATTTGTTGTAGTGTTTCCTCTAAGTTTTTTGTCATAATCGTTACGTGGCCCATCTTACGGTTCACCTTAGCTTCAGCTTTCCCATAAAGATGTATAGACCATTCAGGATATTTAGCAATTGAGTTACTAAGTGGCATGACATGCTGCCCTAAAACATTAACCATTATAGATGGTGCCCAAAGTTGTGGTTTACGTAATGGCCAACCACAAACAGCGCGTATATGCTGATGAAACTGTGAAACATTACATGCTTCTATTGAATAGTGACCAGAATTATGAGGTCTTGGTGCTAATTCATTAATAACAATTCCACCATCTTCTAACACAAACATTTCTACAGCTAATGTCCCTACTAAATCCAAGTAGTCAGCAATTTTTCTTGCTTCACGCTCTGCAGCTTTTGCTGTTTCCTCTTTTATACGAGCTGGAACAATCGTTTCATGTAAAATATGATGCACATGAATATTTTCTCCAACTGGCTGACAATATGATTCACCATTACCGTTTCTTTGGACAATGACGGACACCTCTTTAGCGAAAGGCACAAATCCCTCAACAATACATTGCGAATGAGAGAAAAGCTCCTTTGCCAACGATAGGTCTTCGGCAGATTTTAAAAGCTGCTGCCCCTTGCCATCGTAACCACCTCTTGCTGTTTTGACTATACAAGGATAACCAATCCTATCGATATTGGCTAGTAATTCTTCATATGTATTTACAACCAAATAAGGGGCTACTGGACAACCTGCATTCACAATTGCTTCTTTCTCAGTCACACGGTTCTGTGTGATGCGTACAAGCTCTGCTCCTTGTGGAACGTAAGCCATTTGTGTTAAACGTTTTAAGCCATCATAATCGATATTTTCAAACTCATACGTTATAACATCACTAACCTCTGCAAGCTCCTCTAAAGCTGCCTCATCATCATATGGTGCTACAATACGTACATCCGCAACCTGTCCACATGGTGAATCCATTGATGGTTCAAGAACGGCAACTTTAAAGCCTGCCTCTTTAGCAGCAAGTGCCATCATACGGCCAAGTTGCCCTCCCCCGATAATGCCTATCATCTGCCCTGGATAAATTATCTTTGTCACACTAAGTCACCTGTGCTTTCCAGTACTTGTTGTTTTGTGGCTTCACGTCGAGCATCTAATTTTTTTGCAAGCTGTGCATCTGTTGTCGATAAAATTTGCGCTGCTAGCAAACCTGCATTTGTCGCTCCCGCTTTGCCAATCGCTACTGTTGCTACAGGTACACCACCAGGCATTTGAACGATTGATAATAAAGAATCAAGCCCGTTAAGAGCACGGGATTGCACAGGTACACCGATTACCGGTAGCGTTGTTTTAGCTGCTACCATTCCAGGTAAATGCGCAGCTCCACCTGCACCAGCAATAATAACTTGAATACCTCGCTCACGTGCTGATTCTGCATACTCAAACATTAAATCTGGAGTACGATGTGCAGACACAACCTTTTTCTCGTACGGTACTTGTAATTCATCTAAAATATCACATGCATGTTTCATTGTTTCCCAGTCACTTGAACTCCCCATAATGACACCGATTTTCGGATTCATGATTGTCGCTCCTTTTTAACGTTAGAAAAATGATCTAATATTGTGCAAGCCTCTATTCCTCATATAGCTACTACAATTCTTTTATAACAAAGAAAGTCCCCAAATAAACTACTCCCTACCATACACGTGAAAGCAGCTTACTTGAGGACTTATTATGAAAAGAATATGCAAATGTACATTTCTGCACATACACCTTCCCGTAACATGCCAAAAGTGCTTTCCCGCATAGTCCAGCATTTACGGTGCTGGGTAGAGACACTAGAGCCAATCCTCTAGCATATATGTGGGATTTATTTGTTTTTCCTTCTCACATTTTAACAAGTCATTCCTCTATCGTCAATGCAAAAATGCGAACATTTTATTTTAGCTATTTATAAACGTTCGGATTTCGGTCAAATTTACTCGAATTCTTGCCATAACATGGCTTTGAATTGTATTTTTTGACGTAAATACGTTGGTTCTCCATTGACTAAGTGGAAAATCGGTTCTTCTTTTCTTCCCACTGCCATATAACCATCTCGACGCATTCTTGCCAAACAATCTTCAATTGTCTCGTTTTCTTCTACTTCATACCAAATTTGCTTTTTTCCCAAATCTTTCTTCCTTTCGATCTTATATCCAAAATTTTTTCTTCATTTGAGTTTCATTATACCTTTTATATCTATGATTTATTAATAAAATATTTTTCACATAGCGTGAGGTTGATTTCCGTTCCGTCTGGGTGCTTTCCTGGGGCATTGGACAACAAATGTTTTTTGCGCAAAAACGTAGTGCTTACGAAGCAGCAGCAATGTGTTTCGTTTGCGCGAAAGCGTAGCGACAGCGGCAATGTGTTTTGTCTGTGTGAAAGGGTAGTAGCAACAACATCACGTTTTTTTCTGTACGAAGACGAAACAGCAACAGGATGCAGGTCAGTTAGCCTAAAATCCTATGCGAACGCCTTTCCGATTCCGTGACATTAGCGGAAGTTTTAACTTCTTTCTGAAGAAGCTAAAAAGGAATTATATCTTATTGTTACAAATCGAAGACATATTAAAAGAACTGCAGAAAAATATAAACGCTGCAGTTCTTTATTAAGGATTTTAAAACCCGAAGATTCCCATTAAATATGCACCAAGGAATAGGATCATTAAAAAAGCATTGAGCACAATCAAGACCATACGGATATCACCTTTTAAGCCAAAAATTGCGCTAATTATTCCTAGTCCTCCTAATACAAATGGCGTAAAAATACTTAGCTCGCAAAGGAAATTAAAAAAAATACCATACCATTTTGATGTATCATAGCCAAACATTAAAAATGTAATCAAGAAGGATATGATGGATATAGTAGAAAAGAGATTACGCCTCATTTTTAATTCCCCCATTAATCAACGACCATCATGTATATGGTTAGGCAATTGTACCATTTTTTTATTTTTCTATAAAATAAAAAAAGCCGAGGAATAAATCCTCGACTTTTTCAGGTGCCTAGCGACGTCCTACTCTCACAGGGGGAAGCCCCCAACTACCATCGGCGCTAAAGAGCTTAACTTCCGTGTTCG
>NZ_JALNLQ010000012.1:0-117981 GCF_023337835.1 Lysinibacillus sp. Bpr_S20
CAGGATCAAACTCTCCATAAAAAGAAATTTGATTAGCTCAAATTGTTTTGCTGGCATCATGTTTGATGTCCAAAATTTTGTTTTGTTCACTAACTCAAGGTTAGCTACTAAAAACTTTATTGATTACGTTTTGCTTGTTCAGTTTTCAAGGTTCATTTCGTTACTGTTTTCTCAACAGCAACTCTTATATAATATCATGTCGTAAACTTGATGTCAACAGCTAATTTATTTAATGTAGTTGTTGTTTTTCAGAAGTTATCTTAACGACTTGTATAAGTCTACACCCTTAATCCAAAAAGGTCAACACTTTTTCTAATAAAAATTTACACTTTATCATTTCGTTGAAAAGCTTCCTATATAAATATTGAGTTCATTTTAGTTTAATATCTTTCGTATCCTAAGTTCTAGAACAATAAAAAATGGACACCTCCCCTAATTCACTGGCGTTCTAAGACTGAGTTCCTATATTCAACAGCCTCTGAAATAAGTTAAATTTACATATAAATTAAACAAAAAGACTCTTTCCATTTGATAGAATTCCATTAATACTAATAGAAGACCGCTATGCGGAAAGGAGTTATATAAAAATGCCCTATATGAACAAAGATCTTGCTCGTACATTAGAACAACAACATAAGCGAAGTGTAAAAGGTTTGTTTTTAAAAATCCAAGACTTAAATAATAATTGTACATTATTAAGAAAACGACTTGAGCCACATATCGACTTAACCGTTTATAAGCATGCTATTGATTACGTTAATCAATTCGTTTCTCATACTTCCATTCTCAATCTTAAATTCATTACAAATACAGAAAATCTAGAGGTCGTTGTATTACATGCACTTTTATTAGCACATATAATAGAAAACGAAGATTCTTATACTTTTGAATATGAACATAACTTACTTCAAGGGTATATTCATGAAATATTTACGTTAAACGATCATGCAAAAGCACTTTATACGAATCACCAGGAAAAGATGCTTCTCTATATAGAATCTCAACCAACATAAAAAAGACGATCTTTGTAGCGCATTACTACTTGATCGTCTTTTATATTATTTTTTCTCTTCTACTAATCCTTTAACAATCATTGATCGAACTGGTAAAAACTGCTCTCCTGTATCACCATAAGTGAGAATGACCTCATCGCCTTCTTGTAAATAAATTGCAAGTGGTTCTGTTTCCGAGCTTACCAAATAGTTTTTACCGTTATTTAGTAAGAATGATACAACTGTATAGTCTCCTAGACGTTCCTTGTATACGCGAAGTACTTTTCCACTTGCATTTTTCTCTTCTGCATGTGAACTTCCTTCGACTGTATTTCCACCGCGACTTAAGGCTGTTTTATATAATTTTAATGCCTCTTTAGGAGTTGTCGCATAAGCGGAGATTTCAGGATTCGCTGCAGATACGATGAAATAATTTTGTAAGAAACCATTTGAATCAAGCACTGCAGTTAACCAGCTTGCCTCACCGTAAAAGTTATACAATACCGGCATTTCCCCAGACCATTTTTTCTCGATAAATTTCTTCTCGATAATTTGCAAGTTACCTTGCGAATCCATATAAGAAGCGTCTTGATTTCCAGTATAATAGGTTGCTTGACCTGTTCGGGCATTTGTTAAGGAATAGCCTAGCATGGAATCGACACCCTCTTTAGGGCTCGTAAAGTCTGTGAAATAATACATATCGCCTTTTTCATCAAAAATTGGGCTAACATTTGCCTCTGTTCCCTCATCTGAAGGTAGTTTAACGTCCTTCTTACCAAACTTGCTATTCCAAAATCCATGTACATAATTACCGAAATAACTATTTTGCAAGCTTACTGTCTCTGGAGAAACCGCTCCATCAATAAATTCCGGGACATCCTCCAGTTTCATAACTTCTGATTTCCCTGTTAGTGCATCTACAAGCACAATCCCTTTTACATCGAAGCCATTACGTGCAGAAATAAATTCACCATAAGAACGGATGTAGTATGGTTTACCTTCATCATCTATTTCAAGTTGAACATCTCCATAAAAAACAAGGAATGGATGTTGTAAACGTATATGACGCTCTAAATTTGAATTTAAATAAGCAGAAGGAACATACTTCATTTCCTGCTTAACAAATTTAGGATTGTCCGCCGAATCTGTTGCGCTCATCATAAAGTAACCAGGAGTCGTCTCACCATTCATCCATTTAAAGAAGCCAGAGAACTCAACTGGCGCAATATAAACATACTCACCATTCACTTTTTGAATTTGTAAGCGCCCTAGCTCATAATAACTCGTATTCGGTACTTGCCCGAACGCTTTTTTCATTTTATTACGTGCAAATTTAGGCGGAACACTAGCTGGTGTTTGTGTTTCATCGAATGGTTTTATTTCAACCTCTTGCTTCATTTCAGCTGACTTGAATTTTTCGTTAGCATTCCATAAAGGAGCTGATAATACAAACACTGCAACACCTAAACTTGCCAAAAATAAGACACCTTTTATTTTTCTTTCAATACCACTTGCAAGAAGCGCGCCACCTAATGTTAATAGAATAATAGCGGGCCAAAAAGCAAGCCAGTTTACATCCATTTTCGTCACATATACGGTTATACCAGTAGCTAAAAATCCTAGTACAAATACACCGATAAAGAAGTATCCGATTACCTTTTTCGATCCGTCTTCTCGCTTTTTCGTTATAAGCGGTGTTAATAAAACACTCGCGATTAATCCAATAACTGCCGAAGCTATTAATAGCTTGGTCATTTCGCTCACCCTCTCTTACCTTACTGTCCACTTATTTACGGTTACATACTAAAAAAGTTTCATACATAAGATGAATGAGTACACTCTTATGCATTTCCTATACGAAAGAATAAAGGAAATTCTAACATAGATAAAGAATTTCAAAGAAAAGGAGATGAGAATTTTGTCTAAAAAATTTTTAATAGCATTTATTATTTTGTTTGGTCTATATTATATTTTTTTCCTTTCCCATATTCCACAAAGCCTGATACTTATCTTTAAAGTCATCCCAATGATTTTCATCATTATTTTAGCCGCTACATCAAAAAATGTAGGCATTAAAAAGTATCAACTACTAATTGTTATTGGACTTGTCTTTTGTATGGTCGGTGATTATACATTACAGTGGTTTCTAATTGGGCTAACTAGCTTCCTAATAGGGCATATTTTTTATATCCTTGCCTTTTTTTCTACGAATGAACGACAAGTACCTACCTGGGCAAAGATTGTATTGCTCGTTTACGGTGCAAGTATGGCTGTGTGGATTGCAGGTACGGTGTTTTCATCAGGAGAAGTCGTACTTGGTATCGCAGTAATTGCCTATATTTCAGTGATATTAACGATGGGTTGGACTGCGATTCGGACTGGTTCTACCTTTGCGACGATCGGAGCTCTACTATTTATCTCATCAGATTCCTATTTAGCTATTAATAAATTTATGATGCCTTTACCATTTTCACATGAGTTTATTATGTTGACATATTACAGTGCCCAACTACTAATTGCCTTAAGTATTTCTCAATATTCCGAAATCCGAAGTAAAGTGTTACAATAATAACTAATTATGCCTCGTCACAATTACGTGACATCTGCAGGAGGCTGAAAGAAGTTAAACATACACATTAGGAGGCCATACTTATGAAAGAACAAGTAATCGAGCGTTTAATTCGTTATGCAAAAATTGATACACAATCTGATTTCACAAGCGAAACAACTCCTTCAACACAAAAACAATTTGACTTATTGCATGTACTAAAAGATGAACTTGCTGCAATAGGCTTAACTGATATTACATTAGATGAAAATGGTTATTTATTTGCAACACTCGAAGCAAATACAGATAAAAAAGTGCCTACTATTGGCTTTTTAGCGCATGTAGACACTACAACAGATTTTACTGGCACAAATGTTAATCCACAACGCATTAACAACTATGATGGTGGAGTGATCCAGCTAAACGAAAATTTAGCGATGTCGCCAACAGATTTTCCTGAGCTTAAAAATTATGTAGGTCAAACGTTAATTACAACGGATGGGACTACATTATTAGGCGCTGACGATAAAGCTGGTATCGCTGAAATTATGACGGCTATGGAATACCTAATAAATAATCCTTCTATTAAACATGGTAAATTACGTGTAGCGTTTACACCTGACGAAGAAATTGGCCGCGGTCCTCATAAATTCGATGTGGCTGCATTTGGAGCCGACTATGCTTATACGATGGATGGGGGACCACTTGGCGAGCTACAATACGAAAGCTTTAATGCTGCAGGCGTAAAGGTTGTGACAAAAGGTACGAGTGTACACCCTGGTTCTGCGAAAAATAAAATGGTCAATGCCATTACAATGGCGATTGCCTTCCAAAATGAAATGCCTACTGATGCAGTACCTGAAAAAACGGATGGCTATGAGGGCTTTATTCACTTAATGGGCTTTAGCGGTGCGATCGAGCATACTGAGCTTTCTTATATCGTTCGCGACCATGACCGTCAAAAGTTTGAAGCGAAAAAACAATTAATGCTTGATGCTGCAGCAAAAATTAAAGCCCAATACAGCGAGGATGCTTTAAGCATTACAATCGAAGATCAATACTATAATATGGGCGAAAAAATTGAACCTGTAAAGGAAATTGTCGACATCGCACGTACAGCAATGGAAAAGTTAGAGATTACGCCAATTACACTACCTATCCGTGGCGGTACTGATGGTTCTCAGCTTTCTTACATGGGCTTACCAACACCAAACATTTTTGCAGGTGGCGAAAATATGCACGGTAAATTTGAATATGTATCTGCAGAAACAATGGAAAAAGCAACACAAGTGATTATCGAAATTGTACAGCTCTTTGAACAACAAGGAAAATAATTACGAAGAAGGGTTTACCCCTTCTTCGTAAATTTTTTGAAGATGATGACTGAATTTTCAAACTACATAAATTGAGGTGATTTTAATGAAAGAAATTGCATTAGGCATTTTAGCCTCACTTTTTTTCGCTGTTACATTTATATTGAATCATGCAATGGAAATGCAAGGCGGGAGCTGGCTATGGAGTGCATCCCTGCGCTATTTCTTTATGCTACCGTTTTTACTCGTGATCGTCTTCTATCGCAAAGGCTTTTCCCAATTATCAGGTGAGATGAAAGCACAGCCTGTAGCTTGGCTGCTTTGGAGCTTTATTGGGTTCGTACTGTTCTATGCCCCATTGACATTTGCAGCAGCATTCGGTCCAGGCTGGCTCGTCTCTGGAACATGGCAATTCACAATTGTCGCTGGCGTATTACTAGCTCCCCTATTTGTTTCAGTAGTGGCCGGGAAAACAGTACGTCAAAAAATACCGCTTATTTCATTACTTATTTCATGTGTCATTTTAGCCGGCATTTTACTTATTCAAATACCACAGGCACAATCAGTTCCGTTTAAAAGTTTAATGCTTGGCATTTTACCCGTTGTCATTGCAGCGTTTGCCTACCCTCTTGGTAACCGCAAAATGATGGACATCTGTGGCGGACGCATCGATACATATCAACGAGTTCTCGGAATGACCATCGCCTCCATGCCCGCATGGATTATTCTAGCCATTTATGCAATGGCAACGGTCGGACTTCCTTCAAGCAGCCAAGTAATGCAATCGTTGCTAGTTGGTATAAGCTCTGGTGTCATCGCCACAACTTTATTTTTCATTGCAACTGACCGCGTTCGCGATCATCAAGGCAAGCTCGCAGCGGTTGAAGCAACACAATCAACTGAAATACTCTTTGTCATTATTGGTGAAGTATTGTTGCTCGACATTGCATTCCCAGATCGAATTGCTTTAGCAGGTCTAGGGGTCATCATTGTTGGCATGCTATTACATAGCTACTATACAATGATACTTGGGAAAAAGAGTGCTGTTCAAAGTAGTCCTACTCAATAATAAAAATGTACATTACTAAATCGCCTTTTAGTAATGTACATTTTTTATTCTAGCGAACACTATAATTTGTATATCATTGTTTTAGATGTCCCTACTACTTCATAATCTTTAAAGCCAAGTTTTTTATAAATATTAATGGCCGCGTCATTTTTGAGGTCTACGCTAAGTGAAATGTTAATGTATCCTTCATCTTTTGCTTGTTGAATTATTTTACGCATCAGTAAAGTGCCTACCCCTTTTCCCCTTACTTCTTCTGAAACAGCGATTCCGATTTCAGGAGTATTGCAATCTATAAAACCATAGCTTTTAGTATTGTCATCAAATAATCTGTACCAGACAGCACCAACAGCTTGATTTTTTGTGTTAAAGGCAATTAAAGCTCTATCTCCCCTTCTCCCCCAACCTTCATGATATTTTCTTATGTCAGGCGAGTTTAGTAAAGCTTCTTTTGATGGTTTACTTTCTGGAATATGTATAGACTCATATAACATATCTAGAAAGAACTCAAACTCATTTTCTAAATTTCTAATGTAAAACATGAAATAATCACCCCTTCTTATCAAGGTATATTATATATTAAATTGTAATTATTGGTATAACTATAGAAGGTTACATATTTTTAATTAAATGTTTTATCTGCGCGAAAGCGAAGCGGTAGCGACAAAGCGCCCAGCCGGAACGAAATTCACCCCCATGATATGGTGATGAGTTCATTTTTATAGGAATGTCTTGATTTATCGGAATATTATCTCGTTTTTCGGAACAATTGCAGTTTCTATCAAAAAAGATAACTCCATCAAAAATCAAACAGGTGTGGAAAAATAATTCTTTTTCCACACCTGTTTTTCTACTTATTCATAAGACATTAGTATGTTGTTACGTCCATCGATATAACCGTAACCTGGTGCAAATAATTCACCAAAAGACGTTTCCACAACATTGTTAAACGTACCGTACGGTGGTTTTGTGAATGTGAAATGAATGGCACGAACAAACCCTTCTTCTTTCATTCCATACTCCATTCTAGTCACCTTCGAGCCTTCTGTAACTGGTTTTTCAAATATATATTTGATATCATCCTTTTCATAATTAAAAGTTTGTTCTGTCTCATGATAGTTAATGAACTTTTCGTTCTGCGCTTCAAAACGATTATTAGCCGTTTTCTTATATACACCATTCCCATACACTAACTGCTGAAGCGTATCATTTGGCAAGAAAGATGTTGTAATAATTGGTGACTCGTTCGGTTTTATGGTAGCTAGGGCTTTTTTCGGTACACGATACATTTCCCCACCTATCTCAATCCAAGCTGTCGTATTTTTTTCTGTCAAAAACATTACTTCATCAAAACGTTTTAGTTCTCTTAACTTTCCATTACCTTCACCAACAACACCATATCGGATATAGCGTTTCCCTTGGGTTTGCACAGGTTGGAGTGATTTTACAGGAATATAAGTAAAAATAAAATCTTCTCCCCATGTTCCGAGCAATTGCACTCTAAGGTATCCATTTATTTCAAGTCCTAACGATTGAAAAACAGTGCCTTTTGAATATTTCCCTCCTGTACCTGCTCCAGCCATTGGACCTCTTAAATGCTGTGCATTAGCTGTTAGCTTATAGAGTTTTTTATCTCTTTTTATCGTTTCTGCAATGCGAATATCCGTGGCATCAATATAGCCCCCTTTAAACTTTCCTTCAGTTGGGTGCGTACGATCGTAATATAGATTTTCACCAATAGAAATATCATAACTAGGGCCCCCATCTACATACCCTTCCAAGTAATGTGTTCCATAGTCAAAGGCGGAGGGTTGACCATTGATGTTGATATAGCCTGGATTATCATAAAAAGAAGCACGGATGTTCAAAGGTATTTTCTTAAAAACAACTAAATCCGTTGCTTGTACACGGTAACCCGAGCTCATCCAATAAAATGTTTTATTGTTATACTTTTCGATATTATATACTCGGAAATAGCTGTTGCGTTTGACCATCATCGAACTATATGTACCGTTTGCATTCTGCTTATACACTTTTACATCTTTTTTAAAGGTCATTTTTCCCGTTTGACCCTTCACAATTTGTGCCCCATCCCACTGTACATCTGCTTTAGAAGACGATGGGTTGATTAAAAAGGCCACAACGATGAGTAAAGTGATCACATATTTCTTCATTTAATCCCCTCCACTAATTTTATAGTAAATTCCTATTTTTAATTATACTATACTAATCCTTGTTACTGATTAACTAATTACCCTATTTATGGATCAAAAAAAGAGAAACTTATCCATATTGGCATAAGTCTCTGAGATATTCTCTTTATAGGAATACTTTGCTGATTTATCGACACAATTGCAGTTTCTATCAAAAAAAGACGACTCAGTCACAATGGAGTGAGTCGTCTAGAGATTTTTACGTTCCCAAAAAATGAGGGGGGTTTTAGGAGCGTAATCATGAACTAGCAAACTTCTGGAGAAAAGTAGCTAAAGTTCATCCTCTCTACACTGTATTGTAGAGGAGGAATAATCTTTATACGATAATGATAATCATTATCAATTAAAATGTCAACATTAATCTGAAAATTGTTTTAAGTTTTTTTACTGACTACTCTTCAACGAGCGACGATATTGCCATTGCTTTAACTGAAAATGTAGGAAACAACCTATACAAAATCCTGCAATTGCCAGCGATGAAGCTACAGCAACCATTCCTGTAAAGACATAGCCCACCACCTGCCATTTTAGCCAGAAACCTATAAATCCACCAGTTAAACAAAAGCTAGCAATACTAGAATTGAACTTTTGCTGTTGCGCATCCTCTGGTATATAAGTAGATGGCGCCTTTTTCAGAAACAGCTTCCCTACTCGAATAATAGGATTAAAATTACATAAAACACCAAGTAAATTTGCTACTAAAGGAATGGCTAAAATCCAAAAGACACCTGTTATCCATGTTAGAATGACACTTACAAGAATCGTCCATTGATTAAGTCGAACAAGCGGCCTTGGAATTGCATGAGGCTGTGACATTTTAAAACCTACCTTTCAGATATGTTTAATGTATTTTACTATATTGCATTCCATTTGTGAAGCAAAAATGATTAATTTATAATAAACGTAACAGATGATTGAAAGAAAAGGTGATGACAATGCCAGCATTAACGATGGATCAAGTTCGTCAATTGAATTCCTATAGCATTTATACGACGGAACCAAAGCGGACATTATTTACATTAGCTGATATACATAAAGACTTTTACCATCCTGATTTTTTAAACCTAATGATGGGGATTACAGATGCAGCAACTGAAACGGCCGCTATTTCTCACTTTGCACGCCGCTACGGAATGTTTTTTGCTATGCAACTTTACATGCTTGCCGCCTATGACGAAGTCTGGGATGGTAAACCTATCGAGCTACGCTTTGATGCAGCAAAAGAATTCGATAGTTTTACTGTTGCAATGTTCGTGAACCCAAACGATTGGCGTTATGTCGACGAGGATGAGCGTCAAGCTGTTATTGAGAAGATTCTCTATGATGGGCATGTTGTCGTTCAACAGCTTCGTAAAGTGACATCTATTTCCCCACTAACTATCTGGGAAAATTTCTTCGGATATTTACTTTGGCACTATCACATATTGCTTTCTAATCCTGGTCTAGCCGATCAGGCGATGGAGGATATTGAAGCTTTAGAGGACCCTAAAACATGGGCTCGTTTCTCAAACAAATCTTGGTGGGCACAATATACAGGTGGTCAGAGCCCCACTAATTTAGTGAACGTACCAGTCCGAAAATCATGCTGTTTTTCTAAAGACATACCAGGCTTAATGGCTTGTGGCTTTTGCCCGACGAAATGAAAAACAGCCTTACCTCTCCTATTAAAAAATATAATGAAAAAGAATCCATTTTGATCAATTTTCTATTCAAACTGGATTCTTTTTATTTTTTCGCTATCCAACTTGAGTGTGCTCGATATCTTACGGAGGATAAAAATGATTAATCAAAATCCATTTGAGGTGATTGAAGAGATTTACGAGGAGCATTACACGTATTTGCGGAATGAAAGAACTTATTATAATTTCACATCAATAGCTATAATACTATTTGTTTCAGCTTGTCTATTTAACTTAATGAAAAGGAATCGTTGATTTTCACGGAGAGTGGCGACTCCTGCGGGATTAGCTTGAGCTGAAAGCCCCGCAGGAACGTAGTGAAGAGAAGATTGAAGCCAAGCCCGCGGAAAGCGCCAACTCGGAGTGAAAATCAACTATTGTTTATTGATACACCTTAATTTATATATTATTCTTTTGTCGACCCTTTTTACTATTATTTATTTTTCATAAACGACGAACCAATCACCTTGATCCTCATACATAGAAGTACCTGTATAACCCTGTTTTAAAAGCTGTTGCTGACCTACTGTATCCCCCATCGATATCGACTTCTTTTCTGTAAAGGCTGATTGCTCTTGTCGCAAGTCTTTATAGAAAATATACCGGAGCTTATCTACATACTTAATCTTCAATCCTTTTACGACTAGCCCTTGGGAAAATTTATCTTTCAAGCTAGGGATATTATATGGCTTTACTGTTGAGCATACGTAATCATATTTTTTTAAATCGATGTGGCCCATGATAACTTGGGCTAATGTTTTTTGTAATCCATAGCCACGGTATGTTGGTGAGACATTCGATATTTCTTGATATAAAACTTTATGAAATTCTTCCTCGGCAATCCCACAATCGTAGCCAAGGTGCTCTTCATCAACAGGTGGGTTCAATAGTGCACGAAAGGCCATTAGCTCATCCCCTACGTAAGCTCCGATCATCATGCCATTGCCGCTTAAAATATAGTCAAACTCCTCAGTACTTAAAGGTTGTAAAATACTTTTGTCTGCTAAATATTCATAAACCTCAAGCTGCAATTTTTCAATTTCTTGCAAATGCTGAAGATTTAATGTTGTAACAAAAAACGGCGTTTCTCCAAGCATACCTTCATAAATTTTCTCCATGTCGCCGCCTCCTTAAGCTGTTACAATTGTTGAGAATTTACATAATTCTTTAAGGATCTCTTCATCAACGTCTACGCCTAATCCTGGTTTCTCATTTAAACAGATAAATGGAACATCATAGTGTAAGTTCCCAACATCCTTAGAGAATTTTAATGGGCCCGTTAATTCTACACTTGTCATTATTTTTTTAGAGAATGCTACATGGAAGCCAGCTGCTGAACCAACGGAAGATTCGACCATTGAGCCGATTTGGCATTCAATGCCTGCCATTTCAGCCATAACCGCTAGTTTCATAGCCGGATAAATACCACCGCATTTCATTAATTTAATATTTACTTTATCTGCAGCACGCTTTGCAATAATTTCGCGCATTTCACGTACACCGCGAAGACCTTCATCAATCATCAATGGAACATCAGATTTTGACTTGATCTCTACCATTCCATCAATATCTTCACTATCTACTGGCTGCTCTAACCAATCGATATTTAGATCCTTTAATGCACGTAAACCTTGTAATGTAGTGGACGCATTGCCCCATCCTTGATTTACATCTACACGAATGGCGATGTCTTCACCAACACGTTCACGCACCGCTTTGATACGAGCAACATCGCGAGCTACCTCTGTTCCGACCTTCATTTTAAATGATCGATAGCCCATCTCCACACGGTTTACCGCCTCTTCTGCCATTGCCTCAGGTGTTCCAATGCTCAGTACATGGGTAATCGGGAATTTCTCATGATAACGACCACCTAGTAGTTGGTACACTGGAACCTGTAACGCTTTCCCTGCAATATCGAAACAAGCAATGTCAATTGCCGCTTTCGCTGCTGGCACATCCTTCACAGCTTTGTTCAATTTATCGTGAAGTTTTTCAAAGGCCATTGGATCTTCCCCAATAATTGCAGGAGCAAGCTGGTTCTTTAATACAGCATATGTGCTTTCCCACGTCTCCCCAGTTACGTGCTCGTCCGGCACTGCTTCACCATAGCCTACAATACCTGTGTCTGTCATAACCTTCAAAATAATAGAAGGCATTGTATCATATGTAGCATAACTGATGATAAATGGATCAATAAGTGGTAAATGAATTGCAAAAATTTCTACTTGTTGGATTTTCATTTTGATCAGTCTCCTGTATAATAAAGTTGTCTCTAATACGTCGCTAATTATCAAAAAAATATAGAAAAGGAATGTTACCCATGTCTACTAAAATAGCGGTTATCTGCTCTAAAGCATTTATGAAGCGTATAAATAGTATCGCACAAAACATAGAGAATATTCAAATAGATTTTTATCTCTACAAGCAACCTACAGAGGCACCCTTTTTGTTAAAGGAAATGAAGCCATGTGATGCCCTTTTATTCGGAGGAACGCTACCCTATTTACATGCCCAATCCGCACTGTCCGAACTGCCCATACCTTGGAATTATATAAAGCAAGATGAGACGGCAGTTTCTACAACTTTATTATCGCTTATAGCCAATCATACTGTACCTTTAAATAGAATTTCTATTGATGTTATGAATCCAGCTATTGTCGAAAATGTTTTAACAGAAATAGAGTATTTCGGTCCAAAACCATATATTCAGCCTATTTCTATCACGGAACCTACTCAATCTATATTGCATCATCATATCGCTTTGTGGGAGGCTAACAGCATTGACTTTGTTATAACAAGTATTCATAGTGTGTTTGATGAATTACAGGCTCTTCAAATACCTGCAATGCGCATGTTAGATGCAACTAATTCCATTGTACAATGCTTAGAGGAAACGAAATCCCAATCGCTTCTTACAAAATCTGAATCTGTGAAAGCTGTCGTTGGACTATTGGAAGCTCCTGAAGATAAACCGATAGACGATAACATGTTAACGCAAATCACCGCAGCCACGCATTCAACTTATAAAGAAATTTCACCGTATTCTTTTGAGCTATATACGACAGCCGGGCATTTGCAAAAAGCGCTCGAAAAAGAGAACTTACAGAACTTATTACAGCAAACCGATCAGTCATTTAAGCTTGCATTTGGTTATGGGCATTCAATAGTTGAGGCTAACCAAAATGCTAAACACGCATTAACATTTGCTAAACCTTGTGAAATTTATATACTTGATGAACATAAAAACTTGCTAGGCCCATTCCCTAAATCAGAAGTAAGACTATCTTTAAAAACAGATGACCCCTACGTTTTACAAATGGCAAAGCAGACAAGCTTAAGTCCATTGAATATTTCTAAGATAATCCATTTTAGCCGAGAGCGACAATCTGCTCAATTTACTTCTCATAATCTTGCAGAATACTTACAAGTAACACGCCGCACAACAGAGCGCATTATTAAAAAATTAGTGGATAATGGTTATGCTAACGTAGTTGGCGAAGAAATGACTCACCAACAAGGACGCCCACGTACGATATATGAATTGAACTTTGCGGTCTATTGAAGGTTGAAAAGCCCTCGCAGATGATGTTGCTCCTGCGAGAGCTTACCTATTAGAAAAGAGTGCATTTAAAGCTTCAAACTTTAGTCAGCCATAACCATATTAGTATCACTTATTTCTTGCTCTTTTTTGCGCTTCTCTTCCGCTTCCATTTCTTCAGGTGTCAGCTTAACAATCGCAAATCCGATATAAGCATAAAAAATTGAAATAATAGGTACCAAGAAGTTAATAATGGCATATGGTGCGTATTCCATTGCACCTACACCTAATGTTGCTAAAATAAAGACTCCGCAAGTGTTCCATGGGAAGAATACAGAAGTTAGTGTTCCTCCATCTTCTAACGCACGAGATAAATTTTTCGAATGCAAGCCGCGCTCTCGATACACATTCGCAAACATACGTGATGGAACAACAATTGAAATATACTGCTCAGAACATGTAGCATTTGTTGTAATACATGCTGCAATCGTTGAAGCAACTAGGCTTCCTGTAGATTTAGCAAATTTCACAATGACATCCATAAGTGCTTTTAACATGCCGGAATATTCTAACACCCCACCGAACGTCATTGCCACAATTGTCATTGAAACCGTATTCATCATTGAATCTAAGCCACCACGGTTAAATAGGTTGTCCACCATGTCATTGCCAGTTGAAATCACAAATCCTTCTTGTAAAGCATGTACAGCCATTGTAGGTGTACCGCCTTGTACGAAGATTTGTAGTAAGAATCCTGAGATAATTCCGACAACTAAGGCTGGAATCGCAGGTACTTTTTTCGCTACCAATACAATTACTCCAACTGGAACAAGTAATAACCAAGGAGAAATAACGAAACTATCCTCCATTACTTTTAATGTTGTTAAAATACTTTCCGATTGCATTGAGATGTCAGCGAAGCTTCTACCCATAATTCCAAATACAACGATCGCAATGACTAAAGCTGGAATTGTTGTGTAAAGCATGTGCTTAATATGATCAAATAAGTCGGTACCTGTTAAACCTGCCGCGAGATTAGTAGTATCCGATAACGGTGACATCTTATCACCAAAATATGCGCCCGAAATAACCGCTCCAGCAATCATTGCTGCAGGAATGCCCATACTTAAACCAATACCCATACCAGCAACACCGATTGTTGCCATCGTCGACCACGAGCTACCAATTGCCAGTGCAACAATTGAACACAACAGCATGATTGTTACTAAAAACCAAGCCGGAGAAATTAATTTCAAACCATAATAAATCATTGTCGCTACGACACCGCCGCCAATCCATGCGCCAATTGTCAAACCTACTAAAATAATAATAACAATCGCTGGTAAAGCTAGACGTATTCCCTTATACATCATTTCCTCAATTTCCATCCACTTAAATCCATGCATTTTGGCCACAATTGCCGCTACAGTTGTTCCAATAATAAGTGGTACGTGAGGACTTTGCTCTAACGCAACTACTGTAATTAACATAGCTATAATCATTATTGCAAAAGTCAGAACAGCCCAACCAGCATTAATTTCCTTTTTCATGAATCCATCCCCTTTTTTGCACCAGTTGCCAATCCCCGTTGTCATAGACGCAAATAATTTTATATGTTTTTTAGCATAATATTCAAAAAATTAAAAGTCAACGCAAAAATTTTATGCTTCTCTAGCAATTTCCACTGTTTTAGCGTATAAAAACGTTTTCAAATAGCTATTAAGGTCAATGCAAAATATTCATACATTTCGCTAAAAAGAAAATAAAAAAGAACTATATCAACAGATTTTGATATAGCTCCCTCTTGCAATCATTATTCGTATTCAGGTTTTTTCTCTAACACACAAGCAAGTACTTTCGCAGCATCTATTAATGCACTTCGTTCAAAAGTCATTTTTGGATGATGTAATCCTGGTGCTAAGTTGGCTCCAATACCAATCATCGTTGCTTTTAATTCAGGTTTTTTAACTGTGTAAAAATGGAAATCATCACTTCCAGGTGTTGAAATTTCCCCTGCAAGATACTCTTCCCCAAACGTTTCAATAATGGCTTCTTTAGCCATACGTGCAGCAACTGAAGAAACCTCAGCACCAGGTGTAAAATCGATCCATTTCCAGTCCATATCAATTTCAAACTGCTGTTGGATTGATGTTAAACCAAACTCAATACGACTACGGAGTAATTCTAGTTGGTTATTACGTTGCGCGCGAATATCCATAGAGAAGCTTGCAGTACCCGGAATAATATTCGTACTACCACCATCTGCAACAATTTTCGTTAACTTTGCAGAATGAGGCTCGAAGGGTGATAAATGTATACTATTGAGCATTTGTTGTACGGCCATAATCACATCGATTGCATTTTTCCCTTGATGAGGTCTAGCACCATGAGCATCAGTGCCTCGTATTGCTCCCTCTAAAAAATAAGCAGCACCATGATGGATAGCAGGCGATATCTGACCAAGTGGTAACTCTTCAATTGGTCTTAAATGAACACCAAATAAATGCGATACACCATCAACAGCCCCGCGCTCAAAGGCTGCACAAGCTCCATTGCCAAGCTCTTCAGCAGGTTGGAAAATAAAACGGACGCGATGTTGCAATGGTCGATCTTTCAGCAATAATAAAGCGCCAAGCACCATCGTAATATTTGCATCATGCCCACATGAGTGGTTAGCTTGCCACTTTCCATCTACTTCCTGCCATAAAGCATCTATATCTGCACGTACAGCAACAATTTCATCACCTGTACCAATTTCCGCAATCAACCCTGGCACATCCCCTAACAAACGATAGGATACGTTCAGCTCATCTAAAATGGACGCAATCTTTTTAGTAGTTTCGAATTCCTTCCAGCTTACCTCTGGGTATTTATGAAAATGATCAAACCATTGATAAAGCGTTTCCTCTAATACTGCATTTGACATAACTACACCTCTATACGCATTTTTGTTTCCCATTATACATGAAACGATTTCTTAAAAGTACATATGGATTTAGAACTATGTATATAAAAAATAAGAGTGCAGCAAGCAAATATCGGAACGGAAATCAACCACACGCTATGTTGATAATCCAAAAATGAATTGTATATGCAAAAAACAAAGAACTGCGTTAAAAGTTATTTCCACTTTTAGCACAGTCCTTCAAATATTTATTATAAACTTGTAAAAAAACCTTCTGGATATTCTTCATAATGCACCATCGTTATTTGCTCCTCATTATTTTCCTCTTCTATAGTAAGCTCCATTTCCTGATCCATTAGATACGTTTCAAATTTTGAGTTCAACAACTTTTTCATTTAATCACCTCTCTATTCAATTTGATAGAATTTTCTGATAATTGTATTATACAATGCCTTTTGGAAAAAAAGCAATAAACGATGCTCATTATGCATAAAACATATAAAAACAATCTACATTTTAGATCAATTTCGACTTAACAAAAAAGAGATGTATCAAATTATGATACATCTCCTTTCAAGGAAAGACTTATAAACGTAAGCCCCTCTAAGCTACAGCACTAGTTTTACCTTTTTGATCATCATCACCGTTCCCTTTATGCTGTGTTACATATTGAATAACAAACATAACCACAAAGATTGCTAAACCAGTCCAATCCGAGAGTTTCTCTGGATAGATGAGAAGTAAACCAGCTGCAAGCGCAATAATGCGTTCAAACCAAAGCAACTTACGATACCAGTAACCTATTACTCCCGCACCTATCGCTACCATTCCTGTAATGGCCGTGAATACTACCCATATAATTTCAGGTATAGTTGTATCAATCATTAGCAATGCAGGTGAAAATACAATCATATACGGAATAATAAACGCTGCAATAGCAAGCTTCGCTGAGTTTACACCAGTTTTAATCGGATCTCCCCCAGAAATTCCAGAAGCCGCAAAAGCAGCTAGTGCAACAGGTGGTGTTATATCAGCAATAATACCAAAGTAGAATACAAAGAAGTGTGCCGATAATAAAACGACTACCGGTACTAATTCCTGTGGTGTATTCGGTGACAATAATGCCACGATCGCAGGAGCAGCAATTGTTGACGTAATGACATAATTTGCTGTTGTCGGAGCTCCCATCCCAAGAATTAGGGATGCAATCATAACAAAAATTAATGTTAAAATAATACTACCGCCAGCTAATTGTACTAAACTATTAGCTAAACTTAGGCCTAGACCCGTTTTCACAACAACACCTACGATAATACCTGCACAAGCTGTTGCTGCTACAACACCAAGTGCTGTACGGGCCCCATCAACTAATGCATCAATAATATCCTTAGGTTTTAAACGTGTTTCTTTATTAAACATAGCAACACCAATAGAAATAAGAATACCGTAAAGCGCCGCACGCATTACTGGTGTACCTGTTAACATTAAAACGATGATAGAGATTATCGGTAATAGAAGGTAAATTTTCTTAAATACCTCTCGACGATTTGGCATTTGATCATCACGCAAGCCTTTTAAACCCACACGTTTCGCTTCAAAGTGAGTCATAATCCAAATACCTGTAAAATAAAGCAATGCAGGTATCGCCGCCGCCTTCGCAATATCCCAATATGATATTCCGCGACCGATAAATTCAACCATTAAAAACGCTGCCGCACCCATAATTGGAGGCATTAACTGCCCACCTGTAGACGCCGCTGCCTCTACTGCACCCGCGAACTCTTTACGGTACCCAAGCTTTTTCATCATTGGAATCGTATAGGATCCAGATGTTACAACATTCGCTACAGAGCTTCCCGAAATCGTACCTTGGAGTGCACTTGAAAATACCGCTACTTTTGCAGGACCACCAATTAATTTACCTGCAAGAGATACCGCTAAATCATTAAAGTATTGACCCACACCTGTTTTGACAAGGAATGCCCCAAAGAGTAAAAATACAAAAATAAATGTGGCTGAAACACTAATCGGTGTTCCAAAAATTCCATCAGTTGTAAAGTACATGAGATTAACAATACTCTCTATATCTTGTCCTCTGTGTGCCATAAAATCCGGGAAGTACGGTCCGAAATAGGCATATATTAAGAAACATACAGCAATGATGGTAATCGGTAGACCTACTGCACGGCGAGCTGCCTCAAGCACTAATACGACAGCTATGAGACCTACAATAAAATCAGTTTGCGTAATGGTACCATTACTATTGACAAGCTCTGTATAATTTATCGTCCAATACGAACCTACTACAATGGATAATACAGCTAAAATATAATCGAACCAAGCTATTTTGTTTTTCGCTGCTTTTTTTCGAGCAGGGAATAACAAGAAAATTAGGGTCAAACCAAAGCCTAAATGTACCGTACGCTGAATTTGCGCTGGGAATTGGCCTTTAATTGCTGTGTAAAGCTGAAACAATGAAAATGCTAGTAATCCAAAGAAAATGACATGTTTCATAATGCCTGATACAGTCCGGACATTGGATTCAATATCATATTTCTCAAGTATTGCTTGTTGCTCTTCAGCCGATATTTGTTCGAATTCTTCTTTTTTTACATCGTCGTTTGATTTATGCTGAGTTGTCATTTCATCCTTACTCCTTTCCATTGTTCATAAAGCGATAAACGCTTCACCTCAAATAAATAGGATTTTCCCCTTTGTAAGTCTTTTTTTAAATCGTATTCATAATTCTCGTAATCTAATACCAGATCTAAATCCAAATCGCCTATATAAATCGTAAAATTTCCAATGATTTCATTGTCAAACTGCAAAAAATATTTACCGTTTCGTTCTGTTAATGTTTGATTTTTCTCTGCATAGCTTGGCATACCGATTGCTAAACTTTCATACTCCATCCCTAACATTTGAATACTTGTTCCGTCTACGCATTTATAATGTTCGAGTACATCCGTTTTATGGATGGAGTGAGTGTATCTAATTTCAAATGTATCCTCAGTTGTAAGTGGTATATAATGCACTGCCGGGTCATTTATACGTGTTTCCGTAAATGCGAATACCTTTTGAAGAGGAAGAAAAATGACTACACTAATGCAAATACATAAAAAAGCTAAAACAATTATTAACGTTCTCTTTCGCACTACATCTGTTCCCCCACTTAAAAAGCTATTCGTACGGAAGAAAAGAGACTCGAAGCTTTACGCAATCCGAGCCTCTTCGTATTAGAAAACCCACATTCAAACTCCGAACGTTCTGTTATTTCTTTTCATCAAAGTATTTTTGAGCACCAGGGTGAACATCAATACTAATACCATCTAAACCTGTCTCCGCTTTGATAAACTTCCCTTTATCGTGGGAAATTTTATCTGTGTTATTATAAATAGCTTTCGTCATAGAATAAACAACATCTTCTGGAAGATCTTTTTTCACCGCTAGCATCGCAAGTACTGAAACTGTCTCAGTATCTTTTGCAAGACCATACGTACCAGCTTTTACTGTATCTTTTGTATAGTAAGAGTATTTAGCAATTAACTCATCCGCTTTACCCGCATCCATACCGATGATATTTACTTTAGTTGTTGCATTTAATGCCTCAACAGCTGCTGTTGGCGTACCCGCAGTAATAAACGCTGCGTCGATTTGGCCAGATTGAAGACCGTCAGTAGACTCACCAAAGTCAAGGTTTTGTGCTTTGATATCATCCATTTTCAAACCATGAATTTCAAGTAATTGTTCAGCGTTTGCGTAAGTTCCAGAGCCTGGAGCACCTACAGAAACCTTTTTCCCTTTTAAATCTGCGTATGTTTTAATGCCCGATGCTTCCGTTGTTACTAATTGTACTGTTTCTGGATAAAGTGCACCTAAAGCAGCAATTGAATCGATTTTTTTACCATCAAACATCATTGTTCCTTCAGTAGCGTAATAAGCAATATCTGATTGAACAAAGGCAATTTCACCTTTACCCTCTTGCAAAGCTGTCATGTTGGCAGCAGACGCTTGAGATACTTCAGCAGTTGTTTTAATGTCCGTCTCTTTAGAAATTAAATCAGCAAATGTCCCACCTAATGCATAGTAAGTACCCTGTGTTCCACCTGTTAATAAGTTCAAAAATTTCGGTTTAGCAGATGCTGTCGAACTACCCTTATCCGAGTCCTTTGAACTTGTTCCGCTATCAGACCCACATGCAGCTAAAATCAATAGTGCAAAGGCACTTACTAGCATTAATAGCCTGAATTGTTTTTTCTTCATAGTAACCTTCCCCCTTGGTTATAAATAATAATCTATTTAAAATTATCAAATATAGTATAATAATGTCAATCTATTTATTGTAAATTCAGTCTTTTATAATTATACTATACCCCTTAAAAACCCTACATTTTTGAATTTCATCATTAACTTCTTCGCACTAAGATTATCTACATTAATACACTAAATTCTTTTTCCAAGAAAACATTTTTTATGGCTATATGTATAAAAAATGCATATCAATCATTGAAATAACCTTTTCCTTCTTCTCTAAAGTGAGGGGTTATTTGTTAAGAGGAATGTTATGTAGATCCATTGATTCACGTGAGGCTAGGCGACTCCTCTGCTAAAATTGGATTTCGGAACATTAATCATTTGTTGTCGATTTTTACCCTTAAAACAAAAATACTGTATCTAAAGTGATTTACTTTGGATACAGTGATTTATTTATTGATTTATTGAATAATGCCACAAGCAATTCTTGCACCAGAATTACCGGAAGGATCTGTTTTATAATCGTCCTCTGATTCATGGATGATTAATGTAGTGCCACCATCACGTAACAATGAGTTAGCAGCATCTTTTTCTAAAGTTAACCCTTCAGCTAAGAAATTCAGATCTACCTTTCCATCTTCTCCAACTTCTAAATTCGGAAGATCCCCTAAATGATATCCCTTAGGATTTAACTTCCCATGCTCTTTATGTGTTGGGTTAAAATGCGGACCTGCCGATTCGAATGTTGGTGGCTCACACTTCCCAACAGAGTGAAAATGAATGCCATGTGTTCCAGCTGGCAATCCAGATAGTGCGAGTGTAACCTTAACCCCATTATCCTCTTCCTCAAGATATGCATTGCCATAGCTTTCATTATTTTTACCAATTACTTTAGCGGTTGCAGTTGGTCCTGAACTTGCGTTAACTGCCACTTTTTGCTCCTTCTTCTCAAAGAAACCACAACCACCGACAAATACTAATAACGAAATAATAATTAAGCTCATTTTTTTCATAAAAATACCTCCTCTATTTCAGATGGTTGCCAATAATCCTTCCACTTATGCAATTTCACTTAGATTTTGCGAATAATTGGTATAAGAGTAAATACTGTGGACTTAGATTTTAATGGATGTTGATTCTTTAAAAAATAAAAGGAATATCTCCAATTCAAATGAGATATCCCTTACTTAGCTCATCACCAAAAGTTGTCGATGATATATGTTCAAACGTATGCCATGTATATAGATTGATCTTCGTTACGACCTGGCGACTCCTCGCAGATCAGAAGAACGGAAATCAACTATACGCTATGACAGCACCCTCTTTTCTTACACTAATTCAAAATTTTTACTGTGACATTTTTGACGCCCCACTGACGAGCTTGTCCCTCGGTAGGAATAAATACATCAATTTTATTACCTTTTATCGCTCCGCCAGTATCTGCTGCGATTGCTTCACCATAACCTTCAACCCAAACCTTTGTACCAAGAGGAATTACACGTGGGTCTACAGCAATTACCTTTAAGTTTGGATTTGATCTTATATCTGTTCCATTTGCCGTAATCCCTGAACATCCTTCACAATACGCTGTATAGGCTGTTGCCCGCATTGTTAACGTTTTGCCCGTATTCGCTGGAGCACTTACAGAGTTTGTGCTTGATGTTGTTACTTTCTTCTTACTTATTGTTGTTGCTACTTTTTTCGTTTTGTTTTCAGCAGTTTTAAGTTTTGCCGACGATGCTTTGATAGCTAATGTTTCGCCTACATAAATCAGATCAGATGAAAGGTTGTTCCATTCCTTTAGTTCTTCCACCGACACACTATTTACACGTGCAATTGTAAATAATGTATCCCCAGCCTCAACAAAGTGTTGGTCTTTCATTGGATTATCATTTTTCGTTTCAACTACATTTAAATTTTGCTCTGGATAAAACCATTGCGCATCTGAGTCAATGATTGGCTCATAATCTCCTAAAGTTAAATTGTAAATTTTCGAGATTCCCCACAATGTGTCGTATGGATTAAAAGCGAGTTTTTCCTTTGCAAATGACGGACTGATAAATAGACATACTCCCAAGGTCAATGTTACAGCTAAAGCTAAAGCTTGTTTTTTCATATTTTGAACCTCCATATTTTATTATTTTGCAATCTGCTGCTAGCACACTAGAGTTAGGTACTTTTATGCAAGCTAATGCAATCAATAACTCAGGCTAACGGACCTGATAGTACGAATTATTTCTATAAAAACGGAAAAATATACAACTTCAATGATATTTTTGGTAAATTGGCCATTTTGAAGGAAAACATTAGAACTCTACTTGCCATTTTTATATGTTGGAAAATCGATGTTTTTATACGATAATATGGTAAACGAGGAATGTATGATGGAAATTAATACAATAATGTCTTCTCAGATTATGGAGCTACAACAAACAGTAAAAATGAGTGTTTTGCAAAATGCGCTTACTCTAAATACTGTAGCTGCTGCCGATTTATTAAAAGCTTTGCCACAGCAGCAAGTGACCATATATCCGTACAAAGGGTCAGTCATTGATATTTCCATTTAAAATATTTGAAAGTTGGTGCCCTTTTGATTCGAGTGATAGTAATGGATGATGAGCCATTAGCTCTTGTAAACATGGAGAAAAAGTTAAAGGAATTTAATTCAATTGAGGTCGTTAAATCCTTTACAACTGTAAAGGATTTACTTGCAGAGGGCCCACGCTTGGATTTTCAAGTAGCCTTTTTAGATGTTGAAATGCCTGGCATGAACGGTTTAGAGGTTGCACAGCTATTAAAAGAGTGGAACAAGAATATCTTTATTGTATTTGTCACTGCGTATCGGGACTATGCTGTCCAAGCATTTGAAATTAACTCCATTGATTATTTACTAAAGCCTATTTCAAAGACTCGTCTAGAGACAACTATTAATAGAATCCAGGACCTTCACCTAGAAAATAAATCGATTCCCATACAAATACAAAATAAACCTGTGCTTACAATACAATGCTTTGGCGGATTCGTTGTTTTACATAATAACAAAGCCGTTCATTGGAGAACGCTTAAAACGAAAGAATTATTTGCCTTTCTTTTTTCCAATCTTAATAACCATGTACCACGTGATACAATTATCGATGCTTTATGGGCAGATACAGAAGTCAAAAAGGCAAGAGTACAGTTACATACAACAGTCTCCTATCTAAGAACGACGCTTTCAGCATTGGGCTATTCAGAAGTCATACAGTATGCAAACGGCTGCTATATTTTACAACTAGAGGATTTTCAATGTGATGCCCATGAATTAGAACATATTTTAAATGCTAAATCAGAGACTGGAAAGATTAGTATAGAGAGAGCTGAAGCACTAATACAAAGCTACCAAGGTGACTATATGGCCTCATTAGATTATCCCTGGATGACTAGTAAAGCCAGTTTTATGAACAACAAATTTACGCTTTTGCTTCATGATTTAGTAGAGCATTATACAGCAATACACGATGTAAAAAAACGAGAGCAAATTTTACTTTTAACGATAGAACATAATCCATATTCCGATAAAACCATCCAACAGTTAATGAAGCACTATATTGAAGTGGATAATCGAGCGAGTGCAGTAAAGGTTTACCATAATTTTAAAAACACCTTATTAGCAGATCTCGATATTTTACCAAAGCAAGAAACGACCGAACTATTTAATGCTATATCTGTTGAAAATTTCAACCTTTAAAAGGCATCGAGAAGAAAACTCTCGATGCCTTTTATCTTTTATTCATTTTATCAAATATTAAATCATGGTCTTACCACCATAGCGTGGGGTTGATTTCTGTTCCATCTGGGCGCTTTATAGCTGCCGCTTCGCTTTCGCACAGATAAAATATTTGTTGCTGTCGCTTCGCTTTCGCACAGATAAAATATTTGTTGCTACCGCTTTGCTTTCGCTACAAAAAACATTTGTTACTGTTTATGGGCGGATTATATTTCGATATTTATTTCATTATTTTTCAAATGATTTTCAGCGACACAGATACGATTTTTTCCTGACTGCTTCGCCTTATATAACGCCCGATCTGTAATTGTAATTATTTGGTTAGCAGTTTTGATATTTGCTGTAAATGCTGTAATGCCGGCAGACATTGTAACAGGTCTCCCACATGTAGCATCTAACATCGCCTGCTTAACGCGTAAATTCTCCGCTAACGCTAAAGCTGCATCTATTGTCATCGATGGCAATATCATCATGAACTCTTCCCCACCGTACCGAGCCATGTTGCTCAATGTTCTCTTGCATATGGTTGGCGAAAGCTTTTAAAACTTCATCGCCTACAATATGTCCATAAGTATCATTTATACTTTTGAAGTCATCTAAGTCTATTAAAACGATTACATGTGGCACTTTATTGATGATTAACTCATTTAAAATTTGATCCATCCTTCTACGGTTAGGAATTCCTGTTAAGGCGTCTAAATTCAGCTGATTTGTTAAATTACCTATTTTGCTTTCTGAGCTAGTAGCCATATTTTGCACTACTTTTTTCAACTTATGTGCTTCGTAATACCAGTCATTAATTTCCTCAAACGTTTGTATTTCTTCTCTCTCCATGCTAGTAGAAAGATTTTTTAAAGGTCGTGCAATTTTGGAAGTAAGCCATACAGCTAATACAAATACTATGACTAATCCTATTAACGAGGGAACAATTATACTTTTTATGAACGCGCTAGATAAAACTACTCTTTCATCAAGTAACTTGTTAACCACTCTTGCCACATCAGGCTCAATCGATTTATCTTGATTTGGTTCTTTTAGTTTTTCTTGTACGAAACCCTCTGTTATTACAGTGATTTCTTTCACATAATTTTCTTGCATAACATTTTTATTTTGCATAAGTATATCATTAAAATTTCGGTAGCTACCCCAAATACTAATACTAGAAGTCGCAAGTACAACAATTACCGTCATACTAACAATAACAAACGATAACTTTAACTTGAATTTACCCACAATAGATCCATTCTCCCATTGATATTTAATTCCTTTATCATACGTTACCCCTCTTAAAGAAAACTTAAAAACTTGAAACTATAGATTTATCATTAATTGATAACAGGGTTTTTTATCGATATTTTACTTCATGCGCTCATTTTCAGCTGGTTTCTACTCCTGTGCGAAGGCATGGCGACAGCAATACAAAGGAGGAAGACGAGCTGTCCTGAGTAGAAATCAGTCCTTTCTGACTAGTCTGAAAGTAGCTTTTTTATAAATTTTTTATTCCAATTTTCTAAATTTCATGGCATGGTAAATATAGGTCTTTTAACTTCTTTCAGCAGGTGTTTTCGTAGCGAAAGCGAAGCGTCAGCTTCAGAAGTTAAAGCCTCCAGCGGATATCACGGAATCGGAAAGGAGTTCACAGAGGATGTTAGCCTAAAATCATCGCATCCATGCGATAACGGCTAACTGCCCTGCGTCATGCAGGCCTAAGCACAAAGCCGATTTCAAACGCAATTATGCCGAGGCAGAATTGCTTACAAGAAGAAAATTTGGAGGTTCTTATGTCACTGTTGAAAAAAGCGACTATACGACATTCACTTTTCATTATTTTAATTTTTTTAGTTCTTACTACACTTCGTTTACTATGGCTAGTATACTTTCTCCCTTCCGATGATCAACCAACTATCCAGGAAGGTGTATTTGATATACGGGATCAGCAGCTACCCGATGAAGAAGGTCTTAGCTTAGACGGTGAATGGCTCTACTATCCCGGATTATTAATAGATCCGTTAAACACTGTTCATAACAAGTCTCTCCGATCATTTGAACAAGCTACCCGAGTGGTTCCTACACGAGATTCTGAGACAACTGCAGAACGATATGGTTCATACCGTTTAAAAATCTTACTCAATGACAATGCTTCCAAAGATCATCGCTATGCCATTGAGATTCCTTCAGTATCAACCGCTTCAGCATTGTATATTAACGGGAAGTTAGTTGAACAGTCTGGAACAGTAGCTACTGATTCACAAAATCATCAAGGCCAAGCCGCTCCTTATACGTTTTACTTTACAAATGAGCAACCTGAAATTGACTTAATTTTACATGTATCTAATTTTGATACATCAGCAGGCCCTGTCATTGATAAAAGAATTCTATTTGGCTCTGCTGCAGCTATGGCACATCAACAAATGATTAATAATTTATCTCTTGCTACAATTTCAATAGCGCTGATATTGTTCGCACTTTTTAGCACTCTTGTGTTTTTGTTTATACATCCAAAACCAGTTGTTTTACTATTCACAGTAGGGTTTCTATTGCCATTATCAGATGAATTAGTTTCATATGATAGATCTATACTCACTTGGTTACATCTCAATTATGTATGGTCATTTAAGTTATCCACTATTATTTATCTCGGAGCTTCTTTTTTCTTTGTTCAATTTATGCGCGTTTTACTAGTCAAATATCGTCATGCTAAATGCTTTCAGTGGGTCTTTGCATTCTATGCCCTTTCAGCATTTCTCACTGTCGTCTTACCGATTAATTGGTTAAACACAATAAACTCTCTTTACTATATACTTTATGTCATTTCATTTTTATCTGTAGTAGTACTCGCTTTAAGAGAATATCTTGGAAATCAAAAACAGAGTACTGCTTTTATAGCACTGACAGCTCTCGGAACAATAAATGGCATCATGTGGGGATATTTTAAATCCATCTATAATTTTGATATACCAACGTACCCATTTGATTATTTATTTATCATGCTCGGTTTTGCGAGTTATTGGTTTAAACGTTTTTTTGAAAATCAGGGGCAAATTAATCAATTGATTGCTAAATTACAAAAAGACGATGCATTAAAGGATGAATTTTTATCCAGCAGCTCACAAAAGCTATGGGATCCCATGAATAAAATGATTACACTAGGACAGTCCATTTATGATAATCCAAACAATAAGCTCATGGCTGATGATAAACAAAACCTAAAGCATCTAATTGATATCGGGAGGAGCATGTCCTTTACTTTAAATGACATACAAGATTTTACTCGTTTAAAGGAAGGTAAGTTACATCTTCATAAAAAGAACGTTAGCATTCAAAGTGTAGTTTATGGTGTTTTTGACATGTTACGCTTTATAACAAGTGGCAAACAGATACAAATGAACGCAATGATTCCTAGGTCATTTCCTCATGTAGTGGCCGATGAAAATCGATTGATTCAAATTCTTTTTAATCTCCTACACAATGCCATTAAATATACGAGTGCAGGATCAATAATAATTAGCGCCCGTATAGAAAATAATATGGCTGTTATCCATATCCGTGACACTGGGTTAGGAATGGATAATGCTACCCAAAGTCGACTATTTTCACCTTACGAACAAGAAAATGACAACAATAATGGAATCGGTCTCGGGTTATTAATTTCAAAGAAACTCATCGAATTGCATGGTGGCACTTTGCACATACATTCTATACCTGACAAAGGATCGGATGTTTATTTCACATTGCCATTAGCCAAGGCAGATATTAAGGAGGAGCAACCCTTTTTCGAGGAAAAGGACATGGAACTTCCTGTTGAAGAAAATAAGGCACCAGCGATAATGGAAAAGCGATTTAATATTTTGATGGTCGATGATGACCCTGTAAACTTAACAATTATGCGCAGTTTATTTGCAACAACAGAATATGCTGTTACTACTGTTACTAGCAGTGAGAAGGCATTAGAATTGCTACAGCAAGATGAGTGGGATTTAGTCATTATTGATGCGATGCTACCTTATATATCTGGCTATGCATTAACTGAAATTCTTCGAGAACATTACTCGTTGCTTGAATTACCTGTCTTAATATTAACGGCTCGAAATTATCCTGAGGATGTTTATATCGGTTTCGCCCATGGTGCAAATGACTATGTGACAAAGCCCATTAATTCTTTAGAGTTAAAGGTAAGGAGTAGAGCCCTAATCGATTTGAAATATAGCATCAATCAACGACTACATTTGGAAACAGCTTGGCTTCAGGCCCAAATACAGCCTCATTTTTTATTTAATACATTAAATTCAATTGCATCCCTTAGTACGATCGATACAGATCGAATGATTGACTTAATGCATCATTTTGGTGAGTATCTCCATGCAAGCTTCGATGTGCGGAATTTACAGCGAGTTGTGCCACTTAAGGATGAGTTAGAGCTAGTACGATCATATCTCTACATTAACCAGCAGCGTTTTGGGGACTTATTAAACATTGAATGGGATATTGATGACCATATTAATATTGAAATCCCCCCTATCTCCTTACAAACATTAGTCGAAAATGCAATTCGTCATGGTGTATTGAAACAGGAAGAAGGCGGTACAGTTTGTATCCGTATTAAAGATTTTCTGGATTATGTAGCTGTAAGTGTTATAGATGATGGCGTCGGAATTGATCCAAGTATAATAGATGAGCTACAATCCGGCAGCCATTCGTCAAAATCTGGTGTTGGTCTACGTAATACAGATTTACGTCTTAAAAGGATCTACGGACAAAGGTTACAAATTAAAAGCAAGATAAATGAAGGTACAAATATCACTTTCCATATCCCTAAAAAATAAATCTAAGAGGTCATCACCTTCCCAATTGGGTTGGTGGTGGCTGTTTTTTATAATTTCAGGGTACAATCACTATATTAAAGTAAATACTTTTAGCTCTTCGCCAAAAGGTGATATTTATTAAAGCACATGCTAGTAGCAACTCCTTGAGGATCAGCGCGTACTCCGCAAGTGAAGTGGCTGAATGGAAATCACACATTATGCTTACGAGCCGTATTTATGGATATTTAAAAATCAGGATACATTAATAAAGAAAGGTCGATACTATGCACAAAATATACATAATAGAGGATGATCCCAATATTTCAAAGATTATTGTAGAGCATTTATCAAAATACCAATTCGAATGCTATACCGTCCAGCAATTTAATCATATAGTAGAAGAATTTCAAGCTATTCAACCACATCTCGTTGTTATGGACATTAACCTACCAACCTATGATGGGTACTTTTGGTCGCGTAAAATCCGTCAGCTATCCAAATGCCCGATTATCATCGTATCTGCGCGAGTGAACGACATCGATCAAGTGTATGGTATTGAAAATGGCGCGGATGATTTTATCACGAAGCCCTTCTCGTTAGATGTACTGATGGCCAAGGTGAATGGTCTTATTCGTCGTACATACGGGGAGTACGCTTCTTCCGAATCTAATTCAATTTCCATTGCTAATACAACTTTAAATGCGAATACCGTTCGTCTTTATACGGAGCAACACGAGAGCTTGTTAACATTAAAAGAGATGCAGCTTAGCAAATTACTATTTGAAGCTTATCCTAATGTTGTCCCTCGTCAAAAATTGTTAAGTGCTATTTGGGATGATGAAGCCTTTGTTGAAGAAAACACTTTATCTGTTAATATTGGCCGATTACGAAAAAAATTCGATGCTATCCAATCTAGACTAGAAATTAAAACCATTCGTGGACTTGGTTATCAATTATCGGAGGCTGAAGAATGAAGCTTTTCTTTCGAGATCATCTAAGTGTCATCATTCTTTATTGTGCATCCTTTCTTTTATTACCTTGGATTATTCATTCATTAGATGATCTTTCTTCACATTATCTTTATTTTATCTTTCTCGTTAGCTTTATATTTACTATTTGGCTAATTGGACGTTATTATCGCAGAAAAAAGCTCTATGCTCATTTACAGAACAACACATTAACAAGTAATGATCTCCATCTGCATGAACCGCAGTCCGGGATAGAGCAAGCCTATAGCCAAAAACTACGGCAAATGCAATATTTATACTTAACACAGCAGCAATATTTAGAAGAGCAAGAAAAGGAAAAGCAACTTGTGATTTCACATTTTGCTCATCAAATGAAAACGCCATTGTCAGTTATTCAGCTGATTATCCAATCTAATACAACTAGCCAATCAGAGCACTTGCAAACAATTGATCATGAATGCGAAAAGCTGACGTTTACCCTCAATCAGCTACTAACTTATGAACGCACGTCCAACCTAGTAGCTGATTTAAAAATAGAAGCACTCTCCTTGAAAGAGCTTATGAAGGAAGTTGTTAATGATTTAAAGGATTATTTCATTGCCAAAGAAGTTTTTCCAAAAGTGACGATAGGTGAAAATACGATTATTTATTCAGATCGAAAATGGTTAAAGATTGTGCTTTATCAAATTATCAATAACGCTATAAAATACGGTGAGTCTCAAAGTTCTATTCAAATCATTTATGATGGGGCTACTTTAAAAATTATAAACAATGGAGAAACGATTCCTGAGAGTGAAATTTCACGCGCCTTTGATTTATTTTATACAGGCGTGAAAGGTAGAACGAGTGGCGAAGCAACTGGTATAGGTTTGTATTTAGTGAAAAAGATTTTAACTGTATTAGAGCACCCTTTTACTTTACAGTCTAATGAGCGCGTCACTACCTTTTCCATAGACTTTTCAAAGAGCGTGAGAAAATCATGATTATATGCTCGCAATATGACAAACTTGTCATATTGATGTCATACAGCCAAATAGGTAAAATGACGCTCCTTCTTTATACTTAAGCTATTCAATCAAAGTAAGGGAGTTGTTCAAAGATGGAAAATTCAATCCTACAAGTGACCAATCTGCAAAAAGAATATATCGGCGAGATCACCTATAAGGCATTGAATGGCATAGATTTTCAGCTTGGCGAGAATGAATTCGTAGCCGTCATGGGGCCTTCTGGAAGTGGGAAAACTACTTTTTTAAATAGCGTATCAACAATCGATCGCCCTACTGCCGGCAAAATTCTTATCAATGGTAGAAATCCTTATGCACTAGATGATGACGAGCTTGCCAAGTTCCGTCGATCAGAATTAGGCTTTGTCTTTCAAGATTTTAATCTTGTACACACATTAACGGTGAAAGAAAATATTTTATTACCGTTAACTTTAGATAGTTTACCTGCTGATAAAATGCAACAACGACTTAAACATATATCTCAATTTCTTGGAATTGAAGAACTTCTTTCAAAACGAATTTATGAAATTTCTGGTGGGCAAAAACAACGTGTCGCTATTGCTCGTGCGGTTATTCACGAACCAAGTTTATTGTTGGCAGATGAGCCTACAGGAAATCTCGATTCTAAGGCAGTAAATGATGTGATGAACTTATTTAGTTCTATTCATTCAGATCTGAAAACTGCAATTTTAATGGTAACGCATGACCCTTATGTAGCAAGCTTCGCCAATCGTATTATCTTCATCAAAGATGGTAAATTATATAACGAAATTCATCGTGGTCATAATCGCAAACAATTTTACCAGGAAATCATGGACACACTCGCTTTCTTAGGTGGTGGACATCATGAGCTTTAATCATATTGTCGTTCAAAACATTTTACGTGATAAATGGACTTATGTTTCGTATTTCCTTAGTAGTATGTTCTCTATTATTATTTTCTTTTTATTTACAGTCATCGCCTTTCATCCAAGTCTTAATAGTTTAGATTCAAGCTCAACACTTGGTATTTCATTATTACTAGCTAGCATGCTCGTTTATTTGTTTTCATTTCTTTTCATTGCGTACTCAATAATGGCGTTTTTAAAGAAAAAAACAAAAACATTAGGTATTTTTATGATTACAGGTGCTTCGATGAAACAGATTCGTACGTTAGTCTTTCGTGAAAATATCCTAATCGGTGTAATGGCGATTATTTCAGCAATCGTTTTTGGGCTTGTCATTACGCCCCTTTTCTTAATGGGTGCCAAGGTTGTTTTAAAAGCAGAAACTTTCGGAATGTATATGCCGATGAAAGCAATTGCTTTAACGGTTGGTTTATTCCTTCTATTATTCGTTGTGATTTCAAGAATAATGACAAGATTTATTAATAAGGAAGCGTCCATTCAACTATTAAAAAGTGATGCTGTTATTGAAAAATCGATAAAACCACATTATCTTTTATTATTCGTTAGTATTATTATTTCAACTACTTTAGCCTATTTATTAAAAATTGATCATGAGCTTATAAATAGTTTCGGTATCCTTTACTACCTAGCATTTTTCGCAAGTATTCTTTTTACGGTTTATCTCATCATCTCACAAGGAATGCGCATCCTGCTAAAAGCTTTTGAGAGATCGTCAGCCTATTTGAAACAAACAAATATGCTACTGGCTTCCAACCTAAACGCGAAAATGAAATCGCACGCAAATATGCTCTTTTTAATCACGCTCTTATTAAGCGGTGTATTTTTAAGTACAAGCATTTTATTTAGCTCTTACTACAGTGTTGAAAAGGACAGTGAGGCAAATTATCCATACAGCTTTCAGTATATTGCTCCTCCTAAGGCTGACCCAAGTAAGGTAGAAGCTGATATTGAAAATCTTGACAAACAATTATCTACAGTGGACGCACAAAAGTATTTTATTGGCTTTAAATCGAATGAAGAACGCCGTTTTGGCTATATGTCAATGTCCGATTATAACTTGTTACACAATGAAAAGGTTAGCTTAGGTGCAAACGAGTTTATAGCGGTTGCTGGTGATCGCAAAATGTTACCAACTACTAATGTAAGTGATGATAAATACCTGAAGGACTTTAAGCTTGTATCTGTAAATGACAAAAATCTATTAACAACAGGTTTCCAACAAACATATTTCATTGTACCTGATGATGTTTATAACAAAATCGAATACCCTGTCTACAAAGCCTACTTATTTGAGCTAGATAATTGGACAGCACATACAGAGCTGGCGAAAAAAATAATGGATGATTTCCCCAATGTATATGAGAAGCGTTATGTAACTTCAAAAATCGATTTGTATAACACTGAGATGTTTGTAAAAAGTGTATTGTTCTTTATCGGTTCTATGTTGAGCTTAATTTTCTTAAGTGCGGCTATGAGTTTACTTTACTTCTATTTACAAACGACACTCCTTCAGGAAAAAGAAAAGTATTTAGGTATACGGAAACTCGGGCTATCTAAAAAAGAGTTATATACGGTTGTCTCTAAGGAGTTAGCAATCCTTATATTTGTACCATTCGCGATAGCAATTACGATGCTATTCGCTACATTATTTGCTATGCGAACAATGGTTTCCGCAGCATTTTTACAAGTCTCTATGATGAGCTCTTTATGCTTCTTCGCCTTGTTCCTCGTTAGTTACTTATTTATTCGCAAAAGCTATTTCAAACGATTGCTAAGTAATTGATGAAAAAAATCGCACTCCTCTCAGGGTGCGATTTTTGCATATTGTTGAAAAACTATTGTGCAAAACGAGGGATTGATTTCCGTTCCGACTGAGCGCTTTGTTGTTGCTGTCGCTTCGCTTTCGCACAGATAAAACATTTGCTGCCGCTTCGCTTTCGCACAGAGCAAAGCTTCCTGGGGGCGTCCGATGAGCCGCTTGGGCCAACAGATGTTTTTTGCGCGAAAGCGAAGCGGCAGCAGCACCGATGTTGGTCACGAAGGGGTTATCACAGGATGTGATGATCCTAGCCTTCGTTCCCCTACTTGCTTGCTCCAGGGTCTCGGGCCAACAGATGTCTTTTGCGCGAAAGCGTAGTGCTAACGAAGCGTCAGCAGCACGATGTTGGTCACGGAGGCGTTATCACAGGATGTGATGATTTTAGCCTCCGTTCCTCTATTGCTGATCCCCAAGGAGTCGCTCAGTCTCCACTCCAATCAACCACTTCACATAGCGTGTATCTTTTGGTTTATCACTCTAATTTATAGGAAAAAAACGAAACTTCAGCCAATTGATCTTTTTTGTGCTAAAGCGCAGTGCAACGTAGCGGCAGCAACATTCAAAAAACTTAGGGTTCGATTTTTTGTCCTTTACCAAAGCACAGGTTTTGCTACCATTAGCCATAACATGATTAACAATAACCAAATGTACATCCATACTTTGCGATGTAACAAGGACACAAACCTTTGTTGGTCATAGGCAGGTGTATTAAATGTCTGTAGCGTCGGTTGAACGCTCTTGCTAAAAAAACAATGGAGGCAAACATCACGAGAAACGTAAGAACAACCCACGAAGTACTCCAATGATAGCCCACATGCCACATTAATAAAATACCAGATGCAACAAGAACATGCCCCGAATGCTTGACGATCGTAATTGCTCCTTTAAAAGACTCAATATATGGTGGCATTTCAACATGAGATGCTGTACGCATTTTCTTAACAATTGTTAAAACAACGAACAAAGGCCCAATCGAAAGAATAGCACTTAAAATATGTATGTAAAGAAGAAGTGTATAAATTGAAATCATGATGCTTACTCCTCCCTTTTAATCAATCCCCCTCATTATAGCATTCAATACAAGTGTGCTTTATCGTCAATTGTGAATCCTTTGTAAACGTAAAATGAATCATTGTTAAGTTGTTTGAAATTTGCACAAAGAGGGAAAGGATTATAGTAACATGCACTTATAGTACAAAAAGGAGTGATTTTTATAGGTATTCATCAATTTTTTACAAGTCTTAATGACTTAGAGCGTATTATTCGTTGCCCTGGACGCTTCAAATTTGAAGAGCACAATGTGGCTGCTCATTCTTGGAAGGTATCACAGTATGCGATGTTCTTTGCCACACTTGAGGAAATGAACGGAGCTACAATTAATTGGAAATCATTGTATGAAAAAACCATCAACCACGACTTTGCTGAAGTGTTTATCGGCGATATTAAAACTCCGGTAAAGCACGCGAGCCCAGAACTTAAACAAATGCTTGCACACGTAGAAGAGAAAATGATGGAGAAATTTATTATAGATGAGATCCCACAGGAATTTCAGGCAGTCTTCTTTGAGCGTATGAAAGAAGGTAAGGATAAAACTATCGAAGGTCGCCTACTTGAGTTTGCTGATAAACTTGACCAATTCTACGAAGCCTTTGCTGAGTTAAAACGCGGAAACACCGATAAAGAATTTGTGCATATGTATCAATCAGCTCTTTCTAAGCTTTTAGTCATTCCTCTCGAAGCTTCGGTTCACTATTTCCGTACGGAGATTCTCAAGGATGCTGTGAAGGAAAAAACACACATCGATATTCAAGCTTTGACAAACGAAGTATTAACATCAAATTAAATAGGTGCATGTACAAGTTTTCCGAACGAATTAGCATACGGAAGGCTTTTTTTATTTTCCCCAAAAAGTCGTATAATGGAAGAAGACCGATTGGAGGGAAACTTTTGTCACAAGATTGTTCAATTGTAGAGGATTTATTACCTTTGTATAAAAAACAAGCGCTCCAAGAAACTACTATAGAATTTATCGAACAACATTTAGCTAATTGTGAGCATTGTCGACAGCTCGCTACTTCAAAGCAATCACTAGGCTATCATTTACTAATGAAAAGAACAGTAACAATTCTCCACCTTGTTTTTATCGTACTATCCTTTATGTTTGCCATTAACTCATCCTTGCTTGGTAATCAAACAGGCTTTGCAGTATCTTACGCGATTTTCGGCTGTCTTACTTATTTCTTTTATAAAAATATTTGGATTGTTTTTGCCATCAGCTTTATACCTGTTTTCGTATGGGCTATTATTAATAATATCAATAACTCGCTCTATGTCACCCACTACTCCTTAACGGAAATTGGTACACTGTTAATTGGCGCTAGCTACATAGCACTTTTACATACTATTTTTGCCCTATTCGGAGCTATTTTTGCGATTCTATTACGTAGGTTTACAACATAATGTTTCATCTTGCAGAAAGAAGTTGTTGAATGATTATTCAATAATTTCTTTCTGCAAAACGAGGGGTTGATTTCCGTTCCGGCTGAGCGCTTTCCTAAGGGCGTCCGATGAGCCGCTTCACTCGCGTTGCTCGCTGCAGGGTCTCGGGCCAACAGGATGTTGGTCACGAAGGCGTTATCACAGGATGTGATGTTCTTAGCCTTCGTTCCCCTATCGCTAATCCCCAAGGAGTCGCCCAGCCTCCACTCCAATCAACCACTACACATAAGGATATATCCGAGGCATTAACATCCTTTATTCATCCCTTTCAAAATCCGTGACATCCGCCGGACGCTTTATTTATTCAGTAGGTTGTTTAGACACCTACTGAATATAAATAAAAAAGAGTCGGTTTAGAATAGCCTTGTGGCGCTTCCTTTCACGACTCTTTTTACAGTAATTATGCTTTTTTAACGAACTCTGACTTTAATTTCATTGCACCAAAGCCATCGATTTTACAATCAATATTGTGATCGCCTTCAACGAGACGAATGCTTTTCACCTTTGTCCCAATTTTTAATGTTGAAGAACTACCTTTAACCTTTAAATCCTTAATAATTGTAACGGAATCGCCGTCCGCAAGTAAATTGCCATGGGCATCTTTTACTATTAGCGTATCTGCCTCCTGCTCCGTTACATCTGTGCTCCACTCATGTGCACATTCTGGGCATACAAAGTTCGTTCCATCCTCATATGTGTATTCAGAATTACATTTTGGACAATTTGGATAAGCTGCCATTTCTGCTTCCTCCCTTTCCTTATTTACTAGGTAAACCCTATATATGCTCCTTTATCTTACATACTCCACCTTACTAAGTAAAGATTGTTCGTATTTTTCGTTCGCATTTGTGAATAATGTATGAATCTGTTTCAAGCTTTTGAAAATATTTCATTCTGAGATATGTACCATTTGGAACTCTTGCCCATTGACTTTTTTGTACAAACAAACTTACTTGCAAGTTTGTTTAACATGCCTTATTATATCCTTAAAGGCTGCATTGTTCGTATAATATTAAGTTTTAACCTTTAAGCTGTAAAAGGGAGTTTTATTATTGGAGTTGGAATGACGGGCCTCACACTAAGGTGCATGAGGATAAGCAGGAAAGCTTCTGCGAACACCCACTTTGAGGAGTGGTGGTTTAAAACTTTCTATAATAACTACGGCATACGCGGCTTTTTAATTTAATCATACAGCCACAAGGCTTTGAGCGAATCACTCTCCATTATTGGAGGGTGATTTTTTATGCAAAAATTTAAAATAACACGATAAATGCACCCTCTCCCTTTATTTGTTTACAATATACTTATTTTACCTTTCACCTTTATTTATCATTATTCCCTAGACAACATTACTTATCATTCTCCGTTCGTCATTTTAAAGATTGTGACTTTAGGGAGATTGGATATCTGGGTATTAATCGATTTGTTTATGATTGTTATCGGCAAATTCAAAGATAAAGTAGGTTATAAACTTTACCTATTAAACAGCAACGAATAACGCCCTGGTTAACTATGGTTGGCACTTTTTTCAGGTAGAGAAATACATAAAAGAATGGTAGAATTCTGAATGGTAATGTAGTAAATAATTACTACAAAAAGAAAGGTGATTAATAAAAATGCAACAACGAACTTCAGAAAAAAGCTATATAGCAATGATTTTACTATGTTTCTTTTTAGGCAGCCTAGGAATACACCGCTTCTACGCAGGTAAAATTGGTACTGGTATTTTAATGATTATAACTTTGGGTGGACTAGGTATCTGGACATTGATCGATTTTATTATGATTATTATCGGTAAATTCAAAGATAAAGAAGGAATGGAAATAAAACCTTCTTAACAATAAAGAATAAGGCGTTGGTTAACTGCGGTTAGCTGGCGCCTTTTTTTATGGAGAAATGAATCTAGTGTACTTCTTTCCTTTTGTGAATTATTGGGAAATCAGTCTTAAGGCTGAGAGATAGTACCGCCTTAAGTTTGTTTTCATTAAAAAAGGAAAAGTGTTACAATTACACCATAAAACATTAAGTAGAACTTTAAAGTTTATCACCGAAAGCCCGGGATAACATTTATTAAACATCGCATTAGAATGCTCATTTATCTTAGCTCTTGGGCGAATCTAGAAAAGAAAGGAGATATTTATATTGAGTATGAAAATATGGTGGGCCTTAAACACTGTATGGCTATTTATTTTTGCTGCTGGGGCGATATTTATAGGCGTAAGAGAAGTTGATTATGCAGGGGTAGTTCAAACTCCTGAAGTTAAAATGATATCATTCATTATTTTGGGAATTGTATTTTTATTTGTTGTATTATTTCAACTACTGTTACTCATCTTTATTCATTTTGCCAGAAAAGGTACAAGTAAAAGTCTATCCTGACCGATCCCCTTCTACTCTCCCTAAACTGTACCGTTAGACATTCCTGAAATGCAAAAAAATTGAACTGCACACTTTAATCATAAAAAAACTGCACCCCCATAGACACGTCTATTGGGATGCAGTCAACTGCTTATTTTAAATCATTATGCCTCAGCATAATGGCTTCCAGTGTTAAATAACAAAACCAACAATTGTAGCCGTTAAGATACTAACGAGTGTGGCTCCATACAATAACTTCAAGCCAAAACGAGCAACTACATTCCCTTGTCTTTCGTTCAACCCTTTTACTGCTCCGGCAATAATACCGATAGATGAGAAGTTTGCAAAAGATACAAGGAAGACTGAAATGATAGCCAGTGTATGCGCACTCATAGACTTGGCTACTTCTCCAAGGCTTATCATTGCAACAAATTCATTCGTCACTAATTTTGTTGCCATAATTCCTCCAGCCGTAATAGCATCTGCCCACGGTATACCCATTAGGAAAGCGATCGGTGCAAAGATATAACCTAAAATATCTTGGAAGGATATACCGAAAATCATATCAAATAACGAATTGATTAAATCCATTAATGCTACGAAACCGATAAGCATAGCTCCAACAATGATGGCTACTTTAAATCCATCCATAATATATTCTCCAAGCATTTGGAAGAAAGATTGCTTATGCTCATCTTCAATTTTTAAAATATCTTCGCTTTCTTCTACTGTATACGGATTAATGATCGATACAATAATAAACCCACCAAACAAATTCAGCACAATGGCCGTTACAACATATTTGGGTTCGATCATCGTCATATATGCTCCAACAACTGACATAGAAACTGTCGACATTGCTGATGCACATAATGTATACATTCGCTGTGGACTAATCTTATCTAATTGTTTTTTTACAGTAATAAATACTTCTGATTGACCTACCATCGCAGAAGCAACAGCATTATATGATTCCAATTTCCCCATACCACTTACTTTACTTAAAAGTAAACCTATCCATTTCATGACGAAAGGAAGAATTTTGAAATGCTGTAAGATCCCTATCAATACAGATATAAAAATAATTGGTAATAATACATTTAGGAAGAAGGAATACTCTCCTTTATTCGCTAAACCACCAAAAACAAAAGTTACGCCCGTACTTGCATAAGCCAGTAAATGATCAAATACTTTTGTAAATCCTTTGATTAGAACATAACCAAACTTTGTATTTAGCAGTAATGCTGCAAAGATAAATTGGATGATTAACATAATAATTATGTTTTTATATTTTATTTCTTTTTTGTTTTTACTCATTAACAGAGCTAAACCAAAAACAAGTAACAATCCACAAAAGGATATTAAGTATCTCATATGTTCCTCCATATATATGATAATTTTTTTGGCGTTCGATATCCTAAACTATATACCCGTCTTTCCGTTCATTATGTGCTAGTATTGAAACTTGAATAACAGCCATAGATCTTAAAACCGAAAATATGTAGATAGTCAGACGTCAGACAAATCACTTCACTATACATTGTTTTCACTAGCAATTCAATAGTTAAAAGAAAAAAACTACGCGAAAAGTGTATACGCTTACAAAAATCGTTATAAAAAAAGACCATCATAAATGATGGTCTCAGCTACCTACAAGTTTTTGTAAACTTTATTCAATTTATACTGATTTATAAAGATAAATTGCTGTCCATAAATACTTGACCATCCATTACATACGAAATTGATTATTATAAAAGATTTTAGGCATTAACATTAACATTTCAGTTTCTTTATAAAATTTAATGCTTGTTGGGTAGATTCAATAAGTAATATATCCTCTTTAAGTTCCCTTAACCTCAATGCTTCTTTAAAGCATTTTTCTGCCTCCGCTATTTCTCCTAATTCTAATAAGCACTTTCCTTTATGTTGTATGGCAAAATCCAAATATAACAAATTATTGTTTGCTTTACTTTTATCTAAAACTTCGTTGAAGATTCCTAATGCTTTCATTGGATTACCGTTATATTTAATGGCTTCTCCTAGGCGTATTAATGACATGATTTCTCGATTGCTGTTGTTCTGATTGCTAGCAATAGTAACACATTCAGTTAAAATGTTAACGGCTTTTTGTGGTTCCTCATAAATTCTATATAAATTCCCCAGCGTGCCCTTTAGAAAATATTTCTCATCTTCATTCGTTATATTTGCTAGTAAATTTTCAGCAATGTCTATAATTTCTTTTATTCTTAATGGATTAGAAGTTTTTTCACGAAGATACTCATTGCTATCAAAATAAATTATTTCGCTTAATGTCAAAAGACAGTTTTTAAACTCTGGAAAATTCATTTTTTCGATGCCTCCCATAGATGTTGATTAATACAAAATAAGATAAGGCTAGTTTTGATTTTATGACATACTGGAACAGATGACTAACGTCTGTTATCTATTTATGCAACTCCATTTTAATTAAATTTTTAACCTTCCTTCTTTTTTGTATAATTCACCGCCATTTTGCGCATATATGGTAGTAACAAGGGAGGTTATCACATTGAAGAAGTTATTTTATTTGTTTTTACTAGCCACACTTTTATTATCAGCTTGCGGAAAAAATACCGCTCCAAAGGAAGTTGCAGTCGATAAAAATACTTCCATTGAAGATATAGTAGGCGCTATCGTTAAAAATAAATTCACTGTTGAAGAAAAGAATGGTATCGTAACAATCTCTATACAGGATACTGATGTGAACAAAGGTATGAAAAGTCAAATGTTGAAGGATTCCACTAAAATATTCGCAGAGCTGTCTAAGCTACAAAGTGTGAAAACTCCAGCTATTAAATGGTATGCTCCATTAACGAAACCTAATGGGAATCAATCTATGACTGAGCTTTTAAATATTTACTTTAGTGAGGAAGATTTTAAAAAGACTAATTGGGCAAATTATACCCAACTAAATATTGAATCCATCGCTACTCATTATCATCAAAGTGCTTCTTTAGGACAATAGACCATTCCAACGACAAGATACCCCTCTGCGTATAGTGGAGAGGTATCTTTTTTTATTGCCTCTAACAAAAGTTTTTTTGCCAACCACCTATTTCGTCTTTCGCTACTCAAGATAGCAAACGAATACTATACAGGGTATATAAACCATGAGGCAACAACACTGTAAGGACGTTCACCTATCTATTTAAATCCCCTCTGTGTTCATTAATACGAGACGCCAACCATCTGGATCTTCAATTGTGACACCTTTTTCAGCCCAATATGTATTTTCTGGCTCCACTTCTGGATAGCCCATTCGCAATAAACGTTCAGCAATAAGCTGGATAGTTGAACGCTTTGGAATATAAAGTACGAGCAAATTATCCTTTGTTGGCGCTAGGCAAGGACTTCCGTCAATATGCTCTATAAATTCTAAATGATAGTTAGCATTCGGAAGGCCAATCATGATACCCGTGTAGCCTCGATGTCCTGAAAAAGAGCCTATTTTTTCTAACCCTACACCTTCGCAATAAAATTCTTCAATTTCCTTTAATTTATCTGTCGGCCTTGCTATACGTACCTGTGCCACCTGTAATTCATCAGACCATTGTTGTCTCATAGTTATTTTTCTCCTTTTCTATGATTGTATAATGACACAATAGCTCTAAAAAACAGCCAATAGTCTGAAAAATAATAATAACCTTCACGCTCGTCTTAAATACCCACGGAAGAAGGCCAAATACCCGCGATGTTGGTTGAAATACCCGCGAAGCGACAATACTGCTTTAGAAAATCACTATATCTGCACAAGCTAACGGATTTTCTTTCTCTAAATAATAGTCCTCTGTTGGCCAATACCGTCTTTTATATTTACTTAATCGTGCCTCATAATTTCCTATATAGGCATCCCGTCGCAATACTCTATCCTCTCTGTTTTTTCGGGGTAAATCTATAAATAAACGATAATCATAGAAGTTTCTCCATTCATGCCTCAAAAGGAATATCCCCTCGATAAGAAGAATACTATTGGAATCTAATTTTATTATTCTATCGCTAAGGGTATCTGCTGATTGATTATAAAACGGAAGCAAAAGTTGTAATTTATTATTATGTAACGGCAACAGCATATTATTTTTAATAAACTCAATATCCCATTGTAAATAATAGTATTCATACCATTCATCGTAGCCAGTATCATAGCGTTTACTTCTTTCTACGATATGATTATCTATATGAATTAATGCTACTGCACAAATAGATTGTAGCTCCTCCGCTAATTTGTTAGCTACAGTGGATTTTCCTGCACCACCTAGTCCATCAATCGCTACAATGAACGGCCTCTCCGTACTAGATCTCACTTTAAATTGTTTTATAATATCGCTTTTTAGTTCATGTATATCCAATGATCAACACTCCTATTGAAAAAACCAGCTCTTCTAAAGAACTGGTTCCATTCCATTTATATTGCTAAGGCAACGTTAAATGAAGCAGCTGTCTTCTCTTTTACTTCCTCTAACGTGACACCCTCTGTTAATTCTATCAGCTGCATGCCCTCTTCCGTAAAGTCGAAAACAGCTAAATCTGTTATTAATCTATGCACAACGCCCTTGCCTGTCAAAGGTAGCTCACATTGTTTTTTTATTTTTGACTCACCGTTTTTATTGACATGCTCCATCACGACGACGACTCTTTTCGCCCCGACTACAAGGTCCATGGCGCCTCCCATACCCTTCACCATTTTCCCTGGAATCATCCAGTTTGCAAGGTCGCCTGTTTCAGATACTTCCATGCCACCTAATATAGCCAGATCGATATGACCTCCACGAATCATAGCAAATGATTCAGCACTGTCAAAGAAAGAAGCGCCAGGAACAGCAGTCACCGTTTCTTTACCCGCATTAATTAAATCAGGATCGACCGCTTCTTCGGCTGGGTATGGACCAATGCCAAGAAGACCATTTTCTGATTGTAAAAGAACGTCATAATCAGCTGGAATTGCATTGGCCACAAGCGTTGGAATACCAATTCCTAAATTGACGTTCATGCCGTTTTGTATTTCTTTTACCGCTCTATTTACGATTTGTTGTCTTGTATCAGCCATTACGCATCCCCCTTTTTCACCGTCAAACGCTCAATACGTTTCTCATAATTGCCACCTAGTAAAACGCGCTGCACGAACACTCCGGGCGTATGAATATGATCTGGATTTAGCTCTCCTACTTCAACAATTTCCTCTACTTCTGCAATTGTAATTTTCCCCGCCATTGCAGCTAGAGGATTAAAATTACGTGACGTTTTTCTGAAAACTAAATTGCCTAGCTTGTCTGCCTTCCATGCTTTGACAAGGGCAAAATCTGCGACAATCCCTTTTTCTAAGATATATTCCTTGCCATCAAAAACCTTTACTTCTTTACCTTCAGCAATGGGTGTTCCAACGCCAGTAGCTGTGTAAAAGCCTGGAATTCCAGCACCGCCTGCTCGCATACGCTCCGCCAATGTACCTTGAGGTGTCAATTCTACTTCAAGCTCCCCACTTAAAAATTGCTGCTCGAAAATTTTATTTTCACCTACATAGGATGCAATCATTTTTTTGATTTGCTTATTTGCTAATAAAAGCCCTAAACCCCAATCATCCACACCGCAGTTATTGCTTACAACTGTTAAGTCCTTTGTTCCCCTTTGGACTAGCGCTGCAATTGATTTTTCAGGGATACCACAAAGCCCGAAGCCTCCTACCGCTAATGTATCTCCATCTTTAATATCTGCGACGGCTTCCTCAAACGAATTCCACACTTTTCCCTTCCCCATATCGAAACCCCCTAAAATTTCTCGTTTATTAAGAAAAATTCTACCTTACTATCATTTTACAAGTAAAGGAATTAATTAGAATACTATTTATTCTAAAAGTGCATAAATCAATTTTCAGAACGTATTGTATGGAGTAGCTGCTTTAATGCAAAAGATTGATATGTATTTTTCTTTGTAATAACACCTAAACGCCATGGCATATCAAAATTTAGTAACGGTATAATTTTGACATTTTTGTTTGTCTGCTTTGCGGCAATTGAATATGGTAAAAGCGTCACCCCTAAATTCGAGGAAACTAGCTCCACAATTAAATCCCATTGGGAGCTTTTATAGCCAACTATTGGCGTAAATCCTACGCTTTTGCATGATTTAATGACATAATCGTGCAATGTGAATTCCTCTGTAAAGATAATGAATGTTTCATTTTTTAAATCTTGTAATAGAATACGTTCTTGCTGAGCTAATGGATGCGACTCATTAATAAAGACAAAAAATTGGTCTTCCACAAATGATTGGACAGAAAATTTCCTTTCATCTGTAGGTATAACTACGATTCCCATATCAACATCGCCGTTTTCTACTAATGTCCCGATCATTTTAGCTCCACGTTCCACTAACTCTAAATGCACATTTGGATACTGCTTATGAAACTTCCGTGCGATTTCAGGAAAGAATAGGGTCCCAATTAGCGGTGGAATCCCTAATTTAATCGTACCTGTTTTGATGTTCGACAAGTCATCCAGTAGTATATGTAAATCATGTATAGAGCGTGTTATTTTTTGTCCTTGTTTATAGACGATACTACCTGCGTCTGTTAATTCTATGTTGCGGGTAGATCGGTTTAATAGCTCTACATGAAGAGCATTCTCTAGTTTTTTAATACTTTTGCTTAATGAAGGCTGTGATATAAAGGATTCGCTAGCTGCCTTTGTAAAGCTCCCATATTCAACAACAGCCATAAAAGCTTTTAAATCTCGCAACTCCATATAGATACCCCCTATTTATTCTAATTTGTTATAAAAAATATTCCTAAAATCCTTATTTAGTAATAAATTCTCCTCATTTTCAACTAATCCTCCTTCTTGAAAATTTGTACATCAAGTACAAGAGCAGTAAGGCTTTTTATAATGTTAAACAAAATTTACACTCACAATAGTCACCGCAAATTTATTTCTACATTACGTTGATTTTATTGTACTTAATTCCTATTTTATCTTTATTTATTCATTTCTCTATGTAAAATTAGCAATAAGGGATGGCAGAAAAGGAAAGGGGATTTCTAACATGAAAACGTTAACAAGAATTTCGAATGCAATTATGGAAAAATATTTACCTGACCCATACATATTTGTCACGATACTCACAGTATTAGTATTACTTTTAGGGGTTGCATTAACAGATTCTTCTCCGCTCGATATGGTGATATATTGGGGAGATGGTTTTTGGGAACTCTTAGCATTTACCATGCAAATGGTGATTGTCTTAGCAGCGGGTCATATTTTAGCGAATAGTCCTATCTTTAAAAAAGGATTATCAGCCTTTGCAAGTAAAATAACAACACCAGGCATGGCAATTATCATTATTACATTCGTTTCACTAATCGCTTGCTGGATTAACTGGGGATTCGGACTTGTAATTGGTGCCCTTTTTGCAAAAGAAATAGCTCGTCATGTTAAAAAAGTAGACTATCGTTTATTAATCGCCAGTGCCTACTCAGGCTTTGTTATTTGGCATGGCGGATTAGCTGGTTCAATTCCATTATCCATTGCGACTGAAGGCCATAAGTTTGCTGACACTATGGGCATCGTGCCCACAAATGTTACATTATTTTCAACCTATAACTTGTTTATAGTTATTGTGATTCTCTTCACTTTACCGTTGTTTAATCGTTGGATGATGCCAAAGGACAAAGATACAATAGAGGTTGACCCTGCTTTATTAGCGGAAGAAAAAACAGAGCTACCTAAGCCCGAGAACAACTTCGCGAGCCGCTCTGAGCGTAGCTATATTTTAACGATTTTAATCGGCATAATCGGCCTTGTATATTTAGTACATCATTTTGCTACGAAAGGCTTTGTTCTTGATTTAAATGTCATTAATACGATTTTTATTGTGTTGGGTATCATTTTCCATGGAACACCACAAAGCTTTCTTGCTGCTGCACAAGATGCTATTAAAACAACAACAGGCATCGTTTTTCAATTTCCGTTTTACGCGGGAATTATGGGCATGATGACCGCTTCTGGTTTAGCGACTGTATTCTCAGAATGGTTCGTTAATGTTTCTAATGAACATACATTCTATCTGTTCACATTTTTCTCAGCAGGACTTGTTAACTTCTTTATTCCGTCAGGTGGTGGACAATGGACGGTGCAAGCTCCTATTATGCTAGATGCTGCAACCACATTAGGTGCCGACTATGCTAAAACAGCTATGGCTATTGCGTGGGGTGACGCTTGGACGAATATGATTCAGCCATTTTGGGCACTCCCAGCCCTTGCAATTGCCGGCTTAAAGGCTAGAGATATAATGGGCTTCTGCTTATTTATTTTAATCTTCACCGGCATTATTATTAGCATCGGCCTCCTTTTCTTCTAACTAGATATAGAGTGTTCAAGCTTCACGGATTGTATATCGGTGAAGTTTTATTTACTCTTTGAGTGCAGTCAAAGAGACCTTTTAAAATGTTGTTCGGGCAAGTTTTAAAAGAATTGCCCTTTCGTAAAAATTACTTTTCCTCTTGCTCCTCACGTTACGTTATCTTTTACAATGTAGATAACAAGTACGAGGAGGTAATAAATTGTCTACACAATATTCAATTGGCGAGTTTGCTAAAAAAACTGGTGTAACCATTCGAACTTTGCATTACTACGATGAAATTGATTTATTGAAGCCATCCTTTACATCTGCAGCTGGTAGAAGGTTTTATTCAAATGACGATATCATAAAAATCGACTTGGCCTCTATGAATATTTGGATAAGAAAGAAGAAAACGAGCGAATTAAATCAATTTTAGGCGTTTAACTTTTTAGCTTACTGTTCTAACGAAGGGCTTTCGTTAAATTCCGATTCACGGAAAATCAACACAAGTTGTACAAAAAGGTACTAGCGAATTGCAGTACCTTTTTGTATGCTAATTAATTTACCTTTTAACCTGCAATGTTGCTTTTTGTACTAAAAAAACAGAACCCGTTACCTTTTAGTGGGCTTTTTCTAATGCTAACTTAATGCCAAAACCAATTAACACTGCACCTGTCAATCCTTCGATAATAGCCTTCGTCGTTGGCTTTTTCATAAATGCACTAATTTTATCCAACAAGTAAACATAAAATACAAACCAAAATCCTGTTAACGCAGTATAAATAAGCCCCATGATAAGAAACGGCATAAATGTACCGCTCTTACCATCTACAAACTGTGGTAAAAATGTTAGAAAAAAGACCGCCACCTTTGGGTTTGTAACGTTCGTTAAGAAGCCTTGCTTAAAGCATGATTGCTGTGAATATTTGTTATCAATTTGAGTTTCGTCTTGCACAACAGGAGACTCCGTACGTATTGCTCGTAAGGCCCATAAAGTTTTAACACCTAAATAGCATAAATAAACCGCTCCGACGTATTTTAAAATGGCAAATACATATGCTGACTTTACAATAATCGCAGAAAGTCCAATAACCGCTGCAAAAGTATGAATCAATAATCCACAGCATGAACCAAGTAAAGTCTGTAAGCCTCCCTTTCTGCTTACGGTGAGTGTATTTTTTGTGGCAATCGCCGTATCCGGGCCAGGCAAAATAATTAATAAAATGCACATTAATAAAAAGACAGATATGTTCACCATTTTAAAGCCCCTCCTTTTTAGTCAGAAAATTATAAAAATAATTTTAACATATGTATGGCGATACAAAAAGATGTGGAGAAAATTTATCCAATGTATTTATAATTGACATATAACCTTAAGGTGTTATATATTCATAACACCTTAAGGTTACATTTCTTCGTAAAGGAGTTCATTTTAAATGACAGAAAAACTAGAGAATATTGTTAAGACAGTTACACTTAAAGCACCGATTGAAAAAGTATGGGAAACTGTAACGGATGCTGAAAAAATTGCTTCTTGGCTAATGCCAAATAATTTTAAGCCAATTGAAGGCCACGAATTTACAATACAATCACCGTTTGGCCCTTCACCATGTCGAGTAGAACAAGTAGATGCCCCACATTTTGTTCGTTTTGCATGGGATACTGATGGATGGTTTGTCACTTTTGAATTGAAAGAAATTGGTGAGCAAACAGAATTTACGTTAACACATGGTGGCTGGAAAGAAGCTTCGCACATCATTCCTAAAGCTAATATGCCTGCTGCAGCTATTCGTACAACAATGGATGGCGGCTGGACAATGCTTATCGGCAAAAAATTAAAAGAAGTTGTGGAATCACAATGACACCGCTTGCTGTAAAGTATGATGTTTTTCAAGCAATTTCTGATCCAACAAGACGTCATGTCCTACAGCTACTTGCCACAAGTGATAAACCCATATCACTTATTTCTGAGAATTTTTCTATAAGCCGAACTGCTGTCGTGAAGCATTTAAACATTTTAGAACAGGCTGAACTAGTTTCTGCTCAAAAAAAGGGACGGGAAAAAGTTTACACATTACATGCAGAAAAACTAAAGGAAATTGAAGACTGGCTACAGTACTTTGATTTATTTTGGGTTAATAAATTGGCACATTTAAAAAATATTATCGAGAAAGAATAAATGATGAAAGGGTTGTATGGTTATTTTTGGTTTATTCATCTTTCCGTACAACCTTTTTTATCCATATGAGTATTATTTTGTAAAATATTTTACCTTGGCGTAATTACTTAAAAGAATACGTATATAATAGAAGAAACTAGGTTTGCTATAATTTACATTATTTTTTCTGGAAATATGAAAACCTTTGTGGACGCTTTTCCCACGGATGGACAACCCCTATTATCTGTTCTTCAATATCGTTTTGTATGGATTCTAGAATACCTTTTGCAATTTCTTCATGAGTTAACCATCGAGAATAATCCCCTTCGACGATAAAGCCTAATTGAATTTGACGATAGAGATAGTATTCAGGTATAGATAAGTAACTCTTCGTTTGTTTTAAATCAGATCTACTATTTAATATATGGAAAACCTTAATATTATCATTTTTTATTACCCTTAATATATGTTTTAAAGTACTTTTTGCATAAGGATGAATCCATGCAACTATTAGACCGATTTCACCATTCTTTATAGTAGTAAATAACAATTTCTGTTCTAATTCTTCTTTATTTGTATAGTCTACGAAAAGAGGAGTTATTGCATTTCTATCTATTGATCTTTTTATTAACTTATCCATTTTAGTGTAGTTTCTACAGATTACTGAAGTATGATATCCCATACTAACTAACCATATTGAAACATCACTTAACATCCCTGTTCCACCTACTACTAAAGCATGCTTCATATATCACCTCTTGATAAAGATAAAGATTCAATTATTTACAAAGCTATTTATAGGTGATTGCCCACCACTGTTCATCTCCCTCTACATTATAATGGAACATTTGCTGAATAAAGAAAAAGCGACTTTAAGATAAGCCGCTTCATTTAGAATTACAATCTATCAGTTGAACATAAAATTATAAGTAGGTTTTTTTGATTTTTCATAGAGTGCTATTGCATCTTCATGCTTTAAAGTCAAATCAATATCATTCATCCCGAGAAGAAGAGATTTTTTTCTATGCTCTTCTATATTAAAACTTATTTTATTATTATTATCTGTAATGATTTGCTCTGACAAATTAATCTCTAAGTTATAATTATGGATACTTTTCACATTATTAAATAGTTCATCTATTTGTTTCTCTGATAAAACAATAGGCAGAATTCCATTTTTAAAACAATTATTATAAAAAATATCTGCAAACGAAGAAGCTATAATTGCATGAAAGCCAAACTCCTTTATAGTCCATGGAGCATGTTCACGCGAAGATCCACATCCAAAATTCGATCTACTTAATAATATAGAAGCATTTTTATATCTTTCTTTATTTAATTCAAATTGAGTATTTAAACTGCCATCTTTATTGAAACGCCATTCATAAAATAAGTACTGTCCGTATCCTGTTCTTTTAATACTATTTAAAAAATACTTCGGAATGATAGCATCTGTGTCCACATTAGATCGATCAACAGGTGCTACTGTCCCTTTAAAAGTTTTAAATGCTTTCATATTTTGTACCTCCATTATTTTGAAAAGACCGGTATTTTTGCAGCAGCCCAATCCCGAACATCTACAAAATGTCCGCTTATGGCAGCTCCTGCTGCCATCGCTGGGGAAACTAAATGAGTTCGTCCACCACGACCTTGACGACCTTCAAAATTGCGGTTAGATGTAGAAGCACATCTTTGACCAGAAGAGATGATATCTGGATTCATCCCTAAGCACATACTGCATCCAGCCTCCCTCCATTCAAAACCTGCTTCTTTGAATATAATATCAAGGCCTTCTTTTTCGGCTTGCGCTTTTACATTACCAGAGCCTGGGACAATCAGAGCTCTTACATTTTCTGATACTTTTCTCCCTTTAGCTATAGAGGCAGCCTGTCTTAAATCCTCAAGACGGCCATTTGTACATGAACCAATAAACACAACATCAACTTGTATGTCTGTCATTGGAATACCTGGTTGTAATCCCATATAATTCAGGGCATTTATTACATTTTGTTTTTCTTCTGGACTTTCGAACATATCAGGGTGTGGAATTGTATCAGTAATACCTATTCCCATCCCAGGACTTGTGCCCCAAGTTACTTGAGGTACAACATTAGTAGCATCGAATTCCAATCTATAATCATAAGTAGCGCCGTCATCTGTATAAATATTTTTCCACTCTTCAACTAAGGTATCAAAATATTCCTTAGTGGGTGTATATTCGCGCTCTCTTAAGTATTCGAAAGTTGTTTCATCAGGAGCAATCATACCTGCTCTAGCTCCTGCCTCAATAGACATATTGCAAACTGTCATTCTTTCTTCCATAGACATGTTTCTTATAACTTCACCAGTGTACTCGATCACATAACCTGTAGCAAAATCAGTTCCGAAGCGGGATATTATTGCTAAAATTAAATCTTTAGCAGTTGTCCCTGGTCTTAAATTTCCTGTAATAGCTACTTCAAGACTTTTAGGTTTTGTTTGTCTCAAGCATTGCGTAGCTAGTACATGCTCTACCTCGCTTGTTCCTATTCCGAAAGCCAACGAGCCAAAAGCACCATGCGTTGAGGTATGGCTATCACCACACACTATAGTCATACCTGGCTGTGTTAAACCAAGTTCTGGTCCCATCACATGTACAATACCTTGTTCAATACTGTTTAAATCATACAATTTTATGCCATACTTTTTACAATTTTCAATTAACGCATTAATTTGCTCTTTCGAAATAGAGTTTTCAATATTCCAACGATTAGCTGTAGTCGGTGTGACATGATCCATTGTAGCAAAAGTTAAATCAGGCCTTCTCACCTTTTTCTGAGCTAAAGATAGGCCTTCAAACGCTTGAGCAGATGTCACTTCATGAATTAAGTGTAAATCAATATATATAATACTAGGTTCATCTTTTTTACTATATACTTCGTGTTTTCCCCAGATTTTATCAAGCATTGTTTTCTTTTTCATTAAACGATTTCTCCCGACTTTAGTTGACCTTTATCATAGATATGACATTCACCAACGTCTAAAATAATTACTTCATTATTATTTTCTTTCATCATTTCCTTCCATTTTAGAGGATTTTGTTCAATTAAAGGGAATGTATTATAGTGTAATGGAAGATATGTTTTTGCTTTCAACCATGTTGCTGCAATTGTGGCATCCTTCATTCCCATTGTGAAATTATCTCCAATCGGTAGTGCAGCAACATCTATTTCGTTTAATTCCCCTATTATCCTCATATCACCAAACAATCCCGTGTCACCTGCGTGATACAATGTTTTGTTATTCATAGTTAGCAGTATTCCCGTTGGCATCCCACCGTAAATAAATGTACCAGGACTTACTTCAATTCCAGAACCATGGAATGCTTGAGTTAACTTTACTCTCCCCCACTCAAAATCAAATGCACCACCAATTCCTAGAGGATGAACATCTACACCTTGTTGAGCTAAATACATTGCTAATTCATAGTTAGTGACAATTTTACAATTATTTTTTTTAGCAATTGCAACTGCATCACCAATATGATCTGAATGTCCATGTGTAATCAGAATTGCATCTACATCTATTTCTTCAGGCTTTACTTTTGCTTGGGGATTATCAGTTAAAAAAGGGTCAATAATGACTCTATAGTTATTTTCCTCTACTAATAAACAAGAATGACCTAAAAAAGTAACTATCATTTTAAAACCTCCGAATTCATTTTTTTATTTGTAGCATATCCTGAAGGGGAAATTTCATATTTTTTAAAAATAAAAATACTAGAAATAACATAAATTGCAGCAAACAACAGCATGATATTCTTGAAATTTGTTAAATAAAATAGAATTCCTCCTCCTATTAATAAAAAAACATTCCAAAACCCATAAAGCTTTTCAATGGAAGAGAAGAATAAACTTCTTTGGTTATCGCTCATTTCTGTAGTATTTAAATTACTGAAAGTTAAAGGTCTTACCCCTCCTGATGAAAAACCTAATAAACTTATGGCAATAATACTTATAAAGTAATTTTCAGAAAAGCTAAATAAAATAATAGAAAGAGTAGCCATGAAAACCGTTCCAAATGCTAATTTTCTCTTATCTATCTTTTTACTCAATTTAATGATAAAACGTGCTGAAAAAAATCCCGTTATTGTAAATAGACTCAAAATCATACCGAAATAGTAAAAATTAACCTTAATAGTTATAAAAAAAAGATACGGTAAGAAACCCACAAATACCGCTTGCGAAAATCCTCTAGCAAGTGCATAATAATTTTTCCAAAAGATATTTTCAGGTACTATTTGGCTATGGATATCTTTGTTTATTCTTTGGTTAATATTCATAGGAGCTTCATCTATATTCTTCTCAGTAATTAATATAATAGAGAGAGTCGCTATTATATTTGCTCCTATAGAAAAGTAGAATACATATTCAGCATTCCACTGAAAAATAATACTTCCTAATATTCCTGATAGTAAAAACGAAATAAACATAAAGCTATTAGATGAGGATTCTACTTTTTTATATTGTTCGGACATTTCATTGGAAAATAGACTTCGTAAAAGACTAGCATCGGTACCTACGGCTAAACTATAGCCTATACCAGAAAGAATTTGACCAACTATTAATATTAAAATATTTGAACTAAAGAGAAAGCAAACTAACCCAATAGCCTTTATTATTTCTCCTAATGCTATTACATACTTTTTTTTCAGTCTTTGTCCTAAAAGCACATTCCATTTCGAGGAAATTATTAACATAAAACCGTAAACAGCTAGTAGTAGTTCTATTTGCAACAGTGGAATATCTTTAATATAAAAATAAACAAATAACACAGGAAGATGAAAATATGACCTTGAAATAATTCGGTAAATATAAAAATAAATTAAATTTGTTTTCACTAAAAATCCCTTCTTTTCTGATACTATTTTGTAAGTGCCATTTCAGGGATAATATTAATAACAGCATTAATTTGTTCAGCTGTAATATCTCCTAACCTTGTAATGTATGGTGTTCCAGTTAAATCAATAATAGTACTTGATTTAGTAGTATTTTGTGCCTCACCTTTCAAAATATAATCAACATTTTGCCCAACCTGATTTAAGGCTAAGTTTAAATCAACTAAGACTCCATCTGCCTGTCCAGATAGGTTTGCAGAAGTCATTGTTACTGGTTTATTTAATTTCCCCATAAATCCTCTCCATACAGGATTACTTAAGCATCCTAATGCAACTGTTTCTCCACCACATACCATTCTATCCGGGACAGTATCTTTTTTCTTTAGTATTAAATTTAATGGTCCTGGCCAAAAAGCGTCTACTAAGGATTGAACAATTTCCTCATCAACTGCCTCCCCATATTTTTTCCAGTCGTTTGGTTCTAAAAAGAACAGTGTTAGTGCGGAATTAGCTGGACGATTTTTTACAGCGAATGCCCTATTTATTGCATCTTCGTTCCATGGATCTAATGTTAAAGCTAAATTGGTATCACTTGGTGAAACTATTACTCCCCCATTTTTAACGCAATTGGCAGCTATAGCAAAATTCTCTTCAGTCGGTTCTAACAATTGGATATTCATTATTTAACTTCCTCCCATAAATTAATAATTACAACGGAATTTAAAATTTGTAATTATTTACATAATACTACCGAGACACTATTATTAAAATTAAGAAAATTCAATCAGATTAATTATGATTTGTAATTAATGAGAGGAGTAATTAAAACAATGGATATCAAATGGATACAAACTTTTATTACTGCCGCAGAGCATGAAAACTTTCGTAAAACATCGGAAATTTTATTTATTTCTCAACCAACTGTTACACTACATATAAAAAATTTAGAATTACTTTTAGAAACTGACTTATTTAAAAAAAATGGAAGAAATATTTCACTAACTGAGGCAGGTCATTGCTTTTTACCTTATGCAAGAAAACTAATAGATGCTTATAACTCTGGGTTAGAAGGAATTCAAAACTGGAAACAAGGATATAAAAAAAAATTAACTATCTCCATTGCTCCACATATTGCTGCTACAGTATTTCCCGAATTTTTAAAAAATTATTTCATTGAAAATCCACATATAGATATAACAATTAATGTGACCAAATCTCCTGATATTGGACAGGAGGTAAACGCCGGGAATGCAGACATAGGTATTTCTAGAATGGTTCCATATCAATCCAAATTAATATTTGAAAGTATATGGAAAGACGAGGTAATACTAGTTGCTCCAAAAACGGAAGTTAATAATATAAAAGAAGAGGAAATATTTTATAAATACAAAATGCTAACCCATAATCATCCAGTATATTGGGAGGATTTATTACCCATTATTAAAAATTTTTATCCAAATACGAAATCAATGGCCGTAACACAAGTTGAAATTACTAAACAATTCATTATGGCTGGTTTAGGCATTTCATTTTTACCTAGCTTATTAGTGCAAAAAGAATTACAACGAAATGAATTAGTTCATATTCCAACTTCAAAATTCAATCTTCCTACTACTCAAATTTACTTTATTCATAAAAAAGAGATAAAAGAAATACATGATTTTAAATTAAGTCTCTGTAATTTCCTAAAAAGTACAAAATTTTTAGAAAAAAATGAAAATTTTTAAATATAGTTTTCAGGAAAATTCTATTCCTATTATATATATGTATTTTTAATCGCACTCTTTAACTATATTAATATAATAAAAAAACATTAAAAGAACTAGAAACCCTATTTTTTCGTATGTACCAAGAAAAATAAACCTTGATTTATTAGCATCTAAAGAACTATAGTATATTTGTTGAAAAAATCCCGTATTAATACATTATTTTCAAATAATAAAGTTCCTTTTTCTCAAAGTAACTTAATAGGGTTTTTTACAACTAAACTATTTATTCTTAGGAGGCTATTTATGTTAGACAAATCAAAAATGGAGCAAGACTTAAAGTATTTCTTGGTAGAGGATCTTCTTGTTGATTTCACGATTGAGGAGATTTCTCCTAATATGAGTTTAGGGAATGAATTAGGGGTTGATTCGTTAGGTTTTACCGAATTAATGGCTCATGTAGAAGATGTTTATAACATTAAAATTTCTGATGAAGAATTTGTACCAGAAAATTTTAGAACTATTAATGCAATTATTGAATTAATTGAAAAAAAACTAAATATTACAGTTTAAGTAGGTGATTCTCAATGCTTTTCGAACTTAAACACTGTGTTTTACCAGAAGAAGTGGACGCTTTTAAAGTAGTCCATTTCTCTAATTACTTTAAATGGTCGAGTTTAGCTTTTTTAAAATTTTTTCGTCACAAAGGACTTAAGGAGGGCATATTTGAAGATGGAATGACTGAAATCCGAGTTGGTCGAGTACATTCAATATATAATGGTTCTGCAAAACAAGATGATATAGTCTCAATATGTATAAAAGATTTGACAATTAATCGTAACAGTATTGTTTTAAATATATATATGATTATTGAAAATAAAATTATTAATAGATCTAGAATGACTATAGCATTTGTAAATAGTAGAACAGGGGAGTTAGTAAAAACACCAAATGAAATTAAATTATTGATTTGAAATAAAATGTAATTATTTTCTTTTTAATATATTATTTAGGAGGTTAATTAATGGAATTATATAAAAGCCCTTTAGTGACCGGTCTAAGTTTAGTTAGTTGTTTAGGATCAAGCATAGAAGAAACTTGGGAGTTCTTATGTAGTGGGAAAGATGGCCTTTCACCTATAACTTCATTCGATACTGAGCAATTACGTAGTTCTATAGGTGGGGAAATAAAATCCATATACTCGCTAACAGGAAAAGATAGAATGTTACAACTTTCAAAAGAAGCCATTACCAATACTATTAATGATTCAGGCTTAACTATAACCGACATCAACCAAGCAAAATCAGCTTTAGTATTAGGAACTAGCCTTGGTCACATTTTTGAAAATGAGAATAGTCCTACAAATATAGATGATTATATTCCTGACGTATTGAATGAAATAGGTCTTACTATTCCCTTCCTAGCAATTTCGTCCGCATGTTCATCTGGTAGTGACGCTATTAGCATTGGTTGTGACTTGATACAATTTCAAGAGTTTGACATTGTCATTTGTGGAGGGGTCGATATTCTAGACATCTACAAAATGACAGGACATTCTAGTTTGCATACTCTTTCCCCTACAAAGTGCAGGCCATTCTCCTTTGATAGTGATGGAACTTCTTTAGGAGAGGGAGCTGCCTTCATAATTTTGGAAGCTCCAAAGAATATTAAGCGAAAAAATGCGAACTACTATGCATCAATAATCGGACGTAGTAATACCACCGATACTTCATCTGTAACTGCACCAGATGAAAACGGCTTAGGTGCAATAAGAGTAATAGAGCAAGCAATAAACCAAACACCCTTTAAAGCAAGTGATATTTCTTATATTAATGCACACGGATCTGGTACCCCTACAAACGATAAAATGGAAGCTAAAGTTTATGAAATTCTTTTTTCGGATTCCCAAACTCCAGTATCCTCTACTAAATCAGCTTTTGGACATACATTGGGCGCAACTGGCGCCATTGAAGCGATTATTGCCATATTGGCGTTAAATAAAAAGACTGCCCCACCTACAGCAGGTTTAAAAAAATATTCTGCTGAATGGGAAAATAAAAACCTTGTAATAGGAGAACCATTACGTATTGATGGTAAAAATCTAATCACTGCCAGTGTAACTTATGGATTTGGTGGAGCAAATGCTTGTCTAGTTTTTACCAATATCAATAAGGAGATATAAAATCATGAAAACTATTTTAATAACCGGTATTACAGGCTTTATTGGAAGTGCATTAGCCGCAAAATTCATAGAGGAACCTGATATTGAATTAATTTATTTAACTGATTCAGAAACAGCAAAAAATCGCGCCATAACTGCAGTAAACTTAGTATTGGCGGAATATGGAATGCAGTTAGATGTAGAACGAAAAATAAAAGTAGCACTCTGCAAATGTTTAACAGATGTAGAAGCTATAAAAGAATGTTTAAAGGAATTAGAAGTAGATGAAGTTTGGCATATTGCAGCACATATGAGTTACGATTTTTCAGAACTCTCTGAATCCATAAAATTTAATGCCGTTATCTCTACAAATATAATGAGCCAGTTAAAAAAATGTGGAAGATACTATTATATTTCTTCAACTGGTACAGCAGGATTAGGGGAATTTAATGGTATTGAAAAACAAGTTCCAGAAGAACTTCTAACAGATTTTGAATCCGTGAATCCATATACAGCATCTAAAGTGTTGGCAGAGTACATGTTATGGAATGAATCCTCAAAAACAAATATACCTTTAACAATTCTTCGACCTGGTAGTGTAATTGGAGATAGTAATAGCGGATGGGTAAATAACACTAAGTATGGTTATTATTCTTACTTGCATATATTGAAACGTTTTATCAATAAAAATATGACTTTTTATTTGGATATTGATCCTAACAAAAAATTTCCTGTTATTCATATCGACCATTTAATAAACTTATGTACTTTTTTAAGGAATCGAAAAGTTTCAAAAACAAAAATGCAAGAGATATTTCATGCGTGTAATCAAAATCTTTTAACAGCAAAAGAACACTTTCTCATTTTTGAAGAACTCTCTGTAGGAAACTTAAAGATAGGTTTTGGAGAGGGTAAAGAAGGGTTTAATAAAGTTTTTAATACTATGAACAAAGATAATAACAAATTCTTAGGTGTCAATTTAACATATGATAATTCTAAATTAATTGAATCCATAGGTTTAGAAAACATCCCCCCTCCCCTAACTAAAAAGTGTTTAATAAATGTATTTAAAAACTATCTAGAAAAGGATAGATCGCATGCAAAATCGTAATTATCCAATCGATCGAGAAATTGAATTAGTTAGAGATAAAAGAATAATATCTCTTAAATTTTTATCTTTTAATGAACCTATTTTTGAAGAACATTTCCCTGATATGAGTATATATCCTGGATCAATGATTATGAACACTGTTGCATCTTCATTAGAATCTCTTATACAAAATTCCAATTATAAACATTTAAATACAGTGCCAATAGAAATAAAAACAGCTAAATTTCGAAAAGCTTGCCTACCAGGAGACTTACTCAAAGTAGAAATAAATTTAAAAAATATAGAAAATAAAATATATAAATTTTCATTTCAAGTAAATGAATACTTTAATGGTGATTTAGTTTGTAATGGACAAATGATGATAAAGGCGGTGTGATTAATATGAATTCTAAAAGAGCTCTCGTTACAGGAGGCAGTAGAGGTATTGGAAGAGTTATTGTTAAACAATTAATTGAAGAAGGATACTTTGTAAATTTCACCTTTTTAAATTCAGAAAAAGAAGCTAAATCACTCGAAACTGAACATCCAAATAGATGCCAAGGGGATAAAGTAAATGGTTGTTCCCCATATGAGGTAAATGAATACTTAAAAACAATATGTGATGAAAATAATCCCATAACCGTTCTTATAAATAACGCTGGTATTACTCGTGATAGCTTAGTTAAAGATAGTGATTGGGTTGATTTCAAAGAAACGTTAGATACTAATCTAGGTGGTTGTTTTAATTTTTGCCGATCCATTTTGCCTTATATGATTAAAGCCAGAAAAGGAGATATTATTAATATTTCTTCACTGGCAAGCGATAATGTACGAATCGGGAATGCATTTTATGGAACCTCAAAAATAGCTATTAACAGATTTAGTGAAAATTTGGCACTAGAAATGGCACGATTTAACATCGCTGTCAATGTAATTGCACCAGGTTTTGTTGAGACCGATTTAATTAAAGATCATTTAGATCTCAAAACAAGAAAAGAATTATTGAAACAAATACCTATTAGACGGTTTACTAAATCAGAAGAAATCGCTGAGGCAGTAATTCTATTATTAAGTCGTAAACCATTACTTATAGGTGCCACATTACCTGTTGGTGGTGGCGGTCATTTATCATAAGAAAGGATTGTAAATATGGGACTTTTAGAAGGAAAAAAAGGAATTATAACTGGAGTAATAAATCATCGTTCGATTGCTTGGGGAATTGCGAAACTGTTTCATGAAGAAGGGGCTACAATAGGATTTACATATAGACGCGAAAAAAAGTGGATTGAAAAATTAGCTAATAGTGTAAATTCAGATTTCGTACGTATGTGTGATGTACAAAATGAAGAACAAGTGAAAAGTGTATTTGACGAGTTTGGTGAAAAATACGGACAAATAGACTTCATTATCCACGCTGTGGCATACGCCAACGGAGAAGAATTAGCTAATGGTGTCATAAATACTAGCAGAAAAGGATTTCTGGAAACATTAGATATTAGTGCTTATTCCCTTATTTCTTTTTGTAAACATGCAAGACCTTATCTTAGAGAAGGCTCATCAATAGTTGCTCTTTCCTATTTAGGCGCTAATAGAGTTTGTGCTGGATACAATTTATTAGGGATTGCTAAATCCGCATTGGAAACTACTAGTAAATACCTTGCTAGCGAACTTGGTGAAGAACAAATCAGAGTAAACGTAGTATCAGCAGGGCCTATTAGAACTCTGGCAGCTTTTGGTTTACCTAACTTCAGAGAAATGGTAGAAAAAAGAGCCATGCAAAGTCCTCTAAAGAAAAATGTGACACAAGAAGATGTAGCAAAAACAGTTTTATATTATGCAAGTAATTTATCTGAATGCACTACAGGTCAAGTTTCATATGTAGATGCAGGCTATAATATTATGGGTACTTGGTCTGAAACGGGTTCTTTATCTTAGGAGGTGAAGATTATTTATGTATTTAAAAATTTGTGGTCCTCTTAACAAATTAGAAGGAAAGTACCAAGCAGAGTTTCATCCAGATCAGTATAAAACTTCTCCTTCTTCAATACATGTACCCCTCTTTATTATACTAGAAGGATTAGCACAAATTGGATGCAGAGCTAGTAGTATTGAACTATTTAATAATAAAAGCACATTCCCAATACAATTTAATAATCTAGTATACCATTCTTCAAACTACATAGATGTAGTATCAAATAATAGAAAAAATTTGTTATTACACGCTGAAGTTAAAAAGAAAGGGCAGATAGGAATAGCTTATTGTTCTCTATTATCGAAACAAAATGAACTAATAATTTCAATGAATATATGGACAACTCTAAGAGAAGAAAATGGAAATAATTCACTATATAAGGAGTAATTATAATATGAACAATTCTGTCTATATTTCAGATTGTACACTTGTAACATTATCTGGTTTTGACCCTGATACATTTTTAGAATCACATCATATAGTTAATAACATTATTACTAAGCCAAGTGCCTTAAAAGGCTTGACTCCTAAAATTGATAACTCAACTGCCCTCGCAGTATCTGCAGTTGTTAAATTAAATGAAAAATTAAAGAAGCCAATAAATAAAGAAAAAACCGGTATTCTAATTGGAAGTAAAACAGGAAACCATCAAATTGCATATAACTACGCAAATCGTGTAAGAAAGGGTTCCTCGTCTCCTGCTATGTATTCTGTATCTGGCTATAATATGTCTGCTGGATTATCTGCCCTTGCAACCAAATTAAATGGACCAACTATGGTTTTATCTGGGGAAAAAATGAATATTGCCGATTGTATTCTGATTTCTTCAAACTATATCTACCGCAATGATGCTGATAACATGATGGTTGGACAAGTTGATATAAATAATAAAGGTGACTGGGGCTCCGCTATTTTCTTTAGAATTTCAAATAAAAGAGAAGCTCAATCAATTAAAATTGATATTAATGTCAAAGCTGATCCCTCTTCGAAAAAAAGTATTAGTTCTAGCGTTGATTCAATACCTATTCAAATTTCTTCATATTTAAATGAAGCTTACGACTTGTACAACTATTTTTATAGTGCCGAAAAGAAAGATAAATTCATAAAATCACTTAATAAAGTAATAATTAAATTATCCAAATAAAGGTTGGTTTATATGGAAATAAAAGATAAATACTGTATTAATGATTGGATACAACATGCTTTTACATTTAATTCCTATGTTAAAGATTATTCAGGTGTAAATCCTAATATACTTAGCTACAGCGAGTTAATCCAAAAAATTGAATATCAATCACAAAAATGGAATGATATTGGAATAAAGCCCGGAAATACAGTACTCTTAGCAATGCCTAGTAACAGCAATTTAATAATTAATATTATAAGTTTAATGAAAATGGGGGCTGTACCAGTACCTGTTTCTAACCTTTTATCAAAAGAGAGCTATGACCACATCTGTCAAAATGTGAAACCAGCAGCTATATACACTACCTTAAAGAACACGTTTTTTCCGTCTTTCGATTCCACATTATTGGAAAATGATTTTATTGGGGGATATAACTTATTAACTTATACATCGGAAACATTTGTTAACGAAAAATTAAAGCATTGCATAATAATAACAACTTCCGGAAGTACTGGGTTTCCAAAATCAGTCGTGCATAGCAATAGTAATGCTATGTTAAATGCTTTACTCCATATGGACGCTATAAATGAAATTGAAGATGAAAAAGGTACGTATATAGCTACTTTACCCTTCTTTTTCTCTTATGGTTTAATAGCCGGAATTTTCGGTGCCCTATTAAAAGGGAAAAACATAATAATACCCGAACACCCTTTTTATCCAAGTACCTGGGAGCAATATTGTTTAAAACATCAGGTTACCCTTGCTTCTCTGACGCCTGGAGTTTTAAAGAAAATATTAAAAACTAATATTTCGATTCCATATACCCTTAATAAAATTACTATTGGCGGAGAATCAGCAGATCTAGAAGATATAAATTCATTAAAAGAAAAGTTTGAAGGAGAAATCTATCTAACATATGGTTTATCGGAGGCAGGACCGCGTGTCGCGACAAACAATCTGAACATTCAAAATAATCCAAATTCTATTGGGTTCCCAATGAGAAACATAAGACTTGATTTGAAGGATATTCAAATAACCGAGGACTATGAAATTGGAGAGTTAATTATTGATACTCCTACAGCAATGCTAGGTTACTTAAAAGATGGACAAATAATTAAGGAAAGTGAATTTTATAATAATTGGCTTTTAACTGGTGATTACTTTAAAAAGAATGTGAATACAAAAGAATATACATTCATTGAAAGAAAAAAAAATACTTTTAAGTGTGCAGGTGAAAATTTATATCCTGGTATTATAAGAAAGGTTATACTCTCACATCCTGATGTGGACGAAGTTAAAATAACTTTTGAAGAAGATAAAAGATTGGGAGCAATTCCTATAGCTTTAATAAAATTAAAAAAAGCGGGAATAAAGACTCCAGATTTTAAGAAATGGTGTGTCCCCCATTTAAGATTAATTGAAATACCTAAGGAGTTCAGAGTAGTAAAGGAATTAGAGTTTTTCAAAAAATAATTCTATATCTAATGCAAAACTATCAATAAAAATGAAGTTTATTTAGTAAAACCAAAAGTTGACTAAAGATGATTCCCTCTCCTTTGGTCAACTTTTTTTGATTTCAATAATGTTTAGCCAAAAAATTCACTTCCATTTTCATCAATCGGTTTCCCATTCACTTAAGGGAAATTACAATCGCTCACCCTCTTACCTTATTTTTAGCTACATCACTTTCACTACAAAAAAATAAGCTCAATAAAGATAAAATAATCCACCATTAATAATCTCTATTTTAATCTTTGTATCGTATTGTTCCTCTAATGCCTTCTTTTCAATTTCATAGCATTCTGGTTTGTCTTCTTCCTCTTCATAAAAATAATCGAGCACTCGCTGATCCCGTTGCCATCGTTTTTTTGCTTCAGTAGCCCATGAATGGTCATCTTGTTCAATAATCTTTTCAATAGTAGCGTGTAATCTTTCGAGTGCTCTAAGGGGCTTGATGATAAATTGAACATGAAAAGCATTGTCTGCTGGAACAGTGTCAAATTCAGATGCACATATCGTCTCCTGAAATTCCTCTTTGATGATGCCCGTTAGCAAGTTTATGCCAAATGAATAAAGCATTTCTTTCGTTTGGTCGCAGCAATACGACACTTTAAAATTAACACCTAGCCATGGCGTAAGGATAACTTGCCCTATTGCGTTATCTACCTTCTCAAAAAGCTGAACATACGCTCCTAGCTCCCTTGTCGCTTGAAAAAGCTGGTTCATTCTCGGTGAGCCGAAATGAATAGCTTCACCATAAAGATTCCCAGTTGATGCTGTCTGATTTGTAATGAAAGTTACTTGAGCTGGATTTGCCTCACTATTTGTCGCTTCTACGTATTGCCAATAAAAAGGGCGATTCATAATTCTTTTATCGATATCAGCTGTTAATTGTACTGTAAGATAATGTTCTTCTTCACTTATAATAGGGCAACCATTTTCATTAAAAAATTGTCGTAAATAACTATGAACTTGCTGTGGATACATGGGTCCTTCTCCCTTACACTATACAGATTCTTTAAAATTAGATAGAATCGCATCTAAATCGCCGACTACCTTTTCAAAAACATCAATTTTCGTATGAAGTAATGCTAAAATATTCTCTTCAATCGTATTGGCAATAGCCAAATTATAAATATGAACATCATGCTCTTGCCCTAATCGATGCACACGACCAATCCGTTGCTCTAGCTTCATAGGGTTCCAGGGCAAATCATAGTTAATAACATGATGGCAAAACTGAAGGTTTATCCCCTCTCCGCCTGCCTCAGTTGCGATTAAAACCTGTGCCCTTTCCTTAAAAAGATGCTTCATATAATCCCGTTTGCTTTTATTATATTTACCGTTGAACAGGACACTCGTTATACCGTTAGCATGTAAGTACCATTGCAAATAAATTTGAGTAGCTCTATATTCTGTAAAAATAATCACTTTATCTTTGGCCTGTTCAACTATTTCAAGTGTCTTTTTCGCCTTTGAATTCACTTCTAAGGCCATTAATTTTACTAATATATCTTCAATTTCTTGTGATTGTGCATTGTCTTCCATCATTTTAGATAATGTTAAAGCTGTAGCCTCTTTACTACTACACATTTCCTTCTGCAATGTAATCATTGAAAAAGAGCCTGTATTTTGAAGCGTTCCGAGCAGATTATAAACTTCCTCTTCTTCCTTAGTGAACTGGATAGGAACAATTTGAACACGGCGATTCGTCCATTCAATACCCGTGTCCTCCCGCCTATTCCTCACCATCACCTGATTCACTAATTCCTTTAAATAATCATTATGCTCTAAATCATGCTTACTTGCCGAAAATGCAGATTGAAATGTATCATAATTGCCAAGATGACCAGGCTTAAGTAAAGAAATAAGATAAAATAATTCAAAAACATCGTTTTGAATCGGTGTGGCTGTTAATAGTAAACAAAACTTTTTCTTTAAGCCTTGCACGAATTCGTAAATTTGGGTTTTATGATTTTTTAATTTATGGGCCTCATCGATAATAATCATGTCGTAATTCTGCTCATAAATACGCTCTTTATGAGGACTTTTCTTCGCCGTATCCATACTCATAATAAGGACATCATGGCGCTCAATCTGAACATTTTTTTTATAAGCTACTGCCGGAATATGGAACTTTATATTTAATTCTTCAACCCATTGATTAATAAGCGAGGCCGGAGCTAATATTAATGCTCTCTTAACAAGGCCACGAATCAAATATTCTTTTAAAACCAAACCTGCTTCAATTGTTTTACCAAGACCCACTTCATCAGCTAAAATCGCTTTACCATTCATACGTTCAATAACTGTTTCCGCTGCTTCCAACTGATGCTTAAGCGGTGTTAAATTTGGTAAATACTTTGTCGCCTGTAAACCTGTGAAATCAGTAATTAATTTCATTTTTACAATTTCATAATTCATCTTGTACAATGTCCAGCTATCCCATTTTCCAAGTTCATTCAGTTTATTGATAAAGCCTTCTTCCCATTCGGACGACCTTTCTATTCTCATGATCATCACCTCATGCTATTATTTCTAGTTTAGGTTGTCCAAAAAAGAGAAAGCTATGTTAAGGTTTTGCGAAAGAAAAATTAAATAGCTAAAGTATACTCCTGCAAAACGAATAGTTGATTTCCGTTCCGGCTGGGCGCTTTGTAGCTGGCGCTTCGCTTTCGCTACAGATAAAACATTGTTGCTGCCGCTTCGCTTTCGCACAGAGCAAAGCTTCCTGGGGGCGTCCGATGAGCCGCTTCACTCGCGTTGCTCGCTCCAGGGTCTCGGGCCAACAGATGTTTTTTGCGCGAAAGCGTAGTGCTAACGTAGCGGCAGCAGCACCGAGGTTGGTCACGAAGGCGTTATCACAGGATGTAATGTTCTTAGCCTTCGTTCCCCTATCGCTGATCCCCAAGGAGTCGCCCAGCCTACACTCCAATCAACCATTTTACATAGTATTATCTATGTTGTAATACCGTATTATTTTCTGTAAAGTTCTATTGCGTATGCACCATGATTACTGAACCTGCAATATTTGTTACCATGTAAATCCAACCTTTTAAACAAATTAAACATATAGGACCTTATTTTCGTACTTTTTTAAAGAATAATGGTATTAAGATAGTCTTTTTATTCTCTTCCTTTTTTCATACAATTAAAGAAGCATTACTTTCCAAAAAATAACGTTTATATAAATGAGAGATTTTATACCCCATTGAACGAAGTTTACATATACCAAGGAGGTCATTATGAATATTATTGAAGCATTATCAAAGTCATTGCCTTACATTCATTTAGCTATGAAGGGTGAGGCCATGATGGCATTAGTAGACAAAGAGAGTGAAAGTATTGTTGTTTATTTAGCTGGGAAACGATTAGATGCTGGTTATAAAAACGGGCAAAAAATTAATCCAGATGATGCCATTTTACGTCTCCCGCTTAAAGGGAAAAGCACTGATTCACCTGTACCAAAAGAGGTTTATGGTATAGATTTTAACGGATTCTCTTTTCCCGTTCGTGAAAATGGGCATATTGTAGGGGCGCTAGCCTTTGGATTACCTATTGATCATTCTCTCCAAATGGAAAAATATATTCTTACCATGAATGATATTATTCAAAACCTACAGGATAAAGTACATACAATTGCCTCTAATTCAGAGGAACTAGCCGCAACTAGTGAGGAAATCAATAAACAAACACAATTTGCTTTAGAGGACGCTGAAAAAACAAACGGCATTACCGATTTAATAAAAAATATTTCTCGTCAAACCAATTTACTCGGATTAAATGCATCAATCGAAGCAGCACGAGCGGGCCAACATGGTGCCGGATTTAATATAGTAGCGCAAGAAGTTCGCAAACTTTCTACAGAAACAACTACTGCTACTGATCACATTGAATCCTCACTTCGAAGCATCAATCATAATCTTGAAAATTTAAAACAAAACATGACTCAAATAAATGGTGCCACCAACGAACAAGCCCAACTTGTTCAGGACTTTAGTGAAATTATTGATGAGCTTAATACGCTTAGTCTGGAAATGAAGGGTTTTATGTCTAAAGTTATGAAATAAAGGGATATATCAACGGAAAACTCCGCCTCGATTTCTGTGGTCAAATCAAGATCACATAAGTCTGCGCGGATTTTTTTACTTTTGAGTGCTTTTTGAAATACAAAAATTTTATACGATAGGATTATTCTTTGATACACTATTAAAAAATGAAAGAGGTAAAAATGAAGAGAAAAGTATTTATTTTACATGAGATTTATGGCGTCAACGATTTTATAAAATTGCAAGCTGAAACATTCAGTAACGTCAACACTACTGTTGAATGCATTTCTTTATATTCAGGGAGGAAAACATTTCCATACGAACAAGAACAGGACGCCTATGAATATTTCATAAACGAAGTTGGATTTGATGCTCCTCTCGAAAAACTGACCGAAAAAATATTGGAAGCTAGGACTCATTATGATGAAATAATGTTAATTGGATTTAGTGTGGGCGCAACATTAGCTTGGAGACTATCAATACTACCATTACAAGGAATCGTTTGCGTTTATGGATCACGCATTCGTCAATATATGGATATAATCCCCTCTTGTCCGACACTTGTTATTTTACCAAGTCATGAGAAAAATTTTAACGTCCATGAATTAAAGAAAACACTCGATGCATTACCGTCTGTTCATACGAGACAATATCCAGGTCAGCACGGTTTTATGGACTTCAATAATTCAAACTATTGTGATGAAAGTTATTCACAGGCACATGCTGAAATCTCGCAATTTTTCGAAATTAAGACCTGTCAAGGAGGACAAAACAATGAACCAAAATGAAAGCATTATTATTGATCCTTATATAGAAGGAGGAAATGTAATTTATCCAAACTTTCACCTATCCATGCAACCTGGCATTATTATTGGCATCCACACTGATGTGTCAAAAATACATACATTAATACAGTGGTTTTCGAAGCAAAGCAATACGTATACATATTATCGTGAAAATGCCTTGTATGAGCGACTAACAGTTCGGGAATATATCAAATTTTGCATAAAGCTTTTCAATGCTTCTTCTAAAAAGCTAGAGGATCTATTAACATTATTTGCTTTAATGGAGCAAAAGAACATTAAAATCAGCAAACTTTCAAATGGAGAAAAGCAACGTTTAAAATTGATTCATACATATCTTAATCAGGAATCGATACAAGTTTTAGAAGAGCCATTCCAAAATATGGATGAATTCTCCAAACAAAAAGTGATTCAATTATTGGATGTCCTTCAAAAGCAAAATAAAACAGTCATTTTACTATCTAACAATTTTGAGGATTTAATCGTTTCGAGTACAGAAATACATAGACTAGATGCAATGGGCTTACATGCATTAGATGTGAACGAAGATGAGGCAGAACTTGCGCCCCCCTCTCTTGAAAGTGCACCGATTCGACTTGATAAAATCCCAACAAAGAAGAACGATAAAATCATTTTATTTAATCCTCCCGAAATCGATTATATCGAAAGTGTTGAGGGGGTTGTTTCACTGTATGTTACAGGTGAATCCTATCCATGTACATTGTCACTAAATGAACTTGAGCAAAAATTGACACCGTTCGGCTTCTTTAGAAGTCATCGCTCTTATATCGTTAACTTACAAAAGGTACGGGAAATCATTACATGGACTCGCAATAGCTACAGCCTAGCCCTAAATAGCAATGAAAAGACCGTCGTACCTTTGTCGAAAAATAAACTCGCTGATTTAAAGGAAATACTCGGAATTTAGTAGATTTCCCAGGAAATAAACGACTCCTGTCAGCTAAACTATTTCTCCACTAACGATCATTTTACTGCCTTTCACCTGTATTTTAATGTTGAGATCCTTATTGTCCCTTATAGTGTAGATATCAACAACAACACAGGGAGGTTTTCAAATGAACGCAGTAATCGATGTTCAGCATTTGAAAAAAACATTTAATAAGGAAACAGCATTACAGGATGTTTCCTTTACTATTCAAAAAGGGGAAATATTCGGCTTTCTTGGACCTAGCGGCTCCGGAAAAACTACTACTATTAAAATATTAACAGCACAAAGTGAAAAAACGGATGGCGACGTTTTACTGTTTGGTCGCCCAGCAAATGAGATGAAACAAAGTAACAATCGTAAACGCTTCGGTATTTTAACAGATAATAGCGGACTATATACACGTCTTTCAATCGAGGAAAATTTATTACTATTCAGTAATTTATATCAATTGCCTAAATCATCCGTAAAAGAGGCGTTAGATTTTGTTAACTTATATGGTGATCGTAAAAAGAAAATTAGTCAGCTTTCTAAAGGAATGATGCAACGTGTTACGCTTGCACGTGCCATCATGCATAAACCAGAACTATTATTTTTAGATGAGCCAACTTCAGCACTCGATCCTGTTAATACACAGCATATATATAACGGCTTGCGCAAATTAAACGAGATGGGTACAACAATATTTTTAACGACCCACGATATGAGTGAAGCAGAAATACTTTGTGATCGTGTAGCCTTCTTACATAAAGGGAAGATTCGAGCGATTGGTGCGCCAAAGGATTTGAAAAAAGAGTTTGGCGATGAATCGATTACAGTTGAATTAAAAAATGGTACTAGTGAGGTCATTCAAAATGGAAAACAGGATGCAGAAAAACTGTTTCATTGGATGCAATCTAACGAAGTTTCTCGTATTTATACGAACGAGCCTACACTAGGTAATATTTTTATGCAAATAACAGGGAGTGATTTAGTATGAACATTTCAATGACACGTATTCAGGCTATTTTAATGAAGGATTATAAGGAATTTTCACGGAACTATGCGGTATCAGTTATGGTACTTATGCCACTTGTTATGGCATTTTTTATTAATAAATCGGGCTCAACTACTATCGCCGCCTATTTCATTACAATAAATATTGCATTTTCTATGGTGACTGCCTATGTACAATGCTGTCTAATTGCAGAGGAGAAAGAAAAAAATACGCTTCGTAGTCTAATGCTTTCCCCTGCTTCACTTGGCGATATTTTAATTGGTAAAAGCTTGTTTGTCCTTATACTTACAATGGTAGTTGTAGCATTGACTATTTACATTGTTGGCTATAGCCCAGCTAATCTTTTCATCTTAGCTATTACTTTAATACTTTCGACTGTGTTCTATATTGCAATAGGGACATTATGTGGATTATTCGCCAAAACAGTTATGGAAGGATCTCTTATCATTCTACCTGTTATCTTTATTTTCCCGTTTGGTCCTTCTGCCCTGGCATTTTCATCTAACTTTCCTATTTTAAAAATCGCAGAGTGGTTACCAAGTTCTCAATTAGTGTTATTAGCAGAGTCTTTAGAAGGCACATACACTACAATGGATGTTATTATTCCAATCGCTACTATCATCGCATGGTCACTAGTAGCTTGGATTGTAACTGGATTTATCTATAAAAAAAGAATGGTCGACTAATGACCATTCTTTTTTTATATAATAATTTCTTTATCCCAATTTCTCAGCTGCGCCGACTAGCAACTGCTGCAAATGTTTTTTCACTTGTGGCCATTCTTGCAGAGTAATGCTGTACATCACAGTATGGCGTGTTGTACCATCCTTCCGCACCATATGGTTTCGTAAGACCCCCTCCTTTGTTGCTCCTAAACGTTCAATCGCCTCTTGAGACCGTAAATTTTCGTGGTCTGTTTTAATTTGCACACGTTGTAGATTAAGTACCTCAAAGCAGTATTGTAATAATAAATATTTGCAATTCGTATTTATGGCCGTGCGCCAAAAAGCAGGTGTAATCCATGTAGTACCTATTTCAAGTCGTTTATGCGTTTCTTCAATGTCCATAAACCGAGTCGACCCAATGATTTGTCCAGATTTTTTATCCACAATTACAAATGGGAACTCCGTTTTTTCATGTTTTTTTTCTAATGCTTTGTCCACAAAGTTATTCACATCGACCATCTTCTCTATTGTTGTGGGCATGTGTGACCAAATCTCTGGATATCTACCAGCCTCAAATAACCCTTGCTTATCCTCCTGCTCTAATGGCTTCAGAAATACTGCCTCATTTTCTAATGCTATAAAATTCATTTTGTGTCCCTCCTTTTTAATATTTAACGGCATTTTTGATATGATAGATAGAACCAATTCACAAAAAACTCACCGTACCAGGAGGTGCAATGTTTTGGAGTTATCGATTTCATTTACTGGAGATACACCGAAATACGTGCAAATCTACGAGGATTTAAAACAAGCAATTTTAAGTAAGAAACTACTGGCCCATGAGCAATTACCTTCTAAAAGAACCCTTGCTAAAACGCTTGATGTAAGTGTCCATACAGTTAAGGAAGCTTATGAACAATTACTAGCTGAAGGTTATATTTATAGTAAGGAACGCTCTGGCTATTTTATCGCGACTTTTGAATTGGAATGGGGACAGCAGCGAAAACAGCACCTATCCACAGCTCTATCATCAACTACATATACTACAACCTTTGATTTTAATAACGGACATGTGGATAAGGAAGCTTTTCCACTTTCGATCTGGTATAAGCTGTTGAAAAAGCACTTCAATGTGGATAATTTAACAACAAGTCCTTGGCAAGGAGAGGCTATATTGCGTACGGAAATTGCTCGCTATGTTGAACGATCAAGAGGCGTTACTTGTGAAGCATCACAGGTGTTTGTTTATAGTGGTACACAAAATCAGCTTCAAGCTCTCTGTCACTTTTTTGGCCAAAAAGCACACGTTGGCTTAGAGGAGCCTGGCTTTAAAAGAGTACGTGCAACATCGCAACAGTGTGGATTAACAACCCATGCTATTCCTGTTGATAACTTAGGGGTAACCATACCGAAAGAGTCCATCCACATGTTATACACAACACCTGCACACCAGTTTCCGCTTGGGATGGTCATGCCTGTTGAACGGCGTGCAGAACTTCTGCAATGGGCTAATTCAGCGAAGGCATATATTATTGAGGATGACTATGATTCCGAATTTCGTTATAAGGGGCTCCCTATTCCCTCTTTAGCAAAAATGGACCAGCTTCAACGCGTTATTTATTTCGGAACCTTTTCCAAAACACTAATCCCAGCGCTGCGCATAAGCTACATGATTTTGCCCAAATCGTTAGTCGAAGAATTTATGCTTTTCAATCAAGAACAAAAATCTGTTGTTTCCAAAATCGATCAGCTTGTGTTAGCTGATTTTATTGCTCAAGGTTTATTCGATAAGCATTTAGCCAAAATGCGCACTATTTATCGTAAAAAGCAACAAGCGTTACTAGCAGCGATTGAGGCAAACTTTTCTAAGGAATTCGAAGTAATTGGTGAAAAATCTGGGTTACACATTGTTATGAAGTTACCAAAAAGGCTTTCTGAACAGGATGCCATAAGGCTTGCCCAGGAGGTAGGAATCAAAGTCTACCCATGTTCAACCTCCTATCAGCAAGCCTCAAAACATGCTATCGTCATTATAGGCTATGGTGGGCTAACCATTGAGCAAATCAATGAAGGCGTCGCGTTACTTGCAATAGTTTGGCAATCATCCACACCAAAATAATTTCAAGTTAAAAACTTAAAAAAGATGACCCGACAGTACAAATCGGAGTCATCTTTAGAATCGTTTAATCAATATTAATATCTACTACTACATTTTTAAGGTATTCATCAAGATTCCCTCTATTTACATCCTGCATAATATTTGAGGGTTCATCCCTACTCTCTAAAGATTTTATGATTAAATCTCCAACGTTTGGATAGTAATGCAACCAATCAAAAAAGTTATTCTCATTTGTTGTTACGTCATTCACACCATGGAAGCTATATACGGTACCAAAAACATCCACCATATCGTTCATCCATCTACTATAAGCCTCGTAACGATCATCGTTATGCAAAATGGTTTGCAGCCGTTTTGCAGGCATTAACTCTGTAAAAATTACTAGTTCTGAATTTGGGAATGCATCTTTTATAGCTTGGAGCCTTTTTCGATAGTCGGTATCATACACAAAAGGCTTGGCTGTCTCCGCTTTAAATTTTTTCTTGAATTCTTGCCATTCCTGCTCCATATCATCATTGGAGTACGTCGTTTGAGCAATATTATGACGCGTGTAACTACGAGCGCCGTCATAATGATTTGCTTTTGAAATATCATAATTAAAAAGAGCATAATGCATCGTGCTTTCTGAAAACAGTGATTTTATTGCATAAAACGGTGCCTCAGACGTCTCAAAATAAGTTTGCGGAGGATTCAAAGCATTCGATTTTTCAGCATTCGCTGAATCAACATATAACTCCATAAAAATCCTCTTAAACGGCTTACCATTTTTCTTTTCAGCATATTGCATATAAGGCAAATATTCTTCTATATGCAGCCCGCTCAATGAATAGTTATAAACATTTTCTTTGGTAAAGGCTCTCTCATCAAGATACGTAATCCTGCTCGTTCCAATTAACAAACTATCATAGTTAAAATCATGGCTATTCATATAATTTGTTTTTAATTGTCTTTCATCAAAGCCAAGCTGATAGTCATTAAAATCATTTGCATGTGTGTAATTCCAAAGAGGGTCAATATAATAATTGAAACCCATAATTCCGAAAACAGGTAATCCTATTACGATGAAAGATGTGGCAAACAATTTTACTAACCATTTTTTCGGATCCAAGTTCATTCACACCTTTATTTAGAAATTAAAATATAAGAATATACTATTTTTTTGCATATAATAAATCGATACTAGCACTAGTGCAATCATACATTGTGTATAAATGATTGCTCCCCAATTAAATTTCATCTTATCCATTAATTGAATAGAATTTAAGGTCGTAAATGCAATAACAAGTGCGATTAACAGTCCTACAACAATCACTAATGGATCACTTAATGATAGCCCCAAAATATTAAATGCTTCCGCTTGAGCAAAACTCGTATGCGGCTCCGTAAAGAAATTATTAATAGCTGTCATATCTGGCGTAAACATTTTGGCTATAATGGTGTTCGCTTGCTCCATACTTGTTGCACGGAAATAGACCCAAGCGATATTAACAAATTGGAAAGTCATAAACCATGAAAGTAAATACGGAAGCTTAATACCTGTTTTACTAAAAAGTCTCACTACGACAGACGCAAAGCCGTGAAGAAGCCCCCATAAAATGAAATTCCAACCGGCACCATGCCAAAATCCACTGATGAAGAAAATAATTAATATATTTATATAGGTTCTAAAAGCACCTTTACGGCTACCACCTAACGGGAAATATACATATGTAGTTAAAAACCTGTTCAATGTCATATGCCATTTTTTCCAAAACTCTTGAATATTACGTGCTTTATAAGGAGAATAGAAATTGACGGGCAGTTTAATATTAAATAATAATGCTAAACCAATCGCCATATCAGAATACCCACTAAAATCATAATAAAGTTGCACTGTATACGATAATGACGTAATCCAAGCCTCTACAAAACTTAAGTTACTATAATTCGCAAAGCCTTCATTCGCCCATATACCAACCGTATCAGCAATAACAACCTTCTTAACTAAACCAATAGCAAAAATAAATATGCCTCGTGCAACATGTTCATGAATAACTTTACGATTTTCCTTCGTATCATACTGTGGAAGCATCTCATCATGCTGAACAATTGGTCCTGCAATTAATTGCGGGAAAAACAAAATGAACAGCGCATAATGACTAAATTTATAATGAGCTGTTCCATCACGATAACTATCAACAATAAAAGCAATCTGTTGAAATGTGATAAAACTAAGTCCTAATGGTAGCAATAAGTGCAACAGCGCAATATTTGTACCCAGTAAACTATTTATATTTTCAATAAAGAAATCAGTATATTTATAGTAACAAAGAATTAAAATATTGAAGGCGACCCCAATAATCATATACGTTTTTCTCCAACGATTATTAGTATTAATCACCCGACTTAAAGCAAAGTTCACAACAATTGAAATAGTGATGATGGCTAAATAAGTTAACTTAAAATAGCCATAAAAAAATAAAGAGCTCAGTACCAACCAATAAATCGCATATTGCTGGTTCCTGAAACGATTTAATAAAAAATAAATAATAAATGTTATTGGTAAAAATAGAAAAATAAATTCAAAGGAATTAAAAAGCATTGCACCACTCCCCTAATAGCCATTCCTTTACTTAATGAAATACTATGGTTCACCATTATAATATGTGGTTGATTTCTGTTACGATTGGCTTTTTCTGAGCCGTCCAGTCTGAACGAAAATCAACTAATTTTAACAGGTGAAGAGCTATCAAAATTAATGACCCATTTTAATTTAGCCAAATATACTATTTTAGTAAAAAGTCGAACTATAATATATGTCAGAATCAGTCAAAGAAAGACAAAAATCCATATAATGATACCTCATTTTGGTAACTATTAAAAGGAAATCCTCGTTTATTGTCGATGAAATAATAAATTCTTTACTAATTGGGTAAGCTCTTTCGCAGAATTACAGTTACGTGGCACAACTACAAGCACTAAAGTAGAAACACCCCCTGTATAGTGATCACTAACAGGGGGTGTTCATTCTATATTTTAATTAAAATTTTCCCTTGATGCTGGCGACTTTCCATCAAATCATGCGCTTTCTGCATGTCCTCTAATGCAAAAATTTCAGCAATTGGTACTTGGAAGCTTTCATCCTTTAATAAGGTAAACATCTCCTGAGCAACTTGATGTAGCATTTCTGGCTTGGAAGCTCGAGTCGTTCCTAAGCTAAAGCCTTTCACATTGCGGCAGCTACTATGTAAATCCGATGTTTTTATATTTCCCGCCTTATCGCCACTATTTCCAAATTGCACTAGCGTTCCATACAGAGCTAAACAGTTCAAGCTTTCTTCCGTAATATTTCCAGCAATGGAGTCAAATATTATGTTTACACCATGGCCTTCCGTATATTCATTGACTTGAGCACTAAAATCATCGTATGTCAGTACATGGTGTGCGCCTAGTTCAAAGGCAATTGGCGCCTTCTTCCTATCACTAACTGTGCCAATAATATTTTTGGCACCTAGCTTTTTCGCCATCTGAATCAGCATTGTCCCTACCCCACCAGTTGCAGCATGAATCAAGACGCTATCGTTTGTACTAATTGGAGCAATTTGATGTGTTAAGAGATAGGATAAAAACAAAACTGTCGGCACAGCAGCTACCTTTTCCAAAGAGACATCATTCGGAACTTTGAAGACAAGCTGCTCTTTCGCCACCACATATTCTGCATAGGCACCATTCTTCGGGAATGCAATTACGATATCTCCAACTTTAAAAGTACTACATTCATCAAAAACCGCTTCAACTACACCAGCTACATCTAAACCGAGGATCATCGGAAAATTTGCTTTTGCCTTATTACCTGTTCTATTTTTAATATCAGCAAAATTCACACTCGTATAAGTCGTACGTATTAATACTTCCCCTGCTGAAATAGTAGGCTTTGGACATTCTACGTACTTTAAAACATCAGAAGTACCAAACTCATTAATAATCACAGCCTTCATATTTTCTCCCCCTTTGTTATAGTTAGATTATAAAATAAAACAATTTTCACAAAAAGAGACAAAAGGAGATATTAAATGTCCACCTTTCTATCAAAAAATAAAACACTATTTTATTTACTCACACTCTATTGCCAACAGAAAGGCAACAATTTTCATCATCAACAATTAGCAACTATATTAAAAATAAGTCCTAAACAACTAAATCGTTATCTTAAATTGTTTCAGCAACACAATTGGCTTATTTATAACGCCGGGAATGGACGTGGACACTTATCCAAAATCCAATGGCAAGGAGATATTGAACAAATTATTGTGGATAAGCTTAAATCTCATCTCTCAACAATGACGATGTTGGATTGGGAAGAATTATTCGCATTTCCTAATTTAACGGATTCTTTAGCAGTGATATTTAAGCATCTATATCAACAAAATATAAAAAACAATATCCTATATAATGAGCATTTGATTGTGCCAATCTACCATCCTATTCATACTTTACAACCGAATCAAGTAAACGATGTTTATAGTGCCGCACTTCTATCCAATTTAACAAATCGTTTAGTTGAAGCAGATGCAAATGGTATTATCATCCCTTCCCTTGCGCACCATTGGAAAATTAATGGCGTAACATTGCGTCTTTATTTACGGAAGAATGTTGCATTCCACAATGGCGATTTACTAACAGCACGTGATGTAGCTTGGTGTTTACGCCAATTACTACACCTTCCTTTATGGCAGCCTATTCGAGAAATTACCATTGTTGATATGTGGACAATTGATTTTATTTTTTCGGAGACTTGCACATACGCACTACACTTACTAACAGATATCCAAGCAAGTATCTATAAAATTGTAGATAATGTAGTTTTCGGAACAGGTTCATTTGCTATATCAAAACATACACCCCATCAAATTGTTTTGGAGGCATATGACAATTATTTTGGCATGAAAGCATTATTACATACGGTAGAATTAAACATACTTCCAAAAGGATCTAATTCGTTTTATCAAACTAATTTCTCCAATGACATTAATCATAAAAAAATTAATATCCAAAACGGGGTTTGTGCAGTTATTTTAAATAAAAATAAAGAAGCTTGTTCAACTAAAGCACAAAGGCAATATATTAAAAACATAATACATAAACATTTATATAAAGTTATTGAAAATGATTCTGCCTTACAAAATCATTTAAGTAGTTTTAGTAAAAATATCTCCCCGCTATATAAAAAAGAGGTTTTAAATATCGGTGTACCTAAAAATAAAATCAATCTCGGTCAACACTTATTTTCATCTTTATCGAAATATGGCTATCACCCACAAATAGAATCCTTAAAACTATCTCAATATATTAAAGATAGCCTTCAGCCTCTTAAGTACGATGCATTTGTTTATACGAATGTCACAACTGTAAATAGTGCTTTTCAAAAATTGCATACCGCTTTCAGCCCAGTTTCTCCAATTTACAAAGTATGCAAAGAAGATGCTTATTTTATCAATATCTTTGAAAAATTTAAATTAGCAACAATCGAAGAATGGCCGTTCCTTTTCGATTCTTTAGAGCACTATTTAATTGAAGAAGCTATTTTGATACCATTATTTACACATCTCGATGCTATACCCTTTGCCCAGGATATTTTAAAATTGGACTTCAACCACTTAGGGCACATCAATCTTTCAACAATTTGGTATGACAAGGAGGAATTATGATGAAAATAAAAGCAGTAAAAAAACAGCACAACGATATACCATACAATTACTTTGATAAAGAAAGTGATAAGGTGTGCTTTATGTTCTCTGGCAAAGGCTATACGTATGAAAAACCACTTCTTTATTATTCTACTGAGCTAATGCTGGAGCTTGGCTATGATGTAGTACAAGTATGCTATACATTTGATTCGAAGCAATTTGAACAAGAGCCAAAAGCTATTTCAGAAATGGTTTATAATGCAGCTAATCCTATTGTGGAATATATTTTAAGCACAAAACCTTATACAGAAGCTGTATACATTGGAAAATCACTCGGAACACTGCCTATCACAGATTTTTATATGCAGCAGTCTTCTTCTATTCCTTCTCGTTATGTGCTTTTGACACCCCTGTTATCACTTGATCATGTGATGGAAAATTTGCTTGGAAAGCAGGCCTTTCTAGCAATCGGTACGGCTGATCCTCACTACTCTAAAGAAAGATTAGATCAGCTTTCTTCCCACGAGCTTGCTATTGTAGAAAATGCTGACCATTCTCTTGAAATAGCTACTAATACGGTAACGTCAATCATCATTTGTCAGTCTCTATTTACAGCGCTTAAAGCTTATCTTCAATAATGTCGAAATCATTTCCGAATTTATCGGAATGTTTTTCTGACCTCAATGAGTAAAAGAGATTTCGATGCTATCGCTTCGATATCGGAAGCAATAAAGATATAAAAATAGTAGCGCCTCTTTTATAAGAGGTGCTACATAAATGTTTGGATAAGACATAATGTATGCTGATCTCGTATCGATAGCTCTGTTTGTCACTTTGGCGATTCTATCTTTCGTGGCTTTGTCGGGGCTATCCACGATTTTGGTGGTTCTATCCACGTTTTTGGCCTTTCTATCCGCAATTTCGGCCTTTCTATCCATCAGGCTGACTTTTTTTGTCGTTTTGGCGATTCTATCCATGACTTTGACCATTCTATCCACGTTTTTGGCCTTTCTATTCACGCTTTTGACCATTCTATCCGCAATTTCAGCCTTTCTATCCATCAGGCTGACTTTTTTCCGTCGCTTTGAATGTTCTTTCCGTCGCCCTACCTCTTTCATCCGTCACTTCGACTGTTCTATCCGTCGCTCTGATTTCTTTCCGTCGCTTCGGCTCTTCCTTCCGTCGCCCTGCCTCTTTCATCCGTCGCTCTGACTATTCCTTCCGTCGCTCTGACTATTCTTTCCGTCGCCCTGCTTCTTTCTTCCGTCACTTCGACTGTTCTATCCGTCGCTCTGATTTCCTTCCGTCGCTTTGGCTCTTCCTTCCGTCGCCCTGCCTCTTTCATCCGTCACTTCGACTGTTCTATCCGTCGCTCTGAATCTTCTTTCCGTCGCTCTGACTTCTTTGACCATTCTATCCGCTATTTTCGCTTTTCTATCCATCAGACTGACTTTTTTTCCGTCGCTTCAGCTCTTCCTTCCGTCGCCCTGCCTCTTTCATCCGTCGCTCTGACTATTCTTTCCGTCGCTCTACTATTCCTTCTGCCGCTCTGACTTCCTTCCATTGCTTTGGCGATTCTATCCACGACTTTGACCATTCTATCCACGTTTTTGGCCTTTCTATCCACGTTTTTGACCATTCTATCCGCTATTTTTGCTTTTCTATCCATCAGACTGACCCTTTTTTGTCGTTTTGGCTATTCTATCCATGACTTTGGCCATTCTATCAACGTTTTTGACCATTCTATCCGCAATTTCGGCCTCTCTATCCATCAGGCTGACTTTTTTCCGTCACTTTGAATATTCTTTCCGTCGCCCTACCTCTTTCTTCCGTCACTTCGACTGTTCTATCCATCGCTCTGATTTCTTTCCGTCGCTTCGGCTCTTCCTTCCGTCGCCCTGCCTCTTTCATCCGTCGCTCTGACTATTCCTTCCGTCGCTCTGACTATTCTTTCCGTCGCCCTGCTTCTTTCTTCCGTCACTTCGACTGTTCTTTCCGTCGCTCTGATTTCCTTCCGTCGCTCTGACTATTCTTTCCGTCGCCCTGCTTCTTTCATCCGTCACTTCGACTGTTCTATCCGTCGCTCTGACTTCTTTCCGTCGCCCTGCCTCTTTCTTCCGTCACTTCGACTGTTCTATCCATTGCTCTGATTTCTTTCCGTCGCTTCGGCTCTTCCTTCCGTCGCCCTGCCTCTTTCATCCGTCGCTCTGACTATTCTTTCCGTCGCTCTGACTTCCTTCTATCGCTCTGAATTTTCTATCCTTCGTTTTAATTTCTTCCCATTACTCTGCTCTTCTTCCCGTCGCTCCATTAAAAAAAGGACATGAATACAATATTTCTATTGTTTCATGCCCTAAAAAAATATTAATACGCTAAGCCGAATAGCGCTTTAATGTGTGTAAGATAGCGAATGTTTGACGCTTCTTTCATAAGAGTTGCAGGAAGACCTTTAAGTTCTGTGTTGCTAGCACCGATCGTCGCAACAGCGTCTTTACGGCCTAAGCTTGCAAGTGTACCAGAGTTAATAGCAGAGAAAGGCTTCATCTCTTGGTTTTTGTATTGTGCGAATAAGTTGTAACCAGCGCACTCACCCATTTGCCATGCAACTTGAGCAGTTGGTGCGTATAGTGGACGTCCACCATCAGCTGGTAATGCAACAGATGCGTCACCGATTACGAATACATCATCGTGAGATGTAGATTGTAAGAACTCGTTAATTGTAGCTTTACCGCGGTCTGCCGCAAGACCAGACTCACCTACGATTGGAAGTGGAGCTACCCCACCTGTCCAAATAAGCGTATTAGCAACGATTGGTTCGCGATCTTTCAGAGAGATGACATTTCCATCAACGCCTGTTACAGGAGTACCTGTAATGAATTCAACGCCACGTTTTGTTAAGCTTTCAGTAGCACGTTGGATAAGTGCATCTGGAAGTACTGGTAAGATTTTTGGACCAGCTTCAACAAGTTTGATTTTAAGATCAGCAAAGTTAACACCGTGTTTTGCCGCGATTTTCGGGAAGTTGTCCACGATTTCACCAACAAGCTCTACACCTGTTAAACCGCCACCACCGATAACAATCGTAGCATCTGCTTCGTCTTTTGTTTGTGCATATGCTTTAATACGATCTTCGATGTGTTTGTTAATTTTGTTTGCTTCGTCCACTGATTTAAGTACCATAGAGTTTTCTTCTAATCCAGGGATACCGAAGAATCCAGTTTGGCTACCTAAAGATACAACTAAAGTATCGTAATTTAAAGTATAACCATTGTCTAGGTCCACTTTTTTAGTGTCTACATTGAATTTTGTTACTTTAGCAATTTGTAAATCAATATCTAAACCTTTAAAGATTTTTTTAAGTGGTAAAGCAACAGCACCTTCTGCAATAGTACCACCAGCTAAACGATGAAGTTCAGTGATGATTTGGTGTGTTGGGAATTGGTTTACTACAGTAATTTTAGCTTCATCAGCTGATAAATACTTACGTGCTGTTAATGCAGTTAAAACGCCAGCGTAACCAGCACCTAAGATGACGATTTCTTTTGACATGATTAATTAATCCTCCGTCCTTACGTTTTGAATATATCTCGAGTCAAGTCTTATTTAGCTTTACGTTCAGCGCTTACTTGTAAGAAAGCATTAACAAAACGGAAAACACCTTGAACTTGTGGGTCCTTTAACATTTTCATAAGACCAAATAAGCCAATTACTTCTTGGCTTTCAGAAGCGCGATCTTTCGCTTCAATTGCAGTAGCTGCAAGGTTTTTAGCCGATCCTACTACAGGGCCTGCCATTTCTGTTACAGCACCAACAGTATCATTTTTAAGCACTTCATCCGTTGCAACAGCTTGAGCAAACTCATATGATTTTGTTAATAGCGTCATCATTTCAGTTAACTTAGGTAATTGCTCAACTAAAGTTGTAAGTGATTCCTGAACCTCAGGCTTTAATAATTGATCTAGCACATCCAGTTGTTCTTGACTCACAGTTAATTGTTCAGACTGTGTTTGGTTTTTCGTTTCTGACATTTTGAACTCTCCTTTGCCATCACTATTACTATTTTAATTTTATTGCTTCCATGTAAAAAAGACCATTAAGGCACTTCTTAACAGTCGTTACAGCGCGTATATCTTACAAATCACCAGTCTCAAGAGCTGGATAGCAATTCGTATAACTTGTTATTACAATGTTAACTTTATTTTGCAAAAAGTGCATTATAATTCCATCCTTATCTTGTCTTGGTGACATTACAAACTCCATTATAAGACTGTTTACATATTATTTCAATGAGCTAAATCACAATTTCGACAATCTTTTCAAAATTCATTGATTTTGTAACTATATATCGTAGTTAAGCTTGCTTTTTTGTCCCTACTGTAAAAAAAATACAATGTTTTCGAGTTTTAAGGTACATTACACCAAAACGTTCCCGGGCACAACGTTTGTTGATGAGCCATCTCGAATCTTTAAAATGTCTTTTATTTGGTCTATTTAAACTTCCCCGCAATCGTTCGTGTAATACTACATTTTTTAGTTATGCCCAAACCACCTCATTGCTTTTATTTAAAAAAACCTGTTAGAAGGAAAAATTCCACTAACAGGTCTAAACATCAAATTTATTTAGTTGGTTTTTTTAAATCCATAGAAGCTGCTGCGCTTTCAACTTTAACGCGTTTTAAGAAGAACGCAAGCACTAGTGCAAGAACTGTAATACAAGCTGCTATGAAGAATGAATGTGTAATACCTTCTAATAAAGCATTTTGCGTAATCTGATCCTGCATTTGTTGCATTTGTTCTGGCGTTGGGGCAACACCTGATTGCGCTGCATTAGCTTTTGCGTCTGCAATTAATTCTTCCGCTTTTGCTTTTGTACGGTTATTCATAAGCGTTACCATTACAGCACTACCAATCGCCCCAGCCACTTGCTGTAAAGTATTATTAATGGCAGTACCATGTGGGTTCATCATTTGTGGTAATTGATTTAAACCATTTGTCATAATTGGCATCATAACCATTGACATACCGAACATACGAATTGTGTACATAGACACGATAAATGTATAGCTTGAATCTAACTCTAACTTTGTTAAACCGAATGTTGCAATTGTTGTAATCGCTAAACCAATTATCGCTAATACACGAGGTCCAAATTTATCAAAAAGTTTCCCTGTAATCGGCGACATAATCCCCATTACAAGTGCCCCTGGAAGCATCATTAAGCCCGCTTTAAATGGATCAATTCCACGAATCGATTGTACATAAGCAGGTGTTAAAATCATCCCAGAGAACATAGCCATTGATACGATAACCGAGATAGCAGATCCAAGTGCAAACATTGGATATTTATAAATACGTAATTCAAGTAAAGGTTGATCCATACGTAGTTGTTTAAATATGAAGATAATTAAAGCAAGAAGGCCAACTGAAATTGTGCCGTATACCCAAGGACTTGACCAGCCCTTATCCCCTGCAGTACTGAAACCATATAGAATACCACCGAACGCTATTGTTGATAATAGGACTGAAGGGAAATCCAAATGAACTTCACGTGTTTCCATCACGTTTTCTAATTTCCAAATACCAAATAATAAACTAATTACAGCAAATGGAATAATCATTTGGAATAGCATACGCCAATCATGGTGCTCAACAATATATCCAGATAATGTAGGACCTATCGCTGGCGCGGAAATCATAACTAAACCGAAAATCCCCATTGCTGCACCGCGTTTTTCTTTTGGGAAACTAATCAGCATTACGTTCATTAAAAGTGGTGACATACTTGCAGCACCTGCTGCTTGCACCATACGACCTGCTAAAAGTGTACCGAAGTTAGGTGCAAATCCAGCCATAATCGTACCGATTGTAAAGACTGACATCGCTACAATAAATAAATGTCTATTTTTAAAGCGTGTTACGAAGAATGCTGAAGCAGGTACTAAAATACCACTTACAAGCATATAACCTGTTGCAAGCCATTGTACTGTTGAATACGTTATATCAAAATCTTTCATGATTGTTGGTAATGCAACATTTAACAATGTGTTATTAAGAAAAGCAACAAAAGCACCCACAAATAAAATTGAAATCATTCCATAGGGGGGCTTTTTCAGTGTTTGACCACTATTCATTTATATCCCTCAATTCTTTCTTGTTTTTTTCGATAAAACTTATTTTATACTCGCAGTCTACTTTTTTCAAGAATTAAGTCTATAAATTTTTAAAACATTGATATATAGGCGTTTTAGATATAGAATAAGAGTATAATATTTTAAAAAAGGTGAGGTTATGAACAAAAGAAAAAGACAAATCATTACTGCTGCCCGTGCTCTTTTTATTGAAAAAGGATTCGTGGATGCATCGATTAACGACATCATTAGTGCAGCTAAAATTTCAAAGGGTACATTTTATAATCATTTTTCTTCTAAAAATGAATGCTTAATCGCCATATTAGATGAAGGGCGCGAGGAGGCCAGTAATCGCCGCCACGAACTTCTTTATGGCAAGGACCCTACTGATTTGGAAGTATTAACCCAACAAGTTGCAGTACTCATGTATGTCAATCGAGAACATAATTTAATTCAAATTTTTGAATCGGTTTTCCATTCTCGTGATAATGAACTGAAAAAAATTATTTTAAACTATCATTTACAAGAACTGGAGTGGCTTGCTAATCGACTTGTACAAGTTTTCGGAGAAGAAGTTAGTCCAATTAGCTACGAATGTGCTGTGCAGACACTTGGTATGATTAACCTATCAATACGTGCTGTCTTAATTGCTGATTATAAATATATAAATCGCGAAGCCATTGTACGTGTAGCATTACGCAATATTAGCGTAATTATACCCGTTATGCTTGAATCAAAAGAAATCCTCATTAGTACGGAAATGATCAACACGATACAAAACGTCGCGAACTATAAAACTGTAGACAAGGCGACGGTCATCGAGCAATTAACAGGCTTTAAAAAAGGATTGCCTAAGAATGAAACAGCAGAAGGCTTAGAATATGTAGAATTCTTATTAGAGGAACTACAGCGCGAAAAGCCAAAGCTCTTTATCATCGAATCACTTCTTACACCTTTCCGTAAAGCATTCGTTGGAACCGAACACGCAGAAGAGGCACGTGATATCGCTAATAGCTTGTGGCGCTATGTAAAAATCGAGCGACCATCAGAGCGCTGCATGAAGTAAAATAACAGATAAACAAAAGGGGCTATATAGAAAGTCAATCACTCAGACTTTCCATATAGCTCCTTTTTTGAACTTCTATCCTATTTAATTAATTTATACGATAAAACAGACTCCTTAGGATTAGCGTCTGTAATCTATTTAATTTGACGATCTTTCGGTCCTATCCAAAAGCCAATCATAATGCTAATAGCTACTACGAGAAAAGGTGCATACAAAATAATAAATTGATTCATTATAGTTCCCCCTATACATGGTGATCGTGTTTACCGCAAGCATAATCACGATCAAACACAAACCATTTCATTACTAAATATAGTGAAGGTATGAGTAGAACTAATCCTCCAACAAACGCTATCACTAATGCAATTGCCATTGTTTCATTTGTAAAGCTATCATAGACTGAGATATACGGATACAGTAAATACGGATAATGCGAAATACCATAGCCGAAAAATGCAAATCCAAATTGGGCAACCATTAAAAAGACAGCTATGCCATAGTTTTTCTTTTTAAATAGAAGAACTAGCGTTATAAGAAATAGCACACCTGAAATGGCGAAAAGCCACCACAGATCTAACATATTTTCGTAATGCTCGGGCACATGTCCCTTTAACTCCACCATAATCCCTATTACACTTATTATGAGCGGCAAAGACCAACCGAGTGCATACTTTCTCATTAAATTAGAAGCATGTTCATCTTGTGCTCTTTTTCCATACCATGTTAAGAAAACAGCTGAAATATATAAAACTGCCACTATACTTAATAGCACAATAGACCACGTTAACGGATTGGTGAAAAGTTTTGCAAATTGTAAATGCGGTTCGTCATTTACAATTTTTACGAACCCTCCCTCAGATATCGTCAATACAATAGAAAGGGATGCAGGTATAAATAAACCAGTAATTCCGTACATCATTGTATATCCGATATGACCGCCTTTTCCACTGTAGGATTCAAATGCATAATAACTCCCTCTAATTGCAATTAATATTAATGAGATACTGACTGGCACTAGCAAAATTGTGCCATAATAATATGCCGTTTGAGGAAAGAAACCTACCGTTCCAACAAAGAAAAATACAAGGAAGACATTCGTAATTTCCCACACCGGAGATAAATAGCGCTTAATCACATTTGCTAATATATGATCTTTACTTATTAAGACACTATAAGCATTAAAGAAGCCCGCTCCAAAGTCTATGGACGCAACAATGACATAGCCGAATAGAAATAACCACAATACCGAAATTCCTAATATTTCTAAGCTCATTGCCCTGCACATCCTTCCACTTGTTTATGTTCTTCAATCTCACGTTCAATCGGATTGTTACGGAACATACGAATAAGCACTACGATACTCCCTATTGCTAAAATAATGTACAGCCCTGCAAATAGTATTAGCATAGTATCGACTTGACCACTTGTTGTAGCACCTTCCGCCGTTTTCATATAACCACGAAGAATCCAAGGTTGACGCCCTACTTCCGCAAACCACCATCCTGCCTCAACAGCAATAAGCGATAGCGGTCCACCTGCCAATACTATTCTCTTAAAACTTTTTGAAGAAATAAACTTCCACCCTCGCAACTTACCTAGCACATAAATAGCTGCAACGACAATTAGGAAAGTTCCGATAACTACCATGATGTCAAACAAATAATGGATATAAAGTGGCGGCTGTTCGTCCTCAGGAAATTGATCTAAACCTTTTACTTCTGCGAAAGGATTATTATGCGCCAATACGCTCAATGCGTACGGTACTTTGATAGCATATTTTACTTCTTCCCCATCTAATACTCCAAATAACACAAGCGAAGCATCCTCTTTTGTTTCAAAATGCCATTCAGCAGCAGCTAATTTCTCAGGTTGATATTCCGCTAAATACTTCCCAGAAAAATCACCTACAATGAGTGCTGCTAGCGAAAATACTAGTCCAAGTTTCAGTAAAAGATGTAATGCTTTTTTATGATACACATGCTTCGACCCTCGCAGCATACGATAAGCTGCAATAGAAGCTAATAAAAATGCTGCCGTCATATAAGATGTTACTAATACATGCGCTACCTTCGTTGGCATTGCAGGATTTAGCATCGCTAATACAGGTTGGATATTTACAAGCTCTCCATCTACAAGGTCAAAGCCCTGCGGTGCATTCATAAAGGCATTCACAATCGTAATAAAAACAGCCGACATAGAAGCACCAATCGCTACTGGGACCAATAATAATAGATGTCGCTTCGGATTTTTAAATCGATCCCATGTATATAAATAAAGCCCTAAGAAAATTGCTTCAACAAAGAACGCAAATGTTTCCATAAACAATGGTAATGCGATCACCTGACCAGCCAACTCCATAAAGTTTGGCCATAGTAGTGATAGCTGCAATCCAATGGCAGTACCAGTGACAACCCCGATTGCCACAGTAATCACAAACCCTCTTGCCCATCTTCTTGCGAGTAATAAATAGTGTTCGTCATTATTTTTTAATCCCACCCATTGAGCAATCATAATCATCAAAGGTATACCGACGCCAATTGTTGCGTAAACGATATGGAATGATAATGTTAACTCCGTTAAGGCCCGACTCCACATTACAGCTGAATCATTCATTTTATTTCATCTCCTAGGTACCAAAAATTCTTCCAATGATTGAAAGAAACATTATCCCCGCTACTAAAAAACTTATAATTATTAGCTTTCTTTCATGTGATTTATAGGCAACCACTTTTTGTTTTTTCATCATAATAAATCAACCCAAATTTTAATCGCCGTCGCTAAGATGAGTACGGCTAATATACTTTGCAAAATTTTCGTATTCATTTTTTTACCTACTTTTGCCCCTAGAGGCGCCGCCAGTAAACTTGCCACTATCATAATACCTGCGGAATAGTATTCGACTTGCCCTGTCATTAACTTACCGATTGTTCCGCCGATTGAAGAGATAAACGTAATGGCCAAACTAGTAGCAATCGTCATGCGCGTTGGGATCCCAAGTACTACAAGCATAATCGGAACAAGCAAGAAACCACCTGCAGCACCAACGATCCCTGAGCCAATCCCAACAATAAATGCTAAAATAGCGGCTAACGGCTTGTTGAAAGTTACTTCATTCATCGGCTTATCATCAATTTGTTTCTTAGGAATAAACATCATCACAGCTGCAATCAAGGCTAAAATCCCGTATACGACATTCACACCACTTTCAGACAAAAACTGTGATCCGTAGCTCCCAACAAAGCTACCAGCTAAAATGGCTCCCCCCATATAAAGAATGAGGGGCTTATTAAGATATCCACCTTTTCGATACGCCCAAACCCCTGCAATCGAAGCAAAAAACACTTGTACCGCACTAATACCTGAAACTTCATGTGCGGAAAATGCCGCTAAGCCAAAGAGTGGTGGTATATATAGCAGCATTGGGTATTTAATGATTGAACCGCCTATCCCCAACATACCGGACACAAAGGATCCAACGAATCCAATCAGGAAAATCACAATTATAAATGTTATATCCACTGTGCTTGCATCTCCTTTTATTTATGTGCTTTCAGTATAGTCCTGCTGCAATTTCAGACATATAGGGGTTTTCCACTATTAGCTTACTCACTGTGACAATATTAAAAATTATTCCTAAAAAACAAAAAAAGATCACTCATATTTCAAGTGATCTTAGCTTGTTGGCAAAGGAATAATTTTAAAAATGTGTATCCTTCAATTTCACCTTAGCTTAATTGTAGCTGTCGCTTTTCTTGCATACAAAGCGCCTAGCCGGAATGTTAATGTTGCAGAAGAGACATATTTCAATTACATACTGCACAGTAACAAGTTGTTACATATAGTTATTTGTTAGCCCATACTGAATAAGCTCAGCTTTATTACTTAAATTGAGCTTTTGCATAATATTTGATTTATGATTTTCAACCGTTTTACTACTAATATATAGCTGCCCAGCAATTTGGATATTCGTATACCCTAGAACTGTTAACCTCATTATCTCCTGCTCACGCACAGTTAAAATGCATTGATCTTCATGCCCCTTATGTTCAAATAATTTATCCAGCTGTTCTTGAGGAATACCTACGTTGTAATATATGCGACCACTATATACAGCATGGATAGCCTCGTATAGAATTCCACCTTGACTATTTTTTAAAATATAGCCATTGGCTTCAACAGCAATCGCTTTTTGAATATAAGCAACTTCATTGTGCATTGTTAACATAATAATTTTCACGTTAGGCATTTGCTTATGAATTTCTTGAGTAGCCGTAAATCCATCTAACCCATTCGGAATGGATACGTCCATTAAAATGACATCTGGGTTTAATGAAGTTGCCTGAATGATGGCCTCTGCTCCATCACCCGCTTCACCTACAACCTCTATATCTATATAATTTTCCAATAAAAGAACAATCCCTTTACGGATTAGCACATGATCATCTACTACTAAAACACGAATCATCTAAAGTCATCCTTCCAATTAGGTACTTGAATGCTAATTTGAGTACCTTTATTGTGAGCCGAATTAATATTAAAAGATCCACCTAACAGTGTAATTCGCTCCTCCATATGCTTTAAACCGAGTCCTTCTTTTTTCACGTACTGCAGATCAAACCCTACGCCATTATCTTCTATATAGAGTGATAAATTCGAAGCTTTCTTTTCGAGTCGTATGACGACCTTAGAGGCCTTCGCATATTTAATAATATTGTGTAAAGCCTCCTGCACGACGCGATAAATATTGATTTCTACAGAAGGATGACACCGTTCTTCAAAATCTGTTTCTAACGTTATCGCAATATTAGGATGTACCTTTTGCACTGAATCGACAAGGGTGTCTAATGTAGGCGAAATCCCTAACTGATCTATGCTATGGGGGCGAAGCTGATAGGAATACAATTTAATATCACTCATTACTTGCTCTAGCTCATTGCGTACTTCTTCAATATAAGTATTTAGCTTTTCATTGTCTTTGACATAAGATTCAATCGCTTGTAGAGCAACAGATATTGTATATAATGATTGACCTACGCCATCATGTAATTCCTGCGCAAGCCTTTTATGTTCTTCCTCCTTGGCCTCAATTAGCTTTTTAATAATAAGCTTCGAAATCCGAGCCTCTTCTTCCTTTAGTTGAAGAGTTTGATCGCGCAAAACAAGAAGAAACTCTTGCTCGTTTGTTTTACCGTCTGTATACATCAGTGCCGTACTCATTTCAACATCTATCTTACTGCCATGATACGTCGGCATTTTCGATAAAAAGTAGGGAACCTCATTATGCTCTATTAAATAACATGTATGTTCTTTTGGAGACTTTTGACGGTTTTCACAAAATGAACAAAATGGCACTCGCTCTCCTAATTTCCATCCCGTTAACCGCTTCGCCGAGGGATTCATCATTAAAATTTCACGGTTGTGATTCATTATGATAATGCCATCTTGAATATATTGAAATATTTGCTGTAAATATTTATTTTTCAGCTGTTCTTTCTCCAATTTAAACACACTCCTAGATCAATTATGCCTCGGCATAATTGCGTCCGGAATCGGCTTTGTGCTTGCACAAAGAACTCCTCTCCGATTCCGTGACATCCGCCGGAGGCTTTAGGCCAACACGATGTTGGTCACTCAGTCGTTGCCACAGGACGTGGCGTTCTTAGACTGAGTTCCTTTATTTCAGCGGATGTTTGGACACCCGCTGAAAAGTGACTTAAAACTGCATTCAACTCACCACCTAGAAGTGGGAAACTTCAGCTGAAAGAAGTTAAAAAAGACATAAAGCCTCCCTTTAAGTTTACTTGTTACCAATCAGCATACTTGACCCTATACTTTTTCTTCTATCAAGCTATAACTCCTCACTTCATGCCCTGCTTTCCGAATGATACGAACACTCATATTTTTTTCTAGCTGTGTTGATGCAATAATATGAAGGGGTTTTTTTGGTAGTTCATGTATATGACGTACTAAATAAGCTATTGGTAAATTTAATGCATTTGGTGTAGGTGATTTATAAGAGTCATTATAATCACGTACATCCACTATCGCCATTCCCGCATTCAACTCTTGTAGTAAACACTTCTGTATTTGACGTACCGGGATACGTCGTTTATAAATAATTCTACCAACAATAAGAAGGAATATACTCAAACTTACAATAATCATTTTTTAACCCCTTTTACCGAGAAAAAAGGTTGTCTAAATCCGTTTTGCTTTCTACTGACGACTATGTATAAGTGTCATAACACCTTATTAAAACCTTTAATTAAAAATAAGAATTTCCTCCTAAGATGCCTCTATAAAGCACTAAACGAAGAAAAAATAGCAGACTAGGCTTACTAGTATGCTATTTTTCTTTTAGAAAACAACCTCATTTATTTAGTCACTGCCTCTTGTTGCCAAGCCATATAGCCACCCGTTAAATTTACAACGTCGTGAATGCCATTTGCTTTTAGTACACTTACAGCAATTGCAGAACGAGCACCGCCTTGACATTGAACAATAATTTTTTTAGTTATTTGCAATTCATCTAAACGTTTAGCTAGTGTACCAACCATAATATGTTGAGCATTTTCAATATGCCCTGCATCAAATTCTGTTTGATTGCGCACATCAAGCACATGAACTTGTTCACTTTCAATTAATGATTTCGCTTCTAAAGGAGTTATATTTTCATAACTTTCTAGAGAATTAGCCTCTTCCAATATTTTTGTCACGTCTCCATAGCCAACAACATTGTCTATACCGATAGAACGTAATGCTATTAAAATATCATCTAGTTGAGAAGGATTAATCAATAAATATAATGGTTTTGTATAATCTACTAGCCAACCAGCCCAATTGGTTAATGAATTATTGTAAGGGATGTTTAGTGTACCTGCGATAAATTCTTGTGAGAAATCTTCAGCCGGTCTAGTATCAATCACTTGCGTTCCATCTGCAAGAAGTTGAGTAATCTCTTCATAGTTGGACACTGCCTTTACTGGTGGTAAATTCTTAAGAAGTTCTATCCCTACTTTATTAACACGCTTCATAACAGCGAAATAATAAGGAGGCTCCGGTTGACCCTCTAGTAACGCGTCAATAAATTTTTGTTCATCATCAAATTGCATAGCCCAGTTGAATTGCTTCTCATACCCCACCGTCGAAGAAGGCACAGCTCCTAATGCTTTACCACAAGCACTTCCTGCTCCATGAGCTGGCCATATTTGCATGTAATCTGGTAAAGCCTTAAAACGTTCTAATGATTTAAACATCGCTTTTGCACCAGATAGTGATGTACCCTGAATACCAGCAGCCTTTTCTAACAAATCAGGGCGTCCGATATCACCTACAAAAACAAAGTCACCTGTAAAAATCCCCATTGGTTTATTTGCTACGCCGCCACGATCTGTTAATAAGAAAGAAATACTTTCTGGTGTATGTCCTGGTGTATGCATAACTTTAAAAATAAGATTACCTATAGTAAATTCATCACCATCTTTTAATAATTGATGAGGAATTCCTTCAAGGTTTTGATACTTCCAATCAGCATCCCCTTCGTCAGAAATATACATCGTTGTTCCAACACGGTCTGCTAACTCACGAGACCCAGCTACAAAATCGGCATGGATATGCGTTTCTAACGCACCAACAATTTGCATCTTTTCTTTTTCTGCTAATGCAAGATAGGGCTCAATATTACGCATCGGGTCAATAATGACCATTTCACCTTTCGCCTGACATCCCACAACATAAGAAGCGTGTGCTAATTTTTCATCGTAAAAATATCGTAATAACATGTGTAAAACTCCCCTTTATAATTAGTTTTTTTCTTTTAAAATATCTAATGCAGATTGGACATAATTAAGTGATTTTTGAACAGAAGGATCTTTCATCCATTTAACAATTGAAAAAACATTAATATGCTGAGGCTTTTCTTCTGCTCTTTGCTGTACCATTTTCAAGAAATCCAAACCTGTCTTTCCTTTTTTAACATATGGATCGACATAGCCCTTTAAATTATTCATTGTATAGTCTGTTGTTTGCTTATCCTGAAGTACTACTGTGACAAAATCAATAATGTTTTCTAACTGATGAATGATTTGAACAAGCTTTGGCAATTTCTCCATTAGCTGTACAATAGCCGTTATCGTTTCTGAGCCTACGTTATACGTAGAGACAAATTGCTCGTATCGATTTATTATCTTTTCATCCGTTAGCACCGTTTTTCCAAAATCCACTACATTTTCTGCTGATTCTATCGTTTGCTCTACATTCGGTAATTTTTCTAACAATCGCTGTAAAGAGTGTCGAACATCTGGTTTTTCAAGCGTTTCGAGTATTTGAAATAATTCCTCGCTCATGCTTATCGTTGCATTAGCCACGCCTGTCGCCTCCCTTCATTCGTAATTACATAGTGCCCTTCAACATTCCATCCCAGTACATAACAGGTAGTAAATCCTTCTTCATGAAATACATACTGGATCTTTCTACTGCCTGGTTGAAAGGCATAGATTCGACAGGCTCTTTACTGTAGTCAAACTCCGCCAATATCAGTTTGTTGTAGCCTGTTACAATTGGGCAAGAAGAGTAGCCATCATACATTTGCGTCATTGGCTGTTGTCTCATTAAAGCAATAAGATTTTGTGCAACGATAGGAGCTTGCTTGCGTATAGCTGCCCCCGTTTTAGATGTTGGTAGATTGGCATTGTCACCTATTCCAAACACATTGCCATACTTTTTATGCTGCAAAGTAAATTTATCAACATCTACCCAGCCACATTCGTCTGCTAATGCACTTGTTCGTATAAACTCGGGTGAACACATATAAGGTGTCACATGAATCATGTCGTATTTAATTTCTTCAACTGTGCCCGTATCTAAATTTTCAAAAATAGCTATTTTTTCATCAGCCTTAATTTCAATCAAATTACGACGGAATCGAGCATCAATATTTTTCCGCTCTATAACTTTTTCAAGCGCTTCACGATATTTCAAAACATCGAAAATAGCTGGATTGGCCGAGCCAAAAATAACATTAATATTGTCACGAACATTGACTTTATTAAAATGGTCCTCTGCTAAATGCATAATTTTTTGTGGAGCACCGCCACATTTTACCGGAGAGTTTGGATGTGTAAACAATGCAGTTCCTTCTTTAAAATTGCGGATCGTATCCCATGTATAATCCACATGTTTAAAAGAATAATTACTACATACACTTTTAGTCCCCAACGCCTCTTTCAGCCCTTTAATAGCTCCCCAGTCAATTTCTATCCCACCAGCAACTACTAAAAAGTCATACGTGTATGTTGTACCATCTAGTGTTATTACCTGATTTTGATTGGGGTCAAAACTACTAACAGCCTCTTTTAACCAAACAGCTCCTTCTGGGATAACAGAAAGCATCTCACGTTCAGAGTCCCACTTATTTGCTGCACCACCTCCCACCAATGTCCAAAGTGGTTGATAATAATGTTTTTCTGCAGGATCTATGATGGCAATCTCCCCTTGAAGCGAATGAGATTGACGGAGTAAGCGTGCCGCTACCGAAATACCAGCAGTTCCTCCTCCAACGATGACTACTTTAAAAGAAGTCTTCATGTGTATATCCTCCTTATCATGCTGTCTTTCGTATACAACTTTTACACCTTAATAATAGGTTTAAGAGTGAGCCGTTCATATAGGGGTAATCCCCTAAAAAATTACACTCTAATACTCAAATAGCGCAAAAAAGGCAGTACAAGGTGAATGTTTCATCACTTGTACTGCCCTAAATAACAGTGTTTTACTTTACTTCTTCAATCAAAAACTAGCCATCAGCCATAACGTGGAGTTGATTTCCGTTCCGACTGAGAGCTTTGCTTTCGCACTGGGGCGTCCGATGAATCGCCCTAGTCGATAAAAACTGAAATTTTTCCGATAAAACGAGATTTAATTCTGATAAATCTTCAAAAAATACCCCAACTTTTAGGCCAGAAACTGCTACTTACATTTAAATTTCATTACAAAGACTGTACCTTCCGCTCCTGATTGAACACTAATGGTACCGTTATGTAGATCAATTAACTGCTTAGTAATAGCCAATCCTAGACCTGTACCCGTTGTATCGTCCGTTGTATTAGTACCACGATAATATCGCTCAAAAAGGTTATCGAGCTCCTCCTGAGGAATCCCAGGACCTTGGTCAGCAATGGTTAGCATGATCTCCTGGCCTACATTTTGCGCTTCTACGTTTACCTTTGTACCTTCAGGCGTATATTTTTTAGCGTTGGTTATAAGATTATCTAAAATGCGCTTTAATAAAAGCTCGTCCGCTTCAAGCATAACATCCCCATAAACCTTTACAGACACTTGCTCATCAGCTAATTGAGGTAACCATACATTGAGTGGTATCAACACTTTTTCAAGCTGTATCGCTCTATTTTTCAGTTGGTACGTATAGGTTAAGTCTCCTATAAGGGCATCCATATACGTTGCCTTCTCCTGCATCGTAGTGGCAAAGACGCGCATTTCTTCTTTCGTCCACTCATAATCCTCAGAAGCAAGCATTGTTGAATAGCCATAAATCGAGCTTAAAGGTGTCTTTAAATCATGCGATAAGCCCGTTATCCATTCCTCGCGTAATTGCTCTGCATGCTTAATTTGTCTTTCATTGGAGGAAAGACGTTCTGATAAGTTATTAATCGATTCATCGACAGGCTGGAATAATTTAAACTTCCTCTTTAGCTTCCCTGTCTTCCGATGATGGATACTTTTATCCCTTTCTTTACTGTAGTTAAATTGCGTTAGTCGCTCGATACGAGATATTACATAAACAAGCGGACGAACAAATTGACGGGAAATACTAATCGATAAAAAGAGGATCCCTATTAACACAATAATATGTCCACCAAAGAACACGGAAACGAATAGCACCATCGCTTTATTAAAAGGCTCGTCAAATGGCTTATACGCTGGATTTGGCATCCGTACAACAAATGTCGAGCCATCCTCTAACGCTACATTTTGTGTAAGTTCTTTATTCTCAAAAATATCGTATTTTTCTTCTATCAACTGAGGCTTATTTAACTTTTTATAACGCTCACCAATGACTTCTACACGATCCCACTGTTCATTATAGATTTCAACAGAAGCCTTCTTATCCTGTAAACGTTGGAGTAGCTCTGAAGAAATCTCACCTTTTTCCTTCCAATCCTGAACCGCTTCTTCAAAAAGCGGTTGTACGGGGAAAGCCGGGAGGAATAATAAATGGTATTTAGGAATCGCCCACGTGTGCATCCCTGGCCGTTTAAGAGACATTATTTCGTTATCTGTCAAGCTACATAGTTCACATTTGTCTCCTGTGTAATCAACAATGTCCATCGATCGATTGAACAAATATAATTGCCCTAAGTTCTCCTCAGCTCGCTCCACTAAATAATCAGCAATTTTAATGGATTCCCCATTTTCAACGATAGCATCATCTTTAATTTCAGAGGAAGACATGATATGAATATCATCACCGACATGACCATTAATAAAGCTAGCAAAAAACACAAAACTAATAATAAAGCCAGAAATGATTAGTAAATAAAATATGATGAAATAAGATACAAAACGAAGCGTTAATCTTCTAGCTGGCTTCATGATTGAACGTCTCCAACAAGTTTATAACCAATACCCCTTACAGTAATAATGCAGGTTGGCTTACCTGGATTCTTTTCTATTTTTTCTCGCAGTTTTCGAATATGTACCATTACGGTATTATCATCAAACAAACAGTCACCCCATACGCGTTCGTAAATTTGTTCCTTCGATAACACTTGCCCTGCATTTTCACATAAATATTTCAATAAATAAAATAACCTACCGCTAATAATTTCCTTTGTGCCATTTACAGTCACCTCTGCCGCATCGATATCGAATGTAAATCGACTGCATGAAAACAAATGACTTTTAGGCACATCCTTTTTCTTCAAATATCTTGTAAGCTGGACCTTGACCCTTGCAACAAGCTCAAGTGGGTTAAATGGTTTCGTAATATAATCGTCAGCCCCATTCATAAAACCACGAAGCTTATCCGCATCACTACCTTTTGCAGTTAAAAAGAATATAGGCGCTTCACTTTGCTCTCGAATCATATTCGCCATATCAAGTCCACTACCATCCGGGAGCATAATATCTAATAGATAAAAATCAAAAACCTGCGTTTCAATTTTCTTCTTTGCTTCTTGAACAGATTTGCAGAGAGTAATGTTTAAAAACCCTTCTTTTCTTAAGATAATTTCAATCATTTCTGCAATTGCATGTTCGTCCTCTAATACTAAAATTGATGCGTCTTGCATGCTATCACCTTCTTTTAAGATTACTTTAAGGTAGCCATTATTTCACCATAAGCTTTCCCAAATACACTATGTATAAGATAACCAATTAAGGAGATAAAACGCAATGACAACTAACCGTGTTACCTTCATAGATACAATGCGTGGGTTTAGCTTATTCGGCATCTTAATGGCAAATCTATTGATTTTCCAGTTTGGCATGTATGGCAAAGATGAACTAAAAGATCTGTCCGCCCTCGATAATGGAGCCTGGTACTTTGTAAAAATCTTTATTGAAGGTTCCTTTATGCCGATCTTCACCATTTTATTCGGCTTCTCTCTTATTAAACTTATAGAGTCTATTCGTAGAAAAAAAGATAAGAGTCGATGGTCCATTTTACGCCGTGCAACTGGGTTAATCGCCTTAGGTTTACTACATTCAACGCTTTTATGGGAAGGCGATATATTATTTTCCTACGGCTTTATGATATTGTGTTTAATCCCATTTATTAATCGCAAACCAAAAACTTTATTTATTTGGTCTGGCATCTTCTTAATACTGATTACCAGCTTAACATTTGGTTCCGTTGAAAAAACTAAAAAAGAACAGCAAGAAATAGCAACCTTTGTTGAGAAAGCCGACAATGTATACGCTAATGGAAGCTACTTAGACATTTATGATTTCCGTGCAAATACTCTACCTCCTGGCATGGATGATGCAGGTTTAGTCATTTTCTTATTAATTTTCCTCGCACCAATGGTTACCACTTCATTGACTCTTTTCGGTATGGGGCTCGCGAAGAAGCAAGCTTTTATGAATATGGATGACGAAAAGAAATGGTATAAGCTCGGCGCTCTGCTTGTTCCAATAGGGCTAGCTTGTAAGAGTCTTAGTTTTATAGAAAGCAATTTTTCCGGAATGTTATTAACAGGTGGATCTGAATTATTAGCAGTTGGCTATGTCTGCCTTGCAGCTTTAGTATATAAAACTCGCCCTGTACAACGTCTCGCTCCTGCCTTCGAGAGTGTCGGTAAACTATCTTTAACCAATTATCTAATGCAAACCATTATTTGTACAACAGTATTTTATGGATATGGTCTAGGCTTATACGGCAAGCTCGGTGTATTTGGCGGTATTTTATTTGGAATCGCCTTATATAGCTTGCAATGTGTTTTCAGCCTTGCCTATTTCAAGAAATTTAAACGCGGACCATTTGAAACTGTATTGCGTGTATGGACGAATTGGTCTTGGAACGGACAGATTAAAGTAAAAAAGAAAGGAAGTACTTTACATGAATAGTGACTCCAAAGAGGACTTTACAGATACATGGTGGTTCTTAGGAATCTGTACTGCCGTAGCTGTAGTTTTAACACTATTTGCTTTTTCATAACACAATAAACTTTACTTGGGAACAACTATACAACACTATCTTGGAATTCGTTTTCACTTGCCCCCTACTGTATACTATGACTACACATACTATACAGCTTAGGGGGCGTTTTTTTGCTACAGCGGATTATTATTACTGGCTATAGACCACATGAATTAGGCATTTTTAATGACAAGCACCCTGGTATTGCCATTATAAAGAAAGCACTAGAAAACCGTCTACGTATATTAATCGATGAAGGGTTAGAATGGGTGATTATTAGTGGTCAGCAAGGTGTAGAAACATGGGGTGCCGAGGTTACTCTTATGTTACGAAAGGAGTTTCCTCACTTAAAATATTCTGTTATCACGCCTTTTTTAGAGCAAGAGAAAAATTGGCAAGAACATAAAAAAGAAAAATATCAAGCATTAATAGCTCAAGCAGATTTTGTAACAAGCGTAACGAAAAAGCCATACGAGGCTCCATGGCAATTTATCGAAAAAGACAAATTCATTATCCAAAACACAGATGGTCTGCTGCTTATTTATGATGAAGAGAATGAAGGCTCCCCTAAATATATGAAACGTCTTGCAGAAAAGTATATGGAAACACACGACTATACACTTTTAATGATTACTGCGTATGATTTACAAGTAGTAGCAGAAGAAATGCAGCAACAAGATTGGTAGAAAAAATTGCTATAATTTTCTGATAATTATATACTTGAACTATATTATGGATCATCACAATAGCATGTGGTTGATTTCCGTTCCGACTGGGCGCTTTCCTGGGGGCGTCCGATGAGCCGCTTCACTCGCGCTGCTCGCTCCAGGGTCTCGGGCCAACACGAGGTTGGTCACGAAGGCGTTATCACAGGATGTGATGTTCTTAGCCTTCGTTCCCCTATCGCTGATCCCCAAGGAGTCGCCCAGCCTCCACTTCAATCAACTTGTATAAAAATAGTATTTCTTTTAACGAATATAAACATTTTCTTTTCTACCCTTCAGTGCTAATTTCTAAAAAGGAGCTGATAACATTTGAGTAAAAAAATCGAAATGGTTCTTGAGTCGTCGCCGGTGAATGTTTCCCACGATACGTACCGAAGAGAGTGCAGATATACACGTGGAATTCATATTGAAGAACAAGAGTTTAGAGCTATTTTAGATTCAATGTGTCACGATTCTCGCTTGTATTTTGATTTTCATAATCCTCGTAGGGAGATTAAAAAAGGAACCTATTTAAATGGACACTCTGGATTAGCGCAAAGCATCTATAATTACTATAAAACTAATTATGACATTGAAATTAACGAACTAATTAATGGCAAAGATTTTTACGTAAAAATAATATAGAAAAAAGAGCTACTCTAAAAATTAAGAGTAGCTCTGCTTTATTATAGGTCCGATACTTGGGCACCTAATTCTTTATTGTTGTACATTTCAGTGTCCAATTCTTTTGTAATACGTGCTGTTGTCACACCTGCAGTCATTGAACCACTTACATTAAGAGCAGTACGGCCCATGTCAATTAATGGCTCAACGGAAATTAATATACCCGCAAGTGCAATCGGTAAATCAAGTGCTGATAATACAAGAATGGCCGCGAATGTCGCACCACCACCGACACCAGCTACACCAAATGAGCTGACAGCTACAACTGCAATAACAGTAATGATAAACACCGGATCAAGCGGATTAATCCCAACTGTCGGTGCAATCATAATCGCTAGCATTGCAGGATAAACACCAGCACAGCCATTTTGACCGATAGATAAACCAAATGAGCCCGAGAAGTTTGCAATACCCTCTGGTACGCCAAGACGACCTGTTTGTGTTTTAATGTTCATTGGCAAAGCACCTGCACTTGAACGTGAAGTGAAGGCAAACAATAATGTTTCCGCAGTTTTCTTTAAGTACGTAAATGGATTTAAACCACTTAAAGTAAGAATGAGTAAGTGTACTAATAACACAATAAATAACGCTACATAAGACGCTACAACAAACTTACCTAAGTTATAGATTGCCCCGAAATCAGATGTTGCCACTGTACGTGCCATAATTGCTAAAATACCATATGGTGTTAAACGTAAAACAATTGTTACAACGCCCATTACTAATGCATAGATGGCATCCAAGCCTTTTTTAATAGTAGCTGCAGTATCTCCATCCTTACGTGCTACACGTAAGTAAGCAAAACCTAAGAATGCTGAAAAAATGACAACAGCAATTGTTGATGTAGAACGAGCACCTGTTAAATCTAAGAATGGATTTGCTGGGAATAACTCAATAATTTGCGTTGGTAAATCCGGTGCAGTTAATCCAGAAGTTTTTTCCTCTAAATATGCTCCGCGCTCTGCCTCAGCAGCACCTTGCATAATATGGGAAGCATCTAAATGAAACACTGTTGCTGAAAAAATACCAACAGCAGCTGATACAGCGGTTGTGCCGATTAAAATAGCTAAAATAAGAGCGGCCATTTTACCGAAGTTTTTACCTACCTTCATTTTCGTAAAGGCTATTAAGATGGAAATGAAAATTAATGGCATCGCAACCATTTGTAATAATTTAACATACCCAGTACCGATAATATTGTACCAACTTGTTGTTTTTGCTAATACATCCGAATCAATACCATATATTAAATGCAGTCCAAGACCAAGTACAATACCTAAGCCTAGAGCCGTAAAAACACGATTTGAAAACTTAACGTGCTTTTTATTCATAAAATATAAAATTCCAACGAACACGAGTAAAACGGCAACGTTAAGAATAATTTGTAATGTTGACAATTGAAAGCCTCCTAAGAAGTTTAATTATAATGTAAATCGAATTATATACCTATAATCCCTATAATTCAAGTATGTTTTATTTAGATTAATAATTTCCTAAAGTAAGGCGATTTATTTCTTTTGATTATGCCCTTAAAATCGAATTTCATAATTCAGCCCATCTCCGTTGTAGAAAGATCCGTTATAAAAAAAGACTGTGGGTAAGCTCAAGTTATTACGAGCTTGCCCACAGTCTGAAATACTTCATTTAATGAACGAGGTAAATTTCTTTTTCATGGTCATTAATAAGGTAACAGCTTCCCGAAATTCTTTTACATTGTTTTTTCACACGTGTCACCGCATCCGACAATTGATCAACAGATTCAAATTGCTGATATTGATTAGTAATAACCGCAATGGATAGCGAAGTACAAGAAAAAGGCTCTAGTTTACCAGCCCTATTTCGTACTTGTAAATGGGTTAAATCCTCTACATCATAAAAGCTTAAAATACATGCTTCAAACTCATCAATAATCCTTTGACAGATTGGCGCAGCTTCATAATGCGGAAGAATTGCAACAAAATCATCTCCACCAATATGCCCTAAAAAATCTTCTGTACAATCTATATTTCTTTTCAAAATATCTGTTAAATACAGTAAAATCTTGTCTCCTTTATTAAAACCGTACGTGTCATTGTATGATTTAAAATGATCTAAATCAAAATATATTAAACTAAATTGTGATAGCTGTAATGCTCCCTCTAGCTTTTCATCAATTAATTTATTGCCAGGAAGACTACTTAATGGATTTAAAAAACTAGCAATAGCTACTTGTGTCTCTACGAGCTTTAACAATAGCTCTCGAATACTGACTACACCATAATATAAGTCATTTCTCGTTACAATCACATCATCATATAAGTCCTCTGGAGGTCTAGACATTGCTAACGTACTGACTTCTGTTATTGGTATATTGCGATCTACCATTAAAGGATTCTCTTTAATAATAAGCTGATTATGCCGTCCCATAAATAAATTATAGCCATAGCGTGTACCAATTTTTTGATAGAAATGTGTACGTGTAATATGCCCAATTGGTTTGTCATCTCGAACAACAACCACACTACGTAATGACGGATTACTTGTAAACAGTAAATCCACCTCTTGATTTTTCACGAATTCATCAATACAAGGAACGTTTTCTATGACTTCCCCTATCTTCATGGCCATCCATCCTTATTTTCCCCAATTGTATTTCCTTTGCGGGTTTCCCTATCGCATAACCTTGCGCGTAGTGGATTCCAATATCATGTAAATAATGAAGCTCTTCCTGACGTTCAATACCCTCTGCAATAATTTTGGTCTCAGCCTGCTCTGCGTATCGCATCAGCAATGTAACAAGCTGCTGCTGCTCGCTGTTTTTATCAATAAATTGTATTAAGGAACGGTCTAGTTTAATAAACTCTGGCTTTAAATAAATAAGTGTTTTCAAGCTATTATAGCCTGAACCCATATCATCCACTGCAATTCGATAGCCCTGTGATCGGTAATGTGATAATACACGTTCAAACTCTACAAAATCTATCACAGCACTACGTTCAGTTAGCTCAAACACTACTTGCTGTGGTTTTATGCCAAGCTCCTTTAATAACTGCAAGGTTTCACCACTATGGTAGTTCTTATCTAGTAACACATTAGGATGTATATTGACAAATACTAAAAAACTCTCGTTTATCCATTCTCTATGCAGTCGTTCTTTAAAACGCTGTAATGAAAGATTACGACAAAAGCATTCAAATAAAAATACACAGTCCGTTTGCCCAACAAATTCATAAAACTGATCGACGCTATTAAACAATTCCGAAGGCTCCGGACGGTTTAGTGCCTCGAAACCAAGCGTCTGCCTCGTCTGTAAATCGACGATAGGCTGAAAATAAGTATGTAAATTCTTGTCCTGCATAATTTGCTTCAATGCTTTTAAACGTTTTATATAGAGCGTATTGTTTTGATGCTGCCCGTATAAATACTTTAAATAAGAAAATAAATTACTTGTTTTTATGCTTTGTCTCACAACAGACTCCATTTTCGCACCTCTTAAATTGGTTATTAGGATCTATTGTACGCTTTGGTTGTAAATGTACTGTGAATAATATGTAAAAAGAGGTGGCTCTAGCACTAGAATTCCTTTTCAATAGTTAACACCGCTCTATTAAAAGTACTCTTAATTACTTGATAGAGTAGTATATTTTTCGCAATAAATTATATATTCAATCAATTCATTGATATATATTGTAAATAGTGTATGCTTGTAATAATAGTATTTTATTACCTTTTGCAAGAATTTATTATTTTTATCGTGAAATAATTAATTATCTCCAACTCCAGGGAAGCATCAGAGCTTATCCCACTCTATGGCGATGATTTTTTATAATAAAAAATCTGTTCTTTATAGGGAGACCTATTTAGATAAAAACTATTTTCAAGGGAGGATCCTGTTAATGAGTTTGTCGATTCAACAATTATTGGAGAACAAAGGAATTACACCAAAATCTGAACACCTTGAACTTCTAAAAGCACGTTGGGAAGGTATGCAATCCCTTCGTGGTAATTTAGAAGGCATCGCTATTGATGATGCTGATATCGCTATCCGTAGCATCCCTGGAGGTGACCACATTGACAACTGATTTACACTTAAAATCTGTTGAAGAGCTAGCACCTTTACTTGAAACTAAAAAACTCTCTCCTGTCGAATTAACGAAAGCAATTTTAGATTTTGCTGAAGAAAGTCAGCCTAAAATTAATTCATATATGGCTTTTTATCGTGAAGAAGCCTTAGCACAAGCACAACTGGTAGAAAAAGAAATCTTGAATGGACAGTATCGAGGAATGTATCACGGAATTCCTATGGCACTAAAGGATAATTTGTACTTTAAAGATAAGATAACAACGATGTCATCAAAGATTCATAAGGACTTCGTTTCAAATTATGATGCGACGGTTGTAGAAAAGCTTCGTCATGCCGGTGTTATTTTCACAGGTAAATTAAGCATGCATGAGTACGCATGGGGCATCACGAATAATAACCCTCATTACGGACCCGTTCGCAATCCATGGGACTTAGATAAAATTCCTGGTGGTTCTAGTGGCGGCTCTGGCGCAGCAGTTGCAGCAGGGGCAAGCGTTGCATCATTAGGTACAGATACAGCTGGCTCTATTCGAATCCCTTCATCAGCCTGTGGGATTGTCGGCTTAAAGCCTACTCATGGACGTGTCAGTAAATATGGCTGCTACCCTCTTGCTTGGAGCTTAGACCATATAGGTCCAATGACAAAGACAGTAAAAGACGCAGCTGGCTTACTTGAGGTTATTTCTGGATTTGACCATAGAGACCCTACTTGTACAGACGTGCCAACAGAAAATTATGTACAGCAAATTTCAGGCAATGTGAAGGACTTAGTCATCGGCATCAACGAAGAATATTTCTTTAACCGCGTTGATTCAGATGTAGAAAAGGCTGTTCGAGCAAGTATTCAAAGCTTAGTAAATCAAGGAGCCAAGGTTGAAATCGTTCGCATCCCATCCTTGCAATATGCAGAATGGGCAGAGCTCGTTACTTCCCTTTCGGAGGCAGCTGCTATCCATCATTCTGATTTACAGAAAAGACCACAGGATTTCGGAGATGATATTCGTCTGTTATTTGAGCTAGGTGAATTACCTTCTGCCGTTGATTACCTACAAGCTCAACAGGTACGACGACAAATAAAACAAGAGTTCACACAGATTTTTAAGCAGGTTGATGTACTTATTACGCCTACATTACCTGTAGTGGCAAGTACTATTGGTGATGACTTTGCCTATTTAAATGGTGAAAAAGTTGATTTAATTGATAATATCATTCGTTTTACAGGCCCGAGTAACTTAACAGGGTTACCTGCCCTTTCCGTTCCTTGTGGCTTTAAAGATAATTTACCAGTAGGCCTGCAAATCATTGGTCCAGCCTTTAAAGAAGGTCGTATTCTTAACGTTGGTTACGCTATTGAACAAACGAATCCGATGAAAAATAGAAAACCTAATATTTTCGCTAACATCTAAATTTGATAAAAGTGAAAGAATCTGCTTGCTTTCCGGACTTTGTCTGTAGAACTTCAGCAGATTCTTTTTAATTGGCTAATTGATCAACGATTCGAATTGCCTTATCGCTATTTCACTGTGTTTTATCAGTTATAATAAGTCATAGAAGTAAAAGCTCAATTACAAGAAAGGTTGTTTGATAGCCTAATGAACGTAGAGAACTTTTTACAATTGCCTATTACAAAAGATTTTACTGTCGTTGCTGGTCGCAATGGATTACATAAACCCGTTCAAAATGTGGAAATTCTAGACTTCGAATTTTCACCTGATATCCAAACGGTGAGAGAAACGGTTTTTTCACCGAATAGTGTTGTTTTAAGCAGTTTATTATTCGCAAAGCAAACACCTGAATATTTATGGAATGCCGTGAAAAACCTTATTGAACTAGGCGCAAGCGCTCTAGCTTATAAACCTGTTATTTATAAGGATTTACCAGAGGAAGTAATCGCTTATGCAGATGAACAAAATTTCCCGATATTGCGATTTGGCGGAGATGAATTTTTTGAAAAGATTATTTTAGAAACGATGGCCTATGCAAAAACGCAGGATTATTCATTCTTTTTAGATACAATCATGCGACGCCTTATGGAGGAAGAACTAACTGCTGAGCAGATACAGTCAATTTTACAGCAAATCAATAAACCTTTTGAAAAATATGTATTTGTTGCTAATATTCAATTGCAAGATCACGTAAATAATCAATGGATGCAATCTTTTTTTCAATTAGAGCCTCTATTGAAATTGGGGATGATTTGTACCTATAAAAAGAGCCTCTTTATTGTAATGACCCATCCATCCCAACATTTTCGATTTGAAAAACTTCTCAATGAATGGCTAACGATGTATGCAATTTCAACGGATTCATTGACCTTTGGCTATAGCCGCTGTCACGTAACACAAACAGACTTCCCTATTGCTGTTCGTGAAGCCTTTTATGCACGTATCATGGCTGAAATTAACACAACTTCTATATGTCACTATGAGAACCTTGCTTCCGATTGGTTGTTAATTGAATTGCATCGTAAGGACGCTAAATTTGCTATGGACTATGTAAATAGCTATCTCGGTCCCCTACTTATAGAAGAGGCTGATCCAGATTTAATGAAAACCGCTATCACCTATGTCGTAAAACAAGGAAATATTAAAGAAGTAGCCGTTGCTCATTTCTGTCATCCAAACACAATCCGTTATCGTCTGTCAAAAATACGTCAGCTAGTAGCACCTTTAGAAAATGATTATGTTTTTTATGAGCGTATAGCTGCAGCCGTTAAATTGTACTTATTACATAGCAAAACGAATGTTGAATGACAGCTTTGGAATAAGTACAAAAAAACGCCTGAATTTTTAGAATTAAAATCAACCTATTTTCTCCCATCTCATGCTATTCTATTGAAGTTAGGAGGAAGAATAATGAAACAATACATAGCTGATGGTATGCTATTAGTCACTGCAATCGTTTGGGGTAGCGGTTTTGTCATAACGGCAATTGCATTGGAATATTTAACAGCCTATCAAGTAATGGCAGGTAGATTCTTATTAGCTTCCATTATATTGACGGTCTTATTCGGTGCTAGATTAAAAAATGCCTCAAAATCGGTTATTTGGAAAGGTATTTTATTAGGAAGCATTTTGTATATTGCTTTTGCCCTTCAGACAGTAGGATTACAATATACGACACCCTCTAAAAATGCATTTTTAACCGCTGTCAATGTCATTATTGTCCCATTAATTGCGTTTGCGGTTTACAAGCGCCGTATAGATGGCTATGAGATTATCGGTTCGATTATAGCTATTGTTGGTATCGGCTTGCTCTCTCTGCAAGGCTCGCTAACAATGAATATTGGAGATGCACTTTCCTTAGCATGTGCCGTCGCCTTCGCTTTTGATATTTTTTGCACAAACCTTTTTGTACAAAAGGAAGATGCCATTGCTCTCACGATTATTCAATTTATCACAGCATCTGTTTTAGGTATCTTGGTCGTAGTCAGTCAAGGCGATATCCCGACCACTCTTGAAAAAGAAGCTATCTATTCAATCATTTATTTAGCCATTTTTTCAACTACGCTCGCCTATCTTTTTCAAAATATTGCGAACCAATATACATCTGCTACAAAGGCTGCAATTATCCTGTCTACAGAATCTTTCTTCGGCATGATACTATCCGTTATATTCTTACACGAGGTATTAACTAGTCGTATGGTCGTAGGTGCTGTCATGATTTTACTCGCCATATTAATTGCAGAAGTAAAGCCTGCACACCCTAAAAAAAGAATGATGAAAAGCTCTCGATAGCGAATTCCAAAATAGTTTCAGTCCTACTGAAGCTATTTTTTTAAACACGACTAGTCATGATACTTGTCGTAATTCCTACTACTAAAATTGTAATAATCGAAAGCAATAATGTATTAGAAGATAAAAGCAGTCCCCCAATGACGATGACGATTGAATCTATCACGAAAATAAGTATCCCGACATTAATTCCGGTTTTATCACTTAGAAATTGTGCAATCAAATCTGTACCACCAGTGCTTGTCTGAAATCTAAGCATCAAGCCCACACCAAAACCCATAAGCACCCCTCCAAATATAGCGCTATAGATAGCGTCTACCTGAATAAGATTCCGAACGGGCTTTAATAAATCGATACTAAGTGAAGATGCGATTAATCCATGTATACTATTGTAAAAATAAGCTCTGTATTTATACCAAGAAATCACAAAGATTGGAATACTAATAATGATGATCATTAAACCTATTTTAAGCTTATATATATAGTGTAAAATAAGCGCTATCCCTACAACTCCCCCATCTAAAATTTGATAGGGTGTTAAGAATAAATTAATTCCTAATGATACCGCGGCACTTCCTATAACAATGACCAAGCCTTTCGTAAAAAAATACATAAAACCCCCCTCCGAGACTTAGCATGTTTTTATAGTATGAAAAAATCGAATTGAACATGTTATTGTTCACGTCTGTCGGTGTAATAGTACTACTATTTTTTATCGAGCTTGGTCGCTAAATTTCTCTATAAATTGTGTGAATACAATACAAAAAATGGATCATCATCAAACGTGTGGTTGATTTCCGTTCCGACTTATTTACATAATAGACGTTTTAACAAAGTCATCCACAACTTTTGGTGATGAACAAAAAAATGCCCTTCTGCATATAAACAAAAGGGCAATGTTTGGGGCAACTATTTGTGTTTTACCTTCATTCGATCTAGCAAAAATCCACCTTTAAATGATTTAGGCTCGTACGAAATAATAAAAGCATTCGGTTCATAATGCTCAACAATTTGGAACAATTCCGTCTCACGGTTTCTCTTTGTTAAGATTTCATATTTATAGCGATTACTATCTCTACCTTCCCCAATATAGATTGTCACAGCAAATCCTTCATTACGAAGAAACTTTACAAGCTCTTCATTCTTATTTTGTGTATTGATCGTCGCATAGACATAGCCAATGGCCAGTTTCCGCTCAATGTTAGCACCGAGGAAAATACCTAAACCAAAACCAGCAGCATAAACAACCATCGCTAAAATACTTTGGTCTCCATTAAAGACAAGAGAAAGGCCAAATACATACACTAGCATTTCCAGCATCCCGAATATGGCAGCAAGGAACGTAATGTTTTTCACTAAAAATATTGTACGTAACGTTAAAAAAGGCACATAAACTAATTGAAGTATTACAATCAAAAATATACTCTTCATTTGTAAGAGACCTTTCAAAAAGTAGTTTTATATACTCTAAATATATGTTGTGATATCGACCTGCATTCCAATCGAATATGCCTCGTCACATTTCGGCTAAATCTGCTCAAAGAAATTAAAATGCGGCTATTTCCTTCATTCCCCAACAATAAGAATTTAAACATTTACTTTTTAAAAAAAATGTCACCTACTATAGAAGTAGATGACATTTTGTATGCTTCCCCATAGTCACAGAGCCATAGCTGCTACCGTTAGATAGTACTTTGTAGAAGGTCCATCAATGTCAGGAACGACCGACAGTGATGGATATAAAAAAGACACTCCGAAAAGAAGTGCCCCCAAATTTTATTGTATTTTCTTTTTGATTAGTTCATCTATGTAATATTCTTTAAGCCAAACTTCTAATTTCATTCTTTCTTCTTGACACATATGTGACTTCATAGTTACTTGTAGTTCTTTAATAACTTCTTCAGCAGTCTTTAAATTCATTTATACCCTCCCTTTCCACAAGTTTCATAATATTCTATATACAGATACTTTACAATAGCCATTTTTACCTTTATATAGGATAACATTATGAAATAAATGAGACAACTAGCTATTGCTGGTGAACTATAACCACCCATTTATACCCTTGCTTGGTTACACTTACAAATAGAATTCAACATAGGACAAATGAATTAAAAAAGCCGTCCATCTCCGAACGACTTCGAAATATTTCCTTATTGCCCATCGTATCCCGCATAAAAAATGCCACCTCCTCAAATCTAAATCAATAGATTAAAGGAGGTGACAACGTTCTTTTCATCAAAATATATTGTATATTTTGATGAATGTATTAAATTATTTTAAGCTTCCCCATGCATAGGGTCTTCCTTATGCTTCGGCCCAATCATGTTGAATAAAATATTAAGGATAATCGCTGTAACCGAACCACAGACGATACCGTTAGATGTTAAAAGAGAAACGCTTTCTGGTAGTGCATCGAAAATTCCAGGTACAACTGATACACCAACACCAAGGCTGACTGCAATTGCAGCAATCATAGCGTTTTCTGCTGATTCATTCATAACAGGTACTAGCATGCCCATACCTTGCGTAATGACCATACCGAACATCGCTAGCATTGCCGCACCAAGTACTGGTGTTGGAATAATCGTAGTTAACGCTGCGACTTTTGGTAGGAAACCAAGTGCTACTAGTAAACCACCTGTGATGTAAATGACTTTGCGATCTTTTACGCCCGACATACGTGTAAGTCCCACGTTTTGTGAGAAAGTTGTATATGGGAAAGCGTTGAAAATACCGCCAATCACAGAGGCCAGACCTTCTGAACGGTACCCACGTGATAAATCTTTTGAATCTAATTTTTTCTTACAAATATCACTTAGCGCAAAATAAACCCCTGATGATTCTACTAAAGAAACCATTGCTACAAGTGTCATTGTAATGATTGCAGATGCATTAAATGTTGGCATCCCGAAGTAGAATGGCTGCACCATGTGTACTACGGCAGCATCTGACACTGGGCTAAAATCAACCTTCCCCATAAATACTCCTAGGATTGTCCCCGCAACTAAACCGATTAAAATGGAAATTGCACGGACGAAGCCTGTAGAAAATCGATAAACGACTAAAATAACGACCAATGTAATAAACGCTAAGGTTACATTAGAGCCAGATGCAAAATCTGCTGCCCCTTGTCCACCTGCCATATTGTTTAAAGCTACTGGTAGTAATGAGATACCTATAATCGACACAACCGAGCCTGTAACAACTGGAGGGAAGAATTTTACTAACTTACCGAAAAAGCCTGCAATAATCATAACGATTATACCTGATGCAATAATAGATCCATAAATATCAGTAATACCTTGTTCAGGATTTGTACCGATTGCAATAATTGGACTAACTGCTGTAAATGTACAGCCTAGTACTACTGGCAAACCAATACCGATAAACTTACCTGAATACACTTGTAAAAGCGTTGCGATCCCACACATCATAATGTCAATCGCTACTAAATACGTCATTTGTGTTGAATCAAAGCCAATTGCTCCACCGATAATCAGTGGCACTAAAATGGCTCCAGCATACATCGCAAGTAAATGTTGAATAGCTAGCGTCGTCGATTTAACGGTATTCATTACGCATTAGCCTCCGCAGCAAATGTTACTTTGCCATCCTCAAGAGAATCTACAATTGCTAATGATTCTATGCGAACCCCTTGCTGGCGTAATAATTTCCCACCGTCTTGGAAGCCTTTTTCAATCACAATGCCGACACCTACAACATTTGCACCAGCTTGAGCGGCGATATCAAGCAAACCTTTGACAGCTTCCCCATTCGCTAAGAAATCGTCGATAATTAAAATGTTATCATCTTCATTTAAGAAACTACGTGATACTGAAATATCGTTTGTTTCATTCTTGGTGAAAGAATGTACTTTTGAAGAGAACAGATTATCTGATAGTGTTAATGATTTACGTTTACGTGCAAACACCACAGGAGCACCGATTTCAAGACCTAGCATGACAGACGGCGCAATACCTGAAGATTCAATTGTTAATATCTTTGTAATGACTTGATCAGAGAAACGGTTTGCAAACTCATGGCCTATTTCCTTCATAAGCATTGGGTCAATTTGATGATTTAAGAATGAATCTACTTTTAATACAGATGAAGATAAAACTTTACCCTCTTGCATAATTTTTTCGTGTAATAACTTCATTTTCTTGTTATCCTTCTTTCTTATAGTAATAACTCATTATGAGCGACTTACATTCCGATGCAGGCAAAAGCCAGAAGTAATGCAAGTAATAAAAAACGCTGAATACTTTGATTCCAATCATCTACGAGTGGAGCAAAGCATTCAGCGTAAAAACGTCGAAACGAATAGAAAACATACGATATGCAGTCTTCTAAAGCATTGCTACCCATAGTCGATTTATTTACGGTAAATCGGTAGAAACTTGCAAGCCGTATTCTTGCTATTATATGAGTGAAATAGTATTAAACTGTATCATCACCAAAACGTGTGGTTGATTTCCGTTCCGACTGGGCGCTTTGCCGCTGACGCTTCGCTTTCGCGCAGAGCAGAGCTTCCTGGGGGCGTCCGATGAGCCGCTTCACTCGCTATGCTCGCTCCAGGGTCTCGGGCCAACACGAGGTTGGTCACGAAGGCGTTATCACAGGATGTGATGTTCTTAGCCTTCGTTCCCCTATCGCTAATCCCCAAGGAGTCGCCCAGCCTTCACTCCAATCAACTAATTTACATAGTATACATTTTAACAAAAGTCATTCTCAACTTTTGGTGTTGAACCATTAAAGAAATTCCTAATATTTATCACGCCTTGGCGTCATTTCCAAAAATGGTACTTTATTCGGTATGTGCCTATATCTTACACATAGTAAAGTCTATTTTTTCGGAATTTACTGTCATTCTAGTAAATTTCAATTGCAAACGTTCGTGTTTTACAATTACGTTATGATTATATCAGACAATTTTCGAGCTTGCTAGTCATTATTTTGATAAATGGAATGGCACTGTCATAATGACGATATTTTTGTGAAATAACAGCGATGTACGAATTAATAAACTCGATTGATTGTGTAACATATGATGCCACCCTTTTTTCGGTAAAAACTGTGGAATGATCACTGTTACTTGGTAGCCTGATTTTATACATTGATGTTCAACCTTATCAATAAACTTCATCAACGGCTGCGTAATACTTCGATAGGGCGAATAGTATGTGACAAGCCGTATATTTGGCTGCCAAGCTTTCCATTTCTCCTCAAACGCTTTGGCATCTGCTTGATCGAAGGCTACGTAAAAGGCAATAATTTTATCAACGTTTAATGACTGCGCATAATGCAATGTGTTTTCGACTACTTTCGTCATACCAGCAACAGGTACAATGAAAACATTCCCCTCAACATCCGGTAATTCCTCATAATCTAATCTAAGTTGTTCACCAACTGTTTTATAATGCTGTTTAATACGGTGAAACGTCCAAATAATAATTGGTAAAAAGATAAACACTGGCCATACCTGCGGCAATTTTGTCACAAAAAACATCATCGCTACAATAAAGGAAATGATCGCTCCAACCGTATTGATTGTAAATTTAGCAAGCCAACCTTTTGGTTTTTCACGCCACCATTTTCTCATCATTCCAGCCTGCGCTAAAGTAAACGGAATAAATACACCAACTGCATAAAGTGGAATCAAATGCTCTGTTGTTCCATCAAATAACATGATTAAAACAATGGCAGCTAAACCAAGCATCATTATGCCATTGGAATAACCAAGTCGATCCCCACGAATCTGGAATATTCTTGGGATAAAACCGTCCTTCGATAAGTTGACAGCCAGTAAAGGAAAGGCTGAATAACCTGTATTCGCAGCAAGCACTAATATCATCGCTGTTGTTCCTTGCACGATATAATAAAAGATATTACGACCTACACTTGCCTCCGCTATTTGTGAAACAACCGTTTCTTTCCCATTTGGAGCAACTCCATAAAAATAAGCTAGGCTCACAATACCTATAAATAGCACTGCTAAAATACTACCCATGGCCAATAACGTTTTAGACGCATTTTTCGGCGCTGGATCTCTAAAATTAGGAATAGCATTTGAGATTGCTTCAACACCAGTCAAAGCTGAGCTTCCCGATGCAAATGCTTTTAATAAGATAAATAGACTGATACCTGCAACTGGTGTACCAACCTTTGGGTGCAACTGTGCAGGAACTTGCCCTGTTACTACGTTATAAATCCCTACCCCGATTAACATCAACATCACAATTACAAATAAATAAACTGGATACGCTAAAATGGAAGCAGATTCTGTAACTCCACGTAGGTTTAAAATCGTTAAACAAATCACAAAAAACACAGCGATTACCACGTTATAGGGATGCAAACTTGGAAATGCCGAAGTAATAGCATCTGTCCCAGCAGACACACTTACCGCAACGGTTAAAATATAATCGACAAGCAATGATCCCCCTGCGACTAGACCAGCATTGACACCTAAATTTTCCCGAGAAACTACGTATGCTCCACCACCATGCGGATACGCAAAAATAACTTGACGATACGAGAAAATAAGTGCTGTCAGTAACACCACTACTCCAGCAGCAATCGGTAGTGAATACCAAAAGGCAACCGTACTTACTGTCATGAGTACAATTAAAATTTGCTCAGGACCATACGCTACCGATGACAAAGCATCAGACGATAGTATGGCAAGCGCTTTTGTTTTACTAAGCTTTTGTTCCCCTAACGCATCAGATTTTAATGGTTTACCGATAATATAACGTTTTAATGAGGATTTCATATTCTACACCTTCTAGTTTCATAGAATGTGTTCCGCATTTCTAAATCGATTACACTTGTGCATAATCGGTTTTAGCTATCGCTGTGGCCTTATTTCATTAAACAAGAGAAAAAAAAGTCTACAAGTCATCACTAAATAAGACTTGTAGACGTTCATTCGTCTGCCAAGCTCCACTTTTCTGCTCTTAACGCTTACGAGGTTAGCTGTCGGATTCGGGCCTGAGTAGCCCTACCCTTCCATAAATGAAGAGATTCACCCCAAGGATTACCTATGTAATCCGTAAAAATTGGGTCCCCCGCGTCTAATTGCTTCAGCGATTTAGAAATTTGAAACTTTTATAATGATGTCATATTACGCCTGTAATTAAAAAAAGTAAAGATGAAAAGAGCAGTTACAAAAAATTTTTTTCACTTGCTATTTCGACTATTTTTAGAATGCTCCACTACCATTACGTATGGTTAATTTCCATGCTCCTCACTCCAAATAACTTATATTCCTGGCAAATATTATCCTTAACTTTCGGCGATGAATTTTTGTTTGAGGAATATTATTTTAATAGGAGTAGAAAATATGTGAATATCCGAATTGGAAATCAATTAAAAAGCCACCTTATAAGTATATTCCCGCATAAAAAAAAGCTACGTACATTAATCCTTAATCATTTTCAAAGAATCGAATATTTTGCTATGTTGCTTCAATACATTAGTACACAAACAGAATTCTTCCATTGAAGTGATTTACAAAAACATTTCGAATTAAGTAAAAAATTGAGCAAACTCCTTCACATTTTTTCATTCTAGCTATAAAATAGGAATATAACATTTTCCTCTAGGAAACTTTATTTCACTCGCGATACTCTTTGAAATGAGGGAACAACATGGTTTACAAACGCATGTCAAAATCGTCTGCTGAGGCGGTTTTAGATGGAGATATAACAGGTTGGCGACGAATCTTACCGTTTCTCGGCCCAGCCTTCATTGCAGCGGTTGCCTATATTGATCCAGGCAATTTCGCAACGAATATTACAGCAGGTTCACAATATGGATATTTACTGCTTTGGGTAATCGCCTTATCTAATTTAATGGCGGTCTTAATTCAATCCTTATCGGCAAAGCTTGGTATTGCGACAGGTAAAAATTTACCTGAAGTAGCACGTGAACATTTTTCTAAAAAAACTTCTATATTTTTATGGATACAGGCTGAATTGGTCATTATTGCAACAGACCTTGCAGAATTTATTGGCGCTGCACTTGGGCTATATTTATTATTCAATATTCCAATGTTACCTGCAGCGCTTATTACAGCAGTCGGCTCATTTGCTATTTTAGAATTACAGCGCAGAGGCTTTAGAGCGTTTGAAGCAGGTATTTCTGGCATGGTGCTTATTGTGGTATTAGCGTTTGCATTCCAAACATTTTTAGCACAGCCGAATTGGGGCGAAGTAACAATAGGCATGTTCACACCTCGCTTTGAGGGAGTAGATTCTATTTTACTGGCAACAGGTATTTTAGGAGCAACGGTTATGCCACACGCTATTTACTTGCATTCTTCATTAACCCAAAACCGCATCGTTGGCCGAAATGATGAAGAGAAGAAACGGATTTTCCGTTTTGAGTTTATTGATATAATCATCGCAATGATCATTGCTGGTGCCATCAATATGAGTATGCTTGTTATTGCTGCGGCAGTATTCCATACACAAGGCGTAGTAGTTGAAGATTTAGATATCGCTTATAACGGATTAAAAGAGGCGCTTGGTCCGATGGCGGCAGTGTCCTTTGGTTTAGGGCTTCTCATTGCAGGTCTTGCTAGTTCTTCAGTTGGTACACTTGCCGGGGACGTTGTGATGCAAGGCTTTATTCGAAAGAAAATTCCGCTCTATTTACGTCGAGCTATTACAATGCTACCTCCTCTGGTCATCATTGCAGCTGGCGTAAATGCGACTTATGCACTTGTCCTAAGTCAGGTTATTTTATCTTTTGGTATTGCGTTTGCACTTGTACCACTTGTACTGTTTACAAGTAAGCGTGACATTATGGGCAGCCTAGTCAATCGTCGTATGACAACAATTCTAGGATGGATTGTCGTGGTAATTGTAGTTACTTTAAATCTTTATTTATTATGGCAAACGGTATTTGGTTAAAAAAAGTGCCAGATACAAAGACCTTGATGTGGTCTTGTGTCTGGCATTTCTATATGTAAGGGGCATACTCTCTATAACGTGCGGTTGATTTTCGTTCCGACTGGGCGCTTTGTTGCTGTCGCTTCGCTTTCGCACAGATAAAACATTTGTTGCTGTCGCTTCGCTTTCGCACAGATAAAACATTT
>NZ_JALNLQ010000013.1:0-102796 GCF_023337835.1 Lysinibacillus sp. Bpr_S20
CGAACACGGAAGTTAAGCTCTTTAGCGCCGATGGTAGTTGGGGGCTTCCCCCTGTGAGAGTAGGACGTCGCTAGGCAATCTAAAGTCTGAGTATTTTCCTCAGGCTTTTTTATTTTTTTAGGCTGTCTTATACAACAAATGTATAGGACAGCCTTTTCTGTCAGTTCGCAGTGTGTTACAGCAACAACTGTTTACTGTGCGACAGCAACAACAATTCGCCAAGGTGAAAATCTAGAATTCAAGAGCGTTTCGAAGATTATTCAAATAAGATTGGCTAACGGGTAGCTCACTGCCATCCTTTAGAGTGACAATAAAATTTGAAGTAAGATCACGAGCCATTTTTTTTATGAAATGAATATTAACAATATAAGATCTATGAATGCGAATAAATGATGACGGTAGACGCATTTGAAGTTCTTTCAGTGTAATACTTGTTTTAAATTGTTCTCCCTCCACATAAAACCACGTTTTTTTCTGCAGGCTTTCAATATGAGAAATTTTTTCAATTGCAACAGGATTCCATTCTTCTTCTTTCTTTCCAGTTAAAAATTGAAAAGGCTCTAGTTTCTTTTCGGTAAAAGTTGAAGGTAAGACTACAACGAGTGCTGCAGGCACATCGATAATATTTATAGGGTAACCTATCCCATAATACGGTGTTTCAAATAATGAATTATCTAAAACGGCGTCTGTTCGTTTCCTCGTACGCAGTACTTGCTCCGCAATGCTTCCCGATTGTACTTGTTGGCCAATTTCCAAGTTAATGTTTTGATGTCCAGAATGAAAATAGATATAGGAGTTTTCAGCAGCAATTGCAATGGATGAATTGGCTGGAACCCAGTCTTTTAACATTGAAATAAACTGTTGTGAAATATCTTTTGGCAAAGAATTAAACTCATTGTTCATTGTGAATATCCCCCTTGTTTGTAAACAGTTTACCAAATTTCGTCGCTAAAAAAAGCGGTTTCATCATTAAAATTTGGTATTTTATCTAAAAATAATGAAAATTCAGATGTACTGTTATATATTAATTTATAACAAATAAACCTGTTATGGAACAGTAGATTAAAAGTTTTTTAACAGAGTATATTGTATACAAAGGGGAAGGTGGAATTTCAATATGTCAACACGTCAAGAAAAAATCCAAGCATTAGAAAAACAATGGGCAGAGAACCCTCGCTGGGCTGGTATTGAACGCGCATATTCAGCTGAAGAGGTTGTTAAGCTACAGGGATCTGTTGTACTTGAACAAACTTTAGCAACTAAAGGTGCGGCTCGACTTTGGAACTCTTTACACGAAGAACCGTTCATTAATGCATTAGGTGCATTAACTGGTAATCAAGCGGTACAGCAGGTAAAAGCAGGACTAAAAGCAATTTACTTATCAGGCTGGCAAGTAGCTGCTGATGCTAACCTTTCTGGTCAAATGTACCCTGACCAATCCTTATATCCAGCAAACTCTGTACCAGCAGTAGTTAAGCGTATTAATCAAGCTTTACAACGTGCAGATCAAATTGATCATGCAGAGGGACGTGTTGATCAGTTTGATTGGTTTGCTCCAATCGTTGCAGATGCTGAGGCTGGCTTCGGTGGTCCTCTAAATGTATTTGAGCTTGTAAAAGGTATGATTGAAGCTGGAGCTGCTGGTGTTCACTTAGAGGACCAATTAGCTTCTGAGAAGAAGTGTGGTCACTTAGGCGGTAAAGTTTTACTTCCAACACAAAATGCTGTTCGTAACTTAATTGCTGCCCGTCTTGCAACAGACGTAATGGGTGTTGAGACAATTTTAATCGCTCGTACAGATGCTGATGCTGCTGATATGGTAACATCTGATATCGACCCACGTGATGCTGAGTTCATTACTGGTGAACGTACTCCAGAAGGCTTCTTCCGTACAAAACCAGGCATCAAACAAGCGATTGCTCGTGGTTTAGCATACGCACCATATGCGGATCTAATTTGGTGTGAAACTTCTAAACCATCTCTTGAGGAAGCTCGTGAATTTGCGGCAGCTATTCATGCTAAATTCCCAGGTAAATTGCTAGCATACAACTGCTCACCTTCATTCAACTGGAAAGCAAATTTATCAGAAGAAGAAATCGCAGAGTATCAACGTGAGCTAGGTAAATTGGGTTATAAATTCCAATTCGTAACATTAGCTGGTTTCCACGCATTAAACCACTCAATGTTTGAGCTTGCACATGATTATAAAGACAATGGGATGGCTGCATATTCTAAGCTACAACAAGCTGAGTTTGCATCAGAATCAAAAGGCTATACAGCTACACGTCACCAGCGTGAAGTAGGTACTGGTTACTTTGATGATGTATCTCAAGTTATCTCTGGTGGTACTTCTTCTACAACAGCGATGGCTGGTTCTACAGAAACAGAGCAATTCGTATAAAGTTTCATAAAGTACGCGTATTCCTAAATTCATAATCATAGATCAGTCTCCCTCGCTCCTCCTAAAGCGGGGGATGACTACTTAAAATCGCAAAGGTGGGGGAAACAACTAATGGAACAAGCAACAACAGGTAAGCTTAAAATTGTTGGGGAACAAAACGAGCAAACAAAAGAAATTTTAACACCAGAAGCCCTTGAGTTTGTTCTTGCCCTGCATGAAAAATTCGATGCTCGTCGAAAAGAGCTGTTAGAGACTCGTCAAGAACGCCAAAAGCAACTTGATGCAGGTGAGAAACTCGACTTCTTACCAGAAACAAAGCATATCCGTGAGGGAGATTGGACAATTGCACCACTTCCAGAAGATTTGCAAGACCGCCGTGTAGAAATTACAGGACCTGTGGACCGTAAAATGGTTATTAATGCATTAAACTCTGGCGCAAGAATGTTTATGGCATGCTTTGAGGATGCATCTGCTCCGACATGGGAAAACATGATTGGCGGTCAAATTAATATGCGTGATGCTATTAATAAGACAATTGAATTTACACAAGCATCAAATGGTAAAACGTATAAATTAAACGACAACACAGCTGTGTTATTAGTTCGTCCACGTGGTCTTCATTTACTTGAAAAGCATGTACTAGTGGATGGCGAACCGATCTCTGGTAGTTTCTTTGATTTCGGTCTGTATTTATTCCACAATGCTAAAAATGCATTGGCACAAGGTACGGGGCCTTATTTCTATCTACCGAAGCTTGAAAGCCATTTGGAGGCACGCTTATGGAATGATGTCTTTGTGTTTGCACAAGATTATATTGGGATTCCACAAGGGACAATTAAGGCTACTGTATTAATCGAAACAATTTTAGCAGCATTTGAAATGGATGAAATTTTATATGAACTGCGTGAACATTCAGCAGGTCTAAATTGTGGACGTTGGGATTACATTTTCAGCTATATCAAACGTCTCCGCAATCAACCGGATGTAATTTTACCAGACCGTGGGCAAGTAACAATGACTGTACCATTCATGAAGGCATATACGTCTTTATGTATTCAAACATGTCATAAACGAAATGCTCCTGCGATGGGCGGTATGGCAGCGCAAATCCCTGTTAAAGGGGATGATGATGCAAATGCAGTAGCGTTTGCAAAGGTTGCAGAAGATAAACGTCGCGAGGCAACAGATGGCCATGATGGTACTTGGGTAGCACACCCGGGTATGGTTGCAACTGCAATGGAGCAGTTTGATGCGATTATGACGACACCAAACCAAATCCATAAAAAGCGTGAAGATGTAAATGTTATAGCGGAAGATTTAGTAGCTGTTCCAGAAGGGACAATTACGCTTGAAGGTCTTCGTATTAACTGTAGTGTAGGGGTTCAGTACATTGCTTCTTGGCTACGAGGCAACGGAGCAGCACCGATTAACAACTTAATGGAGGATGCTGCAACGGCCGAAATCTCTCGTACGCAAGTGTGGCAATGGATTCGACACCCTAAAGGTATCTTGGATGATGGTCGTGGTATTACATTGTCCTTTGTACTAGACATCCTGGAGGAAGAGCTTATGAAAATTAAAGAGGCTGTTGGGGAACAAGCCTATAACAGTGGTCGCTATGAAGAAGCTGCTGAGCTGTTTAAATCTTTAATTGAACAAGACGAATTTGTGGAATTCTTGACACTTCCAGGTTACGAAAAATTAGCTTAACTTGCTGCTGAGGCATAATTAGTTTAAGATACGAATCTACTAATTGAACATATCTAAACTTTCCTAAAGTGCTGTGGACTAAACTCGAATGGAGTCCACCTTATTCCACTAAGTACGAGCGGGGTCTGTTCCCCCGTTCGAGTACAGAAAAGTGAGCGCGGTGACAAAAAGGGGTCTATTAATAAGAGTAAAGAGATTTATATGGGGTGAAAGATGCCTTACGAGCTTAGATGGGGAGCTTGTAAGGTGTTTTTTTATCTTATTATTAGTTCAGAAATAACTACAGTTAAAAGGGGATGTCTCGATTTAAACTTGAGACATTTCCTTTTTCTATTGTTCATACATTCAATCTCTTTCTTTATGCACAAAGAATGATTATTTGTTATATTGTTTATATAACAATCACGGAGATGATATGAATGTTTATACAAATAGAGCCACAATCTGATGTACCAATTTATGAACAGGTAACACGACAAATTATGGAGGGAATTGCAAGAGGTGAAATGAAACCTGGAGATACTCTACCATCTGTACGTAATTTAGCTGCTGATCTGGGTGTAAATATGCACACGGTTAATAAAAGCTATCATGAGTTAGAGGAAAAAGGAATCATCACAATTAGAGCCAAATCAGGTGCTATTATTCGTTCAACAGAGGAGCGATCGTTAACTCCTGAACAATTACAACAAATTGAAAAAAACTTAAAGCCTGTTGTGGTAGAAGGAATGGTGCTCGGCGCAACAGTTGAGCAAATCGAGCACATGATGAAAAAGGTTTTTTCCGATTTACAAATACCTGTAGAAGGGGTGTAGCACATGCTACTTTTCGTTTTTTCAACTGTCTACATCATAACTTTAGCTCTACAAGTATTTGTTCCGTATATAGTACGCGAGACAATCATTTTTGGCGTTACTATACCTGAACAAAATGTAAAACATCTGGCATTACGTAGGATGAAAAAGCATTATGCTCAAATCGTTGGAATTTCTGGTATTGTGTTATTCATGGTAATGATCGTTAGCTATGAATACTTTGCACTATCTGAGTTCGCGCAAAGTATTTTACTACTTAGCTGCTTATTTGCAATGCTTGCAATCAGCATGACCTTATATTGGATAAACCACCAAAAGGTTTCCAAACTCAAAAAGGAAGAGCAATGGGGTTTGACTATCAAACAAGTGCGTGCAGTTGACTTAACGGCGCGTAGTCGTGATGAAATGCTTCCGTGGCCGTTCTATGTAATCCCTTTTGGCGTTACGGTGTTTTTAATTATCTTTACTTTCCTCCATTATGACCAAATACCGGATCATATTGCTGTGCACTGGGGACCTAACGGTGAAGCGGATTCTTGGAGAAGCAAAACATATTTTACTGCGGTTTCACTGCCGCTTGTTATGCTGATGATGCAATGTATGATGTGGGGAAGTGTAGATTCTATAAAGCGTTCAGCAATCAAGTTGGCTGTTAATCGTAAGGAAGAATCATTGGAAGATCAGCTAAAAAGTCGAAAGTATATGAGCTGGAGCATTATGTTATTAAGCTATGCTTTTACTATATTATTTACAGTATTACAGCTAAGCAATATCTATCCTTCAATGACTACAGGAAAAAGACTATTACCGGTATTTATTTTGTTCTTATTGCTTGTTATTGGATCAGTCCTTATTTACGCATGGAAAAAACGTAAGCTGAGGGTGAACTATGGAGACAATGTGGTTTCAGAAGTAATGGATGTTGATGAGGACCGCTATTGGAAGGGCGGATTAATTTATATAAATCGTCAAGATCCTTCCGTTTTTGTAGAGAAACGCTTTGGGGTCGGTTGGACGATGAATTTTGCAAATCCACGAGGCTATATCGTAATTGGCTTGCCGTTATTTATATTGCTATTGATTTCTTTTTTTTCGTTATAATATAAACATGGAGTTATTAAAAATTCGTTACATTCCTGTAAGCGATCATTGCAAGACTTGCAGATCGTCCGTGAATGGGGCGGATTTTTTGTTAAAGTAGTGACCGGAAACAAGTTGGATGGAGGTAAACCTGAATGAAAATTCTCGTTGTAGATGATGATGTACATATTTTACAGCTAGTGGATATTTATCTGACAAGAGAGGGCTATCAGGTAATACAGGCGGAAAACGGACAACAGGCCCTGAAATTACTTGAAGGAAACTTGCCTGATTTGGCTGTTGTAGATATTATGATGCCGGGAATGGATGGTTTTACATTAACCAAGACATTGAGCACGGATTACGATATACCTGTATTGTTATTAACAGCAAAAGGCGAGCTTGAAGACAAGGAACGAGGATTTTTGGCAGGCTCAGATGACTATGTTGTGAAGCCTTTTGAACCTAAAGAATTGCTGTTCCGCATAGCCGCGATATTGCGTAGATTAGATAAGAAAAATCAGGTAACCATCCAGGTAGGCAGGATCGTGATTGATCGTCGAAGCTTTGAAGTTGTCATTGGGGAAGATACACTTGTTTTACCTTTAAAGGAATTTGAACTATTGGCATTACTAGCATCTCGCCCGAATCAGGTGTTTACACGTAGCTTTATTATGGAACAAGTGTGGGGCTATGACTACGATGGAGATGAACAGACTTTAACTACACATGTGAAGCGGATTCGTGAGCGTCTGCATCGTTATGAAACAGGTGTTGAGATTACAACGGTGCGCGGCGTTGGCTATAAGCTTGAGGTTATTACATGATGAAAACGTTATATAGTAAATTTGTTGTCACGACGATACTCGTTATGATTGGTAGCTTGTGTATCGGCTTTTTAGCGACGAATATTTATTATCATCAAGTTGTGAAGGAAAAAAATGATGCTAAAAATGTGAAGATTGCGCAAGATATTGCGACATACATTGAATCGTCTAAGCCTGACGATTTAAATAATTATTTAACGACTCTCGGTGAAATAGGTTATCAAATTTATGCAACAACTGATAATGAAGGACATTTCTACGGTGGTGAGTATCGTGATAAAACGCTATCGTCCAATACAGTCAAGCATGTCTTAAACGGAGAAATTTATCATGGTATGCGTGATTTCCCTAAAGAAACTTTTGTAACAGGCTTTTTTGCGAATGAGTTAATTAATACGATAGGTGTGCCATTCACTTATGAAAATAAGCAGTATGCGCTGTTTATTAGGCCAGATATTCGCTTGTTGTTTTCTGAGGTACATACGATACTTGGTGGACTTATTCTTGCGATGACAGTACTTAGTCTATTGGCAATGCTACTTTTTGCTAAGGCTTTAATTCGCCCTATTACACAACTAACAGAAGCAACTAATCAGCTTGCACATGAAAAATTCGATACGCTACTAGATATAGATCGAGCAGATGAGATTGGACAATTAGCGGTTAGCTTTAATGTTATGACAGAAAAATTACAAGAAAATGATCGAATGCGTAAAGAGTTTATTAGTAATGTGTCTCATGATTTTCAGTCGCCATTGTTGAATATTCAAGGCTATGTAGATTTACTAAAGAATCCCTTGCTGACCGATATGGAAAGGCAGGAATATACAACGATTATTGAGCTAGAAACGAAGCGTCTGTCGACATTAACGAAGCAATTACTATTACTAACGTCACTCGATCAATCTACAAGGTTGCTAAAGTGTGAACCTTATCGTTTAGATGAGCAATTAAAGGAAACCGTAAGAAAGTATCGCTGGCAGCTTGAAGAAGCTAATGTACAATTATCGTATCAGCTTGAACCAGTAACATATGATGGTGATGCAGGGCTATTACAAAATGTTTGGGATAATTTATTGACGAATGCCATTAAATATAATGTCGAAGGTGGAGAAATTCATATTCATTTGCAAGAATCCTCAACTTCAGTTGAAGTGCTCTTTGAAGATAGTGGCATAGGAATGACCGCTGAACAACTACTAAAGGTATTTGAGCGCTTTTATCGAGTGGATACGTCTAGAACTAAGCAAGGTACCGGGCTTGGACTAGCCATTGTGAAGCAAATTGCTGAGCTACATGGAGGATCGGTTCATATGGACAGTGTTATGAATGCTGGCACAAAGGTCCGTGTTCACTTACCAAAACTGTAATGAGGAGTTTATGAAAGTTCATGTTCACGGGATAAACTGCTGACTAAGTTATAAAAGTTTAGGGGGTTATCTTATTGAACAAAAATGGGGTATACGCCTGTATGTGGTTCTACAATTTAAATCCATTTAATTTAGTAGTACGTTCACAATGATCTTCTTTATAGTAGGTGGAACAACACTATTAATTAGCTTTGCTTTATTCATCGTTGTAACATTTATGGTGAATCAAACAAAGAAATGAAAAACTAGAAAATACCGTGTCACTGTCGTTATGGGGTGACACGGTATTTTTTAGGAAAAATAGCTTTATTCGGTTCATTACTAAAAGTTAGGGATGACTTTTGTTAAAACATATGTCATACATAAGTTGATTGGAGTGGAGGTTGGGCGACTCCTTGGGGATCAGCGATATAGAGGAACGAAGGCTAAAAGCATCACGTCCTGTGATAACGCCTTCGTGACCAGCATCCTATTGGCCCGAGACCCTGGAGCGAGCAAAGCGAGTGAAGCGGCTCATCGGACGCCCCCAGGAAAGCGCCCAGCCGGAACGGAAATCAACCTCACGTTAGGCTAATAAGCCCTTTATTTTAAATTTTCAAGAGACTTTTTAAGCCATTTTGTTGCCTCAGTATAATCCTGAGCAACACCGTGTCCTTTTTTGTAAAGCATACCAAGCTGGAATTGTGCTTTTTGATGCCCTTGATTGGCAGCCAGTCGATACAGTTGGGCAGCCTTCTTAAAATCCTTCGGCACCCCTTGTCCATGACTGTGCATTTGGGCTAATTGATATTGTGCTTTGGGATGTCCTGTAGCGGCAGCTTGTTCAATCCATTTTGCAGCCTCAGTATAATCCTGATGGACACCTTTGCCCTTATCAAATAAATTACCGAGTTGATATTGAGCACCTGAATGTCCTTGGATGGCTGCTAACCGGTAGCAGCGCCGTGCCTCTTCTAAGTCCTGTTCGAGCCCCAATCCGTGCTCATATAATAACCCTAATTGATATTCAGCCTGAATATGGGACTGATCAGTAGCAGCTCTCCACCATTTTACTGCTTCGACATAATTCAATTCAGCTTCATATAATAATCCGAGCTCGTACTGAGCATTAGCATAACCCTTTTCAGCGGCCGCTTTGAAGTGAGGAAGGGCTTTCTCAGGTTGCCGAAGATGGTATACAAAAATACGTCCAAGTTCAAAGCCTGCGCTAATATGTCCCTTGGTAGCGGCTAACTGTAACCATTTTTCAGCTAAAGTTATATCGTTTTCTTTAACACAGAGCATACCGAGACAGTACTGAGCATTTAAGTGTCCTTTGTGTGCTGCGAGCTTAAACCATTTTATAGCCTCTAGGTGATCCTGAGGAATACCTTGTCCAGTGTTATATAGCATGGCCAATTGAAATTCTGCATTTGTATGGTCTTGAAGAGCAGCTAAATGGAACCAACTTGCAGCTTCTTCAAAATCTTGCAAGATGCCGCGGCCTTTAAGATACATATAACCAAGATTATATTGAGCACTTGCATCTCCCGCTAATGCAGCCATTTCAAAATAAGCTATAGATTCCTCATAGCTTTGCTCAACGCCAGTTCCGTTATGATAAAGGAATCCAAGATTATTTTGGGCGCTTGTATTGCCTTGATTCGCCGCTAGCATATACCATTTTGCAGCCTCAGTAAAATTTAGTGGCATACCAAGCCCTTGATTATATAGGACACCTAGATTGTACTGAGCATCTGCGTTCTCTAAATGGGCAGCAGCTATATAATATTTAGCGGCTTCCTCATAATTTTGTACAACACCATGACCTAAATGATAGAGCACGCCTAAGCTATAAAGCGCATTTCCATCATTTTGCGCAGCAGCGCGTTCATACCACATTTTTGCAACTGCATAATCTTTCTTAACACCACGTCCTTGATTATAAAGAGCACCTAAATTATATTGAGCACTTGCATTCCCTTGTTTTGCGGCAAGCTCAAACCAATGGGCAGCACTTTTATAGGCCTCGGTTGACTGGTCATTTTGAAGTAGCATATTTATATCAAAAACTGAAGTCATATCTTCGAAGTGGGAGCCTTTGCGAATCAATTTTTCCTTTAAGCTACGGTCATAGCGTTCGATAAACCATTCTACAATATCACTTATATAATCGAGAACAATTTTTGCTGCCTTTACTTCCACAACTTCACTACTATTACTAGAAGTCATTTTACTTACAAGATTCATTAATAAATAGATACGACGTGGATGAATTTTTGCAACAAAGCTACGATCATTAAGTAATGATCGAATATTTTTTAGTTTCGGTTCGGAATGCATTTGCAACTTATAAAGCTCATATAAAATTTTCTCCAGTACAAGGAGTGAGTTTTGTAGAGATAGAGCTGGCTTTGCAATGGCAAGCTCGCTAGCATTCTGTAAATTTTTTGCCAGTTCAATGAAGCTCAAAGCTTTTAATTTCTTACATTGATCTTGGAGAATTTCATATTGTATGACGATAGAACTCACCTCTCTCATAAAGTTTCTCTTTTTCTTCTCATCCTCGAAATCGGGATTGATGTCTTCTTTTTTCATATATCGGGAAAATAGCGTTATTGTTGAATTGTCCGCGTTACGTGATACTATGTGGTATAAGGAGATTTGTAGAAATTCGAGGTAGCAATTACTAAAAAGTGCATATGCCAAAGTTTTATGTTATCCGGGGGATAAAAATAATGAAAAATATTGCAGCAATTATACCAGCATATAATCCACAACAGTCACTTATAACCTATGTCCATCAATTATTAGCCACTACCATTAGCCAAGTTATTATTGTCAATGATGGCAGCGATCCAAAATATACAGTTGTTTTTGAGGAGTTGAAAAAGATTGACTGCTGTCGAGTGCTAGAGCATAGCAATAATATTGGTAAGGGAGGCGCACTAAAAACAGCCTTTGACTATGTAATGGCTCAAAAGGAGAAATTTCAAGGTGTCATTACAGTAGGCGCTCATAGACAGCATACTTTACAAGATGTAACGCTAGTTTTAACAATGACAAAGGTATTTTCTGAAGGAATTGTGTTAGGTGTACGAAACTTTCATTCAGCAGACAGCACGTTTTTATCATATTGGGGTAACCGTGCAACAAGTTTGTTTTTTGAAATCCTCTATCATAGAAAACTAATGGATACACAAACAGGTTTACGGTTTATTTCTTTTAATGAGCTACCATGGCTAATAAAAGTAAAAGGTGAAAGATATGACTATGACACGAATATGTTGGTTGCTGCGCTTAAAAGAAAGTGTCCCATTTTTGAAGTAGAGATAGGTCAGTTACGAATAAAGAAAAATACAGTTATACAGTATGATGAAATAACAAATGCAGGGTCAATTATTGCGAAAATGCTTATGAATTATTTAAAACCAAGGAAAAAATAACGAATACGTTAAAGCCTCCGGACGCAATTATGGCGAGGCATAAATGTTTGAAATAATGTGCTAGATAAAGAATAATAATTACTCAAGAACGTAGCGAGTATGGAAAGAAGGAGCAATGATAATGATGGAATATTCAGATCAAGTAAAAAACCGTGTAAAACGAATGGAAGGTCAGCTACGTGGAATTTTGAAAATGATGGAAGAGGGAAAGGACTGTAAGGCAGTCATTACTCAATTATCTGCAGTACGTTCAGCAGTAGATCGTACAGTTGGTGTCATTGTAAGTACGAATCTTTTAGAATGTGTACAAAATGCTGAAGGCGATGGCGAGAAAATGAATGAAGCGATTCAAGAAGCAGTAAATTTAGTCGTAAAAAGCCGTTAAAAAAAGAGAAGTCTATCTATAGAAAATCCACTTTTAAATAAGTGGGTTTTCATTTTTTTGCAAATATATAGTTCGATTCGATACTTATATTTTATAAATGGGATTTTGTGCCTATGCATTGTGTTTTGCATAAATGGTTAAAAGTCACAGTTAGTGAACTTGTCCGATAGATTTATAGTCCTTTCCTTTGTTATTCTAATTACAAGAATATAACAAATGGTAAGGTGATTTATTGTGAAAAGATGGATAATAAGCGGTGCCGCATTACTGATGTTAAGCCCAACAGCAGCTTATGCTCAAAATGCAGATACTCGTTCAGTAAATACTTCCTCAGCGATTGCTTATCATGTAGTAGCTAATACGAAAGTATCTACTTGGGATCAATTCACAGCAGAAATCGTGAAGCAATTAAATAATTTCGCTCCGGAAATTAAAATTACATATAGTGGACCAATGACTGATTTTAAAAAGAAACTTATGGAGTCCTTTGAAAAAGCAAAGGGGCAAGCAGTCTATGCGAGTGAGCATATGGAAAGTACATCTATTTCTACAGACTCAACAGGCAATGTACAGTTTAATGTGAAATATTTGACAAACCAAACACAAGAAGTAGCCGTACAAAAAAAGGTTGATCAAATAGTAAAAACGATTATTAAACCTTCTATGACCGAATTCGAAAAAGTAAAAGCGATTAATGATTATATTGTGTCAAATACTACATATGGTACTAAAACAAAGGCTAGTTCCCATAGTGCTTACGCATTGTTAATGGAAGGACAAGCAGTATGTCAGGGCTACGCGTTAACAACTTATAAAATGTTGAAACAAGTTGGATTCGATGTAAAGTATGTTGTTGGAAAAGTTAATGGTAACGAGGTACATGCATGGAATTTAGTAAAGGTGGATGGTAAATGGTATCATTTAGATACAACATGGAATGATCCATTACCAAATCGTTTTGGCACTTCTTCGTACGATTATTTCTTAGTAACAGATGCACAGCTTAAGAAAGATCATAAATGGATCGCCTCGAATTATCCTGCTGCAACAAGTACAAAATATAGCTATATGCAAAATGTCCATTTTGCCCATCAGGTTAATAAAACATTGTATTTTAGTAATAAGGCAGATAAAGATAAATTGTATAAGCTTGATTTAGCAACTGGTAAGAAAACAAAGGTCATTGATAAGCGTGCCTTGTATATTACAGGAGCGGATAACTTTTTATATTTCAGTGATTACAGCAATAGTGGTTATTTAACAAAATTAAATCTTAAAACATTAAAAACTGAGGTGCTAGTGAAGCAAGCGGTTACTGATTTAAGAATTAATGATAAGTATTTAGTTTATAGTGTTAAGGGGAAAGATCAGAAGCTTAAAATAAAATAAGATTCAAATATCCCTATCTATTAAAAAATGAAAGCACAAAAGGACTTCTAAGTGAGTTCTTTGTGCTTTTTTTGTATATAATGAAAACAGGAACACGGTTGGAGGTGAGGATTTTGTGGAAAAAACTAGCTATTATCGTAATGATCATTATTTTTATTGACCCTATTTATACGGCTGGTAAAGCAGTTGTACAACAAGTGATCACTTGGGCAAATAATGATGAAATAGAAACGATGCTTCTTTCGACAAAGGAAAAAATCATAGACGTTACTGCAAAGCTTTCAGAGAATACCTCCATTGAAACGGCCACACCTATAGAAGAAAGTTCTGAAGAAGGGGTAGCCGCTACAGCTCCTTTAGCCAAAAAGCCTGAAGCAAAGTTAGTTGTAACAAATGCAAAGGAAATGGCTGACGCGATGTATGCGTACTACAGTAGTTTTTCACCTAATTTTGAGATTAAATATAAAGGCGATACAAAACGGATTGAACAGCTAGTGGAAGAAGCCTATGAAAATGCTATAAAACGAGATGATTATGTATATGGACATATTAGTAAACATTCAATTCGTTTCGAATATGGAAGAACAACGGCCAAAATATTTGGGGAGCAAAGTTATTTAATGACACCAGAGCAGGCAGCATTCGTTGGCATGAATGTGCAAGAGATTGTAGCCTCTATCAATAAAAAATCATTAAGTGATGTTGAAAAGGTTAGGGCTGTTAATGATTATATTGTAACCAATACCGCCTATACGGATCAAACGAATTCAAGTCCACATAGCGCTTATACAGTGCTTGCAGAACATGGTGGCGTTTGTCAGGGCTATGCATTACTGGCTCATTCGATGTTACAAAAGCTAGGTATAGAAACAAAATATATAGTGGGCTATGTCGGACAGGAAGGACATGCTTGGAATTTAGTAAAACTGGATGGTCGATGGTATCACCTCGATACAACATGGAATGACCCGGTGCCTGATCGTAAAGGGGCGGTTCGCTATCAATATTTCTTAGTGGATGATAGAACGATGGCAAAAGATCATACGTGGATTGCTAAGGACTACCCGAAGGCTACAAGTACAATGTATAACTACTTTCACAATATAGATTTCGCTACACAGGTAGGGCAACAAATATTTTATAGTAATATCTCTGATGATAATAAATTGTACGTGCTTGATGTAAAAACAGGGAAATCGAAACGAGTCTCTAATTCACGTGCACAGTATATCGTTTATGCAGATGGCTGGTTATATTTTAGTAATTATTCACACGGAGCGTATTTAACGAAAATTCGTCCGGATGGAAGCGGGGAAAAAATATTAAATAGGGAAGAAACGAAGGATTTGTTTGTGCAGGATAGCTATTTATATTTCACGACGAATGAACTGAAAAAAATGCCGCTTTAACTTTATCAACGAATAATTACTTGCCCAAAATGAAGAGCCTATGACATTACAAACTGTCATGGGCCCTTTTTGTTCGTTCTATAAGATAATGGATGGGTTGATGCTGGCATAGAGAAACTTCAATTTGCGGATATTTTGATTTCATTTCCTGTACAAAGGTTTTAAAAATTAATGGATTATGCTTAATGGCACCACCATTACAATAAAGGCGAAATGCTCCACTTTGATAACCAGCTTTCCCTAATACAGCGCATGCAAGGAGTACTAATTCATGGGCAGCGCGCATTGATATTTGAATGGCACATGAATCCTTTTTGGTCACGGCATCTGCCAAAAATACTCCCATTTTTGCAAGCTGCGCGTTCGTGTAAGATGGACGGAAAAGCCATGAAGCTAACTCTGTAACATCTTGGATCCGTAAAAAATCATAGACAGCATCTTTTAATATGGTTGGCTCACCGCGGCCATCTTCCATGCGGAAAATAGCTCGGATAACCTCTTGCCCTAACCAATAGCCACTGCCTTCATCTCCTGCACGATGCCCCCAGCCTCCAGCACGTACTATTTGCATACCATCGAATGCATACGCAATGGCTCCTGTTCCAGCAATGAGTAATGCACCTGCCTGTCCAGCAGTAACACCAAGTAAAGTGGCTTGTGCATCATTTTCTATAAGTAGCGTTTCTATTTTTAATTGTAATGCCGATACAGCATTATGAATGATTGCTGATACGACTTCATGATCTTTTGGGGAATCAATCCCAGCCATTGCAAAGGTAGCAACCGCAATATTCGAATCATCTTGCTGTTGCAAAAAGTGCTGCACATTTGCTAATAATGCTTGCAATATTTCTGTTGCAGATGCAATGCCGATTGCTTGATAATTCGAGCCGCTTGTTGATGTTGTATATTTTATTTCACCAGACTCGGCATGTACGAGCGCACATGCCGTTTTTGTAGCACCACCGTCAATAATAAGTAGCCATCCCATCATTGATTCCATTCCTCTATAATTACTGTTAATTGTTTTTCTGCCTCAACAATCAGAGATTCCTTTACACGAACCCATTCATTAAGATTATGAGAATTTGCCTTGGAGCGTTCGAGAGAGGCTTTCATTGTTGCAGGTGCTGGACCGCCAAGTAAGGTACGGACGCCTACGAATGTCTCTGGTTTTAATGTGTTATAAAAATCTTCCTCAGAAATTTTTAATGGTTTACCAGTAATTAATTTAGATTGTGTATTGGCAAGCCCCCATGTAAGGCTTGCTAGAGATTCTTCGCCATGAGAGAGCAATACTTTAATACATTTACTAACAATACTATGTGCTTGGCGGAAAGAAATCTCTTCAGAGCGCACTAGCGTATCGGCAAGCTCTGTGACATTGGCAAAGCTATTTTCTGCTCGATTTCTTAGTTTTTTCTTGTTTACATCCATCGTGACAACAAGCGAACCAAACAGTTTGTAAATACCTATTAAACGATCAATGGCGCGCCATAAATACGGTTGCATATCATCCTCTGTATCTACGATATCTCCAAAAGGTGTATTATGTACCATTTGTAATACTGTACTAGCATCACCAACAACTGCTGATAGCAATGAGCGTGTATGCTCTATCGAAACAGGGTTGCGCTTTTGTGGCATGATAGAGCTAACTTGCACGTAGGGACTTGCTAGCGTAAAGGCATTGAATTCCTGTGTAGCCCATAGTAAGAAATCTTGGGAGGTGCGGCCAAGATTGAGTGCCGCAAGTTGAACAATACTTGCTGCTTCGGCAATATAATCTGCACCTGCAACAGCATCCCACGCATTTTCGATAATATCATCGAAAGCCAATAACTCACGCATGCGTTCTCGATTAACATTAAAGCCTGTTGTCGTTAATGCCGCTGCTCCCATACTACTACGATTCACCGTTTTGTAGACATGCTGTAAACGTTCAAAATCTCGTTCAAGTTGATCGATGACAGCTTTCAAATAATGCGCAAAAGTAGTTGGCTGTGCTTGCTGCGTATGTGTATAGCCAATCATAATTGTATCCACGTGCTCCTCGGCAGCTGCGATTAAATCATCCCGTAATGTCAGTAATTCACGCATAAGCAATAACAATTTTTTTCTTAACGTCATTCGATAGATGGCAATGCCCATATCATTACGACTTCTTCCAATGTGAAGATTCCCAGCAACATCACCAGCAAGCTCTATTAATTTATTTTCGATGCGGAAAAACAAATCCTCATATCTCGGGCTGTAATCCTCTATACGATAATAATTTAAGTCTATTTTTTTAAGAGCAACGCCAATGTCTTTAGCCTCTTCTTTTTTTACTAGTCCCTGTTCTTCTAACATTTTTAAGTGTGCAATATTGATTTGCAACATGATTGTTAAAAAGTTTTTCTTGGCTTCATCATAAGCCGGCTGTAAGACAATTTTACGATAAATATTAGAGGGGAAGATCTTCCCGTCTTCTTGCTGTGTTTTGTTGCGGAAATCTTCAAACATATTAATTGCCTCCTAGTAGATTAGCAGTTATATGGCCGAACCAGCACTGCCTTTTGATAACTTCTCGGAAATAATAAGTACAATTAAAATTAAACAAATTTGTAAGACACCATATGCACAAGCAGTTCCAAATTTAAAAGAATATAATTTTTGGAAAATCGCCACTGATAATGGGATGGTTGTCGTACTGTAAAGCAGGATAGACGCGACGAATTCACCAAAGCTTTGAACAAGTGCAAGTAGCGTACCTGCTAGAATGCCCGTAAATGTAAGGGGGAGTACAATACGTCTAAATGAATACCACCATGTTGCCCCTAAACTTCGTGATGCTTCTTCAATAGATTGATCTAATTGCACAAGTGATGCGGATGTAGATCGGAAAACGAGCGGTAAATGTCTAATAAAATAAGCTAACGGTAAAATCCAAAACGTCCCGATCAGTACCTGATTAAAGGAGAAAATACTTTCCGTACTAAAGGCTGCGATTAAATTGACAGCTACAACCGTTCCCGGCAATGCCCAAGGAACCATAATTAAAATATCGAGTAATGTTTTACCTTTAAAATTTAATCGTACCATAGCATAGGCTGCCGCAACACCAAAAATGATATTGCCGAATGTGGCAACGAGCCCCATTCGAACAGAGTTCCAAATTGGCCGCCACGTCCGTTCATCGGTAAATAGTGCCTGATAATGATCCAGTGTATAATCTGTTGGGAGAATTTGCGTTTTCCATGCACCATCAACGGAAAATGAAATTAATATAAGCACTAAAATCGGCAAAATTAAGATTAACGTGCCTACGAAAGATGCAATAGTTGCCATAACTTTCATGCCTTTCGAAGACACTTCAGATCGATGAACACTAATACCTTTGCTGAGGTTTTGATAATTTCGGCGATTTTGATACCAGCGCATAATAATTAAAAATGTAATGGACACAAAGGATAAAATCATAGATTGTGTCGCCGCCATATCTAAATTACCATTCGTACGTGATAAATAGATTTGCATAGTCATCGTGCGTTCAACACCGAACATTAAAGGTGCAGTGTAGGATGCCATAGAAATCATAAATACGAGTAAGGATGAGGCAACAATCGAGGGGGTTAACATAGGCAAAATAACCTTTGTCCATACTCGAATACGCCCTGCGCCTAAGCTAGTTGCGGCTTCCTCTAAAGCGGGATCAAGACCTTTGATAGCTGCTGAGGCGGTTAAGTAGAAGTAAGTGTACATAGTGAATGTATGTACTACGATAACCCCCCATATGCCTTTTAATGAAAAAGGTACTTGCTCTAAACCGAATAGGTGCTGAAACATACGTGGGAAAATACCACTTTCTCCATACAAAAATGTAAAGGACAGCACGCCTACTAACGGCGGAAGAGCCATAGGTACCAATACTAAAATAGAGAGTATCCTTCTGCCTGGGAAATTATAGCGTTCCAGTAGAAATGCCATAGTTACACCCACAATTGCACAGCAAATAACGCTAATAACGGATATATAAATACTAGTCCACAATGCTTCAATGTTTGCGGGGCTAGCTATATTAAAAAAATTTTTATAATTAGATAGCGCATGATCACCAGAAAAGCTTTCTGTAAAAGTTTGATAGAACGGGTATACTACATAGGCAAACAACACTAAAAATAAAGGTGCAACTAAAATATAAACAAACCACTTTGAGCTAGTTAGTCGTGTCCATGCATTTCCTTCAGAAGGATTGAGGTGTGTTTTCTCCATGTTTTTACCCTCCTATTCTCCCAAAAAATAAAGTGAATCTTGGGCTATATTTAAGGTGATGTCTTCACCAATTTTTTTAAGTTGACCGTTCATATTGATAATCATTACTTTTAGTGAAAAATCTAGACATTCCACAATGTAGTTCACACTAATCCCTGTAAACTCCACAAAAGTAATTTTACCTGTTAATGTGTTTTCACCAGTGCCTTGATTAATAGATTCAGGACGAATAGAAATAAATACTTTGTCTCCAATCATATGCGTTAAAGTAGGGGAGCTCTGTTGCTTTCGCCCAGTAAGAATAAGTCCACTCGCTGTTTTGGCCTTTATATCATCACCGTTAACGGAATCAATTTCCGCTTCAATTAAGTTTGTCTCACCAATAAAGTCTGCTACGAAGCGGTTAGAAGGTCGATTATAAATCTCTTGAGGCGTACCGATTTGCCTGACGTTCCCATTTTCCATGACCATGATCCGATCTGACATAGACATAGCTTCCATTTGATCATGCGTAACATAGATGGTTGTAACGCCGAGCTCAGATTGGATACGTTTTATTTCAACGCGCGTTTCTTCACGTAATTTAGCATCTAAATTCGACAAAGGCTCGTCTAGTAATAAAATATCAGGCTCTATCACAAGCGCTCTTGCCAATGCAACCCGCTGCTGCTGCCCACCAGATAATTCATTAATTTTTCGCTTACCATATTGCGATAAATGGACAAGTCCTCTAATGCGATCAACCTTTTGCTTGATCTCTGCCTTCGAGAACTTTCGTACTTGTAATCCAAAGGCGATATTTTCGTCTACGGTCATATGTGGGAAGAGGGCATAATTTTGAAATACCATACCGATGTTCCTTTTATTCGGTTGAAGCCTTGTCACATCCAAATCATCAAAAAGAATGTTCCCTTCAGTTGGGAAATAAAAGCCGGCTATCATTCTTAGTGTTGTCGTTTTCCCGCAACCACTTGGACCGAGAAAAGTGAAAAACTCGCCAGCTTTGATATGAAGATCTAAATCTTTTACGCCATGAATTTGACCGAATTTCTTAGAGACATTTTCTATTTTGACACTTTTCAATTGAAACGCTCCTTTCTCGTTAGAAAATTAGTTACATGAAGCCTCGAGCAAAATATACTCGAGGCTTAAAAACATGAACAATATTCATAGATGTCTTATGAGTTACAACCCTTTAGTAATCGGTCACTTTTTTCCGCGGCCTTTAATATTGTTATCCCAATGCTCCATCCATTCTGCTTCTTTTTCAGTCATGAGCTTCCAATCTATATCGAAAGTTTTTAAATCTAATTCTTTATACCACTCAGGCATTGCCGCTTTATCGATATCTGAGCGAGTTGGAATTTGATAGTAATCGTTGGCTAATTGTGTCACCATACCTTTTTCAAATATAAATTCTGTGAAGAGCTTTGCATTTTCTAAGTTTTTAGCATTGTTTACAACGGCAACACCATCCACTAAAATCGGTGCACCACTTTTCGGATAAATATAATCAAACGGATAATCGGTTGTATATTTCTTCAATAAAATATCTTGTAAATTCCATAAGGAAACGCTGCCTTCTTGTCGTGTCATCTTTAAATAAAGTGCATTTGGATCTTGTGTATATTCCTTCGTGTTGGCATCTAATTTTAATAGCCAATCGTAGCCTTTTTCAGGTGAATCCGCACCTTGACGTAAAATCATAGATGAATAAATCGTACGCATCGTCCCAGACGCTAACACACCACGAATTAAAATTTTATCCTTCCACTTTGGATCTAATAAATCGTCCCAATCTTGTGGACCCGTATCTTTCTTTAATACATCACTGTTAATCATAATGACTTCTGGTAGTAGCATTTCACCAAACCAACGGCCATCTGCATCTTTATAAGCTGCGTCAATGGAGTCGCTAAAGCTAGGCTTCCAAGCTTGAAGTAAACCTTCATCGGCGCCGACAGTTAGTGCAGACTGCGTACCGCCCCACCAAAAATCAGCCTGCGGATTTGCTTTTTCACCACGTAGGCGTTCTAAAATTTGCTGTGCGCCCATCGTTAAAAATTCCACTTCAATGTCCGGGTACTTTTCATTAAACTGATCGATTACTTTTTGTACCATTTCTTCATCGCGACCTGTATAGATCACAAGCTTTCCAGATGGTGTAGCTGCCTCATCGGTCTTTTTCGAATCGGATGTTTTGTTGTTATCTGTTGCATCTTTTGTAGAAGTCTTGTTATCACTACTACAAGCAGCTAATACAATAAGCATCAGTACAAGTAAAAAACTGAAGATACGTGTTTTCTGCATAATCTTCCCCCTTCCTAATAGTGAAAAACTTACATACTAACAGTATAATCTATAGACCTTGCAATAATGTTAGAATTATTAAAAAATTATAATTAGATTTATAATAATTAATGAAAATAATAGATAGTAATGATGATTGGGTAAACAAACAAAGAGGTAAAGACTATTAAAATCTATCGAAGGTTAAGAGGAGGTTAAATACATGACAAAAGAAGAATTTGAAGAATTTAAAAGTCTTATTGCAATAGGTGAAGAATTCAATTTCGATTTTAAAAATGATGAGTATTGGATTAGCCATAATGGTGATAAGTCGTTTCTGTCAAGAACCAGAGACCATTATACCCAAGAGTTTAATGGATATGAAGAACTCTTTGAAAAGGCAACGATAGAAGGTATAAAAATTTCTGAACTATATCCAAATTTGAAATGGTAATTTAATCTAACAAGGGTTACTTCAACAACCCTTTACTTTTCAAGAATTTTAGACCAAGCGAAAACTTAACACGTACACAATTCACAGCGTTTATGGACGGAGCACATGGTTGATAAAAGTTAGTATAGAAATAAGGGAGATGTATCAATAATCTGAATACATCTCCCTTTCTTTATTTAGATTAAAATTTACTTACTAGTAGGCTCTAAAGATTGATTCTTTTGTCGTCGCTGCGAAAGTATGGTCGGTAGCATCATACCTAGAATAACTAAAATAATACCCGCTATTTGTAAAAATGTTAAAGGTTCATGTAAAACAATAACGGAAACAGTTACAGCAACAGGTAACTCGATTGCACTTAGAATAGAGGCAAGTGCTCCTCCCACCTTCGGAACCGCTATAGAGAATAAATAAATCGGCAAAATAATACCGAATAGTCCTAATGCTAGTCCGAATTTCCATAAACCACCGGCAAATAATTTACCGTTCCAAAGAACTTCAGGGTTTAAGAAAATACTAATTACGATAAGGGCGACAAAAGAAACAATCATCACGCGTGATGTAGTTGTAATACCTTCCACATGACGAGAGTTAAATTGGATAAAGCAAGCAAAAGTAAAGGCAGCAGTAAAACCTAGTAGCCAGCCTTGAATCGCAATACCGCTTAAATCTACATTGAGTACACCAGCCGCTAAAATAGTTCCAGCAAATAATACAATGATAGAAATCACTTCAGTCCGACTTGGTAAGCGTTTATGCAGTGCGCAATCTATTAATAAGCCGATCCATGTGAATTGGAAGAGCATGACTACTGCCAGAGAGGCGGGAAGATACTTCAATGATTCTCCGTATACAATTCCTGTAGTACCGGTAAGTATCCCGGCGCACACTAAAATGAGCAGTCCCTTTTTAGAAATCTTTGGTAATTGTCTTTGTGTCAAAATAAAAATAGTTGCAACAAGCATAAAGCCAATAATATATTGACTCGATACTGCCTCTCCTGTTGTAAAGCCATGCTGCATAGCTACTTTGACAATTGTCGATAATATACCGTAGCTACTAGAAGCAATGACAATTAAAAGAGGATAAAATAAATTTTTCTTCATGTTTTTTTGTTTCACTTCCTAAAATTGCTTCACCATATGATGAAATGGTTCATCGATTATGGACCATGGCTCTGTAATCACAAAGCCCATACGTTCGTAAAGACGACGAGCGTCCTCTTTTTGCGTTTCAACGTTTAATGATAATTTTGTATAGCCTCGTTTTTGTGTTTCCTCTATGGCGAATTGTAATAATAATGATCCTATACCTTTTCCACGAGCTTCTGGTGCTACACAAATAGTATCAATATAATATTCATCTTCATGTGCCTCTTTATCGATGATGATGGACGGTGCATTTTTTTCTTGAAGCCATTTAACAAGATTTTCATCCATGTGAATAGCTTCGACGCCATTATAGTAAACAAGAATTCCTACTACTTGTTCATTCTCAACGGCAACAAAAGTATTTAAATAGGAATGTCGATTGTCCTCACGCTTGAATAGTACAGTAAGCTCTTGTTCCACTGCTTGAGCTGTATGTTCTCCAGTTAAGCGGTTGGCAATATCACCAATCGCGTCAATAATTAATGGTACAACGGCATGGGCATCCTGTGGTTGCGCTTGTCGAATTGTAATACTCATTGTCAAAATCCCTACCTTTCTATAGGCAAGTATAACAAAGATAGAGGATGACTCAAGTTTTTGAATAAATGATGATATTCTGACGGCAACTTATCTTTTTTGGAACGGGTGTTCAAACACTTGCTGAAATAGAGGAACTCAGTCTAAGAACGCCGAGTCCTGTGGCAATGACCAACGCCGATTCCGGACTCAATTAAGCCAAGGGATCATTGATTATTTTTCCGAAAGTTTAAAACTTTATACGACATCAAATTTCATGTTAATCTATAATGACTAGAGTTTCGGGAGGACAACAATGACAAAGGAAGATAAGGATTATATTTTAGTTTATGGCGATGCTTTTATTGACTATATCGCTGATGACGTAACAAACACTTCTTTTACTAAATATATGGGTGGTGCAACGGTAAATGTTGCTGCGGGAATTAGCCGCATCGGTGCGCCATCGTCATTAATTACGATTACAGGAGATGACGAAGGCTCTCAATTTGTTCGAGAAGGCCTTGCACAAGAAGGGGTAAACCTGGATTATGCCGTATTTAACCCTGCGAAGCGTGTTAGTGGTGTCTATGTACATTTAACAGAAGCATGTGAACGAATTTTTAAGGATTATGTCGATGAGACGCCAGATTTACAAGTAGAAGCAACACAATTAAACGATGCAGCTTTCAAACATGCATCTGCTTTAACTGTGTGCTCGGGTACAATGTTCCATCCAACAGCTCTTGAAACAACTCGTGCTGCTGTAGAGTTGGCAAAGGAAAAAGGAGCTATTATCGCAATGGATGCGAATATTCGCCCTCTACGTTGGAGCAGTGAGCAGGTTTGCCGTGAAACCATCACGTCATTTTTCGAGAACGTAGATATTTTAAAGGTTACTGATGAGGAATTATTCTTCCTGACAGAAACAACTAGCTTGGAAGAGGGAATTGAGCAATTAAACAGTTATTTAGTGCCTATTATTTTAGTAACAGTAGGGGAGAACGGCACATATGCGGTATTAAATGGTGAGGTTATCCATGTTCCGACAGAAAAGGTTGTGCCAGTAGATACTACAGGTGCTGGAGATGCGTTTATGGCCGGTGTATTACGCGATGTCCATTACAATGGTTTACCTACAACGGAGGAGGAACTTGCCCGTTGTGTAAGCTTTGGTAATAAGCTAGGTGCTTTAGCAGCCACTAAAGCAGGGGCATTAACAGCTCTTCCTTTTTATGATGATATTAAGCATTTACTTAAATAGTTGTTTGGAGCGTGCATACTATGGAGAAAAATTACGATGTATTAGTGAAGGATCGATTATTCTTTGGCGGTGCGAAAGATGCAAATTCAGCTTTTGAGCAAGAAACGGTTGATATCGTGATTGATGTTCGAGTTAACGGCTTATCCAATGAGGAGCAAGATGCAGCTTCATATGTGTACAAGCATATGCCAATTGCTGATGAGGACATAGAAGTAGCACCATCTATTCAAAAGGTTGCGAAAGAAATTGCTGCTGCCTATGAGAATGGGCAGAAAGTGTACTTCCATTGCGGAAGCGGAGGAGGACGCGCAGGAGTGACAGCGACTGCTGTATTAATGGAGCTTGGCATGGCCAATTCTCTAGAGGAAGCAGAAGAGGCTGTTAAAAACGCCCGTCCACAAGTGACAATCCGACCTAAAATGGAAGATGCTCTGCAGAAGCTATATAAATAAATGAGAAGATGTACCAAAGGTTTTTTATAACTTTGGTACATCTTCTTTTTTGCTCTTTGAAAGGTAGTTGTCGATAAAACTAAAAAGTTGGATGACATTTTGTTAAATAATCAATCCAAGTTTATGGTGATAAAAAATAGCGGTTTATTTTTGAAAAAATAATTCACTTTTAATGTTTGTAAGCTCAAAAATACAAATTTAGGAGTGAATCAATTGACTACATTTACACCCTTACAAGAGGCTCAAGCCTTCGCCGAAGCATTTCTATTGTCTACTGAGCAGGTATCTTTAAATCATCCTTATAAGAAAGATAAAGGTCGATATCCACGAGTGCGGAAATTTTTCCAGAATCATTTATTAAATGGCACAAGTGATGCTTCCACATATCAACAAGGCGTTGGACAATTAATGATGTTCTGTGCCCAGTTTGCTCAACAAAAGGCACTCGCTGGAGAGCGTGATGCGGTTTATAAGGAAATGGTTAATACGGTTATTCCTAAGCTTCTAAATCGAACATATAATTTCCCGACAATTAATCCATTAGCAGGTTTTATTTATCTTGGTGTAGCAATGCTTAAGAAGTTAGATGAATCTCAAAGTGATGTATCACTATCTAAAGTAGATGAGTTGTTAGTGCGATACCGAGATTATTTTGCTAATGAAGTTTTAACTTCTAAAGAATATCATGCGTTAATGTATCATCGTACTCCGTCAGCTTGGACATATAATGACTCAGAAAAAGCATATCGTTTCGCTACAGGACCCTATTCGGGACAAATCGGATACTGGATAACTACCGCAGATTTATCCACTGATCCTCAAAAAAAATATTTAGAGATGCCAACAGTTTTGGATAGTTCGGGACAAGTTTCTTTTGCTGGTATCCAACCAGGAACAAGTGGTAGAGAATATATAGATCACCATTCCTACTTCAACACTAAAAACCAGCGATTTATTCTTAATGCCTCGATAAATGCAATTGCTTTTTGGATGGCTGCACATGTGTATGATGTAAAAGTTAATGACACTGGAGCTTCATTAAATCCTGCATATCACATGAAAAACGCAATCAGAGATGTACTTAGTTATACTCATTGGGGTTCCAATACTTCAGTTGCCAATGCCTCTAAAGGGTGTTTCCAACAAGAGCCCTTTAACGATTCACTAACTGCTAAAAGAGTTCTTCCAGTTCATGGATTTTCCGAAGTGACGTTAGCGAATAGTATGCTGAGAGCTCGATTTGATTCCCCGGCATATAATACATTTGCTATAACATTCTTACAGATCTTTGCGAGTTTGATTGAAAATCCAACAGCTTCATCATGGTACAATCTTGTTCCGAATGTTGATTCAGATTCTGCAGTGATGGCCACGCAGATGATGAATACCTACCAAGATATATTTACAAATTATTCAACAATCAAAAATACTTTAATTAATCATTCGTTTAGCCAAGCTAAATATTGGGGGATGTACATTCCGGAAAATGCGATGTTAGGTTCATCCGAATTAGTTAAAAATCCGTGGCAAATGCCTAATAAGGGGGAGGGGATCAATCAGGCGATGGTAGGATTGTTTAATGTTTATCCTGGGTTTACAGGTCAAGGGTTTGCAAGCAGTAATAAAATCGGAGAAGCTATTAAAATTCAACTTGAAGTGGGTCAAGCATTACATGGTCAACATTCCTTCCCGTCGCACGGTCGTTCAGGTCTTTGGGATTTAGCCCGCTTAGATATTTTAGCGGATGTTTCAAATACAGAGGGGACGGTTAGCTCTGCTACAGACCTCGCTACTACTGATAAAGAATCTCCAAACTGTGCTGGAGCACGTCGTACATTCTACGCTTTAGCGATGGCGCTAGCAGGCGATGGTTCTAACGGCTTTGATTCAAATTAATGTCTGGCCAATATGGAGAAAGAAAACAGCTACATAATGGCTAGCTGTTATATGAAAGCTATGAGCACATATAAATTTGGTAATATCGAATTTATATGTGCTTTTTATATATAATTTTTTTAGTTCGTCAAGGAGTCGCTCAGCAAAATGTACTAAGAACATTAACAGAAGGTTTGTTGACGTCCTAGCTACTATATAGTTATGATTGTGTCTAGGGAGGTTCTTCAATTGCCTTTAAATAAAGAACGTATCGACGCAGTAAAATTTATGCGAGTAACGGCGATGTTACTTGTTATTTTAATTCATGCTACTGGGGTTGCATTAAATAATATTCCAATTGATCATTCATCTTATTTTTACTATTTATTTTTAAATCGTTTTACTCGCTTTGAAGGGGCTGTTTTTGTATTTCTAAGTGGTCTTACATTGTTTTACAATTACGAGTCGAAACCCTTTACAAAACAAACATGGACAAACTTTTACAAACGTAGATTTTTGTTTATTCTAGGACCTTTCCTTGTTTGGTCCATTTTTTATGAGTTATTTTCCTACTATCAAGGATTTCGAGTATTTACAGGTTGGAAGGCAATGTTTACTTCCATTGTTACAGGGGGAGCCTATTATCAATTATATTTCATTTTAATTTTAGTACAGTTATATTTTTTAATGCCGCTTTTCGTCTATCTCGTAAAACGCTTTTGGTGGTTTAAAAAATATTTATTGATCATTGGCTTTGCTGTTGAATTAGCTGTTCAAAGTTACTTTGAAATGTTTGATATTTCCTTTACCGTTCCTTTGTTTGCCATATACATTGCAAGCTTTTTCTTCGGTGGCTGGGTTGCATTACATTATCAATCTTTAAAGGAACAATGGTCGAAAAGACAATATTTCGTATGGATCACCCTTACCTTTTTAATAGGCATAGCGTATACCATTCTGTATTATTTCCGCATCACCCTAGGGTACGATGACATTTCATACATAGCATTTAAATGTTTGTCTACTTTCTATATGCTTCTCTCATGTTTTGTACTATTTAAAGTTAGTATTTATTTAGTCAATCATGGAGGAAGAAAGCTCAATCAATTAGCTGAGCATTTAAGAATTTATTCGTTTGGATTTTATTTAGTCCATCCATGTATTTTATACGTATTGAGCGATAGTATTTTGAGTGGCCTCGTTTCTTCACATATACATTTATATGTATTCTTGAGATTTGTTTTAACGGTCATTTTCTGTTATGTATTTATTCGCTCAATGCATCTTCTTTTCCCACGTGCATGGTTTTTATTTGGAAATCTGCCAGCACCAAAGAGAAATAAAGCCTAATGACTTAAAAATTTGAGATAAGATCTAAACACCTTTCGTTGAATGAGTAAATCAAAAGGAACGAGAGGTGTTTTTCTTTTGGATGAAAATGTACTAAGTGGAAAGGGGAGATCTTAACGGAGCGCAGCGGAGGAAGCGACCGCAAGTATCCTGTAGCGGAAATCAGCCTCTTCGAATTAATTAGAATGTATAAAAGTGGTTAATCAAACATCTGATATTTAGTAATTGTATGGAAGATGGTCGGTTAATTCAAAACAATCTTGTTATATACATGATAGAACAAGGTTGTTATAGTAGTAATATAACAACGAATGAGGTGATCTGTATGATGGAGGAGTTAGCAAAAGTTCCATGGGCAGTCATAGCGCCACTAATTGTGGTTCAAATCATTTTAATGATTGTAGCTTTAGTTGATTTACGTAAAATCCATGCAACAAATGGGCCTAAAATTTTATGGGTGTTTCTAATTATTTTTACTAATATTGTTGGAACAATTGCGTACTTTATAGTTGGGAGAAAACAATGATGACGACATTACTTCAGGTAACAGGGCTTACAAAGCAATTTGCAGAGAGAGTAGTTGTGGACGGAATCGAATTCACATTAGAAAAAAATACATCGACAGCATTAATTGGACCTAATGGCGCTGGTAAAACGACGACATTATCGATGTTAACAGGCTTATTAAAACCAACCTTTGGAAGTGTAAACATGCTGGATGGTGATTTAAGAGCCAATATTGGTTTTTTGCCACAATATCCGCAATTCCACCCTTGGTTAAGCGCGTTAGAGTTTACTGAAATGACTGCAAAGTTAAATGGTGTACCAGCAAGAAAAGCCACAGTAGAAGCTCAAAAAACACTTGAATTTGTAGGTCTAGGTAATGATTTAAATAAGAAGATTGCTACATTTTCAGGAGGTATGAAGCAACGGCTTGGAATTTCCCAGGCAATTGTGCATAAGCCTAAATTACTGTTATTGGATGAACCTGTGTCTGCATTGGATCCGGTAGGTCGTAGGGAAGTTCTTGATTTATTGAAGGGCTTACAACAAGAAACAACTATTTTATATTCGACCCATATTTTAAATGATGCCGAAGAGATGACAGATCAATTATTGTTTTTACGGGATGGAAAGTTAGTAGAGCAGGGGACTTTACGTGAAGTTCGACAACGTTTCGATGAACCAAATTATGTTGTAGAATTTAGCACTGAAAAAGAGGCACAACTTTTTGCCAGTCAATCTGAACTTGTAGGAGAAGCAAAGGGCTCTCATGTATATATAGAAATTATTGATGAAAAACCGAGTATGCAGGAGCTGCTTCAACATTTAAGTAGTTGTCCTTCTAAAATACGAAAAGTAGAGCGACAAACAGCAACACTTGAAGAAATCTTCATGAAGGTGGCGAGAAAAATATGAGAGGATTTACTGTCCTTCTGCAAAAGGAATTCAGAGAGGCATGGCGAAGCTGGAAGTTTTTATGGATACCTCTTGTATTTGCATTACTCGGTATGACTGATCCACTGACAAACTATTATATGATGGATATTTTAAATGCTGTTGGTAACTTACCAGAAGGTTTTGAAATGTTGATGCCGGAATTAATGCCAGCTGATCTATTGTATGCTTCTATTGGACAATTTCAAACGATCGGTTTACTCGTTTTCATGGCGACTTTTGTAGGAGCCGTTAGTAAGGAAAGAGCAAGTGGAATGGCCACTTTATTGTATGTCCGTCCTATATCGTTTGGTGCTTATTTTATGAGTAAATTTGTCGTCATGAGTACTATTGGTTTTGTGAGTATTTTAGCTGGTTTTGCTGCGAGCGTATACTATACGGTCATCCTTTTTGGGACATTTGAGATAGGTCCACTTGTGGCAAGTTTCATCACGTATTTTTCTTGGCTACTCTTTGTAATAGCAGTAACATTAATGATGAGCGCGACTTTTAAAACAGTGGTAGCAACAACATGTGCATTCGCCGTCATATTTATTGGGCAAATATTGGATACTTTAGTTGGGGCATTTTGGACAATTTCACCGTGGAAATTACCGCTATATGGCGTTCAACTAATTAGAGGCACGATGGAGATGCCGGATTATTGGTGGAGTCTATCTCTTACACTAGTTATCACGATAATTTGTGTGAGTTTAGGGATTTTGACAATGAAGAAAAATGCATCGACAACTAAAATTTAAAGGAAGTATGAAGGTGAAAATCTGCTAACCTTTTTTAGTAGGGTATGAGCACGAAAACTACCGTACTCTGTAAATGAAAAAGTAGGCGGATTTTTACCTTTTTTTGTTTTAAAACTTCATGAATGACAAGCAACTCAAATCCTCCTTTTTACTGTTACCAATATTGTACAACGTTGCGTAACTTTCAAGTAGTTTAGGGGGATTTTTTAATTAGGGTAATGAGGCTATATTATGTAAATCACTGTTCTTGGAATATCTATAACTTAGGAATATAATGTAGCTATAACTCTAATTTACCAAAAACTCAGAAAATATGAGAAAATAAGTATAAGGATGACGAATCGGCAGTGTTACAATAGATAAAGCAAGACGAGGCAAGCTGTTAAGAGCTTGATCGTCTTGCTTTATCTTTCATGCTTATATAGAGGGAGCCGTTTGTTTGAACCTGAGCAAAATAAACGTCTTCAACAGATTGGACATTTTGCTTTTTCAGCTTTTTCATCAGCCAATCTTCTGTTAATTCAAGTTCAACTAAATTTTCTTGAATAACCTTACCATCAGAAAGTACTTCTGTTGGTATATAAGTTGGTGGTGTAACATCGGCTTTTACATCTTGCTTTGTAGCGGGTTGCTCGGCAGGTCTTGGTAACACACTTAGTTTACCTGTAGTTTCAAGTAAAGCATATTGCACATCTTGTATAGAAAATATAGCTTGTTCCCGTAACATCATCGCTAATTCATCCATATGCAAACGATTTTTCTTCAAGGCAGATTCTAAAATAATGCCATTTTGAATAAGGATTGTTGGCTTGTCATCAACAATGACACGAGCCTTTTTAGATTTAATGGTAATGATGGTCATGATATATGTTAAGATACTCCACCATATGAGCGCAATAAGTCCATCTAAAAACGGTGTCTCTGCCTGTGCTGCGATTTCAGAAGCAATGGAACCAAAGGTGATACCTGTTGTATAGTGGAAGAATGTAAGTTGTCCAAGCTGTTTTTTCCCAAGTAATCGGGTTACGATGAGTAACGCAAAGAAGGAAAGCGTTGCCCTAAGTATCATTTCCCAAAAATCAGCTTTAAAAAATTCGTCTATATTCATACATAAATCAACTCCCTTAAGACTGCTATTTTCAATGAATAGCTTGTGCAAAAAGGTCAATAGTATGCGACGATCTCTTATAAATGAGGATTTACAAAAATCGGAAAGAGGGTAGAGGCATGAATAAGCCAATAGAGAATTTAAACAATCCAGTCTATCCAATCATGATTGCCATAGCTGTTGCTCATCTAATCAATGATACGATGCAAGCGGTTATTCCAGCGATGTTCCCAATATTGAAAAGTGATTTAGGATTAACCTTCACACAAATAGGCCTTATTTCGTTTGCATTAAATATGTTTGCCTCTGCTTTGCAGCCTATTGTCGGCTTTGCTAGCGACAAAAAACCGATGCCCTATGCTCTACCAATTGGTATGATAAGTTCATTCATAGGCATTGCTATTATAGCGTTCACATCTCAATATTGGATAATTATTATGGCAGTATTATTTTTAGGATTTGGCTCAGCTATTTTCCATCCTGAGGGTTCACGTGTTTCTTTTATGGCGGCGGGCTCAAAAAGAGGACTTGCTCAATCGGTTTACCAAGTTGGCGGTAACTCTGGACAAGCACTTGCACCGCTAATTAGTGCTTATATCTTTGCTGTTTTTGGACAACGGGGTGCGGCGATTGTTTTAGTAGCGGCAGCGATAGGTATTGTGATATTGAGCAAAATTGCAGCGTGGTATAGAAAGCAGCTGGAGCAAGAACGTAGTGCAAAGAAAAAACGAGTATTAGTTTCTAACTTGCCTCCATTAACAAAGAAACAAGTAGGCATCGCGTTGACATTACTGTTTACTATTATTTTTGCGCGATCATTTTATACAACTAATATAACAAGTTTTTATGTGTTTTATTTAATGGATCATTATGGTGTTAGTCTTCGCCTTGGACAAATATTAATTTTCACCTTTATGGCATTTGGCGTCGTTGGTACATTTTTCGGTGGTTCATTATCAGATCGAATTGGTAGAAAGAATGTTATTTTACTGTCCGTTGTTGTACCGATGCCATTTTGTTTAGCATTGCCTTATGTACCGTTATGGGCAGCGATGATATTTTTAGTCATTATCGGTACACTTATTATGATTAGCTTCTCGGTAACAGTTGTCTACGCACAGGAGCTTGTTCCGACTAAAATTGGTACAATGGCTGGTTTAACAACTGGCTTTGCTTTCGGAATGGGAGCAATAGGTGCGATGGTCATTGGTGTATTGATGGATCATAGAGGTATTGACTTTACGATGATGGTCGTATCTTTGCTACCATTATTATTACTAGTAGCATTTTTCTTACCTAAAGATAAACCGGCTTCAGCGGTGTAACGATTGTAGTGACAAGGAGATTGAAACCAAGCCCCGGAAGCCCAACTCGGAATAAAAATCAACTTTTAATTAATGCTACACTCTAATTTATAGTCATTATTTTATAGATAAGTTAAAAACGCGTTCTCAAGTTAGAGGAACGCGTTTTTATTATTGACGTAATGGAGATAAAAATTCTGCTGGAAGTTTTTCTTTACCTAGTACATAGCCCTCTGATATGTGAACTTCATGCATTTTATCATTGTAAGTGAATTTAAAAATACCGTTATCAAAGTCAGTGCCAATCTCTTTGAAAAATATACCTTCAATTGATACATATTTAGGACATGTAAATCCTACTTTAAAGTCCTCATGTTCTTGAATTAAATAAGCACGTACACCTTTTTCATATGTATCGTACGTATCATCATCAGTTGGACGTTGGACGGCTACGATATGGAAATCAACGAAAGGAACTTCTTTTAATAAGACATTTAGGAAGGAACCCTTTGTAATCTCTTCCCATCGGCTCTGTGCACTTTGACCTACGATGATTTGAGAAATTCCGTAGTTTTTTGCTACTTCCGCAATAACCTTTTGTATGGGGCGCTTTTCATTATCTTGTAATATGAACTTTTCAATTTCAAGCTCATCAGATAACTTTTTCCATTGCTCAATGTAGCTAGATTTCTCTGCATCAAATGCATCAAGGGGTTGCGAATCGACTGAAAGAATATAAAGTGGACAATCTAACATTGTAGCCATTTTATGACCACGTCGTATTAATCGCTCACCGTTAAGCCCATAGTAGACACAAACTAATATACTTTCGTCTAAACGCCCTTTTACATGCTTCATAAAAATTAACACCTCTTATCTTGTCGTAATTTTGTCGTTTTTACTGTCGATTTTGAAGAAAATATCCTAAAACAGCTAAAACCGATATTAATGCAGTGCATTATGCTCATTTATATTGTATACTAAAAAACGTATAAGAGTTAGTGATAATATATTGAGAAAACCTTGAGGAAACTGGGTTGTCTCTATACTTTACAGTTATTTGATTTATGCATTTCGTGCATTTAAACCATTGTTTCTATATGCCACACTATTATGCAGTTAGTTAAATAGATAGTCAAGTGACTTGGTACACCATAGTTACATGAATAGTGTGTACACATTAACTATTTAAAAATCATATCATTTTCTAAAGTCTTTAAGGCAATACGCTATTGGTTATTCAGGCTTCTAGGGATATGAGCTCATAGCCTGAAAAGTTCCCCTGGTTTTATGTAGTGCAATTACCAAAAGATTCTCCCAGCATCAAATATGTGCTGAATGTTGAATGAACTAGATTTTTGTCATTACATAATGCCATTTCAACAAAATGCCACTTTACTTTCCGATTCAAGATACACACTTTATTATGTGGATTTTCAATATATCCCTAACTTTATTCAACACATATATACCGTCTTTTGGATGGTCAGAAGCATAAAGGCTTTAATATTTTTATCAATACTCTTCAGCAATGGTTATCGATTTTTGTGCGTGAAGCAAAGTATAAAACAGTAGTAACTTCAGTGGATTGGGGAATACTTTAGTATCTGTTATTTTCTCATATACACAGTTTTTCGCATCAAATCAAACGGCAAGTTGCTGAAAGAAATTGTTAGTAGGAGGTTTTTACTTGGTTACAGTTCTCTTTGCGATACTTTTACCAATTGTCTGTGCTGCGCTTATTCCACTACTGTATAGGCGACTAAGGCGTGTTGCACATCTTGGCTGGTTTGTGTTATCCGTTCCATTCATCTTGTTTCTTTTACTTTCGCGCTACATTCCTCAAATTGCCGAGGGTAAAACATTTATTCATACATATGAGTGGATTCCCTCTTTTAATATAAATTTCACAACCTATCTCGACGGACTCAGTATGATTTTTGGCTTGCTGATTACGGGTGTAGGTAGTTTAGTCATTTTATATTCTATTTTTTATTTATCAACGAAAGAATCTCTTCATCATTTTTACTGCTATTTATTACTATTCATGGGCGCTATGCTTGGCGTCGTCTTTTCAGATAATTTAATGGTATTATACACATTTTGGGAGTTAACAAGTGTATCTTCGTTCCTGTTAATTGCCTTTTGGCATCATAGAAAAGCATCTCGTGCTGGTGCAAGAAAAGCTATGACAATTACTGTATTTGGTGGCCTTTCAATGCTAGCAGGCTTTCTAATGCTCTATGTAGCATCAGGTACTTTTAGTATTCGTGAAATCGTGGCCAATGTAGGAATCATTCGTGATCATACACTGTTTATCCCAGCGTTAGTCCTCATTCTAATCGGGGCATTTACAAAATCTGCACAGTTTCCTTTCCATATTTGGTTACCAGATGCAATGGAGGCGCCAACACCTGTTAGTGCTTACTTACACTCGGCAACAATGGTAAAGGCCGGTATATATGTAGTTGCGCGTTTTTCTCCAGTATTTGGAGGAGAGGCTGTTTGGTTTTGGTTAGTAAGTGTGATTGGCCTTGTAACGCTGTTCTGGGGCTCATTTAATGCTGTTCGTCAGACCGATTTAAAAGCGTTATTAGCCTTTTCAACAATTAGTCAGCTTGGTTTAATTATGAGTTTATTCGGGCTAGGATCAGTTGGACATTATTACGGTTATGCTGCAGATACTGTTCTATATACGCAGGCAAGCTTTGCAGCGTTGTTTCATCTAATTAATCACTCTACGTTTAAAGGTGCACTATTCATGATGGTTGGTATTGTCGATCATGAGGCGGGCACACGCGATATTCGTCGTCTTGGTGGATTAATGGCCTTAATGCCGGTAACTTTCACCATTGCAGTCATTGGCGGGTTTTCGATGGCTGGCTTACCACCATTTAATGGCTTCCTAAGTAAAGAAATGTTTTTTGCCGCGGCACTAGCTATTCGTAATGTTGAGGCCTTTTCAATTTCCGATTTAGGTCTGTTATTTCCAATAGTGGCTTGGGCGGCAAGTGTCTTTACATTTGTTTACTGTATGATTTTAATTAGTCGAACATTTTTCGGAAAACTGCAACTTGAAAAGTTGGATAAAAAACCACATGAAGCTCCGTTAGGTATGCTACTTTCGCCAATCATTCTGTGCGTTTTTGTAGTTGGGATTTTCTTCTTCCCAAATGTGCTTGGGCATTATATTTTAGAGCCTGCTATGGCGAGTATTTATCCAACATTCCCATCTACTAGTGCATTAACACCACATATTCATGCTTGGCATGGCATTAATGCTGAATTGTTAATGACTCTTGGCGTCATTATTATTGGGATCATTTTATTTAAAACGTTAAAAAGCTGGAAGCCTTTGTACCGGATATTCCCTCAAAGACATACGTTTAATATCTATTACAATCGCATGATTGAGTTTAGTGAGAATAGTTCTGCAAAGCTTACTAATCGTTATATGACAGGTAATTTAACACATTATTTTGTCTATATATATGTATTTTTTGTTGCTCTTATTGCAGGTTATTTTATTTGGTCGGATGCTACTACCTTTGATTTTGCGAAGGATTCCACGGTTGAGTCCTATGAGCTCATTTTAGTGTTTGTCATGATGTTCGCCGCTGTCTGGATGATTTTCGCTAAAGGACGAGTAACAGCCATGTTATTAAATGGTGTACTGGGCTATTCAATTGCATTTTTCTTTGTTATTTTCCGTGCTCCTGATTTAGCATTAACTCAGTTAGTCGTTGAATCTGTGACAACTGCATTATTCCTGCTATGCTTTAAATATTTGCCAGATTTAATGCCAGAAGCATCACGTAAAAAAATGCAATGGTCTAAAGTGATTATATCTATTTTCGTTGGCGCCACAGTGACATTAGTGGGCTTAGCGGTTGTCCATTTCGATCGCTTTGAGCCAGTAGCTACTTACTTCAATGATTCCTACGAACTTGCGGGTGGTTCAAATATTGTCAACACCATATTAGGCGATTTTCGTGCATTTGATACGATGCTAGAAGTTGTCGTTCTTCTGATTGCTGGCTTAGGTGTGTATTCATTAACGAAGCTAAAGCCACGAAAGGAGGAATCGGATCATGAAAATCAATGATGTTATTTTACGTACAATTACAAAGACGGTTGTATTCATTATTTTAACCCTTGGTATTTATCTATTCTTTGCAGGGCATCATGCTCCTGGTGGAGGATTTATAGGTGGTCTCGTGTTGGCCTCCGGCATTGTTCTACTATATTTAGCATATGACATTGAAACCGTGCATAAAGGGATGCCATTTGATTTTAAAAAAGTTGCAGCGTTGGGCGTTTTACTTGCGACAGGTACAGCAATCGGCTCGCTATTTTTTGATGTTCCGTTTTTAACGCAGACACATAGTTATATAAATGTACCGATTTTCGGGAAAATGGGCTTTTCGACTGTAACAATTTTTGAGGCTGGCGTGGCTTTAACAGTAGTTGGTGTTGTAGTCACAATTATTTTAAGTATAAGTGAGGATGAGTAGCGATGGAGACTTTAATACTAGTTTTAGTTGGTGTGTTAGTAGCTGTTGCGACGTACTTAATCCTCTCGAAACAGCTGTTACGTGTGATTTTAGGAACTGCGGTACTATCGCATGCGGCACATTTACTGATTTTAACGATGGGTGGACTGAAAAAGGGGGATGTACCACTCTTAGAAGAATCAGAAGGTCCATACACAGATGCCTTGCCGCAAGCATTGATTTTAACTGCAATCGTGATTAGCTTTGCAGTTACAGCGTTCGTACTTGTTCTCGGTTACCGAGCTTATAAAACGAACCGTTCGGCGAATTTTGATGAATTGAGAGGTACGCCGGATGAGTAATATGATTGTTTTACCATTAATTGTGCCGGTTATCACGGCGATTTTGCTTGTGTTTTTACGCGAAAATGTTTTTTTGCAGCGCATTATTAGCTTATTGACAGTAAGCTTCGTAGTCCTTATTAGTGTCATTTTATTGCAAGAGATTCAGAAGCAAGGTGTGATGCGTATTGATTTTAGTGGTTGGGCACCACCATTCGGTATTTTATTTGTTGCGGATTCATTCGCAATGCTCCTTGTATTGGTAGCGAATATTGTTGCCGCCATTTGTCTGCTATATGCCATTTTTACAATCGGTAAAAGTTTTGAAAAGATGTATTTTTACCCGTTTGTCCTTCTGATGATAGCGGGAGTTAACGGCTCTTTTCTAACAGGGGATATTTTTAACTTGTTTGTGTGCTTTGAAGTGATGTTACTTGCTTCTTATGCACTCATTAGTTTGGGGGGCGAGAAAGTTCAGCTACGCGAGGCGTTAAAATATGTTCTGATCAATATTGTGGCATCTTGGATTTTCCTAGTGGCATTAGCCTTTTTATATGGAACAGTTGGAACGCTTAATATGGCACATATTTCTGTCCGCGTAATGGAGGCAGGAGCTGATCCACTTATAACGACCGTAGCTCTTATTTTCTTAATTGTCTTTAGCTTGAAGGCTGGCCTATTATTATTCTTCTGGCTTCCAGGCTCATATAGTGTACCTCCAACAGCTATAGCCGCACTTTTTGCTGCGTTATTAACAAAGGTTGGTATTTATGCGCTCGTCCGCACCTTTACATTGCTTTTCCCAACTAATACGGAAGTGACTCATATGGTGCTAGGAATTATGGCGGGAGTTACGATTATTGCTGGATGTATGGGAGCACTAGCAGGGCGAGATGTAAGAACAATTGCTTCCTATAATGTTCTTATTGGTGTTGGCTTTATAGTAGCGGGTCTTGCGATCGGTACGGAATCAGCCTTACAGGGCGTAACATACTATTTGATGCATGATATGGTAGCTAAGGCCATGCTGTTTTTAGCAGTTGGAATGATGATGTATGTTACGGGCGAAACGGTTATTGATAAAATGAGTGGGCTTATTCGAAATTACCCTCTATTCGGCTGGTTATTCTTTATCGTCATGTGCTCCCTTGCTGGGATACCACCATTAAGTGGCTTTCTAGGTAAGGTTTTAATAGGACAAGGTGCTATTGAGGGCGGGAATTTTGTTCTATTAGGACTAGGATTTTTATCGAGTTTAATTGTTTTGTATTCACTTTTACGAATATTCCTCTCCTCATTCTTTGGGGAAACTATTATAAGTCTAGAGGATGAAAAGCCGTTACCAAAGCGTATGGTCTTACCATTAACATTGTTGGCAGCTTGCACAATTGTTTTAGGAATTGGAGCTGAATGGATGGCTCCATATGTAACAGATGCAGCAAAAACGCTCTACACACCATCACTCTATATTGATGCAGTGTTGGATGGCACAACATGGCAAGGTGAGGTGAATAAATAATGGCGATGCAATTTATCTTAAATTTATTTATCGCAACACTTTGGTTATTGTTACAGGATGAAGTTATACCTCAATTTTCGACATTTTTAATGGGGTTTATCGTCGGAATAGGGATTTTATATGCTATGCATCGCTTTTACGGCACACAATTTTATTTACGACGTGTGTTTTCAATCATTAAATTATTATGGCTCTTTAATTGGGAGCTACTTTTATCGAGTTACAGCGTATTAAGACAAATTACTACGCCAAAGCTCAATATTACGCCTGGTATATTTACGTATAAAACAGCGCTTAAAGGGGATTGGGAAATAACAGCACTTGCGTTGTTGCTCACTCTTACTCCGGGTTCGGTAGTGATGGAAGTTTCTGAAGAGGGAGATATGTTTTATATTCATGCGATGGATATTGAACAATCAAAAGAAGCTGTAATTCGTTCAATAGGGAAATTTGAACAGGCCATCATGGAGGTGACACGTTAGTGATTGAAAAAATTTTACTATTGGCTCTTGCATTATTCAGTGTATCGATTGCGTTGTCGCTGTTTCGTGTGATTCGAGGTCCTTCGTTGCCTGACCGTGCCATAGCACTTGATACAATAGGGGTTAATTTACTTTCAGCAATCGCTATCGTCTCAATCATATTGAAAACAAAGGCGTATTTAGAAGCCATTTTAATATTGGGTATTTTAGCTTTTATCGGCACGATTGCATTTACGAAATATATTGAAAGAGGTGTGATTGTTGAACGTAAATCAAATGATTGAATGGGCGGCAGTCATACTTATATTGATTGGCTCCATTGTCAGTGTAATTAGTGCATTAGGGATGATCCGTTTACCTGACGTATACACACGCTCACATGCTGCAACGAAAAGTTCAACATTGTCGGTCTTAACATGTCTATTAGGCGCATTTATTTACTTTTGGGTACATGATGGATATGTGAGTGTTCGTTTAATTTTAGGAATTCTCTTCGTTTTTGTAACAGCTCCTGTAGCAGGGCACTTAATATGCCGTGCAGCGTATCGCTCCCGCGTACCTTTAGCAGAAGGATCTGGTGAGGATGAGTTGAAGGAAAAGCTATTTCCAGATGAAAAATAAGATAAGTGGCGAGATCTCCATTTTGGGGGGCACTGAAAAAGTCTATATCTTCTCACTTCGCGAGGTATTCAAGATTAAATCGTTGAATACCTCGCTTTTTTCATGGCACTGTGACCCTATTGTTGTTTTCTGGAGCATTGCGTTCGCTTTCCAACGGGCGAGCGCTTAGCCTCCTCCTACGCTACGCTTCGTGCGGGGTCTCGTCTGTCTCGCTTTCCCGCAGGAGTCGAGTGATGCTTCTCCAAACAACACAATGTATCCTACTATTATTTTTAATCCCGCTTTCCTTTAAAAGAATTGTGCAGGTGATGGCGATAAGCATATTTTTTGGGCTGAATGGAATAGATTGTATTATCAGAAAATTATGTGTATAATGTTTTATTGGGAAATTTTCAGATTAGCTTGATTATTACTTCAAAAAAGTATATCTTATTAGCAGATAGATATTTATTCTCTTGAGTGAATAAATATCCATTCGCTATTTTCAAGAATACAAGTTTCATAAACAATAAAACATAAATAAAAGGGGATCTGTGAATATGAAGAACAAATTTTTCATGCTAATGCTTGTTCTAGTAATTGCTGTACTAGCAGCATGTGGAGCAAAAGAAGATAAAGCAAGTGATAAAAATTCAAATGCTAACGAAGGCACAGAACAAAAACAAGTATTAAAAGTAGGTACTTCATCTGATTATGCACCATTCGAGTATGTTGATGCTGCAAAAGGTGAAGATATTATTGGTTTTGATATCGATTTAATTAAATTAGTTGGTGACAAGATTGGTGCAGAAATGCAAGTTCAAGATATAGACTTCAATAGTCTAGTACCAGCTCTACAAGCAGGTAAAGTGGATGTTGTTATTTCTGGTATGTCACCTGATAAAGAACGTGAAAAAGTTGTAGATTTCTCTGACAAATATAATCAAACAGAGCAAGTGTTTGTTGTGAAAAAAGATAGTGGAATTAAAAAAGAGGCTGATTTAGCTGGTAAAAAAATCGGTGTTCAAAACGCTTCTATTCAAGAAAAGTTAGGTAACAAAATTGCTAAAGAAGTAGATGCTACAGTTGAAGGGCGTACACGAATTCCTGAAATTATTCAAGACATGATGTCAAAACGTTTAGATGCTGGAATTGTAGAAAGTGGTGTAGCAAAAGGTTATCTTGATACGAACGATAAACTAGAGGCGTTTCTTGTGAAAGAGCAACCTGAAGACTTTAAAGCAATCGCTGTTCAAAAAGGGAGCGATCTTAAAGATAAAATTAACAAAGCATTAAAAGAATTAGAGGCTGAAGGCAAAATTAAAGAGCTAGAAGAAAAATGGTTAAAAGTTAAATAAGCAAGTTAAACTGCGATAGCTCTATTTCGAGCTATCGCTTATACTTTCATTTCTTTAAAAGAATACAAGAAAGGAGGGGGCACTGTGAATTTAGATTTTACAGCTATTATTCCCTCTATTCCTTATATATTAAAAGGGATAGGTGTTACACTTCAGATTGCAATCGGTGCATCAATCATCGGTTTTATAATTGGGATATTACTAGCGTTATGCAAAATTGGTAAAGTGAATGTATTGCGTTGGTTTGCAGATTTTTATACATCAATTTTCCGTGGTACACCGCTCGTACTACAATTAATGATTATTTACTATGCAGTGCCACAGCTATTAGATATTCAAATTGACCCAGTTCCAACAGCTATTATTGCATTCGGGTTGAACTCAGGTGCTTATATTTCTGAAATCATTCGCGCTGGTATTAATGCGGTAGATAAAGGACAGATGGAAGCGGCACAAGCACTCGGTATTCCATATGCAAAGATGATGAAGGATATTATTATCCCACAAGCAATAAAGAACATTTTACCATCTTTAGTGAATGAGTTTATTACATTAAATAAAGAAACAGCTGTAGTTACAGTTATTAGTGCACTTGATATTATGCGCCGTGCTTACATTGTAGGTGGTGCAACATATCGTTATCTTGAACCTTTACTATTTGCAGGTGTAATCTACTACATCATGACACTTATACTAACGTTCCTTGGTAAACGAATCGAGAAAGGAATGAGAAAAAGTGATTAAAATTGAAGATTTACACAAATCATATGGAAAAAATGAAGTACTAAAAGGTATTTCAACAGAAATTAAAGAAAAAGAAGTAATTGCTATTATTGGACCATCAGGATCTGGTAAATCAACATTCTTACGCTGTTTAAATCTATTAGAGGAACCAACGAGCGGAAAGATTACAATTGCGGGTGATGTTCTAACGGACAAAGGGACAAACATTATGAAAATCCGTGAAGAAGTCGGTATGGTATTTCAGCATTTTCATCTTTTCCCTCATAAAACGGTACTTGAAAATTTAACATACGCGCCGATTAATGTGAAAGGAATGGATAAGGCAGCGGCTATTAAAAAGGCTGAAGAGTTATTAACGAAAGTAGGCCTATTTGATAAGCGCAATGAATATCCAAGCCGTCTATCAGGAGGGCAGAAGCAACGCGTTGCCATTGCTCGAGCACTTGCAATGGACCCAAAAGTAATTTTATTTGACGAGCCTACTTCAGCTCTTGACCCTGAAATGGTAAAAGAGGTATTAGCCGTTATGAAAAATCTTGCTGATACGGGGATGACGATGTTAATCGTAACGCATGAAATGGGCTTTGCACGTGAAGTGGCTGACCGTATACTATTCCTAGATGGCGGAAAATTAATTGAGGATGCATCACCAGAGCAGTTTTTCTCATCACCATCTACACAGCGTGCGAAGGATTTTTTAGAAAAAGTACTATAAGTGATAAAACGCATTTAGACTCTATTAAAGGAGTGTCTGAATGCGTTTTTTGATTACTTATATTCATATCAATATATGAAGATCCGCTAGAAAAGCTCGCTAGTCAGAACCTTAGTTTACAGTACATTTTAGGTTGTTCTTTTTGTTCAATCTAATGATTTTATGTGTATATGGTTACAATTACTTTGTTTTATGCTTATAATAGAGGGGTCAGATTTTTTCTGAAAAGTAGCCACAAAGTGAGCGATTGCGATTGAAAAAATTATTATATGTAGCTTTTTTTGTTGTTTTTATAGTCATTTTTTTGTACGTAAACAATCACTGGCTGGTCGTAAGCAAGTATGAATTCGAGTCAGAAAAAGCGCCTGCCAGCTTTAATGGGCTACGCATTACACAAATAACAGATTTACAGGATGCTCTCTTTGGCGAACAGCAAGAGAAACTCATAGCTAAGGTGAAAACAACAAATCCTGACCTGATTTTTATTACAGGTGATTTAGTTGATAGTAATCGTTATAATCTGGAGCGAAGCTTGCAAGCTGTTAGAGGGTTAGTTAAAGTAGCGGATGTCTATTATGTACTAGGAAACCATGAAGTAGCGACGAATAAAGTGAATGTAATTTATGACGAGCTATCATCGTTAGGGGTACATGTGTTGTCCAATGAATCGACCGTTATTGAGCGCGACGGGGAGCGTTTGGCGATTGTTGGCATCGAAGATCCGTTATCGGGTAGAACAACGAAAGAAATGCTAGAGATAGCAACAAAAAATGTTCCGCCTAATGTATTAACAATTTTACTAGCGCATCGACCAGAAGTGTTTAATACGTATGTGGAATATGGAATTGATTTAGTATTTGCGGGACATGCACATGGTGGACAAGTTCGAATTCCTGGTATTGGTGGTCTTTTTGCACGAGGACAAGGAATATTCCCGAAATATACGGCTGGCGTTTTTGAAGAAGGCGCAACAACTATGGCCGTTAGTCGAGGATTAGGCAATAGTACAGTACCTATTCGGATTTTTAACCCGCCAGAGATTCTTGTAATGGAATTAAAGAAAAAATAAGCACTGCGTCTTTGCTACGCAGTGCTTTCTATTTGTTTACGCTCTATACGTTTAACAAGATAAATGCTTATTTCATATAAAATAATCATTGGAATTAATACGAGTAGCTGACTAATAAAGTCGGGTGGTGTAATCACGGCGGAACCAACGCCCATCCCGATATAAGACCAGCCTCGTATTTTTTTCATGGATTCAGCCGTTAGAACACCAATGGACGATAAAAAAAGGGCTACAATAGGTAATTCAAAGAGTAGTCCGAGTGGTACAGTTGTCATCACTAAAAAATGCATGTATTCATTTGCTGATACCATCACATCAAAATTAGTTGCCCCTATACTGACTAAAAAGGAATAGCTGAGTGGATTCACAATAAAGTAACCGAAAGCTACGCCTATTAAAAAGAGTACCAGCATAACAGGTGCATAAAGACCGAGGAAACGGCTTTCTTCTTCTTTTAAACCAGGTTTTACGAAGCTCCATAAAAAATGAACTAAAAAGGGCATAGATAGCCCGAATGCTAGTGTTGTGGAAATCGTCATGTAAAATTTCACAACTTCTAAAGGTCCCAAAATAATTAGTGAATGTCCCCGGGTTACATAAGGAAACCAAATATTAATAGTGGAGAACACGATAATAAAAAATACAATAAATACGAAAAGCCCTTTAATCATTTGTTTTCTAAGTTCAGTAAGATGTTCAAGCAATGATGCAATTGAAAGAAGCGGTTCATCAGCTACCATATCCTGTTCAATTATCTCTACTGGAACTTCAACAAAAGCCTCTACAGGTATGAGAGGCTCAGTTTCTTTCTTATCAAGTGGACTTAAATATTTTCTTTTGCCTTCTTCATATGGATCCATAGGAAAACCTCCTACGAAGCGTCAGATTTTTTTTCTTCTTTTTTCGTTGAATCATCCTCGTCATCGATAAGGCCCTTCGTTGACTTTTTAAACTCTGCAAATGTTTTACCGACTGCACCGCCGATTTCTGGCAGTTTTTTTGGACCAAATACGATTAAAACAATGACCAAAATGATGATTAACCCAGGTAAACCCATTGCTCCAAAACCTCCCATAGTCTTGCCTCCTTTTCTAAAATGCCTAGTTTTTAAACTAAGGAACCGCCTGATTTGCTATATTTCACAACACCCTCTGCGCAACGGTAGGCTAGTGCCCCTAAGGTACCTGTAGGGTTATAACCACTGTTGTGTGCAAAGTTTCCGGCACTTACAGCAAAAAGATTTTCTACTTGCCAATGCTGCAAGTAGTTATTCACAACGCCATCCTCTGGCTTCAAGCTCATTACTGTTCCACCTGTATTGTGGGTTGTTTGATACGGTACAATATTGTAATCAGTGATTTCAGCGTTTGGAACAACAATTTTGGCGCCCATTTCTTTCATAATGTCAGCCGCACGTGCTGAAATATATTTATGAAGTGCTCGATCCTGATCTGTAAAGTTGTACGTTAACTGTACTAAAGGTAAGCCATAAGCATCCTTATACGTAGAATCTAGAGACAAATAATTTTCTTTATGTGGCATCGATGCCCCCTGTGCACCAATCCCGAATGAGCGGGTATAGTAATGAATCGATTGCTTTTTAAATTCCGTCCCCCATGTTGGCGTATCAGGAGGTGTTGGGTTCGAGCCGATAGGGCGTGCACCTGTTTGTGTTAGAGCGATATTTCCACCGTGGATAAAATCTAAGTCGCTATGATCGAAATTATCGCCATTATAGTCATCTAAACTCACCCCGAGTGAACCAGCCCCCATAAACGTGTTATACTGCTCATCGAAAAACCCTGCCGCTCCAGGTAGTATTTGATAGCAATAATTTCTTCCAAGTGTCCCTTTGCCAGTAGCTGGATCATAGCGTTCCCCAATATTAGAGACCATCAATAGCTTGGCATTATTAAAGACATAACTAGTGAGTACAACAGCGTTTGCTGGCTGAATAAACTCTTCACCAGATATCGTATCGATGTATCGGACACCAGTTACTTTATTGCCATTCTTTAAGATTTCAACAACATTGGAATTATAGCGTAAGTCAAAGTTATTTGTTTTTAATGCAGTAGGCACAACAGTGACCTCTGCAGATGATTTGGCGCCGTATTCACAACCGAAGCGCTCACAGAAGCCGCAATATTGACAAGCATTAATCGTTTCACCGTCAGGGTTCTTATAAACTTCTGATAAATTTGCAGAAGGTACCATGTAAGGCGATAATTTTAACTTCTTTGCAGCCTGTTCAAACTGTGCAAGCATCGGTGTCATTTTCATTGGCCCCGTCGGATAAGGATTTGAACGTTTTCCGCTAAACGGATTTTTATCATCACCGGAAATACCCGCTGTTTTTTCGAATTTATCGAAATAGGGCTCAAGTTCGTCGTATGTTAATCCCCAATCCTGTAATAAATAATCAGGTCCAAGCTTTTTCGGTCCATACCGTTTGTCTGTTAATGTTTTAATTTGAAAATCATAAGGTAAGAAGCGATACGTCATACCGTTCCAGTGTGTACCTGAGCCACCAAGCCCTTCACCCAGTAAAAAGGAGCCGAGCTGACGCATAGGCAATGCCTTCATATTCCGATTATTACGGAAGCTTACTGTTTCCTTTGAAAGGTTTTGCATAATATCGTAGCGAATTGCATAACGATACTCGTCATGGATAGTCATATAATCTTCTGTGCCGCGCTTTTGTCCACGCTCTAACCCAACGACCTTTAAGCCTGCCTTTGAGCACTCTGCAGCGACAATGCCGCCGGTCCAACCTACTCCGACTGTTACAACATCCACACTTGGTAATGTTTTTGCCATATTCTGACCTCCTTATATTTAGTGGCTGCCTAATGAATTAGGCTCGATTTTTTGGAATTTCGGATCTTCGATTTGAGTAATATAGGCCATCTGATGACCAGGGAAGCTTTTCATACGCCAGCCATCCATATTGCGATTTCCACCATATATAGGGTCCGAGTAAGCACCCTCTAATGTTGCTGCACGTAATAATGTAAAGAAGAAAGCAGATGTAACACCATTCATTTGTACGTCACCTTTCTGGAAGGCAGTTAAAATTTCATCCATTTGCTTACCATTAATATCATTGAAGCTCTTTTTGTAGCGATTCTGTGCCTCATTCTCTAACTTTTGAACACCTTGCTTAAAAATCTCTGCACGGGTTAAACGACTCTGATAACCTTGTGTTGGGGCACCTTCAGCAAACGGTCCGTGCATATATTCTTTAGAGTTGCTACCGTATTGACCTGCTAGCTGATGATCGATAAAGTAAGGTACATCTAAGCCCTTTGCTCCTGGACCTAAATCATCTTCAGGCAAAATACGTTCAGTAGCATTCGCTAAAATATTAAAATCTCTTTGATTCATAAAAAACATTTTAGCTTTTGGCGAGCCAGTCTCTCCAGTAGCGGTTCCATGCTGACCATGCTCTTGTGTGGCAGTTCCTTTACTAGGCATGTTATAGCCTACAAGACCTCCTATTAAGCCACCGCCGACTAATGTACCTGCTGCAATCCCTGTTGTTTTTAAAAAATCACGACGTGAAATATCCTTTTCCGGACTCATCGAAATCCTCCCCTCAAAATGTAAAGAAACTATTCTATTTTTTATAATCAGCAAAAAAAGGAAATAATAATCAGGAATACATGGAAAAATTTTAAAATTAATCCAACAAGTGAATTAATTTTATGTGATCTTGATAAATTGTGGCTTATTAGCATATCGTGGGGTTGATTTCCGTTCCGGCTGGGCGCTTTCCTGGGGGCGTCCGATGAGCCGCTTGGGGCAACCGGATGTTGGTCACGAAGGCTTTATCACAGGATGTGATGGTTTTAGCCTTCGTTCCTCTATCGCTAATCCCCAAGGAGTCGCCCAGCCTCCACTCCAATCAACTGTTTTATAAAAAAATACGTTTAACAAAATACCATCCTTAACGTTTTGATAAGCCTGAATTGTGGATGTGTTGTGGATAATATGTGGATAAAAATAGCGGCTGTGGAATGTCTGTGGACAATCATCGATGAGGGAGATAGCGGGAACGAGCAACACGTAATGATGTGAATGAATAAAGGAGCCACTCCAGTAATGGAACGGCTCCTATCTTTTGTTTATTATCGAAAAGGTTAGTTAAGTACCTCTTGCATAGCTTCAAATAGTTGGTCGGTAGGGATAATACACTCTCCACCGCCTTGTACCATCTGATCACTGCCGCCGCCTTTTCCGTTAACGAGTGGCAGAGCTTTTGCAGCAATGTCCTTCATACTTTTCTCAACTTTTGCACCACGTGCTGCGACAAACTGAAGCTTGTCTTCATTTTCTGAAACCAGTAAAACGATAGCTTCTGTCTGCTCAGTGACGACAGCTCTTGCTAATTTTTGAAGCTCTTGCATAGTACGCTGAGTAAAGGCTGCAGTAATAATGCGTTTGTTACTGGAGACTAGCGCTTTTGCTTCATAATTTAGAAGCTCCTCTTTTGCTGCCACAAGTGCTTTTTCTGTATTTTTCTGTGCTGTTAAGACTTTTGTAAGTGCTGTAGCTGATTCAGCTTCAGGGACACTCAATTGTTTTGCAACGTCAGCTAGTACTTTCTTTCGCATGGCAAGCTCCGCTAAAACTCGGTGACCACAGACAAAGGAGACGCGAATATTGCCTTTCATTTTTTCTGTGCCAAGGATTTTTATTGTGCTGACTTGTCCTGTTGATGTTGGATGAGTACCACCACAACCGTTGTAATCAAAATCAGGAATGATCACAAGACGAATATCGCCGGAGACGGCTACCTCTTTACGTAGGCTATAGTTTTCAAGTTCTTTTTCTGTAATCCATTTCGTTTCAATTGGACGATTCTCTATAATAATGTCATTGGCACGGGCTTCCGCTGCCACAAGCTGTTCTTCCGTTAGGGCATCTACGGCAATATCAATTGTGACCTGCTCACTACCTAGATGGAAGCTCACAGTGGGTGCATCAAAAAGTTCGACAAAGGCCGCTGTTAAAATATGTTGACCTGCATGCTGCTGCATATGATCAAAGCGTCGTTGCCAATTTAATTGTCCATGTACTTCTCCCGCTAAACTTGAAGGGTCGCCCTGAATATAATGACGAATTTCATTATCAATTTTCTCGACTTCAATGACCTCAATATCATTTAAAGTGCCAGTATCATGTGGTTGTCCACCACCTGTGGGATAGAATGCAGTATTTGATAGCACCACGTAATTACGGCCATCTATATCAGTTCCTTTATGGACAATTGTTGCATCAAATTCACGTAACATAACATCTTGATAATACAATAGCTCTTTCAAGAAAAAGCCTCCTTATATGTAGAGTCGCTTTAAGAGAAACACATCTCTCAGTTATTTTAATTTCATTGTGGCATAAATACTTTCGAGTGTATACGAGTTTTCTATTTGACCCATGCTGAATTTGATTTAATATATATAAGAATAGGTTAACTTAAAGGAGACGTACAATGGAAATTACACAATTCTCAATGGAAGAAATTTTAGATCCAACAAACATTATTGAAGGTAAGCGTTACGAATTTATTTTAGATGTAGATATTGATGAAGAAGATGAGCTTTATCATGAAGCAGGAATTGAGATTCGAGTATTGATTGCTGAAAAAGGTGAAGAGCCATTTATTTTAAATTACTTCATCATGGAAAAAGCTGAAGGTGAGTATTTAGACTTCGCATTAGAGGATGAAGAGCTAGAGGAAATTTTAGCATTCTGTAAAGAGGAAATGGCAAAAGCATAGAATGCTCGAGTAAAAGTCCTCAAAACAAAAATTAATATTCTTATTTGGTAAAATTCCGCTTTGCTTTCCGTGGGTAGGCAAGAGCTACATTTGCGTACTCTTGCTAATTTCCTGGGAGTCTATGCGGAATTTTATCGTTCTATCACTAATTAAGGATTATGTAAGATTGGTGAAATATTCGTGTTGTGTTTAAAAGTTAAACTATATTTTGGAATTAAAAAACGGGGATTTTTAGGTTTATCATTAAAAGTTAGGGATATAGTTGATTGGGGTGAAGGGAAGCGGGTAGAGAAACAGAAATCAACTCCCATGTTATGGTGATGAGCCGATTTTTTAAACGAAGAGGTGTTCTATGTCAGTTTATACAAGTTCTATAATGGTAGCATTGTTAATAACAATTTTCGCATCCTTTGTGCTATTTGTACCTTGGCTTATTTATACGTATCGGAAGTATGGCTACTTATCTGTATCTAAAACGATTATTATGTTCTCATTTATTTTTTATTTTTTATCGGCATTATGCTTAGTGTTACTGCCTTTCCCGGAAACGCGTGATACTTGCTCTCTGCAAGCCCCAGATACAGTCCATTACAATTTACATCCTTTTCAATTTGTCACTGATATCTTAAAGGATAGTGGGATTGTTCTGACGAATCCATCTACGTGGATTTATATACCAAAGCAGCCTGCTTTTTATCAGGCATTCTATAACTTCTTACTGCTCATGCCATTTGGTGTATACTTGCGTTATTTTCTTAAAAAAAGAGAGTACTGGAAGCGTGCATTTCTATTTAGCTTTTTGCTAACATTGTTTTATGAAGTAACTCAATATACTGGGATTTATGGCGTTTTTAATTGTGCATATCGAATTTTTGATGTGGATGATTTAATACTTAACAGTGTTGGTGCACTATTAGGGTTCTTTTTAGCTCCTGTTGTGTGGGCGCTGTTTCCTTCTCATGAAAAGGTGGCGGCTAAAGCAGCAGAAATGGTCGAAAAGGATATCGTCAAGCCGTTATCTGTTTTGTTAGCACTAGCAATAGATCTATTTATCGCACATGTCATGTTGTTCTTCATTAGTGCCGTAACAGGCTATAGTGGTATTTTCGAGTTTCTAGTAAAAATGGCTTTATATATGCTGCTCTTTGGTATTGTCCCAAGCTTTTCAAATGGTGCAACGCTAGGGATGAAGTTTATGCGCTTTACAATGGTAAGTGAAAACGGTAAAAGTATTGTCAGTCAATCTTGGCGCCGTTGTATTGCCATTCTCGTAGTAGTATGTACATCGGAGATTATAACAATAATAGGTCAGATTAAATTAGATATGGATTCACCATTTTATTTACTGCAAATTATCATTACATTACTCGCCTTTGTGGCGAATCTCGTTTTCATAATGGTAATTGCTATTCATGTAATACGAGTCATCGTAAGTGGAGGCAGACGCCGTTTTTATATGGACCATTATGCAGGCTTATTAGCAACGAGAAAAAAATAAGGGGGATTGTTGGATGAAATACGTAATCATCGGGGGAGATGCTGCCGGCATGTCAGCAGCAATGGAAATATATCGAAATGTACCAGGAGCAGAGATTACATCTGTAGAACGTGGCTTTATTTATTCATATGGGCAGTGTGGCTTGCCCTATGTGGTGGATGGGCGTATTTCATCGACAAAGCGTCTTATAGCAAGAGATGTAGAAACGTTTCGTGATAAGTACCGTATTGATGCCCGTGTTGGTCATGAGGTTAACGGAATTGATGTAGACAAGAAGCTTGTTTTTGGAACGCAGACATCTGGGGAAACATTTGAAATTCCGTACGATAAGTTACTTATTGCAACAGGTGCAGACCCTATTATGCCGGTGGAGAAGGGGTCGGATCTACCAGGTATACACACTGTGAAAACAATACCTCAGCTAGAGGATTTACTTGCCGATTTAACGTCAGATATAGAAAATGTAACAATTATTGGTGCAGGCTATATTGGGTTAGAGATGGCCGAAACGATACATGCTTGCGGTAAAAAAGTAAGATTGATTCAACGAGGTAGCTATGTTGCAAGAATTTTAGACGAAGAGCTTGCGCAACATGTTCATGAGGAAGCAAAAAAGAACGACATCGAGCTTGTGCTGAATACACAGGTAGAGGCATTTGAGGGCAATCACCGTGTAGAACGTGTGATAACGGACAATGGCGCATTTGATACAGATTTAGTCATTATGGCCGTGGGGATTAAACCGAATACGCAATTTTTAGAGGGTACAGGCATAGCGCTAGCTAAAAATGGAGCGGTCATCGTCAATCGACATTTAGAGACATCTGTTGAAAATATATATGCTGCGGGAGATTGTGCAACGCATTTTAATATTGTGAAAGAACGTTTAGATTATGTACCTCTTGGCACGACAGCTAATAAGCAAGGGCGTTTAGCGGGACTCAATATGTCAGGCAAATCTGCGCCGTTTCGTGGTATTGTAGGTACTTCAATCCTAAAGTTTTTCAATTTAACAATCGCTACGACAGGTATTAATGAGCGCATGGCGAAAGGGCTAGGATTTGAATATGAGGCCTTTAAATTATCTGCCCGCCATATTGCAGGTTATTACCCTGGTGCTCAACGGATGTTTATTAAAATTGTTGTTCGTAAACGAGATCAACAACTTTTGGGGGCACAAATTGTTGGACCTGCAGGTGTTGATAAACGGATCGATGTGTTTGCGACCGCCTTATACAATAAAATGACATTACCAGATTTACTAGATTTAGATTTAGCCTACGCACCCCCATTCAATGGTGTTTGGGATCCTCTACAGCAGATTGCCAGAAAAAATGGGCGTTTATAACATGGGGGTAATTAGAAATGAACATTTACGACATACAAGTTGCTCTAGAAGATGGTACTGAATATAGCTTAGATCGTTATAAGGGGAAGGCAATGTTAATTGTTAATACGGCTTCCAAATGTGGTTTTACACCACAGTTTGAAGAATTAGAAGATCTATATAAAAAGTATCAGGATAAAGGCCTTGTTATTCTTGGTTTCCCATCAAATCAGTTTAAGCAAGAAGTTGCGACTGCTGAGGAAGCAGCATCACAATGTCGTTTGACATATGGAGTGACTTTCCCGATGCATGAAATCGTAAAGGTCAATGGTAAAGATGCACACCCCATCTTTGAGCATCTGACATCTCATTCAAAAGGCTTTCTAGGCAACAGTATAAAGTGGAATTTCACAAAATTCCTTGTGAATCGTAATGGTGAAGTCGTTGGACGCTATGGTTCAGCTGATAAGCCAAGTAACTTTGAGGATGACATTAAAAAAGTATTAGCATAATAAAGGTAGAGGAAGGATTCACGCACAGTTTCGTGTGTGAATCCTTTTTTTTGCTCTTTGAAAGGTAGATGTCGATAAAATTCAGAAGTTAGGGGATAAAACATGAAAGTTGGTAGATAAAATTCAAAAGTTGGTAGATAAAACGTGAAAGTTGGTAGATAAAACGTGAAAGTTGGTAGATAAAATTCAAAAGTTGGGTGATAAATCTCAAAAGTGTTCAGATAAGACTCGAAAGTTGGATGACATTTTGTTAAAACGTATATCATGTAGATAGGCTGATTGGAGTAGAGAAAAGTAAGAGGGTTCACGCACAGTTTCGTGTGTGAATCCTTTTTTGCTTTCTTGTAGATAAAATTCAAAAGTTGGATGACATTTTGCTAAAACGTATATCATGCGGATAAGTTGATTTAAGGTTGTTGTAAGCTTGCGACAAATTTGCTGTAAGTTTGGAGGGGTATACTAAAGTCAGAAAGAAGAGGTGAGCGTTTATGACGCCATTATTAAAGGTACAAAATGTAGAAAAAACTTACGGCAAAGGCGCAAATACATTTACAGCGCTATCGAATATATCATTTGAAGTAGAAAAAGGAGAGTTTGTTGGTGTAATGGGACCTTCGGGGGCTGGGAAATCGACACTATTAAATGTGTTAGCGACAATTGATACACCAACGACTGGTGAAATCATTATTGGTGATACAAATTTAGCACGCATGAAGGATGCAGAGTTAGCAGATTTTCGTCGTGACAACCTAGGTTTTATCTTCCAAGACTATAACTTACTTGACTCTTTAACAGTTCGTGAAAATATCGTACTGCCGCTTGCAATAGCAAAAGTGCCAACAAAGGCAATTAACGCAAGGGTAGACCGTATAGCTTCACTATTTGGAATAAAAGAGTTACTCGATAAATATCCATATCAAATTTCTGGTGGGCAAAAGCAACGTACAGCATCATCACGTGCGTTGGTTACAGAGCCGAAATTAATCTTTGCGGATGAGCCGACAGGTGCACTAGATTCAAAATCAGCAACAGACTTGCTTGAAAGTTTAAGTGATCTGAATAATTCACAAGCGGCCACGATTATGATGGTTACGCATGATGCATTCGCAGCAAGCTTCTGCCAGCGCATTCTATTTATTCAGGATGGACAGCTTTCTAAGGAAATTCATCGTGGTACTCAAACTAGAAAGCAATTTTTCCAAGAGATTTTACAGGTGCTTGCTGGCATCGGAGGTGGAGTAAATGACGTTATTTAGTTTAGCGCGAAAAAATATTCAACGTAATTTGTCGAACTACTTTTTATATATTGCTTCAATGGTTTTTAGTATCGTCATCTACTTTACGTTTGTGACATTGAAATATAATGATGATCTTTTAGCTTCAAAACAGTTTTCACAGCAAATTAAAGGACTGATGAGTGGATCATCTGTGGTGTTATTATTCTTTATCGTCATCTTTATGGCGTATTCCAATTCGTTTTTTATGAAAAAACGAAAAAAGGAAGTAGCCCTTTACTCGCTATTAGGTGTGCGTAAGCAGAAAATCGGCTTAATGCTCTTTTTCGAGAATTTAGTAATTGGGCTTGTTTCGCTAGTATTAGGGATTGTTCTTGGATTCTTTATGTCACAAGGGTTATTAATGATTTTAGTACGTTTAATGGGCTTTGAGGTTGTAGGAAGTTTAACATTCTCCCCTGAGGCTCTAGTAAATACAACATGGATTTTTGCGTTACTATTTTTATTCACATCTTTACAAGGCTATCGTGTCATCTATCAATTTAAATTGATTGATCTGTTCCATGCTGAGAAGCAAGGAGAGAAAATTCCACGTGCATCATTATTAGCAGCTATTCTTGGGACAGCGCTAATTGCATTTGGTTATTATACAGCGTCTGAAGATATATTTACGAGCAAGATTTGGCGATTTTTCACAGTGCTAGGTACTCCACTAATGGTTATAGGTGTAACGATTGCAGGGACATACCTATTATTCCATAGCGTTAGCGTATTTGTGTTAACGGCGTTGAAAAAAGCAACTTCTTGGTCATGGAAAGGCTTGAATTTAATTGGTGTATCACAATTATTGTACCGTATTCGAGCAAATGCTAAATCGCTTTCGATCATCGCTATTTTAAGTGCGACAACAATCACAGCTGGTGGCGGCGTTTTCGGAATGTATTACAATGCAGAAGCCAGCGTACGTCATATGCTACCTAACACATTTATGTGGAAGGGCGATGCGGTAAAATTTTCTCAAGAGGACGTTTTGTACAACGAGTCGCTTTCTGTGAAAAATTTACGTGTGGATAATGAATATTCGTTTTTTGAATATACATTATTAAAGGAATCCGATTATAATCGTTTAGCAAAATTGCAGGGGAAAGAGGAAGAACTACACATTGCAGATGGTTCAACAGTTTTACTTGATGCAAGCTTTGATGAACGTTTCTCGCATGATTTTACGGGTGAAGAGTTTAAATTAGAGAACGGGGAATCATTCTATGTTGATAAAATGTATACAGAGAGTGTATTAAACTTTATTCCAGCTGGGACAGTTCTCGTTGTGAATGATAAAGTGTTCACTGCAACAAATGCAGAAGATGTTAAAATGCAGGTAGTTGGTATGGATAATGACTTGAAGCAACAGGCTGTTTCAAAGGAAATATATAAACAACTATCTAAGGAACAGCAGGATGGATTCTCAAGTGTTCCGCAAAGTTATGAGGATGGTTTAGCTACTGTCGGATCACTATTGTTTGTAGGAAGCTTTTTAGGATTAGTATTTTTAGCAGCGACAGGAAGTATTATTTACTTCAAAGTTTTAACAGAGGCAGAGGAAGATCAGTCAAAATATGCAATTTTAAATAAAATTGGTGTTAACAAAAAACAAATATTAAAAACAGTTGCAGGACAGGTTGCCGTTATCTTTAGTGCACCACTCGTTGTTGGTATCGCACATAGTGCATTTGCGCTACTAGCTTTTTCACAGTTATTTAGTATGGATATAACTAAACCCGTCATACTGTGGATGATTGCTTATTCAGCAATTTATGGCATATATTATATCTTTACAGTTCGTTCATTCTATAAAATTATTAGACAGGGGAATTAATATGAAAAAGGTTTTCTTAGGTATAGGAGCATTGTTCTTGTTGTTCGTAGCAGGTCTTGTTGTTCTGATGACTGTAGATTTTAATCGTTTAAATAAAGAAGCTTACTATGTTCATATCACTACTGACGGTGAAGTAGAGGAATTCAAGGCAAGTGATGGTGAAATAATGAAGTCGTATTGGTATGAGGTACCTGCTTATGACGAAAACGGTAAAGAGCAAACATTAAAGTTTTCAGCTCAGAAAAATTTACGTCACGATGCATACATGAAGCTTTATGTAAAAAAAGAAACGGAAGTTACATCATATGATGAAGTAAAATTCAATGAGCTACCTGCAAAAGTACAGGAGCTAATGAAGAAATAACAAGAAGGAGTAGTCCCAAATAAAGGGCTACTCCTCTTTTTCTTCTGGTAAATGAATGCTGACAGTTGTCCCTTGTTGTTCTTCTGAGGTCATAGTGACAGTTCCTCCGTGCGCTTCGATAATATCTCTAGCGATAGCAGTACCTAACCCAGTACCATGTGTTTGCTCAGTATTTGTCCCTCGATAATAGCGCTCAAAAATATGTTCAAGGTCTTTTGCAGAAATGCCATTACCGTTATCAGAAATCGTAATAGAATGATCTTCAACAAGAACATTAACTGAAACATCAGAAGGATTATGAAGCAATGCATTGTGTAAAAAATTCATCACTGCTCGTCGCATAAAATGTTCGTCAATGTGATGCTTGATAACATCTTTAGTTGCATTAAATTCAATATTAGCTTGCTCATATTGTGGTGTATTGAGTGTATCAATAACGATTTCACGAATAAATTGCACCATGTTTACCTCGGTTAAGCTGAGCGGAAGCTGTTGATGTCGTAAGCGCATAGTTAAATTTAAATCATCCAGTAAATTTTGCATATGCAATGATTGTTTTTCGATAATCTGAGTATATTCTGTTTGTTCAGAAGGCGTTAATTTTCCATCATTCAGTAATTCCGCATAACCACGAATCGAGGCAAGAGGTGTTTTCATATCGTGTGAGACATTGCTAATCCATTCCTCGCGCATCATTTCTAATCGTTTACGTTCCTGCTCATGTGCAGCAAGCTCTCTCGATACTTCATTTAAATTCTCAAAAACGGGTTTGTACACACCGCCTGGCATTTTGCTCGTCACATGCTCACGATTCTTTAAATGACGAATACGTTCAATCATTGCGTGAAGAGGCTTGGTCAACGTTCGACCGAAAAGCCAGCCAACGAGTGTAGCTACTAATAAATCAGCAATGACAATGAGTAAACCAAACTTGCCAATGAACTGTAATACGGATGACCCAGAAAAATGAGTGACATATCTAGTAACGCCACTTCCTTCGATGCCGATAAGATAACTAAAACTTTCTTTACTTCCCACATATACGGTTGTGTCGACATCGAATTCTTTATATTTATAAACTTGAATTAAGTCAATCGGCGCATAATGTGAAGGCGCTTGATCTGGAGCGAAATGGGCTTCAACGACCTGTCCATTATGATCAAGTACTTGAATCCAAGCATTTCGCTGATGCAATTGTTGAAGTCCATCCTTGCTTACTGCAGGTGTTTCATTATTTATATCAATATACTGTTGGAACTCGCGTACGAAGTTTTCTTCTGTATACGAAGTTGTTTGATCGTATTTATTGGTCTGTTGGAAAATGAAAAAACTAATTAAAATGGCTGTATTCACGAAAATTACAATAATAACAATAGACAGCACAGACAGAAGGAATCTAGCTGTTAATCTCCATTTCATGCTTGCTCCTCTTTTGGAATGACAAATTTATAGCCAAGCCCTTTTACAGTTGTAATATACATAGGCTTTGATGCATCATTTTCAACCTTTTCACGCAGTCGTCGAATATGCACCATAACAGTATTGTCTGAGCCGAAAAAGTCCTCTCCCCATACACGCTCAAACAGCGTTTCTTTACTTAAAATTCGATTAGGATTATTCATAAAGCAAGCCATCAAACCGATTTCCTTCGCCGTTAGTTCCAATAAATCGCCGTCCTTATGTACCTCCGTTTCATCTCCATTAAGTAAAAATGGACCAACTTGAATCGACTTCCCGGAAGTTACTGAAGCTGCTTCTTGCGTTTGATAGCCAGCTCTGCGAAGCTGTGCCTTCACACGATAGGCAACCTCTTTAGGACTAAAAGGTTTCGTAATATAATCGTCCCCTCCGATAGCGAGCCCTAAAATTTTATCAATTTCTTCATTCTTTGCTGACATGAAAAGCACCGGCACATGCGACACTTCTCGAATGCGTCGACATAAATCATAGCCCTCACCATCGGGAAGCATCACATCAAGAAGTACAATATCGGGTTGTGTCTGTTGAAAGCTCGTCCACGCTTCTTGTATGGAGCCAGCTGTATGAATTTGCTTATAACCTTCTTTTTGTAGGCTAACTTTTAGGAGGTTCGCTAAATCTGCCTCATCATCCACTACTAAAATAGTTGGTTCTTGCATTGTTCACACGTCCTTTCTTCTTTATGTTGTAAATCGTCATTAGAATTTTAAGAATAGCGTATAGCTATTAAGTTTAGCAGTAGCCCGATAAACAATTCTTTATTATCCTAAAAAGATTATTCAATATAATGTGGAGTTGATTACTGTTCCTCTACTCGTTCACTCCAGAATCTTATTTGTGATATTGGTCGCCAAGAATTCACCACGTCTTCACTCCAAATATTATGTTTTAACAAATTTCATCCCTGATTTTTTGTAATGAGTCCTAAAGAAGTTTGATCTATTTAACCAGAATAGAGTCGTGGGTGATAAATTTCTTTAAGAAGTGACCATCTTAGCTTGGGATCTGCTAACAGATTGAAGTTCCTTATGTGACTCATTATAAATGAAACTCGCTTGAAAGAGGAGATTGAAACATTACTGAAGGTTTTTTTAGAAATCTTCATTTTCCACAGAAATAGTTGAGAGTTTTAGTGACTGAGTTTCGATATAGTTAGTGAAGAAGCTTTTTCAAATAAACATAAAGGGGGCAAAATGTTGAGATGTACATCTAAAAACTTCATTAGCCGTTTACAAAACCAAAAAGAAGATGCGCTTGAGTATGTAATTGAACATTATTCTGGCTTCGTACATGCGATAGCATATAAGGTTCTTTCCGGTATTAATAAAGATTCTATTGATGACTGTGTTAATGATGTATTCCTAGCCATTTGGCAAAATTCAAAGCAATTTAAGGGCGAATCAGAGGATTTCAAAAAATGGATAGGGATGCTGACAAAATATAAAGCCATAGATTTATTCCGTAAGCTTGAAAAGCAACAGCAAAGAGAAAAAGGGGACGAGGAGCTTTTGCAAAAGCCTGGCATAAAAGATATACAGCAGGAGCTTTTGAAAAAGGAGCAACGAAACGATTTACTAATTGCTATTAGTCACTTGGAAAATATTGATCGAGATATTTTCATGATGAAGTATTATGTGCAATTAACGAATTCTGAGATAGCAGAAGCGCTGCATTTATCAAAAGCAGCCGTAGAAAACCGACTTTATCGAGGGAAGAAGAAGCTAGCAACAACAATACAGTTGGAGGAGGCATTTATATGACTAAAAGTTATAAAGAGTGGCTGGACCTGGATGTGGATCAAATTGAACCAATCGAATTATCTGCACAACGAAAAATGAACCTTAAACAAACGGTTTTAAAGAAGCAAGCAACAAGAAAGCGTATGCCAAAATGGGTGCGTCATATAGCAGCGGCGGCGATAATTGGCGTCAGTATGGTAACTTCCGTAAGTATTGCTTTTCCTACACTTGCTTCACAAATTCCGTTTATGAAAAATATTGCTAGTTATTTTGATAATAAAAGCACAATGCTGGAGAACTTTGATAGTTATGCAACGGAAATTGGACAGGTTCATTCTAGTAATGGCTTATCTATGATGATAGAAAATGCTGTGTATGACGGTACATCAATGACAATTTCTTTTGCACTTGAAACAGATAAAGATTTAGGAGATTCTCCGTTTATAGAAGGAGATTTCATAGATATCAAAGGAGCTGTAGGTGGTGGAGGAAGTACTCGACTTGAAAAGATAAGTGATAATAAATATGTAGGGTTAGCAAATATAACACCTCATTTTGATAAAGAGGCACCAGATGAATTAGAAGTAATATGGAAACCAGAAGCTTTTCTCAATGTGAATAATGATACAAAAGTGGAAGGGGATTGGGCATTTAATTTTAAGGTCTCTAAGTTAGCAGGTGAGCTACAGCTAGTCAATGAAACTGTTTCAAACTATGATGTCACGGCTCGATTTACAGCCCTTGAAAAAAATGATATGTCAACTGTTATTCGTTTTGAGTATGAAACTATTCCAGAAGTGTTAAAGAAGTGGCCAGAAGTTACAGTTCAATTTGATGAACTACGAGATAATTTAGGCAATACTTATGTGGTAAATGGAAATGGTGCTGCAAGTCGCGACGGTGGTATTTCTTATAAATCAAGTGCCACTGTACAGGCGATCAATCCAACTGCTACTTCCATTACATTTGTCCCTGTTATTTATTTCTCCTTGGGATCAGGAAAAGGTACGGAATTAAAAGAGATGGATCCTGTGACAATCCCATTAAATTAACAGTAGCCGTTGAAAACGTGTGAAGATTGACCATGAAAAAACTCGCACTAGGAGATTAAATATCATAATAAAGATAGACGAAAGGGTTTTTGTGCCATCAAAAAGCACAAAGACCCTTTATTATTGTAAATTGTCATTGGAAATTTAAATACATTTGTATGAGTCTGTGCTTTTTTATGTTAAATGGTTGAAAATACATAAATTAAACGGCATAATTTTCCATGTACTCAATAGCCTTTCTATTGGACGAAAATAATGCATAAAGAAAAAAGGATTTCAACGCGACTTCGAGTTTGCATACATACAATTAGTGACATTCCCCTCGAAATGGCAGGAACTATCAAACTTGATGTCGAAATAAGTTTTACAATCGACAAATCACTAAATTTATAAAAAGTGTTGAAATCAAATGTAACAATCATCTATATACATAAAATAAAAACTAGGAGCGTGATGAAAGAAATGACAAGCGAATTGCATGTACTAGAAAAAGAAGGAATGCAAAGTGAGGACCTTGTACAGGGTCAACTAGCCGTCGAAACATTATTCGTAAATGAGTTCATAGATGGAATTTTAGATCCACGAGAGAAAATGCTTGGTCCGGTCAAAGACGGTGGCACAATTATTGCTAATACAACGCCAGGCTGTTGGGGCCCGATGCTAACACCAACGATTCGTGGCGGACATGAAGTAACAAAGCCTGTATTTGTAGAAGGGGCAGAGGTAGGGGATGCCATTGTTATCAAGATTAAATCAATCCAGGTAACATCAATAGCAACAGCATCTGGGCCCGATGAGGCAATCGTAGATCGATTTATTGGGGATCCATTCGTATCAGTAAAATGTCCAGGCTGTGGTAAGCTTCATCCAAGCACAGTTGTCAAAGGGATAGGTCGACAGGCCATTCGTTGTTCAACATGTGATACAGAAACATCACCTTTTAACATGACGAATGGCTATACGATGGCGTTAGATCATAAAGGGAATATTGGTGTGACTGTTGGCCGAGAAGGGGCTCGTCGTATTGCCCTTGATGCTAAAAATTATATGCGTACACCTGAAAAATCTGTGCAAAACCCTGTAGTTGCATTGGCCCCAAGTGATTTGATTGGTGTTATGGCAAGAATGCGGCCGTTTTTAGGGCAGCTTGGAACGACACCATCAAAGGCGATGCCAGACTCCCATAATGCTGGTGATTTTGGTTCGTTTTTAATCGGTGCACCTCATGAATATGCATTTACGCAGGATGAATTAGATAGACACCGTACAGATGGACATATGGATATAAGCCGTGTTCGTGAGGGGGCAACAATTATTTGTCCAGTAAAGGTTCCAGGAGGTGGTTTGTATATTGGTGATATGCACGCAATGCAAGGGGACGGTGAAATTGCAGGACATACAACGGATGTTGCTGGTATTGTTCAACTTCAAGTAAGTGTGTTGAAAAAAGTAGCTTTGGATGGCCCTATTTTATTGCCGAATACAGAGGATTTACCTTATACGGCTAAACCTTTTACAAAGGAAGAAAAACGTCGTGCACGTGAGCTTGCAGATGAGTTCGGCGTAAAGCAGTTGGAGGAAGTATTTCCTGTATCAATTGTTGGCTCTGGGACATCATTAAATGAAGCAACAACTAACGCTATAAGCCGTGCCGCAAAGCTTTTTGAGATGAGCGAGCCAGAGGTTATGAATCGAGCGACGATTACAGGATCGATTGAAATTGGTCGTCATCCAGGTGTCGTAACAGCAACCTTCCAAGTACCTAAAACAGTACTAAAAAAAGCCCGAATTTATAAGCCCGTGAAAAAACAATATGATTAATGGCGGACAGAAAAGAAAGCAAACTAGAAAATTTCATAGTTTGCTTTTTTTTTATAGAGCAAAAAACAATTGAATTTTGTACTGCGAAAAGAGTAACATTGCGCTTGCGCTTTCGATGCAGAAAAAAATTTTGCCCCTGTCGCTACGCTTTCGGGGCAGAAAAAATCCGTCAAAAAAAAGACGGATTAGAAACCCGTTTTGCATCTGCCGCTACGCTTTCGATGCAGAAAAAAATTCGTCTAGACGAATTTGAAAATCGTTTTGCCCCTGCCGCTGCGTTTTCGGGGCAGAAAAAATCCGTCAAAAAAAAGACGGATTTGAAAACCTTTTGCATCTGCCGCTACGCTTTCGATGCAGAAAAAAATTCGTCTAGACGAATTTTTTTGTAACTATTTTTCCGGTTGCTCGTCTACTGTTGTGAGAATGCTTTTTTAATTGTTTTGGTAAGTGATGCATAGCTGTCTAAGTTATGCATCTATGGCGCTAGCTTTGGGTTGGCGTAGGTAATGAGCTATTGTGACAATACAAATGGGCTACCAACTTATGAGTGATTGTCCAATAGCTCATTGCGGTTCTTCTTTAAAAACGGAAACTTAATTTTTTTCCCCATCTATGAGGTATTTACCCGTTATAGATGGCTTTTTTTATGCTGCTGTAAATGGAGTTGTCGATTTTACACGAATATTTTGTTCTATGCAGATCACGATTTCTTTAGCATATGTTGGATAAGATTTGTTATATTGAAGAAAGAGTGTTAAAAGAATTTTACGTGATAGGGGAAGATCTTTGTTGGTTGAATTTGATAGGGGGCTCCATTTGCATGCTGTTGGATTGTGATGAGCGGTTATACATGACATATAAACAAAATGGTGAAAAGGGTGCTGAAAAATTACTTTCAAAATGGTTAGAGGCAGAGATTGACTCACCGGTAGACCCGAAAATTCTAGGTACTGCACTTTCACCAAATTTATTTTTAGTGAATGAGGAAACAGCGATGAATATTGCGTTTTCAACTGCGCGAAAATATTGGGGTCGTGTAACGACAGAAATGCAAACTTTTTTTAACAAGCATGGTTTGGAAGCTAAATTTGTCAATGAACGTCTCAATGCTTTTTTTTATACGCAAAAAGGCAAGGAGACCTTTTTTGAGCAGCTTTTTGCACAGCATACAATGGACTTAGAAAGATTAATCTGGCTAATTTTTGGGAAAAGAATGCAAGTGACAATGCCAGTGAACGAACTACAAACTATATTTTTATATAAATTTGAAAATGAATATTTTGTGCATATGATTTATAAAGAAGAAGACCTTTTTTGGCATTGGCTTTTCCTGAAAAAGGTTTATTCACTGTTTATCCACAAACCATTAGAACAATTCACATTTATCCATGAAATGATGGAGCATGTTGAGAAATCCACAAAAAAAACTTGTGTATATGTGGATAACTTTGTTGATAATTATAGAAAAACTATGGATAAGTGTATAACTTATGTGGATAATCATAATTCTACTTGTATAGCAAAAAAGCAGTTACATCTTTATCAAATTGTAACGCACTATCGCTTATCAGAAGGGGATTATCGATGCGTGAAAGCTTTTATTACTTCCTTTGAAGCGGATTGGCGTTATTCAATGTATGCATTGACAGAGAAAGAAAAAGTTCTGATTGCCTATCTGCAGTTTCATATAGCACATCAAGAACAGAAGCATGAAACTGTTATTCACTACGGTGAGTATTTATTAGAGGATGAACGACTTAATAATTACGCGATAGAGATTTTGTTGGAATATAAGGATTTATTGCCGAATCGTAAACCAACGCCTCCTGCCCTTATTAAAAATTATGAACTTAATTTTTTAGAAAACTTGTATGCAGTATTGCTGGACCATTATGTAAAAATGGGACGTTATCAAGAGGGGCTTCTGCTTTTAAAGGAGCATGTACTAGCCTCCAATAAAAAAATACACGCCACTTTAGTGCAGCGTAACTATAGCAATGAGCAATTTATTGCGATTGAGGCATCAGTTCAGCAGGATATTGCTCTCCATGTTAATAATTCATTACAGCATATCGGCTTATCTGTGGACGAATGGCGGCGACATTATCGTCAACTAGAAACGCCCTACTATTGGGTAGCACAGAGCGCATCCTTGCATATGCTCAATATTTTAAAAGTTTTATTTGTGACGGAGCAGTATGAGCTGTTTGAAAAACTAATGGAAATTTATAAAAAGTATTTACTCATTGACGATCATTTCGAAAAGCTACGAGTCTTTATAAGTGCGTATGTTTAATTACTATCAGCGGATTAGAAATAAAAAAAGTGTCTAATGTATGATAAATACAGCATTAGACACTCTTTTTATTTGTGCAGTGGACCTATATTATTCTAAAACCCCTTTGTCCTTTAAGTCTGCGATTTGCTCGACGCTATAGCCAAGTGAAGATAATACTTCATCATTATGCTCTCCAAGCTTGGCACCGACATGCTTGTACTGTGGCTTAACACCATCAAACTTGAAAGCAGATGCAATTTGTTTTTGCGTAGTACCGTCGCTTTTGGGAATATCCACAATCATATCACGAGCCTTCAGCTGAGGATGCTCGCATGCCTCTGGAAATGTTAAAACTGGTTCGACACATCCCTCGAAATCCTCGTTAAATACTTCAAGCCATTCTTCGTAAGTCTTCGATAAGAACGCATCATGAACAGCTTCTTTAAAACGAATTTGTGTATAGTAGGAATCATTAAACGTATTATCAATGAGCTCAGGAATATCAAGCGCTTCACAGAGTAATCTCCGGAATTGAGGTTCAAGACTTCCTACCGAGAAAAATCGGCCATCCTTTGTTTTGTAAAAGTCATAATAGCTACCACCATTTAAAATTTCCTGCTCGGGCTGAGGAACACGGCCACCGCCAATATAGGCAGATCCATACATAGCATTGAGTGAAAATACAGCATCGGTCATACTTATATCAATATATTGCCCTTCACCTGTTTTTTCACGATGTAAAGCAGCTGCGAGTACGCCAATTGCTGAATGCATCGTGCCCCCAGCAATATCTGCTAGCTGAATACCCATTGAGACAGGTTTTTTATCTTTATGGCGTGAGTAATCAAGTATGCCAGCTAATGATAAATAGTTATTGTCATGTCCTGGCCGATTGCTATATGGTCCAGTTTGTCCATAGCCTGTAATAGCACAATAAATAACTTTAGGATTTATTTCTTTTAGCGCTTCATAGCCAATGCCAAGTCGTTGCATGACACCGGGTCGAAATCCTTCGATAATGATGTCGTACTCTTTAACAAGTGACTTAACAATTTCTATAGCTTCAGGCGATTTTAAATTTAATGTTAATGATTTTTTAGAACGGTTCAAATGTTGATGAATATATGCCTCATGGTCATCGTCGTAAGGAGGCATAATACGTGTTAAATCTACGCGTTTTGATGATTCAACGTGAATAACCTCAGCGCCTAGATCAGCAAATATCATTGTCGCCATTGGACCCGGTAGTAATGCAGAAAAATCGAGAATTTTTAACCCCTTTAAAATACCCAAATCTCCCAACCCCTTTTTGTGTAGGCTACATTGTATTTAAGAATGCATTGTAGCGCTTTTCTCATAATCCCCATTTTGTGAAAAGCATTTATTCACACTGTATTACTACAGATAGAATGTAAATTATCAGTATTATAACAGAAGAATTGATGGCTTGACTATGTTAAATTTTATTATAAAATAATTAGTCAAAAAATTATATGTCAGAATAACAAAAAAAGTAAAAAAATTTAGAATATAGAATTCCGCACATAACAAAGGGGTGATTTCCGTTCCGACTGTCTACGCTCCTTTAATGCTAATTCCATTGGGGCTATGACCCTACTATTGTTTTCCGAAGCATTCCGCTCGCTTTCCGCGGGCGAGCGCCGAGCCTCCTCCTACGCTTCGCTTCGTGCGGGGTCTCGTCTGTCTCGCTTTCCCGCAGGAGTCGAGCGATGCTTCTCCAAACAACGCAATGTATCATACTATTATTTTAGTCACGCTTTTAAAAGGATTAATGTGCAGGTGGTGCCCCTGATGATTTGAAATCAAGAAACTCTTAATTTAAGTCCATGCATGGCGATCTACGTATATTAAAGCTAAAATAGAGACAGAAATAAGGCACTTCCTGTTCGAAATTGAACAAGAAGCGCCTTATTTTTATCTGAAAAAGGTGCACTATTATAAAAGCGTAAATTTTTCAGTGCCCTTCATTTCTGCATAGAGATATTTGTATATATATTGTTAATCAACTTCAACGTTCAACTATATAGAATAAAAGTTAACCGTATAATAGGGTGCACCGTTATCTTTAAAGCAAATACCAACAAAGACATGTGTAAACTCTTTCCTTAAAATATTTATACGATGTCCTTTTGAATTCATCAGTGCTTCATGAGCAAATATACTATTGTGCTGACCTTGTGCTATATTTTCGCCATACCAATAGTGATTAACTCCACCAGCAGTGAGGCGGTCGTTGGAATGATTTCCTTTATGATCTTCGTGACTAAAAAATTGATGTGTGATCATATTGCTACTATGCTGCCGCGCAATAGGATTAGATCCTTTGTCATAAATGAGTGGCTGTAAACCTTCTATTACTCGCTCATGGTTAATAAGGTCAACCATTAAATCTTCAAGCCCTGTTCGTAGTTCGTTGGAAGGCTTACCATAATAGCCACGTTTACTTAATTCTGTTTTGGCATGAATCCAAACAATAGAACGAACAATATTGTTTTTGTGTAAATCATAGAAAAAAGTAACATAGTGACCATCAATGAAATAGGTCCCATGTGTAGTGTTACCTTCACAATCATTGTAATCGAGCAAATAGCTTGTATGCTCATAGTGAATGGAACTAAGCGGAAGACCGTATTTTCTATTTACATCTATTCGATTAGCACTGATACGAATACCAAATACGCTATGCCCAGTACGCGTTTCATATCCTCCAACCTCATCAGAATTATGTCTTCCTACGAGGGAAAATTGGGAGTAGTCTGTTTCTAATCGATGCCATTTCATTTTATAGTCACTTTGGAAGCTGTATAGTGATAAAGATTTTTGTGACTTTGTTACATTCAAACGAGCTGACTTATTTAGGTGGAAAGAAGTATTTGTCCATAGAGCCATACTAAAACCAACCATTATTGGAGCTACTTTACGTAACGACATATTAAAACCCTCTTTAAAATAAATTTATAATAAAAATCTATCGAAATACTAAAAGTTTTATAGATATAAATTACTATATTTTTGTTCGGTTAACGATGCTAAAATTATGGAACTTTCCCTACTATATGGCTTCTGAAGGGATGATATCTGTTAAATGTGTGCCAATAAGTTGATTGGAGTGGAGGCTGGGCGACTCCTGAAAGCTCTGCTCTGCGTGAAAGCAAAGCGGCAGCTACAAAGCGCTCAGCAGGAACGGAAATCAACCCACGTTATGATAGCGGGCCTACTATTTACTTTTGTAATAAGAGGGTCTTGAGAATTACTATTTTTACAAATACTTTTCACTCAATATAAGAAATTTTCTTAATAAGGAATTTTTTTGTGCTTTAATAGAATAATAGAGGAAATTATAAACTAGGGGTAAAAGATAGAAAATGAAATCAAAACAGATAAAGTTAAAGTATTTAATCATGGGAGTTGCGATAGCTGCTTTTATCTTAACAGGTATCGGTAGTATTTGGAGTGGTTACCGAATGAATGTTGACTCGATTAAAGAGAATACGCTTGAAACGAATCGAGTCTATGCACAAAAATTAGCAACAACTGCTAGTTCCTATCTTGAAGAATCTTTTCAAATTTTAGGATATAGCGCTGGTACGATAAAAACGAAAATGCATGATAGCAATGCTTTGAATCAGGAAACTGAGCGTTTGAAAATGCAAAATGACATGTTTAATTCTGTCCTGATCACAAATGCAGAAGGTCGTGTATTATCTATTTCACCACCATCTGAAGAGGTACAAGGTGCAGTGTTAACATCTGCTGGAGCAAAGGAGGCTTTATCTAAAAAGAAGCCTCTTGTCTCAAAGCCTTATAAGGGAATAACGGGGAGGCTCCTTATTTTTATATCGTATCCTATATTTTCAGAGACAAATGAATATTTAGGAATGGTAGCTGGGACAATTTATTTAAAGGAACGAAATGTTTTTAATGAATTACTCGGAGAGCATTATTATCATGATGGATCATATGTATATGTAGTTGATTCGGATGGGCGTGTTATTTATCATCAGGACCCAAGTCGCGTTAATGATATCGTTATTGATAATAAAGTTGTCCAAGCAGTAGTTTCTGGAAAAAGCGGGGCTTTTCAAGTAGTGAATACTAAAGGAGTTGAAATGCTTGCTGGTTTTAGTACCGTACCTTTAACGGGTTGGGGAGTAGTGGCTCAAAGGCCGATAGATGTAGCATTAGCCCCTTCATTTGATAGAGTACAGGAAGTTGCTATAAAATCCATTCCGATTATGCTAATTTCAATTTTAATTGTCCTTTGGGCGGCAGCGCGTATTGCAAATCCCTTACAGCAATTAGCTACTTTAACAGAGGAAAGCATGGAATCGAAAAATGTAGAAGGCTTGAAAGCTGTACGTAGTTGGTATTTTGAAGCGCATTATCTTAAAAGCGCTCTCGTTCGGAGTTTAACATTTTTACAGGGACAGGTGTCCTTTTTTAAAGATCAATCTACAACAGACCCGTTAACAGGTCTAACTAATCGTCGCACAATGGATGCGATGCTAGCGGAATGGCTCGATAATGAGTCGCCACATGCCCTCATTTTGCTTGATTTAGATCATTTTAAAAGTGTTAATGATACGTATGGTCATGCAGTAGGTGATAAAGTGTTACAATTTTTAGCCTACAATATGAAAGCCGTTGCTCGTGAGGGAGATGTTTGCTGTCGCTACGGAGGGGAGGAATTTGTGCTGTTATTGCCGGCTACTACGGCTGAGGAAGCGGCACAGGTGGCCGAGCAACTGCGCGATATTTTAGCACATACTGTAAGTCCCTGTGATCGCCCGGTTACATTATCAGCAGGTGTGGCAGTGTATCCACAAATGGCCGACACGACAGAAAAGTTATTTGAAGTTGCGGATAGTGCATTGTATCTTGCAAAACAAGCCGGACGGAATCGAGTCATAGTTGGAGAGCAAGAAAATAAATAAAAAAATGTTTAAAATAAGTGTACATTTCTAAATTTTGGGGTACATGATTAATGCAACGATCATTTGGGCAAGCTATTTTTAAGTCATCCCCTATATGACTTAAAAAGGATGTTTAAAATGATACGTAAACTCGGGACACATCTCTTGATCGACTTGACAAGATGTAAGGTTATCCCCCTTTCCCTTATGACATCGCAAGTACATCTAGATGTATGCCTATATATCGTCAAAAGCCAAGTGAGCACCGATGCGCCTTGGCTTTTTTTTATGTTAAAGGGAAAAGAAATCGAAAAAAGATAAGGGATTGGTTAGTAATGAGATTTGGATGGCTGAAAGTGTACAGTGTCTAAGATGGTTTTTTGATTCATCACAAAGGTTGAAACAAAACGTATGCCATTGTATAAGTTGATTGGAGTGGAGACTGGGCGCCTCCTCGGGGATTAGCGATATAGAGGAACGAAGGCTAAAAGCATCACGTCCTGTGATAACGCCTTCGTGAGCAACGCGAGTGAAGATGCTCATCGGACGCCCCCAGGAAGCTTTGCTCTGTGCGAAAGCGAAGCGACAGCAACAACAACAACAACAACAACAACAACAAAGCGCCCAGTCGGAACGGAGATCAACCTCACGTTATGATGGGGAACCTTTTTTGCTAATTATTATTAACAACTTTCTTCCATTAATTTAGATTTATCTATGAAGGTTCACTATCAACCTGTCGATATAAAGGGTATGAGGAAAATGATATTTTGAACGTATCAAATACATAGATGGAAGGAAGAGTGGGATGGATAAAACAAAAGTCCAAAAGGTGAACAAAGCACTCATAGCAACTGTTTTTGCTACTAGTGGGATTGCTGCTGTAGTGCCACCACAAACGGCAGCTGCAGCTACTTCACCATTTAAGGATATTAACCAATATTCAAGCCATTACGACAATATTTTAAAGTTATACTCTCAAGGTGCAATTAGTGGGTATCCAGATAATACTTTTCGACCATATCAAAATGTAACACGTGGTCAGGCAGCAAAAATGTTAGCGACCGTTTTAAACTTAGATTTAAAAAATGTTCAAGATCCATATTTTAAAGATGTCCCAAAAAGCAGTGAGTATTACAAGTATATAGCTGCATTACAAAACGCAGGAATCATGTCTGGATATTCAAACGGAACATTTATGCCTAATGAAGTGATGACACGTGGGCAATTAGCAAAAATTTTAGCGCTCGGCTTTAAATTTGAGGTAGCATCTAATTACAACCATAGTTTCAAAGATGTAACTAGCCAAACAAGCAACGCGATCTATATTCAAACGTTAGTAGATTTAAAAATTACAGAAGGAACAACACCTGTCACTTTCTCACCGTATAATCCCGTAACACGTGGACAAATGTCATCTTTTATTGTGCGTTCACAAGAGAAAAAGAACAACGCCACATCTTTCAAGATTACAGGTGTTGAAGACGATATTGTCTACATAAATGCTGAACCATATTCAGTACCGGAAAGTCTCTCGCATATTTTTAACGAAGATAATGCACCGGTATTAAAAGGTGCACTTATTGAAGGGAATCTTTCAGGAAAAACGATTCGCTCTGTTTCGAAGCTCACATTGAATGCTAGTGGGACAAAATCTAGATTTCTAGAGTTTGATGGTAATCATGGATCCTTTGGAGCGACAATCGTTGTCAATGGGAACTATATTGAATTTTCCAATGTTACATTGACTGGCACAATGCTTGTCAACGAAACAGTTCGTCCACCTTTACAATTAGGCTACTATCAGCCAATTTCGTTTGGCCGTATTGCAAGTACTAATACTGGATTTATCAACTGGTCTAATCCAGATAATCCAAATAGTGAAGGCTCATCAAATAACGGTTCGACAACAGATCTTCAAGATTGGGCAGATCAGAATTCCGACAAGAATCCTGATAAAAATAAGCCATTTGAGAACTGGTCTAAAGATAAAGTGACGATGAAAAATGTTGAAAAACATATTGAATTTTATAACAGCACTGTTTCGCGCCTCATTGTCTCTCAAAGTGGTACAAAAATCGAAACAAATACGAAGCTGCCACGTGTAGACATCATCGGGAATGTCCGTGAATTTGAGATTCAAGGAAATATCGGCACATTGAACCTTGATACAGAAACAAAGCTGACAATTTACGGAACTGGCAATATCGACTGGATTAACTACAATAGCTATACAGATTTAGAGCTGTATATCGATGGCCGAGTAGGCACTCTGTATGTTGATAATGTATATGGTTGGGTTGATCTTGGAGATTACACATATGTTGATAAAGTTATTATGCCGAAGGACGAGTCGCCGAATAATATCTTCGACGACTTCCTAGAGGATAAAGATAATATCGGCAATATAGTAGATGAAGATGGTAAACCAGTCGATAAAGACGATATTGATAATCAAAAACCAGCAGATAAAACAAAACCGTTAATCGACATTACGAATGTAACAGTTTTAAATGGTAGTGATATTCAGGTAGACTTCACTTCAGATAAAGTTGGAACTTACTATTATATTGTTCGAGAAAAAGACGCTGATGCACCGACGAAAAAAGAAATGGTCAATCGCATTTCTACTGACAATGTGGCAAGTGGAACAGGCGCAGCAGTAAATGGCAAAAACACTTTTAAAGTCACTAACTTAGGTGAGAAAAAAGAATATGTCATTTACGTGATGGTCGTTGATGGAGCGAAAAATGTTTCGGATATTAAATCGCAATCATTCCAAATGAAAGATGCAACACCGCCAGTCGTTAAAGATTTAAAAGTAAACCCTTTACATGGCGGAAAACGTGCAGAGTTTACATTTACAGCAAGTGAGCCAGGCGACTATTACTACTATGTCCGTAAAAAGACAACTGCAGCTGATCCAACAACTGCAGATATTGTTGCTAAACCAACAGGTAAGGGCAAGGCAGTTGCAGGTAAACTTGGGATTACTGAAATGTTAACAGGTTTAGAGGCTGAAACGGAATACCAATTGTATGTAGTAATGAAGGATGCTTCAGGTAATTATTCAAAAGATCCTGCAGCAGTGAAGGAATTTAAAACGAAGGAACTTGATAATATTCCACCATATATAGTTGGTGGGGAATTATATAAATTGGACGAGGTTAAAAACGAATTTTATGTAACGGTGAGCGAAGAGTTAGATCCTGCTTCTGCTGAAAACGTGGAAAACTATGAACTTACAGGTACAGGAATTATCAATATTGGTTTACAAAAACCAATTCGACCAGAAAAAGTTGTCTATAATAAGTCTCAAAAAAGATTAATCTTCACTATCCCTTCATTAACAGGCTTTGTTAATGGAGATAACTTAGTTGTAACTATATCTCCAAAAGTAAAAGACTTAGCCGATAATGAATTCGAAAATATTAATAATATTCAGCCTAATAGTGTTCCAAGAAATACGGCTGAATATATTCATAAAGATGGTGAGTGGCCATACTTAACAATTATAGGAGATCCAGCGATTAACGCGGCAAAAGATCAGACGCTTATTGAATTTAATGCAACAAAAGCAGGTACGTATCATTATTTGATTATGGAGTCAGACTTAAATCTAACACGTGATGATCGTCTACGTTTAATTGAAGCTGTTCAATTGAATTCGGAAACCTTTAAGGTTGGCACAAAAGATATAAAAATCATCGGTAGTGGTGGTAATAAACCTGCTCAATTAGGAAAGCAAAAGGTTACAATTCCACTACCGAATGCAACACCACCATTAGACCCATTTAAGAGCTATTCGATTTATATGGTATTACGAGATCGATCAGGAAATGTATCTGACATCCAAACTAAGCATGTTATTGATGATCAGACGCCACCAAAAATTGGAAATACATCAATTAAAATAGCTAAGGATGACAAGAATGGGACTTTTAGATTCATGTCGGATGAAGGTGGAACGTATCACTACATTTTGAGAAAAGAAGGCGATCCAACACCGCCTCCAAAAGATGCAACTGAGGTTATTGCTAAAGGAATAGCGAGCAATATGCGAAAAGATATAAATGAAATTAACTTTTCTTTGGAACCTCATCAAAAATACGAGCTTTATGTTGCTGTGAAAGATAATTATGGTAACACAACGATGCTACAGGATGGAACAGAATCTAAGGTTTATACATTTGACGAAAAACAAAGTAAACCAATAACCCTCACTCCTGGTGGCGATGGAACTGGTGTTATGAAATATACGTTCTTCTCTGATGGAACACCACCAAAGGTAGAAGATCCAATCTTTAAACGTATTGATGGTAAAACATTTGAAGTAACATTTTCAGAGGCTATTGATCTAAAAGATTCTGATTTTAAATTAGTAGAACGAGGTACAAATACTGCTATTTCTCCATCCTATGTTTCATGGAATTGGGAAGATACTACAGGTAAGAAGGATTGGGAACCTCGTAAGCTAATCATCAAGTTTAATGATGAAGTAAAACAAAGCTTTGATATTACTGTAAATGCTTCAGTTACAGATAATGGTGGCTGGAGATTTAGTAAGCAAACAGCAGAATACCAATATCCAACAAAAGTGAATACAATTACTTCGGCGACATTATTACCTGATACACAGTTCCCAAGCAATCTAAATATTTCCAAGCAGGTTGAAGTTGTTGCAAACTTAAATGCGGATATTACATGGGATCAGCAATATTATTGGGCAGTACTTTCTGAGGGATATGATTTAACACTAGAAAATGTACAAGAAATTATAACGAGAGCAGATAACAATAATTTCACGTATATCCCTGGAGGGGCAATAGTTTCTTATAATAAAGGGAAGATTACAGCACCTTCTGATGCAAGTTCCGCAAAAACATTTACAGCTAACCAAACAGGAAATGATCCTGCTAGCACTAATGTCTTCCAAAAGGATCAAAGAATTTATCTATTCACAAAAGATAAGTATGGAAACATTGTTTATGCGAAAGAATCAACAGCTCCAACAGCACCAAACTATGTCTTAATCAAACCTAGAACTCAATAAGTATTTATTAAGCAATAGGTATTACTAGAGTGCCAGACTCATTAGAATCTTAATAAATCAATACACACGATTAAAAAGTCTAAGATTGGTATTACTACAATCTTAGACTTTTTCTTTTCTGATAAAATAAATGTGTTTAGATTTAAAGTAATAACGGAGGTATCCCTCACATCAAACCCAACCAAACGCGCGAGCAATTGTCGCCGTTAGCCATGTCACACCAATCGCAATAACAGTTGGAATTAAAAACGACATAAACGTCCACTTCGGACTTTTTGTTTCTTTATAAATATTGACTAAAGTCGTTCCGCACGGGAAGTGTAGCAGGGAGAATAACATCATATTTAAAGCTGTTAGCCAAGTCCAACCTTGGTCGATAAACACTTGTTTTAGCTTCGATAAATCCTCGATTTCCAGCATAGCGCCTTGCGATAAATACGCCATGATCAGGATAGGGATGACAATTTCATTGGCTGGTAGCCCAAGAATAAATGCAGCCAAAATAAAGCCATCCATACCAAGAGCGTGACCAAACGGCTCTAAAAAGTTAATAAAATGCATTAGAATACTTGTGTCACCAACGTAAATATTAGCGAATACCCAAGTTAAAATTGAGGCAGGCGCAGCTACGATAACTGCTCTTTTTAATACATACCATGCTTTATCAATACTTGCTCTTAAAATTGTATTCCAGAACTTTGGTTTTCGGAATGGTGGAAGCTCTAATGTGTAATGAGTTGGTACACCCTTTAAAGCTGTTTTAGAAAGAACCCATGACACAGTTAATGTCACAACGACGCCCAACATAACAAATCCTATTAAAATGGCTGATGTGACGAGGGTACTTGTTGCACCTGAAAAACCAGTTACCATAAATAAGGATGCTAATAAAATAAGTGTTGGCCATCTCCCGTTACAAGGGACAAAATTGTTTGTTAAAATGGCTAACATTCGTTCACGAGGAGATTCTATAATTCTCGTAGACATGATAGCAGCCGCATTACAGCCAAAGCCCATTGCCATTGTTAATGATTGTTTCCCGTGTCCACCAGCTCGTTTGAATAAACGGTCCATATTAAAGGCTACTCGAGGTAGGTAACCGTAGTTTTCTAATAGAGCGAACATAGGGAAGAATATAGCCATTGGCGGTAGCATAACACTAATAACCCAACCGGTACCTCTAAATAGTCCAAGAATTAAAATACCGTGTAGCCATTCTGGTGCGTGCATTGCTTCAAAAAGAATGGTTAGCTTCCCCTCTAGGTAGCCAAATAAGTTTGCTAACATATCAGATGGTAAGTTTGCGCCAGCAATAGTAATATAAAAGACAGCCCCTAGCAAGATAAGCATAATAGGGAATCCCAAAATACGGGATGTGAAAATTTCATCTAATTTATCAGATCGGTACATTGCAGGCTGCTGCGATACTACCTTTTTACATAAAGATTTGCTTTTAGTATAAATATCACTAACGATTTCATCTCGAATATCCTCATTCGAAACTTCGTTCACTTCAGCTAAAATAGCCTTAAGTGAATTATGATTTAACACTGACTGGGACTCCATTCGTTCTCACCTCGTGCTGTTTATTATTCTTATGATTTTGCAGTTTTAAGATCAATTCCTCATCACCGTCAAGTAAGCGAAGGGCAACCCATCTTGATGGGTATTTTTCATCAAAATAACCTTCTAATTTCAATTGTATCTTTGTAATGGCTTCCTCTATTTCTTTCGAGTATTTCATGCGATACGGAGTTGTCACAATTGACCCATTCACCAGCTGATTTAATGTATCCAACAGCCGATTAATACCTTTTTTATTTCTTGCAGATATTTTTACGACTGGGACTCCTAGCTCGCGGGCTAATCTCCTGTCATCAATGCGAATACCTTTTTTCTCAGATTCATCGATTAAATTGATACAAATGATGACGTTATTAGTCATTTCTAAAACTTGGAGCGCAAGATTTAAATTTCTCTCTAATGATGTTGCATCAAGCACAACGATCGTTGCATCTGGTTGGTCAAAAACAATATAATCTCTGGCAACTTCTTCATCGGCTGAATTGGAAAATAGAGAATAGGTTCCTGGTAAATCCACGAGTACATATTGCTCTCCTTTGTGTTCAAAAGATCCTTCTGCATGAACAACCGTTTTCCCTGGCCAGTTTCCAGTATGCTGCCTCAATCCTGTTAATGTATTAAACAATGTGCTTTTCCCCGTGTTTGGGTTTCCTGCTAAAGCGATTCTATTTATTTTCATTTTGTATTCCCCCTAACAATTTCGCCTAGAATCATTGAGCTTTCTTCATGACGTAATGCAATCGTCGTATTGCTTACACGATAAGCAACGGGATCTCCTAAAGGACTTTTACGAAGAACAGAGATTTCTGCTTCTTTTACAAAGCCTAAATCCAATAATCTTCTTCTTAAGGGACCCTTAATGTTTATTTCTTTTATTAAAAAGCAATCTCCAAACGAGCATTCAGACAGAGGTTTTAATGTTTTTTCCATACGCATTTTTTATTCCTTTCTATAATAATATTTCCCGAATCTCATAATGTTTCTCTAAGGAAACTTTATTAATGATTATGCCTGTTTTATGACAAATGTCAATGGTTTTCTGAAATTTTTTAAAAAAACTCAATAAAAAAGCAAACTGTAGAAGGGAACAATGGCACATTGCTTTATTAGATGTTGGACGGATATGTTGGGAAAGGGAGCTGAGCGAAGTTGTTGATGTAATGATTGAAAAGGCCCTCTTTATGATTTATTAATGTAGGTAAGATTTCGTTACAGGCGCCCATCAAATTTTTAACGTCTTTCAACAGATATTTTTTGTAGGTCAGCTGCAGTTGTAAATTATGCCGAGGCATAATAGAAGAACTAGCAAAGCTGAAAAAAACATAACCCTCTGCAAATAATATAACTGGCAGAGGGTTATGTTTATTAGGTTAGTATCTAACGATTTGGAATGAATCAGATGTATTTGTTTGAATGAAATGACGATTTCCTTCTACTGTGTAATCAGCAGGCTCTCGATCGCCAAAGTCAAACGTACGAACGATGGAGGCATTTGGTGATAAATTATCGATAATGATTTCCATATTAGCTTCAAATTCAACTTGTTTGTTATTTAACGTTGCTTTGAATGTAATACGATTCAAATTTCGTGTAATTTGAATTTCCATAACACCAGTATCCTCATTAAGAAGAGTTGCTAGCGGTGGAATAATAACTGTCATATTAGATTTTGTTGTTAAAATGAAGCGTTCTGTACTAATTTCCGAGTCAGCCACGTTTATTTTTGCTGTATAGGTATTTTTGTTCCTAGTCATAGCGGTAATTTTACCAGGTACGGCTGCTATATCCGATAAAATTGGCGTTTTTGATCCATTCCCTGTAGTCGGTAGCTTATATTTCCCATTTACAAAGTCCACTAAAGTCCAGACATTAGGGACAAGCTGCTGTTGCACAGGCGTTAAAGCTTCGAAGGCTGTTTTCACTGCTTGTACATCTTGGGCAGTAGATGTTTTAGGCGATAAAGCTGCAATGGCGTTTTCCACTTCCTTAGCTGCTGCCTTATCCTTCACAACAAGCTGTTCAGCATCTAATAAAAGCTGCTCAACGCCAACCGGTAAAGAGACGTTTGTAAATTTGCGTAATGCAGTAAGCTCAGCTCTAGCATTGGCTACATCTTGATGGAAGGTAATGCGAGAAGAGTTTAACATTTGGATTTTGTTGACCACTTTATCGAAAGATGTATTTGGCGTGATATAGGATGTCAGTATTTTTTGTGATTCCGCACTTACAAAGGTCTTTTGTGCTGCATTTAACGTATTGTACCAATCTTTCGTCTCCATAACATTTTGATAGTAATTAATAGAGGTTGAATCTACTGAAGCTAATTTTTCTTCAATTTGTGCAGCGAGCTTGCGATACGAAATTCTCGTCATTTGATGGTCTGACAGCGTTGCATAATTCGTAACATACATTTTTTCTGTTTCAGTTAACGCATTGTAGGCTTTGATAGCTGCTTCTAAAGATGTTTGAAATGAAGCAGCTGTATGATTAATATTTGAAATAAGCTGAACAACATTCGCAACGTTAGAGTTGTAGTAATAATTATTATTGTATATGTAAGCAGCTTTTGTCTGTCCAGTAATATCAGCAGCCGAAGCTGACATTGTAGGTGCAGTATAGATGAGTGAAGGGACTGCAACTAAGGCGAGTAAGGCTAGTTTTCTTTTGTTTTTCATAATATGGGGAACCTCCTAGTGCTTTATTATTTACCTACCGAAAAGAGTCGTGGTTAGTTGGGAATATCCTAATATATGTTGATAAACCAATTTTATCATAGCTTAGGGTTTTTTTATCTATAATTTGGGTGAATAGGAAGATTTGTTATCTATTTTTTTAATACTTTGTGTCTTATGTACTTTTGAAAATTTGAACCGGAAGTAGGTTGCTTTTTAATAGAGAGGGATAGAACCATCGTATGAAGGGTAGAGTTTGTTATCATATTTTTAAGAAGGAGTGGGGGTGTTTAATTGCAACAAAACTGGCAGAAGGTAGTTGTTGAAAACCTATCCTCGGCTGTTGATCCGGCATTTGTTATTGTTTTTGGTTCTTATGCGCAGGGTTTGATTCGTGAAGATAGTGATTTAGATATTGCGTATTTTGCAGATAAATCGCTCTCAGGTTATGAACGTTTTCTATTAGCCGGAGAAATTGCACAGGTCTGTAATATTGATGTTGATTTAGTCGATATGAAGACGGTTGATACAGTGTTTGCAGCACAAATTTTTTCAAATGGTAGGGTCATTGATTGCCAAGATGAAAACACCTTTGTGAAAGAACGAATGAAGGCCCTATCCATGTACGTGACGTTAAATGAACAACGTGCGGGCATTCTGAAGGCAATTGAAGAGAGGGGTAGTGTCTATGGTGAATAATGATATTATTCTAAATAAGGTTGCTACAATTGAACGCTGTGTGAAGCGTATCAACGAGGTGTATGGTGATAATCCAGAGAATTTGCAAGATTTTACGAAGCAGGATAGTATCATTTTAAATATCCAACGTGCCTGTGAAGCAAGTATTGATTTGGCGATGCATATTGTGAGTGATTTAAAGTTGGGTTTGCCTAAAACGAGTCGTGAAGCATTCAAGTATCTTGAGGAAAACGATATTATTGACCATGCATTGGCTAAAACTTTAATGAATATGGTAGGCTTCCGCAATATTGCTGTGCGCGATTATCAAGTTATATATACTCCAAGCAATTATTGAGAGTCTTTTAAGTGATTTTCTGCCTTTATAGAGGCAATATTACTTGTATAAAAGAAATAACAGGCTACTGGAGAAAAATAAGTACGATTGCACCGGTAGATGTTTTGAGTTAGATGTAATTTTTATTTGAGATAAAAAAGGACTCTGCTCGGCGCAGAGTCCTTTTTTAGTTAATTTTTTAAACCTGGATATGATGCATTTCGATACCTGATTAAAGCGGTAGATAAATCGTTAGTCGCATTTGTAATTTGGTATTGATACGCATAAGGATCACTTTCTACCACTTTAGCTTGTTGAACAGCGTCTTCTAGGAGACGTCTTTCACTCAGTGTTGTCCATTTTTTGGTAGTTTCAACATCAGTTCCGTTTCCTGTATAAGAAACTTCTACGTATTCATAAATAGAGATAGAATTAATAAGAGATGATAGGCTAGATTTATCTACATTATTCCCATGCGGTCCATACCTATAAGCATTTTTGTAAGTCCAGATAGCATTGTTTAAATTATTTGTAGCATAGACAATATCATTTTGAGTAGAGCTGTAATTATTCACAACTGATTGAGCTGATGAAACAGCTGAAGCTAAAGCATTTCGCTCAGTTGGCGTTGTCCAAGGCATATCATAAGGGACGTTGAAACCATCCCAGGATTCAGCTACATATTGAACAGAATTAATAAGCGATTGAAGTGAAGCCCTATCGCCATAACCATATTTTGATCCATTTTTTTGTGCGGCTTGATAAACGGCTAATGCATTTCTGTATTGTGTAATAGCGTTATTTACCTGTTCCTGAGTGGCGTTAGAATTATTAGCCACCGTTCTAGCGCTGCTTACGGCAGATTCGAATGCTGTACGTTCAGCCTGCGTCGTCCATTTTTCCGTTGTTAAAACATCATTTCCGTATATAGATACGGCCACGTACGGTGGTGTAGCTACTAAATTACTTAGCTCAGTTTTATTCACCACAGGTAATGTTACAGAGGCTTTTTTATCATCTATCTGCACCTTGTTAATTAGATGGCCCGAATCTAATGCCACCTTAGCTCCATGCTTAACGATCACTTGCTCAATTTTACCTTCGCCATAAAGGCTAAAATCTTGCTCAACATCGATTGTCAGCTTATCAACATTAGCGATAACTTCAAATGCTGTAACTTTACCTACTACATCAACTTTAGAAATAGTTTTATCAGCAATCACATTTACTTTTGAACGCTCCATGTTAATGTTTGGAGATTTAATATCTTTTAGGGAAACATTTAACCACTTAATATTTCTCGCCATTAAAGGTTTAAACGTGATTGTATCCCCGATAGCAACGTTATCAATTGTAATTGCCTTCTTCACACGATTTGTTACAATCAGTTCATCTTTAATAGTTACATTTTGAACTTTTACATAATCCGCATTTACAGTTAGGCTTCCGTCAATTTGTGCGTCACCGCCATCAAAATACATCGCTTTATTGTTCGTACCAGATTTAGTAAGTGTTAGTGACGTAATACTTGTAATCTCACCGTTCTTTACGACTATAGTAGCTTCGGCATTTGCCAATACAGTGCTATTTGATGTCTTTAAGAGTGGCTTCAGCGACTGACTGATTTTAAATTGGCCGTTGGATGTACGTACTTTATCTTTAGTGATATTGTTAATGGTAACGGTTTGTCCCTTTGCTTTGGCTGCAGCTACCTGCCCATCAATTTGAATTGAGTGGTTTAAAGACGAATCATTAGAAGCAGCGTGAACAGATGCAACTGGCAGAACTAAGGTTGCCGTAATAGCTGTTGCCATAAAAGTCGATATCGCTTTATTTTTCAAGTAAATCACTCCAATCTTAGTATTTAGTAGATAATATATCATATGTTTCTATATATTGGTATACGAAGGGCATGTTTTACTAAGGTGATAAAAAATAAATGGATAAATAGTCCTCTTTTATATAATTTAGACCTTCTGGGTAATGTGATTGAAATTCTGAAAGCCCTTAAAAATCTACTTAATTCGATAAGTCCTTCAATGTGGTGCGGCCCTCTTTTCGCTATCGATATATTTGAAAATGGAGGGGTGTTGGAGTATTGCTTTAAACGATTAACACGAAGAGCTACCAAAGATTTCAGAGTCTATCAATAATATGAATAGAAATCCAAAAGAATGACAAGAATTTGTAGTTTGCATGAAAGTAAATTATTTTTTACGTAATATAGTAGATGTTGGTTCAGTCCATTGACCAGGTGTAAAAATAGCACTACGAAAGGGGGGCATCACTATGATGTATCTCGGTATGATTTTTTTCCAAATTGTAGCTCCGATATTAGTGCTTCTAGTACTGGGGGCAGTTTTACAAAAGAAATTTCGCTTTAATTTAAAGGCATTATCTCAACTTATTACATATTGCTTCATGCCAGCAGCTGTTTTTGTGAACCTATATGAAACGAGTATAGAGCTGTCTGTGCTTGGTGAGGTTGCGTTATTTATTCTACTTTTCATAGGAAGCCAAATGGTGCTTAGTCACTTTCTAGCAAAGGGACTCAGATTAGTAAAAACAGAGGCAGCTGTATTTAAAAATAGTGTTGTCCTCATTAATTCAGGCAATTATGGTATCCCGGTTGCGCAAATGATTTTTGTGACCCAGCCGATTGGAGTAGCGATTCAGGTCATTCTTGTCATATTTCAAAATATGACGACCTATACTTATGGCTTGTACAATTTAATTTCTTCAACAAAATCGGGCATGTCAATTATAAAAGACTTCCTCAAAATGCCTATTATTCATGCGCTTATTATTGGTGTGGCAATGAACTATTTTAATATCGCTATTCCGCAGTTTGTAAGAATTCCGATCGACCATGTGGCAGATGGCTTTATTGCTATAGCGTTAATAACTTTAGGGGCACAACTATCACAACTTGAAATCAAATCCATGTTCAATAAGATGGTATACATAAGCTGTTTTACACGACTAATCTTAGGGCCTACCGTAGCATTGCTTATCATTTTTGCGCTTGGTCTTGATGGTGTCGTGGCACAATCACTTTTTATAGCTAGTTCGTTCCCGACTTCGCGTAATAGCTCTAGTCTGGCATTAGAATATGACGTAGAATCAGCAACTGCTGCACAAACAGTTTTATTTTCAACCATCGTAAGCTGTATAACGGTGACGATCGTGATTTATGTAGCGGAACTGTTGTTTACCTAACAGCTATAAAAGTCGATAAAAACTGTAATTGTTCCGATAAATCTTCAAAGTGTTCATATAAAAATGAATTCATCACAATAACGTTTCTTGAGGGCCTATGTGCTTGCTTTCTAGAGTCTCATCTGACGCTGACTCTTGGTGAATGTACCAAAAATAATAAAATGAAGCTTCCATCTATTAGCAATATCTGCTACACTAACATCAAACTTAATAGCATTAACTAGGGGAGTCTGATGAGTCAGGCTGAGAGGGAAACGCTTAGAGGTTTCTTGACCCTTTGGACCTGATCTGGCTCATACCAGCGTGGGAAAGTTAACCATTATTGCACTCTATGTTATTTGCAATAACTTTACCTTTACATTCTTAGCCGGATCCAAAATTATTATTTGGATTCGGCTTTTGTTTTTGTTGGGGTTAGCTAGATTCGGTCCTTGTATAAATGTAAAAGGGAGCGAAGTAGTTTATGACAACAGTTAGCGACAAGAATATTACGATTATGTCTAGTTTTGATGGAAGTAAAAAAGTTTATGTAGAAGGATCACGACCAGATATTTTAGTGCCAATGCGTGAAATTGCATTAAGTCCGACGACAGGAAGCTTTGGGGAAGAGGAAAATGCGCCAGTACGTGTTTATGATACGAGTGGTCCATACACTGATCCAGCGTATAAGGTGGATATTACGAAAGGATTGCCAGCTTTACGTAGTGCATGGATTAGAGAACGGGGTGACGTTGAAGAATACGAAGGTCGTACGATCAAGCCAGAAGACAATGGATTCCGTAATGCTGATGATCCACGAATGAAAGAAAACGTTTTTCCGGATTTATCTAGAAAGCCTTTGCGTGCGAAGAAAGGTAAAAATATAACGCAGCTTCACTATGCTCGAAAGGGGATTGTTACTCCAGAAATGGAATTTGTGGCGATTCGTGAAAATATGGACCCTGAATTCGTGCGCTCAGAGATTGCGGCAGGGCGTGCTATTTTGCCATCAAATATTAATCATCCTGAGGCCGAACCAATGATTATTGGACGTAATTTCCACGTAAAAATTAACGCCAATATTGGCAATTCGGCGGTGTCATCCTCTATTGCGGAAGAGGTAGAAAAAATGACGTGGGCTACACGCTGGGGTGCTGATAACATTATGGATTTATCAACTGGTAAGCATATTCATACGACACGTGAATGGATTATCCGTAATGCCGCGGTGCCAGTAGGGACGGTGCCGATTTATCAAGCGCTAGAAAAAGTAAATGGTGTGGCAGAGGATTTAACGTGGGAGGTGTATCGTGATACGTTAATCGAACAGGCTGAGCAAGGCGTTGATTACTTCACGATTCATGCAGGGGTATTGCTGCGTTATGTGCCATTAACGGCTAGTCGTGTAACAGGCATAGTGTCTCGGGGAGGCTCGATTATGGCTCAGTGGTGTTTATATCACCATCAAGAGAGCTTCTTATATACTCATTTTGAAGAAATTTGTGAAATTATGAAAACCTATGATGTTGCCTTCTCTTTAGGTGACGGTTTACGTCCTGGTTCTATTGCGGATGCAAATGACGAGGCTCAGTTTGCAGAGCTAGAAACGTTAGGAGAATTAACGCAAATTGCCTGGGAGCATGATGTCCAAGTGATGGTGGAAGGGCCAGGGCATGTGCCGATGCATCTGATTAAAGAAAATATGGATAAGCAGTTAGAAGTGTGTAAGGAAGCCCCTTTCTATACTTTAGGGCCCCTGACAACAGATATTGCTCCTGGCTATGACCATATTACATCGGCCATCGGTGCTGCAATGATAGGCTGGTATGGTACGGCAATGCTATGTTATGTGACGCCAAAAGAGCATCTTGGTTTACCGAATCGCGAGGATGTTCGTGTAGGGGTTATTACGTATAAAATTGCTGCACACGCTGCAGATTTAGCGAAGGGGCATCCGGGAGCACAGCAGCGTGACGATGCACTATCTAAGGCACGCTTTGAATTCCGCTGGCGCGATCAATTCAACCTATCGCTGGATCCAGAACGTGCAGTCGAATATCATGATGAAACCTTGCCTGCGGAAGGGGCAAAAACGGCGCACTTCTGTTCAATGTGTGGACCTAAGTTTTGCAGTATGAGAATCTCACAGGATATTCGTAATTATGCAAAAGAAAAAGACTTAAATACGACTGAAGCGATTCACCAAGGGATGCAGGAAAAGGCCGAGGAATTTAAAAAAGCAGGCAGTCAAATTTATCAATAATTATTAGAATGGGCTTGTGTCTAAATTAGGCACAAGCTTCATTTTGGTTCATGCCAAAGGTGAGGAGGTGAATGCGGATGTGGTTCCCTTTCTATGGTTGTGCAAACACCTAATTAATGAAGATAAAACCTTCGGCGGGTCACGGATTTTCAAAGGAATGAATTGCGCAGGCACAATTAAAATCCGGACGCATTGTTTATCTGCGTGGAAGTGATGCGTTGATATAAGTTGATTGGAGTGGAGGCTGGGCGACTCCTTGGGGATCAGCGATAGGGGAACTAAGGCTAAGAGCATCACATCCTGTGATAACGCCTTCGTGACCAACATCCTGCTGCTGCCGCTGCGTTAACACTACGCTTTCGCGCAAAAAACATCTGTTGCCCCGACGCCCCCAGGAAGCTTTGCTCTGTGCGAAAGCGTAGTGTAACGAAGTGACAGCAACAAATGTTTTCTGTAGCGAAAGCGAAGCGTCAGCAACAAATGTTTTATCTGCGCGAAAGCGAAGCGGCAGCGGCAAAGCGCCCAGTCGGAACGGAAATCAACCACACATTATAGTGATGAATCCTTATTTTGTAATTAAGATAAAAAAACTCCATGTGAAGATGCCTTCACATGGAGGAAAAGTTGGATTTGGATATCAATAATAAGTGGAGAATTAAACGTTTGTTGCTTGTTTTTCGTATGGATTTGAAAGGTCCATACCTTCTAATGAAAGACCCATAGCTTTTGCTACACCCTCACCATATGCTGGATCAGCTAAATAGCAGTGAAGGATGTGACGACGTTTGATGAACTCTTCAACTGATGCCATATCATTAGCAGTATTTTCGAATAGGCGTTGTTGCTCTTCGGCAGTCATTAGGCGGAATAGTTTACCTGGCTGCTCGAAGTAGTTGTTGTCATCTTCACGGAAGTCATGGATACCGGCATGACCGTCAATACGTAATTCAGGCTCTTTATAGTCTAAATTATGCTCCCATTCACCATAGCTATTTGGTTCGTAACCTAAAGTTGAACCAAGGTTGCCATCGAAACGCATAGCACCATCGCGGTGGAATGAACGGAATGGGCATTTTGGTGCGTTTACAGGAAGCATATAGTGGTTTACACCTAAACGGTAGCGTTGTGCATCTGCATACGCAAAGATACGACCCTGTAACATTTTGTCTGGAGAGAAGCTAATACCAGGGATAATGTTAGATGGGGCAAATGCAGCTTGTTCAACTTCAGCAAAGTAGTTGTCCGGATTTTTGTTTAACTCGAATTCACCCACAGGAATTAATGGGAAGTCTTTTTTATACCATACTTTTGTTAAATCAAATGGGTTATACGGTAATTCTCGAGCTTGTTCCTCTGTCATTACTTGAATGTACATTTTCCATTTAGGGAAATCGCCTTTTTCAATTGCCTCATAAAGATCGCGTTGTGAAGATTCGCGGTCATTACCGATTACTTCAGTAGCCTCAGCACCAGTTAAATTTTTAATGCCTTGCTCTGTACGGAAGTGGAATTTAACCCATACGCGCTCATTTTCGGCATTAATAAAGCTATAAGTATGAGAACCGAAACCATGCATGTTGCGGTATCCAGACGGAATACCACGGTCAGACATGACGATTGTTACCTGGTGAAGCGCTTCAGGTAATGAAGTCCAGAAATCCCAGTTTGAATTCGCGTTTTTCATATTTGTACGTGGGTCACGTTTTACAACGTGGTTTAAATCTGTAAAGTGTAAAGGATCACGGAAGAAGAATACAGGTGTGTTGTTACCAACTAAATCCCAGTTACCTTCTTCAGTATAGAATTTAAGTGCAAAGCCACGAATATCGCGCTCAGCATCTGCTGCACCACGTTCACCTGCAACTGTTGAGAAGCGTGCGAACATTTCAGTCTTTTTCCCAACTTCTGAGAAAATTTTTGCTTTTGTATATTTAGTAATATCATGCGTTACAGTGAAAGTACCGAATGCACCTGAACCTTTAGCATGCATACGACGTTCAGGAATAACTTCACGATTGAAGTTTGCTAATTTCTCAACTAGCCATACATCCTGGAGTAATAGAGGACCACGAGGACCTGCTGACATTGAATCGTGGTTGCTTACTACTGGAGCACCACCTGCTGTTGTAAATCGACGGCTACGATCATTTCCGTTTGTCATATTAGTTTACCTCCTAAAGAAAATTGTGAGTCAAACTCTTCATCAATAACTATAACAAATACAAACTAGAATTGCTAGTAAATTATAATCATTATCGTTAAAGAATTCTTATAGTAAGATATAAACTATAAATATATGCTAGATTTATAGAATTTATGAATAGTTTTTACCACAAATTTAGTTTTTCTAAACGTTTTCGAGAATTATTTGAATAAGTTATAAAGAAGAGAGAGAACAAGAATAAAAGAAATTAAAAAGAATTCTCTTATTTATTTATTATTATTGAAAATAAAATATGTTAATTGAAAAAATATTGATGGCAATGAAGACTAGGAGACTACCGGTCCTCTGAAGCAAGCTAGTAGAGGACCGAAGGATGAAGCATAAAAACACTTTCTCCCAAAGCGCAAGTCGAACGTAAAGAATCCATTGAGCCCATTTACGCTTTACGATAACGATGAGGCGTAATTCCGATGTGCTGTTTAAAAATTTTAATGAAATAATTCGAATCATCAAAACCATTTAAATAGGCAATTTCACTAATAGCAAAATCCGTTTCCACAAGCATCTTTGTAGCATTATGAATGCGGACCTGCTGTAGGTAGCGCTTCAATGGCAAGCCTTGCTTCTTTGAAAAAATGGTACTTAAATAATTGGGGCTAATCCCTAATTTATGGGCGACGAAAGGTAAAGATAACCCACTATCCTGAAATTGTTGGTCGATAATTTCTATGGCCAGTTCTACATAGTCAGCCCGTTTTTCCATTCGTGCCTCACGAGCTAATTCAATCAGTCTTTGTGTAAATGATATGATGCTATTTAGAATGGTATAAAATATAGGATGTTCAATAATTAAATGGAAAAGCTGACGATAATTTTGCTCAATTGCGGCTTTTTCATGTAATTTATACTTCAGCATAAAGCGTCGAATTTGTGCCAAAACACTTGTTAGATGAATACGTAAGTCATCTTGCTTGTAATAAATTCCCTCGTTAGATAGTCGATATAAAAATGCTTTGACAGCCTCAATATTGCCGTCCTCTAAACTACTTATTAGTAATTGTTGTTCTTCGGGTGTTAGCAAAGGATCGAAGGGCTGTGTTTCCAATTGTTTGCTTGCATAAAAAATGTGTCCATAGCCTTCGTAAAAGCTTTGATGGAGTGCCCGCTTTGTTAAGGTATACATATTCTTCATGGTAGTCGGTTCCCCATCATAAATGCCGATATTTAAAGAGCTATTATTTGTTACTCGCCATTCCTTCATTAATGTACGAACATCCTTCTCTAAATCATTTGTTTGGAATAGACAAACAATTTTTTCTGATAAAGGATAAATCCTCATACTAGAATAAATAGGCGTTTGCTGAAGCCAGTTGTATAGTTTGGTAAACATTTCGGAATGCTCGGGCTCGATCATTGTGAAATGGATATTTGGCTCTAGCGTATTAGTTTTACTATCTAAAAAAAGTTGATAGTAAAAAGATTCATCTGTAGCTTCTTGATACACTATTTCTGCCTTGGGTGTTCGAAGGGAAATAGCGGTGAGTTTTTGCTTTAATACTTCTAAATCAATTGGTTTAACGAAGAGATGTGCGACCTGTAAGTCGATTGCTTTTAATGCATTTTTAAACAATGGCTCTGTTGTCATAGCTAAAATAGTTCCGGAATGTTTTTGTAAAACACGATAAAGTGCAGTTAAACGATTATTCGAGAATAGGTCAATATTGAGTAGTATCACCTCAGGCTCAAATTGCTGGATACTTTGAAGTGCTTCATTAATAGTTGTACTTATTTCAATCGTTACATCGCCAGGAAAATATGTATGTAAAAACCAACGGATTCCTGAAAGATCAGTGGAGTCTCTATCAATTAATAACAACTTCAAAACGGCAAACCTCCCTTAAAATTTTCTAGTTTCATAAAAAAATACTATTATATTATTAAAATAACAAAAATTCTGAAATAATTCATGTTTTCTCTTTTAAAATTCCCTATTTTCTGAAAAAAGGAGTTAGTACAATGGAGTTAGCGTTATTGTTATTTATTTTTTGTAGCGATAGCGAAATGGATTAACAGCATTTTTACATAGCTCTAAGAAAACAGGGGGATGTCATTATTATGAAGTCTATTATTGAACTCGATGGCAAGACATTAACAAGACAACAAATAGGGAAAATTGTAGACGGTAGTGCCACGGTAGCTCTTTCTCAAGATAGTGTGGAGCGTATACGTTTAAGTAGGGAACGAATTGAAAAGCGTTTAGCTGAGGGGCAAACGATTTATGGTGTGAATACAGGCTTTGGAAAGCTAAGTAATATAAAGATTGAAGAGGATGACATTGAACTTTTACAGTTAAATTTATTGCGCTCAGATGCAACGGGTGTCGGTGCACCGTTCCCAACAGATGTGGTGCGTGCCATGATGGTTTTACGTGCCAATGCTTTAGCTCGTGGTTTTTCAGGAATTCGTCTGGAAACAGTGCAGCTACTATTGGATTTTATTAATAAAGGGGTCCATCCGGTTGTACCATCTCAAGGTTCAGTTGGAGCAAGTGGAGATTTAGCGCCGTTATCACATTTGGCTTTAGTACTAGTAGGTGAAGGTAAGGCGGAGTTTAATGGAGAGGTTATGAGCGGCAGTGCGGCGTTGCAGCGAGCCGGACTAACACCTGTCCGACTACAGGCTAAGGAAGGGTTAGCGCTTGTAAATGGTACACAAGCAATGACGGGTATCGGAGTTTTAACAGTGAACGAGGCAGAGCGTATTGGGCTAGCGGCAGATATGGCAGCGAGTTTGACACTTGAATCACTGAAAGGGATTACTTCAGCATTTGATCCAGCGCTTTTAGCGGTAAGGCCACACCCAGAATTAGAGCTTGTTGGCGGACGAATCCGTAAGTGGCTTGATGGAAGTAAACGTGTGACAAAGCAAGGTGAAATCCGCATGCAGGATGCCTATTCACTACGTTGCATTCCACAAGTGCATGGTGCTTCATGGCAGTCGTTTTTCTATGCCGAGGACCGCGTGAAAACTGAAATGAATGCAACAACAGATAATCCAATTGTTTTAGAAAATGGAGAAGTATTATCTGGTGGGCATTTCCACGGTCAACCAATTGCATTAGCAATGGACTTTTTAAAGGTCGGTGTAAGTGAATGGGCTAATATTTCTGAGCGACGTACAGAACGCATGGTTAATCCACAGCTTAATGAAGGATTGCCGCCATTTTTAGCGACAAATCCTGGTATTGAATGTGGACTAATGATTGCTCAATATACAGCTGCCTCTATCGTATCTGAAAACAAAGTATTGGCTCATCCTTCAAGTGTAGATTCTATACCGACATCAGGTAACCAAGAGGACCATGTGAGCATGGGAACAACATCTGCCCGCCAAGTACGCCAAATCGTACACAATGCGGCTCGTGTTATTGCAATAGAAATGATTTGTGCTTCGCAGGCGATCCATTTGGATAAAGCAGAAGAGCAGTTATCTCCAACAACGCGCAAGTTTTTAGAAAAAGTTCGTGAATTTTGTCCACCATTGTTAGCGGATCAACCAATTGGCGATGAAATTGAAGCGCTTTCGCAGTATTTGTTAACAAGTGATGATCTATTAAATGACTATGTGTAAACCATAAAGCGATAACTTCCTATAGGAAATCTGAAAAAATGTTCAACTAGTCTGGATTGACAGGGCGTACTAGTAGAAAAAGCTTTTACTATTAACGGTCAAGGGGGAATGGTATGGAGTTTCAGCAACAAGAGCTGAGGCAAGACTCGCAATTTCGAGTCTCCTCCGCTTTGAAGATGATTGCATGCAGTTTGGTCGGAATATTCAGTTTCTTCATATCGTTTGGATGGCAAGGGAAGAATACAATTTTAATTGATCACATTGTGAACTTTATTCGTACCGAAGCACCCCTACTTGTAACTGTTTATGTGCTCATAATGCTTGTAGGTGGAGCGATTCATCCATTCCTTACTAAGAAATGGAATAAGTCAATAGTCAATATTGTATTGTCAATTTTTAAAGTGGGCGGTATGGTTGCCGGGATTTTATTAATTTTTAATATAGCTCCTGGATGGCTCGCCAATGAAAGTATCGGTCCGTATTTAATGGAGAAGCTTATTAAGCCGGTAGGGGTACTAATCCCGATTGGATCTTTGTTTTTAGCACTTCTAGTAAGCTATGGGTTACTTGAATATATCGGTGTTTTAACACAGCCGTTTATGAAGCCTATTTTTAAAACACCTGGACGTTCAGCAGTGGATGCAGTGGCCTCATTTGTCGGCAGTTATTCGGTTGGCTTACTTTTAACGAACCGAGTTTATATGGAAGGTCGTTATACAGCGAAGGAAGCCGCAATAATTGCAACAGGGTTCTCGACAGTATCGGCAACGTTCATGGTCGTAATTGCAAGTACGCTAGATATTATGCAGCATTGGAATGCGTTTTTCTGGGTGTCGCTCGTTGTAACATTTGTGGTCACTGCGTTAACGGCGCGCATTTATCCGCTTCGTTCAATGAGGGATGAATACTACAAGGGTACGACGCCGATGCCAGAAAAGATTGTCAAGAAGGATCGCTTTAAAGAAGCGTGGCATCAAGCGATGGATGCGGTTGATCAAAATCCACCTTTATCTAAAATTTTATGGATGAATTTAAAGGATGGCTTCATCATGGCGATGGGGGTTATTCCGTCGATTCTGTCAATTGGTCTGCTAGGGCTTGTACTTGCAACATATACACCAATTTTTGATTGGCTTGCGTATATTTTTGTACCATTCACATATTTGTTGCAAGTTCCAGAGCCATATTTAGCAGCAAAAGCACTGTCATTATCGTTAGCAGAAGTATTTTTACCAGCACTTGTTGTCACACAAGCAACACTTGTGACGAAATTTATTGTGGCGGTTGTATCAATATCGGCAATATTGTTCTTTTCAGCCGTTATTCCACTTATTTTATCATCTGAAATTCCATTGTCGTTGCGCCAAATTTTACTCATTTGGTTTGAGCGTGTCGTATTAACTTTAGTCATCGTAACACCGATAGCATTTTTACTATTTTAAAGGAGCGTGTTTTTAATGGTAGTTAAAACAAATATTCGTGCACCACGTGGGAATGAATTATCATGTAAAGGTTGGACACAAGAAGCTGCAATGCGTATGTTAATGAACAATCTAGATCCTGAAGTAGCAGAAAATCCAGATGAGCTAATCGTCTATGGTGGAATCGGTAAAGCTGCGCGTAATTGGGAAAGTTATGAACAAATTATTGCGTCCTTAAAAGAATTAGAGAATGATGAAACACTTCTTATTCAATCAGGAAAACCAGTGGCAGTATTCCGTACGCATGAACATGCACCGCGGGTATTAATTGCGAATTCTAATTTGGTGCCTGCGTGGGCAAATTGGGAGCATTTTTATGAATTAGAGGACCGTGATTTAATGATGTACGGTCAAATGACGGCTGGTAGCTGGATTTATATTGGAGCACAAGGGATTTTGCAAGGAACATACTTATCATTCGTAGAGGCAGGCAAAAAAGTATTTGGCACAGCAGATTTACGAGGCAAATTCATCCTTACAGGTGGTATGGGTGGTATGAGTGGTGCACAGCCTTTAGCTGGGAAAATGGCTGGTGCTGTCATTTTAGTAGTGGAAGTAGATCGTGCTCGAATCGAACGTAAAATAAAAGAGGGGTACTGTGACTATCTAGTGGAGACAGTAGATGAAGCTATTGAATTAGTCAATAAACTTCGTGACCAAAAAGAACCTGCGTCTATCGGTCTTGTTGGTAACTGTGCAGACGTTAACCGTGAGCTATTGAATCGTGGAATTATCCCTGATTTTGTAACGGACCAAACATCTGCGCATGATCCGATAAATGGCTATGTTCCAAATGGTATGACGTTTGAGGAAGCGCTTGAATTGCGTAAAAGTGATGTGAAAACGTATGAGCGAAGAGCTAAAGAGACGATGGCTGAGCATGTTCGTACAATGCTTGAATTCCAACAAGCAGGTGCAGAAGTATTTGATTATGGTAATAATATTCGTGCTTATGCCAAGGAGATGGGGGTAACAAATGCCTTTGATTTCCCTGGTTTTGTTCCAGCATATATTCGTCCATTATTCTGTGAGGGGAAAGGACCATTCCGTTGGGCTGCACTTTCAGGTAACCCTGAGGACATTTATAAAACAGATGCACTTGCCAAAGAAATGTTTGCGGAAGATGAAGGTCTTGTGAATTGGATTGATATGGCACAACAAATGGTTAAATGGCAAGGGTTACCGGCTCGAATTTGCTGGTTAGGTTATGGAGATCGTCATCGTTTTGCGTTGAAGGTTAATGAAATGGTGGCGAATGGTGAGTTATCGGGGCCAATTGTCTTTGGTCGAGATCATCTAGACTCAGGCTCCGTTGCATCACCAAATCGAGAAACAGAGGGTATGCTTGATGGCTCAGATGCAGTATCTGATTGGCCAATTCTAAATGCACTGGTTAATACAGCCAGTGGTGCAAGCTGGGTAAGTGTGCATCACGGTGGTGGTGTAGGAATGGGTTATTCGCAACATGCTGGCCAAGTGTTAGTAGCGGATGGTTCTGAGCTAGCAGCTGAGAAAATTGCGCGAGTGTTAATTTCGGATCCAGGAATGGGTGTTGTGCGTCACGCAGACGCAGGCTATGACATTGCTATAAATACAGCAAAGAACAAAGGTGTACGTATACCAATGCTAAAGGATGATGCTAAGTGACCATTTTAATCAAAAACGCCAATGAAGTGATAACGTTAAAAAGTGCCGTACAAGGTCCTCGTACAAAGGAACAAATGCGTGATATTGCAATAGAGGAAAATGGCAGTGTGTTAATGGAGGGAAATAGCATTGTTGCAGTAGGGTCACTTGCACAGCTAGAAGCGGATTTCCCGGATCTTGTAAAGATGGCTGAGGTTATTGACGCTTCAGGTAAGATTGTTATGCCGGGGCTCGTTGATTGTCATACACATTTAGTGCATGGCGGTACACGTGAGCAGGAGTTTAATATGCGACTCAATGGCGCCACATACATGGAAATTATGAATGCTGGTGGCGGAATCCATGCTACAACAAAACGGACAAGAGAAACTAAATTTGATGATCTATATAGAAAAACGATGAATCATTTAGATGTGTTTTTAAAGCATGGTGTCACAACGGTTGAGGCAAAATCAGGCTATGGTTTGGATTGGGAAACTGAAAAGAAACAGCTTGAAGTAGCAAAGGAATTGCAAGCAACACATGACATCGATGTTGTGAGTACCTTTATGGGGGCGCATGCGGTGCCACGTGATTATAAGGGACGTGAGGATGAATTTGTCGATGTCGTCATTCATGACATGCTACCGAAAGTAGCTGAGCTAAACCTTGCGGAATTCAATGATGTATTTTGTGAAAAAGGTGTATTTACGCCAGAGCAATCAAAACGTATTTTAGAGGCCGGGAAAGCGTTGGGGTTAACACCGAAAATACATGCAGATGAGATTGAACCTTATAAGGGAGCAGAACTTGCTGCGGAAGTAGGGGCAATTTCGGCAGAGCATTTATTGGTTGCTTCTGATGAGGGTATACAAAAAATGGCTGAAGCGGGCACGATTGCGGTGTTGCTACCTGGTACAGCATTCTTCTTACGTGCGCCATTCGCAAGGGGACGTCTAATGATTGATGAAGGGGTACCTGTAGCTATATCAACTGACTTTAACCCTGGTTCATCGCCAACGATGAGTCTGCCCTTTATCATGAATTTAGCTTGTATGCACATGGGTATGACACTAGAGGAAGTGTTAACGGCGACAACTATTAACGCGGCGTATGCACTTAACCGTGGACATCAAATTGGCTCTCTAGAAGTGGGCAAACAAGCTGACGTCATTATATTGGATGTTGCTAATTATAAGCAGTTGCAATATTTCTATGGCATGAATCATACGAATACTGTCATTAAAAATGGGCGAGTTGTCGTACAAGATGGTATTCTTTTGAAAAATCAACTAGTGAATTAAATCATAGAAAAGGCATAAATAAGGCAGAGATGCTTTGTTTATGCTTTTTTTCATGCCCCGCTATCTTTATTCTCATTTTGTATAAAAAGAGTTGAAATTGTTAATTGGAAAAGTTATTATATCATTAAATAGTAATTATGGAATTACGAATTACTGAAGGTTATTTGCGGAAGATTGTATAAAGTATTTAAGTTTATACGTGCGGAAGGAGCGAAGCGAATACTCGTGCGGCCATAAGAAGTCATTACACTTCATAAGGACCTTTATCATCATTTCTGTAAAAACATTGAATCAAAGGAGTTTTATTAAAATGACAAAATACCGTTCACAAGAAGAAGTTCTTGCGAATTATGATTCCTCAAAATATTTAACACCTGATGGGTATACATCAGACATTGCAATTTTTACAATAACATCTGAAAAGATAGAGGAAAAAGCACCACCGATGATGACGCTGAAAATCATGTTGATTAAACGAGCTGATCAAGATCATGAAGGTAATCCGAATATTGAAGGTGGAAAATGGGCGCTTCCTGGTGGATTTGTAGATGCGACAAAAAGGGAAACTGCCATTATGGCTGCTAAAAGAGAATTGAAAGAGGAGACGAATGTAGATGGTCTACACGTTAAACACTTTGGTGTCTACGATGATGTAGAGCGTGATCCCCGAGGTTGGATGATTTCAAATGCTTTTTATGCCATTGTTCCGGAAACGTATATTGATCAGCGTCAGGCCAATGATGATGCGGTGGAAGTAGAGCTATACAATATAAGTGAGGTTTTCACACTTGAATTGGCCTTTGATCATCGGAAAATTATTTCAGACGCCTTAAAATTTATTAAGAAAGATATGGTACAAACAACTGTTGCCAAAAACTTTTTACCGGAAGAATTTACTTTATCTGAACTACAGAGAGTTTTATTGACAGTGGGGGATGATCCGCGCATTTCAAATGACTCTGTGTTCTTTACAAAAGCGCCCAAGTTGCCTTTTATTGAAAAAGTTTTAGATGAAGAAGGGAAACCGAAGAAAACGAAAAGAAATTCATTTAGACCATCGCAATTATATACGTTTAATGACTGTGAAATCGTAGAGTCAATTTATCATTAGGAAAGCATCTGTCTTTCCTAATAAATTTTCAATATAGTAATTTGTAATTTGCGAATTATTAATTAAGAAGAAAGTGGAGTGATGAAATCATGTCGAAACGTGCATTGATTAATATTGATTATACAGTGGATTTTGTAGCATCAGATGGAGCTCTAACTTGCGGAAAACCGGGGCAATTATTGGAACAGGTAAATACACAATTAACAAAGGATTTTATCTCAAATGGAGATTTTGTAGTTTTTGCGATTGATGTTCACGAAAAAGAAGGTAGCTATCATCCGGAAACTAAGCTTTTTCCTCCTCATAATATTCGAGGTACAAAGGGAAGAGAGTTGTATGGCTCCTTAAAAGAACTATATGAAGAAAATAGAGATGCAAATAATGTCTATTACTTAGATAAAACAAGATATTCTGCGTTTGCAGGAACGGATTTAGAAATTAAATTGCGTGAAAGAGACATTACAGAACTGCATTTAATAGGTGTATGTACAGATATTTGTGTACTGCATACAGCGGTAGATGCCTATAATAATGGATTTAACATTGTTATTCATAAAAATGCAGTAGCGTCTTTTAATCAAGCTGGGCATGAGTGGGCGTTAGGCCATTTCGAGCATTCTCTCGGTGCTATTATTATTTAAACGGAGGAGAAGGAAATGAAATATGCAGACGATAGCTTAATGTTGCACACGGACTTATATCAAATAAATATGGTGGAAACTTACTGGAACGATGGTACTCAAAATCGAACAGCAGTTTTTGAACTGTACTTTCGACAACTTCCGTTCGGGAATGGCTATGCGATATTTGCAGGCTTAAAAAAGATTATGGAGTTTATCAAAAGCTTCGGTTTTTCTAGTAGTGATATTCAATATTTACGCGAGGAAGGAAAATATTCAGAAGCGTTTCTTAAATACCTTCAAAGTCTAAAATTTACAGGCACTATTTCTGCAATGAAGGAAGGTGAATTGGTATTTGCCAATGAACCTATTTTACGAATTGAAGCGCCATTGGCAGAAGCTCAATTAATTGAAACGCCTCTATTGAATATTGTAAATTACCAAACTCTTATCGCGACGAAAGCTTCGCGCATTAAACAGGTGATCGGAAAGGCTGTAGCGATGGAATTTGGGACACGTCGGGCGCATGAATTTGATGCAGCGATTTGGGGAACTCGTGCAGCTTATATTGGTGGATTTTCTGCAACTAGCAATGTAAGAGCTGGAAAATTATTTGGTATCCCTGTATCAGGGACTCATGCACATGCCATGATACAGGCATATCGTGATGAATACACGGCATTTACAAAGTATGCAAGTACACATAAAGATTGTGTTTTCTTAGTAGATACGTATGATACATTACGTTCGGGTGTCCCTAATGCAATTCGGGTCGCAAAGGAGTTCGAAAATAACATTAATTTTATAGGAATTCGTTTGGACAGTGGAGACTTGGCGTATCTTTCAAAAGAAGCAAGGAAAATGCTAGATGAAGCTGGCTTCACTGAAGCGGAGATTATAGCGTCTAATGATTTAGATGAATACACAATTATAAATTTGAAGTCACAAGGGGCTAAAATTAATACGTGGGGAATCGGAACTAAGTTGATCACAGCTTATGATCAAGCAGCCCTTGGAGGGGTATATAAATTAGTATCTATCGAAGATGAAAACGGGAAAATGGTTGATACCATCAAAATCTCTGGGAATCCTGAAAAAGTAACTACTCCAGGCCGTAAACGAATCTATAGAATTATTAATAAAGAAAATGGTCATGCGGAAGGGGATTATATTGCATTAGACTACGAAAACCCGCAAGAGGAAAATCGCTTGAGAATGTTTCATCCTGTGCATACTTATAACAGTAAATTTGTGACGAATTTTACGGCAAAAGAATTACATCATGATATGGTAGTAAATGGATCTATTCTTTACAAAGAACCGACACTTCAAGAAATTCAAGCATATGTAGAAGAAAATTTACATCTACTATGGAGTGAGTACAAAAGAACAATGAATCCAGAAGAGTATCCCGTAGATTTAAGTCAAGCGTGCTGGGATAACAAAATGATGAGAATTAAAGAAATTAAAGAAAAAGTAGCGAAGATGGTGAATGGGAGTAGTGGAACGGAGGGATAGATAATGGCGAAAATAGGGATTTACGGATCGTCTTTTGATCCAATTACAAATGTCCATCTTTGGACCGCAAGCACAGTTGCGCATCGTTGCAAATTAGATAAAGTGATTTTTTTACCATGTTCAAATAAACGAAAGGATAAGGAGATTAAAACAGACAATACGCATCGCTGGAATATGTTACAGCTAGCTATTGCAAAGGATGAACGTTTTATTGCAGATTCATATGAAATGGAGCAAGAAGGCTGGAATATTTACACATATGATACGATGAAATATTTTAGAAAACAACACCCGAATGATGAAATTCATTTTATTATGGGAGCCGATTTATTAGTTGATATTGGCGCGGGATTGTGGAAAAAAGGAGAAGCGTTAGTAGCTGAGAATCATTTTATTGTCATGGCAAGGCATGGAGTCGATATGTTATCAACAATTAGCCGTTCTCCAATTTTGAGAAATCATGATGATGGAAGATTTCATTTGATCGACAAAGGCTTAGCGATGGAAATTAGCTCAACTTATATTCGAGAAGAATTCGCAATGGGCGGTGAACCCAAATATCTATTGCCTGATGCTTGTTATGACTATATTAAGGAGCATAACCTTTATCGTAAATAAGCTAGGTATGGCAATGCATTAGGTGGACCTCGTTATGTAGCAATTGTAAGGAACTGTTATGCTTTCCTTACGTATCCCGTTGTAATTCAAGGGTTGTTAAATAAAGGATAAAGGGGCTGCTGATTTTTCGCGGACAGTAGCTCCTGTGGGATTAGCTTACACGAAATGGGGAAGTGATCAACCTAGGATGAGTCTTTTATTTCGAAAAGATGGTGAACTTTCTCATTTATAGTAAAGGGTAAGATATAATAAATCTAAGTGATATAGAAACAGGCATTGTGCTTTACAAAACGATTTGTGTATAACCTTTTGTAAAGACAATTTAATGTTAGAAAGGAATTCTTAGATGTGCAGCTTACATTAACATTTCTTATTTTAGGGGCGACAATTTTTGCATTTGTAACAAATAAATTGCGAGCAGATTTAGTTGCCATTGTGTCACTTCTTGCCTTTGTTATGACTGATATTTTAACGCCAACAGAGGCGCTTGCCGGCTTCTCGAACTCTGTAGTTTTAATGATTGCGGGGTTATTTGTTGTGGGCGCAGGTATTTTACGCACAGGACTTGCAGGGATGGCGGGGCGACTATTGTTGAAATGGTCAGGTGATAGTGAGTTAAAGTTATTTGTGTTATTGCTCATTATTGTAGGGACTGTAGGTGCCTTCATGAGTAATACAGGTACTGTAGCATTAATGATGCCTATCGTAGTTAGTATTGCTATTAGTATGAAGGAGAGTCCTTCGAAATTCTTGCTACCACTTTCTTATGTTGCGAGTCTTTCTGGGCTTATGACATTAATTGCTTCACCAACAAATTTAATTGTCAGTCAGTTATTAGTAGATCGTGGCTATCATAAACTAGGTTTTTTTGAAGTGACACCCATCGGTATTGTAGGAATGATTGTTGGTATTGTCTATTTAGTACTCGTGCGTAATATTCTTTTGCCAAATGAAAAAAATCGTACACAATCAAAAGCTGACTATCAACTATCGCCAAAGAAAATTATTAAGCAATATGATTTAAACAATCGTTTGTTTAAAGTATTTGTACCTGAGGGTTCGCCGATTATTGATGCAACATTAGCAGAATTAAAGCTGCCGGCTAAATATACGCTTTGTATGATGAAAATTCACCGTCGATCTCAAGAAGGTATTAATTTTTTACCGGTGACATATCAGGAGATGGCAGGTCCGACTAGTGTGATACATGCCAAAGATGAATTGTATGTTCAAGGTGAGGAAGATAACATTCGTCGCTTTGCTTCGGATTATAGCCTGGAGATGCAGGAACTAGCAGAGGGAGAGGCTGATGAATTGGTATCAAAGCATCTTGGTATTGCAGAGGTATTATTAACGCCAAATTCCAGTTTTATTAATAAGACTGTTAGCGCCCTGGGCTTCCGAGAAAAATATAATCTTAATATAATTGGCATTAATCGTAGAGGTGGCTATAAACTTCAAGATATGGTGAAGCATAAATTGAAGTTTGGAGATGCCATTTTAGTGCAAGGTGCATGGGATGAGATTCTATTACTTGCAAGGGAAACGCAGGATGTCGTTGTTGTTGGCCAGCCGAAAGAGCATGCGAGTGTAGCGGCGGCAACAGGTAAAGCTGGTATTGCCGGAGTCATTATGCTTTTGATGATTGTGTTAATGGCTTTTGAAATTTTCCCTGCTGTTATTTCTGTTATGATTGGTGCCGTATTGATGATATTAACCGGTTGTCTACGTAATATGGAGGATGCATACAGCAATATGAATTTTGAAAGTATTGTGCTTGTTGCTGCGATGCTTCCGATGGCGACTGCATTGGAGAAAACGGGTGGTATGGTTATTTTATCTGACGGTATAATTAACGCACTTGGAGATTATGGACCCTATGGAGTGCTAGTTGGCATATATATTTTAACAGCTATTTTTGGACAATTTATTAGTAATACGGCAACTGCTGTTTTGTTTGCACCAATCGCTATGAATGCAGCGATTGCAATGGAAGCAAGTCCGACGACATTTATGATTGCTGTTGCTGTAGCGGCAAGTATGGCGTTTGTCACACCAATTGCTTCCCCGACTAATGCGCTTGTGATGACAGCTGGTGGTTATAAATTTATGGATTTTGTGAAAATCGGAATCCCGTTACAGATTATTATGTTCATTGTTATGATGCTAGCTATTCCATTTTTCTTTCCGTTTTAAAAAACTCGGTCTATATACCGAGTTTTTTTGTGAAATCTATTAATTTTTTATGTAAGGTTATGATAAAATTTTATTTTAGATAGTAAAAAAGGTTAAATTAGCTTAAGATGAGAGTTTATTTATAATTATTTTATAAGCATATATAAATAGGAAGCTTTTCAATGGAATGAAAAAGTATTAAATTTTATTATAAAAAGTGTTGACCTTTTTATATTATGAGTGTAATATAATACAAGTCGCTAAGATAACTAATGACGAAACAATAAAAATTAAAAATAGTTGTTGACATCAAGTTGGTAGCGTGATATTATATAAGAGTTGCTGTTGAGAAAACAGTAACGAAATGAACCTTGAAAACTGAACAAGCAAAACGTAATCAATAAAGTTTTTAGTAGCTAACCTTGAGTTGGTGAACAAAACAAAATTTTGGACATCAAACATGATGCCAGCAAAACAATTTGAGCTAATCAAATTTCTTTTTATGGAGAGTTTGATCCTG
>NZ_JALNLQ010000014.1:0-83518 GCF_023337835.1 Lysinibacillus sp. Bpr_S20
GATGTGTATAAGAGACAACTGGGGCTACTGGCTCTACAGGTGTAACTGGTGTTACCGGGGCTACTGGCGTTACTGGGGCTACTGGGGCTACTGGCGTTACTGGGGCTACTGGCGCTACCGGTATTACTGGCTCTACTGGTGTGACTGGTGCTATTGGAGCTACTGGCGTTACTGGCGTTACTGGTGAAACTGGTGCTACCGGCGTTACTGGCTCTACTGGTGAAACTGGTGCTACCGGGGTTACTGGTGCTACCGGGGTTACTGGGGTTACTGGGGCTACTGGTGTTACCGGGGCTACTGGTGAAACTGGAGCTACTGGTGTTACTGGTGTTACTGGTGTTACTGGTGCTACCGGGGCTACTGGGGCTACTGGTGTTACCGGGGCTACTGGTGTTACTGGCTCTACTGGGGCTGCGGGTTCTGCTGGATCCACTGGGGCTACTGGGGCTACTGGCGTTACTGGTGTTACTGGTGCTACCGGCGTCACTGGCGTTACTGGCTCTACTGGCTCTACTGGCTCTACTGGCGCTATCGGACCAGCATTTACAGAAGGTTTCTCAGCATTTAATAATGCAATAACAGCAAGTAGTTCTACTACTATCACCAACTGGAGTGTTGCAGCTCCATATTTCACAACACCAGCATTCAATCCAACAACCGGAATTTTCACTGTTCCAACAACTGGAAGATATGCTTTTGAAGCTACAATCAATTACTCAACTGCTGCAGCAATTAGCGTAACCTTAGGGGCTGGCATCAATCCATCATTTGCTATTCGCCAAAACGGTACAACAAATTTAATCAGCGGGCTATTCCCTTTATTAAATGTAAATATTATAGCCGTGTTGACTTTACGCGCTGTCCTTGGTAATGGGACAGTAACATTGGCTGGAGAGGTCGATTTAAATGCAGGTGATACCATTGATTTATTCTACAATGCTAACGGTTTAACGATAGGGCTTACTCTTGGAGGAGCTAACTCTGGCGGTATTGTATGGTCATGTCACCGGATTTCATAGCATTAAAATCTTTACTGGGAAAGTAGAAGCTTGCTTTCCCAGTTTTTAATTTGGAAATAAAAAAAGTAGTACAAACCTTGATCTTCAAGTTTGTACTACTTACTGATAACCATTTATTTCTCACAAATCTCCGAACATGTCCTTTAGCATTTCTTCAGCAACATTTTTACCTTGCTCAACGCACTCAGGTATTGATATCCCTTCGAAGGAACTCCCCGAGAGCTTAACAGTCGGAAAATGCTCACGTAATTCTTGTTTTACTCGCTCTACCTTCTTTTCATGTCCTACGGTATATTGCGGCATGGCATTTTTCCAGCGGGAAACTACAGTCATTAGCGGTTCTCCATTTACCCCAATTGTATTCATTAAATCCTGCAATACGGTCTTTTCAATTTCAGTATCGGATAGCGCTACAATTGCCTCGTCGCCCACTCGACCAATATAACTACGTAATAGCACATAATCATCTGGTGTTGTGCCAGGCCACTTTCGATTCATCCAAGTACAAGAAGTTATTGAAAAATCACTATTTCGGGAGACAAAAAATGATAATGCATCTAGATCACCTAACTGGTCTTTTTTAAATGCCATTGTTACAGTAGCAATAGTTGCTGCCTTCATCGTACTCAATTCAGTTAATAACTGGTGCTTGCTGAACATTTTTCTTGCCACATTAAATGGTGTAGCAATAATAACAGCATCGGCTTTTAATTGTGTAAAATTGTTTAACACGACTTGGACAGTACCATCCTTACCACGCTCAATTTCCTCGACCTTAACACCCTTCATAACTGTCCCTGGAAGTAGTGATTCTTCAAGCTTTTCGATAAGTGTCTCAAGACCATTATTAAATGTTTGAAAAATCCCTTTATCTTTCGTAGTGAGAGCGTTACTTAAAAAATTCGCACCTGACTTTTTCATACCAATAAGTAAGCTGCGATATTTTTGTTCTAATCCATAAAGCTGGGGGAATGTTGAGCGCATGCTTAACTGCTCAATATCACCAGCAAATGTCCCTGCAAGTAATGGCTCTACTAGATTCTCCACAATTTCAGCACCGAATCTTCTTCTAAAAAATTGCCCTAATGGTTGGTCATCATTCTGTGCAGAACGAGGAATGAAAAAATCCCCCGCCGCACGAACTTTCCCGCTAAGTGAAAACAAACCTGATGTAATAAATGACGAGACATGTGGTGTTGCTCCCGACAAAAGATTGCTCGGGATTGGATACAATTGACTACCAACAGCAACATAAGTCGGCCCTGTATTGCTTGTAATCATTTCCTGTTCAATGCCTAAATCCTTTGCCAGAGCATATACATAGTTCTCACGATCAAAAAAAGATTCTGGACCACGCTCGATAATAAAACCATCTTTTCTCAGTGTTTGTATTTTTCCGCCAAGACGTAATGACGACTCGACAAGTACGATATCTAACGGCAATTCTTTTGCGCTTGCTTCTTTTTGCAAATAGAACGCAGCTGCGAGGCCAGTAATGCCACCGCCTACAACAACTACCTTTCGTCTTTTTTGAGTCACCAACATCATCACTTTCTTTTCGCTTAGCTTAATTTTTTATGAATGGCATCAACCATTGCATCAATAAATAACGGGTGTGTATTCGGCATTGCTGGACGATAATATTTCGCGCCAAGTTCATCACAAACTACTTTACATTCATAATCGTTGTCATATAAAACTTCTAAATGTTCTGTGACAAAGCCAACTGGTGTATAAACGAATGAACGGAAGCCCTTTTGTTCGTAAAGTTCACGCGTTAAGTCCTGAACATCTGGTCCGATCCATGGCTCAGGTGTTTGTCCAGCAGATTGCCAGCCAACTTCCACATTGTTTATACCTGTCGCTTCTTTAATTAGTCGAGCCGTGTCAATCAATTGATCTTCATACGGATCGCCCAACTCTTTAATTTTCTCAGGAAGTGAATGTGCAGACACAATTAAACATGCTTTTTCACGTTCTTCATCAGACATTGCATTAAACGTTTCATTTACTTTGACTTTCCAATATTCAATGAACTTTGGTTCATCATACCAAGATTCTACAGAAGTAATTGTTAATCGATTTGCAGCCGCTTCAGTTGCTCGACCATTATATGATTTAATTGAGAATGTTGAGAAGTGTGGAGCTAACACAATAGAAACAGCTTCTTTAATACCTTCTGCTACCATTCCTTCTACAGCATCTTCAATAAATGGGTGGATATGTTTTAAACCGATAAATAATTTGTATTCCACATTATCTTGCACTTCATTTAAGCGAGCACATAAAGCCTCAGCCTGCGCTTTTGTTGCAGCAGCAAGTGGCGATAAACCACCAATAGCTTCGTAGCGACTACGTAAATCTTCTAAATGCTCTTCTGACGGTTTGCGACCGTGGCGAATATGCGTATAGTAAGGTTCAATGTCTTCTTCTTTATAGGGTGTTCCGTATGCCATAACTAATAAGCCTTTAACTTCTTTCATTACCTTTTCACCTCTAAATAATAGTCAAATATTTCTTTAATCGTACATTGTGACAAAAAGAAGCTGTCCAATTCATTAGGTTGGACAGCACCCTTTCTACGTTGAAACATAGAAAAGAATATGAGATTTTTTAAAAACGTGCTTGGATTTGCTGAGCACTATATTCATGAACAAGTGCTGTTAAACGTTTTAAGACTTCTGGGTCTACCTCTGGGAACACACCATGACCTAAGTTAAAGATATGTCCTGGCATTTCTAAGCCTTGATCAATAATATCTTTCGTACGTTTTTCAATAATTGACCAATCAGCAAGTAATAGTGATGGATCTAAATTACCTTGTACGGGTTTAGTAATACCGTTTGTACGAGCTTCTTTAATCGGTAAACGCCAATCTAACCCAACAACATCGACCGGTAAGTCATTCCACTCTTTGGCTAAATGACTTGCACCGACACCAAACTGAATAAGTGGCACATTTTCTTTTTTCAGCTCTGCAAAAATACGTGTCATGATTGGTTTAATGAACACACGATAGTCTTCAACATTTAATGCACCGACCCAAGAATCAAATATTTGGATAGCTTTTGCTCCCGCTTCGACTTGAGCAGAAATATCAGAAATAATCATATCAGCTAATTTGTCCATTAATGCAAACCAAGCTTGAGGCTCTGATACCATCAATGACTTTGTTTTATTATAGTTTCTTGAAGGACCACCTTCAATCATATAGCTTGCAAGTGTAAATGGCGCACCCGCAAAGCCGATTAGAGGTACATTCAGTTGTTCCTCTGTTAACATTTTTATCGTTTCTAAAACGTATGGTGTATGTTCTTTTGCATTAAATTCACCTAGTTTTTCTATATCAGCGACTGAGCGGATAGGATTTGAAATGACAGGACCTACACCTGCTTTGATTTTCACATCTATTCCAATACCAGGAAGAGGTGTTACGATATCTTTATATAAAATTGCTGCATCAACATTATAATTTTCTACTGGTAATCGTGTTACGTATGCACAAAGCTCAGGTTGATGTGTAATTTCCTCTAAAGAGTACTTTTCTTTTATCGCACGATATTCTGGCTGAGAGCGTCCTGCTTGTCGCATATACCATACTGGTGTATGTTCCGTTCTTTCTCCTCGTGCAGCACGTAGAAGTGTATCATTAAAAGTTGTCATGAATAATTCCTTCCCCTCAATAAAATTCATATCGTAAAAATTCTTATGTTTATGTCGTTATTATTGATATCCGTTTTCAATAGTAAACGCTTCCTCTGTTATTGTATAGTTTTCATAGGAAAATGTCATAAAATTGTTCTTTCTATGGGATTTCTTTTTTGACAAAGCTATAGACTTACACTTAAATGGAAATAATCACGCTATATGATGAAAATTCATAAGGAGGGCATTTTTATGTATATTTATTTAACTTCTGGTACAGGTGATTTTTTAGAACAGTTAAAGAACAAATATCCAAACGAGGAAATGATGTTAATACACGGGGAGGGAAACTCTGTGCTTATACATGAAACCGAAGGGAAATCTGTCTTTGCTACACCTCGGAAGTTTGAAGTGCTAGATTCAGTAAATGATTTAGAAGAACGCGGCTTCTTTGTATTCAACAATATTCCCGTTACAGATGAAGGTAGACCAGTTTTTGAACATCGCTTTTTAAATCGAGCACGCGCTATAGAAGATGAGCCAGGCTTTATAGCATTTCGACTGCTTCGTCCATTGAATAGTGAAACTTACATTGTCATGACACAATGGAACGGCCCTCATTCGTTCGAAGCATGGAAAAGCTCAAAAGCCTTTGCATCAGCACATGCTGAACGTAAAGAACCATCAGGTGTGAATCAACAAAATATTTTCTCAGCAGCTTCCTATGTCACAACCTATAGCGCTGCTCCAAAGGATGAAAACGAAGATTAGTTAGGGTGGGCAGGGATTCATTGCTCTCCGTGTGTATTCTCGAGAGCGCGGGTATTCGATAGTTCTTCCGTGGGTATCCTCCACGGAGGCGCGGGTATTCACTGTTCTTCCGCGGGTATTCTCCGGATTCGCGGGTATTCGATGCCCTTCCGCGGGTATTCTCACCGGAGGCGCGAGTACTCACTGCTATTCCGCGGGTTTTCTCCGGATGCGCGGGTATTCGATGCCCTTCCGCGGGTATTCTCACCGGATTCGCGGGTATTCACTGCTCTTCCGCGGGTATTCTTACCGGATTCGCGGGTATTCATTGTTCTTCCGCGGGTATTCTCACCGGATTCGCGGGTATTCACTGCCCTTCCGCGGGTATTCTCCCCGGATTCGCGGGTATTCACTGCCCTCCCGCGGGTATTCTCCGAATGCGCGGAATTTATTACTCTGGCTAAGAATATTCTTTTATAAGAAGTGCTGACCTGCTGTTTTATCCAGTTATGAAACTATTATATTATTCATAAAAATCTAGGATAGTCTATTTTAGGAGGTTTTACCTTTGAACCAACATCTACTTGAAAAGATTGATGCCCATTTTGATGAAATGGTGGCGATTCGTCGTCATCTACATATGCATCCGGAGCTGAGCTTCCAGGAGAAAGAAACTGCTAATTATATTATTCAATTTTATAAAAATCTGGGTGTACCGGTTGAAGCTAATGTCAGTGGCTACGGTTTGATTGCGCGGATTAAAGGAAGGAAGCCTGGCAAAACGATTGCCTTACGAGCAGACTTTGATGCATTGCCTATACAAGATGAAAAAAACGTACCATACAAGTCAACTGTAGCTAACGTTATGCACGCTTGCGGGCACGATGGTCATACAGCTACTTTGTTAATAATCGGGAAGCTATTATGGGAAATGCGTAGTGAATTAGTGGGAGAATATGTACTTATTCATCAGCATGCTGAAGAGGTTGATCCAGGCGGAGCAATCGGGATGGTACAGGCTGGCGCTTTAAATGGCGTTGATGTTATTTTTGGTACACATCTATCTTCTAACTATCCAACAGGGATGATTGGCTATCGCGTAGGACCCACGATGGCTGCCGTTGATAGTTTTGAATTAAAAATTCAAGGTCAGGGCGGGCACGGCGCTCATCCGGATCAAACAAAAGATGCGATTGTGATTGGCTCTCAGCTCGTTATGAATTTACAGCAACTTGTCGCACGTCGGATTGCTCCAACCGAATCGGCTGTTTTATCAGTTGGTTCATTCGTAGCTTCTAATGCCGACAATATTATTGCCGATACAGCCTATTTAAATGGCACCATTCGAACGTTTAATATGGATGTTCGTGAAACGATGGAACGTGAGTTTAAACGGATTATCCAAGGTACAGAAATTACGCATGATTGTACTATTGAGCTTGATTATCGTCATGGCTACCCTGCACTTGTCAATCATGAGAAGGAAACACTCTTTGTGCGTCATATCGCACAGGATATTTGCGATGTCGCTGAGGTCGAGGTTACTATGGGGGCTGAAGATTTCGCTTACTATTTAGAGGAAAAGCCAGGTACATTCTTCTTTACTGGAGCCAGACCAGCTGAATATGCCCCACATCATCATCCAAAATTCGATATAGATGAAAAAGGCATGCTTATTGCTGCAAAGGTATTATTAACAGCAGCACTAGACTATCAATTACTAGAGTAAAAAATAAAGCTCATTTTTCCAATAAAAGAATTGGAGAAATGAGCTTTTTTAGTATCAAGATTTTGAAACCTTAGCAGTCAATTCACTAACAACCAAAATGATGATAAACGTTATATAGAACATTGGCTGTGTGATACCGCTTAGACCAACTATAATAGCTTGTGTGATCATCGCTAGACGTACAATTTGATTGACGGCTACCTTGCGTGCTTCATCAGGTAAAGGATAAAGCATGTCCATGCGGAATTCACCGCTTGATAGTAAGGCCTGCTTTAATTGAATAGTTGTGGCAAAACTTAATGCACCTGCAACAATCCACGAAACGACTGGAATATCAACAAAGGCTGCGATAACAGCTGAAATCACTGTTAAACGGAACCATAAATAAAAATGATCATCAGTTCGGATAAATGTACGGAACACCAAGTACTTTTGAGCATTATCCTTGTTATATGGCACAAATTTATAAAGCCAGTCAAGCCAACCTCGACGACGGATGCTACCTCGTAGATGTGGAACGTCTGTGAAATAATTAGCAAATCGATAGAAGCTCATCATGCGATTTTGTTCAAGCTTCACAAAATGCTCGTATGGGATAGGCTCACCCACGCATTTTTTCCTAAATATCACAATATATACACACCCAATTGCAGCAGCAACTATTGCTAAAATAAGCTGCATATGAAGGCCCATGTACACAGCAATACTAAAGATTACAGCTCGAATTAGCCTATCCACCCAAATCATTTGTCCACGTTCACTATAACGATAGCTAAATTCGCCTTGAACGCTCAAATATTTCAATATAATAATTAGTAGAAACACTGACCAAATTTCAATTGTTGTTAATTCAGTAACAGCCTTTAATAAAGGGATACTAACGATATAAACAATTGCCACAATCCAAACCTGTGACCAAAACGTCCACGCTAGTACCTTTTTGAAATACTGTGACATTTTTGATTCTAATGGTAATAAATACACTTGGTCTGGCTCTCTCAATAGTGAAGTAGGACGACTAAATGCTAGTAAAATCCCTACAAACAATGCGATTAATATTTCGGCTGGAAAATCCGGCTGTACAATTTTCAGCCATTCACTATATTGATAGCCCCCTGCTCCGATCAGAAATACTAGTACAATCGCTAAATGCCCTGTAAAAATAAATCGCATATATTTTTGCACTTCACCTATATAGTGCATGAAGCGAGAGGACCATACATCACGCAAGTTCTTCATGGTCGCGCTCCTTTGTCATTGCAATATATAAATCATCCAATGTCGCATGTGGCATCGAAAATGCCTTGCGTAAATCCTCCATTGTTCCTTGTGCTCGCACACGTCCTTCATGCAATAAAATAATGCGGTCACAATGCTTTTCAGCGGTCGATAAAATATGTGTGGACATTAATATAGAAGCGCCCTCTTTTTTCTTTTCATCCATCTGATCAAGTAATGATTGAATTCCAAGTGGATCGAGCCCTACGAAAGGCTCATCAATAATGTAAAGACTTGGATTGACTAAAAATGCACACATAATCATAACCTTTTGACGCATCCCTTTTGAGAAATGCGATGGGAACCAATTAAGGCGTTTTTCCATGCGAAATTCTTTTAATAATAATTGTGAACGAGCTGCAAGTGTTGCTTCATCTAGGCCGTAAGCCATCGCGGTTAATTCTAAATGTTCACGTAATGTCAACTCGTCGTACAATACAGGTGTTTCAGGAATATAGGAAAATGCCGTGCGATACTTGTCCGTATTTTCCTTTAATGTCACACCATTTAAACGAATGTCTCCTTCTTTTGGAAGCATCGTACCGATAATATGCTTAATTGTTGTACTTTTACCAGCTCCATTTAAGCCTATTAAGCCAACTAGCTCCCCTTTTTCAATCGTAAATGATAAATCTTTAATAACAGGCTTTCTTGTATAACCACCTGTCACATGTTGTACCTCTAATACCGTCATGCCCTCACTCCTCTTCTCGTTTATATTTTATCAAAAATTAGCAAATGATACAGTTATGAGTATGATAGAATGTACTTACATATAAAATAAGGAGGAATTTTCAAATGAGCGATTGCCTATTTTGCAAAATCATTGATGGATCTATTCCAAGTACAAAAATTTATGAAGACGAGCATGTCTATGCATTTACTGATATTTCGCCCGTAGCTAAAGGTCATACACTTTTAATTCCAAAACACCATTGTAAAGACCTTTTCGAAATGCCTGAGGATGTAGCTCGTAACTTATATGCAGTAGCACCTAAAATTGCAAATGCTATAAAAGCTGCTTTTAATCCACTTGGACTTAATACCATTAATAATAATGGTGCAGCAGCTGGACAAACTGTTTTCCACTATCACTTACATTTTATTCCGCGTTACGATGAAAAAGAAGGCTTGGGCTTAATTTGGGAAACACGAAAATATACACCTGAGCAATTAACTGAAGTTGCTGAAAGCATTAAAGCTAACCTAAATCATTAAAATTCGGACAGAGCAAATTGTCAGAATTGTGTATTGCAATTTTCAAATTTATAGCGTACAATCACAAATAAGTTTCGCTAACGGTCACGAGGACACGTTGGGAGACAAAAAAAGATTAGCATAGTCGAGGAGAGATTAGAAATGAATACGAAGAATTTAGTTTTAATGGCCCTTTTAGTTGGTGTTGGAGCTACCCTTTATGTGGTCACACCAGGAATGGTAAATGGCATGAAGCCTGATTTCATGCTAACAATGATGTTTATTGGCATTTTATTGTTTCCTACTGTTAAAGAAACGTTCTTACTTTCTTTAGCAACTGGCGTACTTTCAGGATTGTTTACAACATTTCCAGCTGGTCTTGTCCCAAATATTATCGATAAAGCAGTAACAGGCTTTGTCTTTTTAGCTTTCTTAATTGTGCTAAAAAAATTGGCAAGCAATTTCGCAGTATCCGCTGGCTTAGTTGGTGTAGGAACAATTTTATCTGGAACTGTCTTTTTAGCAGTAGCACTTTTTGTATTCAATGCAAATGTTGGTGCAACATTCGCTATTCTGTTTGTAGGCGTTGTATTACCTGCTGTAGCATTCAATGTTATTGCTTTTGCAATTATTTATCCTATCGTTGCAAAATTAGTCAAACGCTCTAAATTCCAAACAGCTATTTCAATTTAATAAAAGGTGCATACGTCTAAATCATGCACGTTCATCTACAATGGAAACTAAACTGTGATACAAAATCACTCGTTTAGTTTCTTTTTTATTTTTGTATATGTGCATTTCATGGTTTAATAGTAGGTAACACATAATCATTATAGAAATGAGGTATTCACTATGAAAGCAAAACCATTTTTATTTGGACTGGCAGCTGGGATTGTCGGTGGGACAATCGCTGTACTTTTTTCAACTCCTCAATCAGGACAGCAATTACGTGCTAATTTGCGATCAAATGCCGTAAGCACTAAGGACAAACTTTTAGATGTAAAACAGCAAGCAGACTCAGTTAAACAATCTGTTAATTCTCTTACAACTGAAATCAAAAATAATATACCACTAATAATAAATGATTTAAAACAAACTATTACTACATTCACTGAAGAAATAGAGCCATCAAAAAATAACTTACAACAAGAAATAGATGCGTTACAGAATTCAATAAGCGAAATCGAGAAAAATGTTGCACAATTCACAGAAAGAAAGCAAAAAACGCAAGAAAAACTCAGCAACTAAAGTCCTTGACAACCGATAAAAATCCTATATTTTTATTAAATCCAATCGTTATATTGTCACTTTTTAACCACTTTTCAATTTTTTAATTTTTCTAACTTTAAACTTTTTTCCTTTATTGCTATAATATTTTTAAAATGTTAAAGAAAGCAGTAGGTGATGGCTTTGTCAGAGGAATTATACACGCAAAAAGAAGCGATGCTTTATAGTCAAAGAATTGCGCAATTATCAAAAGCTTTATGGAAAGCAGTGGAAAAAGATTGGCAGCAATGGATTAAGCCCTACGATTTAAATATTAACGAACATCATATTTTATGGATTTCGTATCATTTAAAAGGGGCTTCAATTTCTGACGTGGCAAAATTCGGGGTTATGCACGTTTCGACTGCATTTAATTTTTCAAAAAAATTAGAAGAACGTGGATTCCTTAAGTTTTCAAAACGGGATGATGACAAGCGTAATACTTACGTAGAGTTAACAGAAGCAGGTACAGAACTTATTGTTGAAATGAATAGTAATTATCATAATACGTATCATTCTGTACTAGAGGGCTCATTGGCTTTAAAAGACCTATACGGGCGCTTCCCAGAATTTTTAGATGTTATGGCTGTTATTCGCAATATATACGGAGAGGATTTCATCGACATTTTCGAACGTTCCTTCCAACACTTCCGTGAATCCTTTGATAAGGTAGAAGAACGTCCAACTGTAAAAGGATAAAAGTAAAGTCTATCGGCCTTTTAGGATCAATTATTCGTAACCTATGGCTTATTAGCTTATAAGATCATGCTAAAAGAGGTACTTCAGATTTTTTTCTGAGATACCTCCTTTTTCTTGCATTCTAGCATAAATCAATTTACATTAGATAGGACCATTCATAATTACGGAGTTGATAATCATGCATTGTTGGAAAATTTTAAATCTAGAACACCATTACGGAACAACTCGTATTATGATTATGTCTGTGATTGTTTTTTTTACTGTCTTTTCCCTTTCCTATGTGACATTTAATTTATTTAATAATGAGCACTATACAGATCAATTGTTTTGGCTATTTGTTATCACTGTATTTGCCATCTATCCAATCCACAAATGCTTACATTTTCTAGCATTGTATGATTTACGTCAACATTTAAAATTGCGCGTGCGTACCCAATTTTATATTATCCCTATTCTGCACATGCGTATCCGTGAACCTTTATCGAAAAATCGTTATATTTTAGCTTTACTTACACCATTTATCGTTCTCAATACAGCCCTTATATTAGGTACACTGCTGTTCCCTGCCTATACCCATTACGGCACATTACTTTTAGCTTACCATTGTAGTCTATGTGTCATTGATATTCTATATGTGAAATATTTATTGAATTCACCTAAGGACTCCCAGATTGAGGAGACGCCTAAGGGCTATGAAATTTTAGTGCCGCCTACTATCCACTAAATTGCTTGTACTTGTGTTTTATGAACGTTTTTTGTATGCTATTAATATTGAAAGAGGGGAGGAATAGACTTGCTGTTAATGATTGTAGTTCTATTCTCGGTATTCTATTTATTTCAAATAAACCGCATGACTTATGCGCTGTGCATGCGACGTGAAATTCCCGAAGAAAAACAACCAAAAGTATTCCGAACTATAAATATACTTATTACAATATTACTTGTCTCATTTTATATTGAAGTTTTATATGCTGTATAGTTAACAAGAAAAGTGCATCACAAGCGTGCAACACGCATGCCATACATTGTAAAAAAGCTAAGGACATTAAGCCCTTAGCTTTTCATCATTTTTATTAATTAGTATAGGAACGCTGCACCAACAATAATTAATAAAATAAATAACACAACTAATAAAGCAAAGCCTGAGCCGTAGCCACCGCCACCGTATCCTCCGCTGCTCATAACTTCACCCCCTTTCTTTTCTATATCCTATGCGCTTGAAAATTTGAAATATAGGCTATACTCAAGGGGGAACCATTTTGTTTTTAAAACGTTTATGTTATAGTAAAAAATGGACGAAACCATCGTAAGGAGAGAATATCCACTATGAAAAAGACAGTTTTATCTTTAACATTAGCCGCTTCAGTATTAGCGCTTGGCGCTTGTAGCGGAGGCGACAACAAAACGATTGCAACTTCAAAAGTAGGTGACATTTCAGTTGCCGACTTTAACAAAACATCAAAAGCTTTAGCTGGTTCTAAGGTACTTGAACAAATGTTGACTGAAAAATTATTAGCAGACAAATATAAAGTATCTGATAAAGAAATCAAAGAGGCATATGACGCACAAGCTGCACAAATGGGTGATAGCTTTGCCCAAGCACTTGCTCAGTACGGCTTAACAGAAGAAAGCTATAAAGATTCTTTACGTCTTTCACTTCTTTCAGAAAAAGCTATAAAAGATAAAGCTTTTACAGAAAAAGATGTTAAAAAGCATTATGAACAAATGAAAACTGAGTTAAATGGTCGTCATATTTTAGTAGCCGATGAGAAAACAGCTAAAGAAGTAATTGCCAAAATTAAAGGCGGCGCAAAATTTGCAGATGTAGCAAAAGAATACTCAACTGATACTGGTTCTGCTCAAAAAGGCGGAGAGCTTGGTTGGTTCTCAGTTGGTGCAATGGTAGATGAATTTAACGATGCTGCTTATGCCCTTCCTTTAAAAACATTAAGTGAACCAGTTAAAACAAGCTTTGGTTACCACGTTATTGAAATTACTGAAAAGCGTGATGTAAAAGGCGTTGGCTCATTCAAAGACGAAGAAGCAAACATCCGTTCACAAATGCTAGGTAAATTAATGCAAACAGGTGAAGATCAAAAAATTCTTAAAGATATCCTTGCAAAATTAGCAAAAGATGCTGATATAAAAACTTCTGATAAAGAATTAGAGCCTGCTATCAAGTCCCTTACAACATCAAGTGAGGACGAAGCTAAAGCTCAAGAAGAAGAAGCAAAAAAAGCTGAAGAAAAAGCTCAAAAAGAAAGTAAAGACGACAAAGAGAAAGATACTGACAAAAAATAATCTACATTGTTGTTATTTTACTATATGATGAAGGGTTACGCTTATACAGGCGTAACCCTTTTTATATACAGTCAATTTGAAATAAAATTGGCTTAAAAGCATTTTAAAAACGCGTATGTAAGACAAGCAAAGAGGATTCATTTTGAATAAAGTTTACTCAAAATGAATCCTCTTTCTTTTTAAATGTTATTTCATTTTTAAGATGTTCTTTGATGTTTCTTTACAGCCTGCTCTATGATCTCATCTGTAACGCAGATCCCCCAAAGATTCCAAATCACTTTAGACAAAGCATACGCTATACTATCATGATCCTTAAATCTATTTTATTTAATAGATGGCTTATAAAACGATCGGTTATCAAGTGGAAATAGTCGCTCAGTAAATTCACCTGGCGCTGTTTTACCTAATGCTCGTGTTAGCATGTTCATCTTTGCATCTATATTATCAATATAATGCAAGATTTCCGCCTCTTGAATCATCGGTTTTTTCGGGCTGCCCCATTCTTCTTTACCGTGGTGGGATAGGACCATATGTTGCAATAGCATGACTTCCTCTCCCTCGATTTCTAGCTCACTAGCAATCTTGGCAATTTCATTGACCATAATCGTAATATGACCAAGTAAATTCCCTTCAACCGTATACATAGTTGCAACTGGCCCCGATAGCTCAACAACCTTACCGATATCATGCAGAATTATCCCTGCATATAACAAATCTCGATTTAATGTAGGATATAAATCAGCAATTGCTTTTCCGAGTCTCAACATTGACACCATATGATCCAATAGTCCAGACGCATAATCATGATGGTTTTTCGTTGCAGCTGGATAAACTAAAATAGCATCCTGATGTTTTTTAATAGCTGCACGTGTAATACGAGATATATTCGGATTTTTAATATCAAAGAAAAATTGCGTCAATTCCTCATATAATTCTTCTTTTGGAGTTGCTGAGGAAGGAACTAAATCATTAATAGCAATTCCCTCCTCCGGTTTTGCTACACGGATTGATTTTATACGCAATTGGTTTTTGCCACGGTAGTCATGAATTTCTCCACCTACACGGACAATCGCCTCAGCGTGATACATTTTTTCATGATCTTCATTTGTATCCCATAGCTTCGCCTCAATATCTCCACTTTTATCTTGTAGTAACAGTGACATAAATGGCTTTCCAACTGTGGTAACTCCCTTTGTCGCCTGTTTAATTAATAAAAATTGATCAACTGATTCTCCAACCTGGAGCGTCGTAATACCTTTCATGTTGACGTCACTCCCCTTTCATTTGCTAGTGCTCCTACATCGACTATTTGGTCTTTCTGCCAATGTTCAAGCAACCCGTCATGGCAAGTAAAATATAAAATTTGACGTTCATACCCTACTTCTTTCATTAATTGTACCATTTTGTCTGTACGGTTTCGATCAAAATGGACAAAAGGATCGTCCATAATAAATGGAAATGGAGCAGAAGCTGTCAGTGTTTTTGCTAGTGCCATGCGCAACGAAATATAAGCTTGTTCCTTCGTTGCCTGTGATAATTCTGCCATTTGATAACGTAATCCAGAAACATCCTGTGTAACAAAATAGCCTTCATCATTAATGAAAAGCTTATCGTAACGTCCACCTGTTAACAAATTAAATATGGCATTTACCTCTGCCAAAACATCTGGTAGTTTTTCTTCTCTTAGGCGGAACAATGTTTCATGAATTGCGGTAGCCAATGCCTTTTTTGTAGCCCATTGCCCGATTAGCTGTTGCAACACTGATTTCTCCTCTTCAAACTGTTGAAGTAATTGACCATATTTCTCGTCATTTAGAAGATTCTCCTTTTGGATTAGTAGTGTCGCACGTTGTTCTAAGCAATGATCTATGGCTACTTGCATTGCGCCACGTTCTTCTTCTAAAGCAAGTAATCTTTCTTGGAGCTGTTCCTCGTCAATTAATGACTGTTCGTTATCTACCTTCAGCGAGGCTAACTGACTCTGAATGGCTAGAAGTTCTGTTGTTATTTTTTGTTGCTGCTCAAATTGTTCATGTGTTTCATAATAACCCTTCTCTGATTGAACATTCGCAGCATTAAATAACTGAGTAATTTCATACTCATAGCTATCTATATGCGATTGAACTCCTTGAATTTTTGCCTGAAGGCTAGTCAATTGCTCTTTTGCTTGTTGGGCTATCTGTTGCTCCTGCTGTAGAGTTAGGAATGTATTCCGTAAATGCATAAAGATTTCTCGCTCACTATACTCTGTTTGTAAAACTCGCTGTATTTGCTCTAGAAGCCCGATTTTCTCCGCTTGTACCGTTTGTAAAAGAGTACTTGTACTCTTCTTTTTTGCTGCCAACTCTTGAGCACCACGAATACGCATAAACAGCTCGGGTAATAAGGTTTTCGGTATATTCCCATCTAACCGATAGCGCCTTAAAAAATGTTGAAGCGACTGAGTAGCCTCCTCACTCACCTGCTCAGCCCGCTGAATTTTATATTCAAGTTTCACATATTGACGTTCTTTTTCCTGCTGTTGCTCATTTACATGTAACAAACGATCTTCATGTTTTTGTTTTTTCTGCAGGATGGCTTGTGCGATATTTTCCTCCTGCTCTAGCTCGCGTATTTGCTGACTTTGTTGTTTACTCGGCGCTTCATGTGCTTGTTTAGCAAATTTCAAATATAAAATAATGATCAGCGACATAACCGCTCCTACAACGATGACAGCCATGTTTTTTTCCAGAATACCGTAGAAAAACGAAAGCATACTTATGGCTAACACAATAAATATAAAAACATTTGGTTGTTGTTGTTTCGAGCGTTGTGACCTTCCATAACGCAATTGTTCAAGCTTTCGCTTACGTTGAGGCCACTGTGCTAAAATATGTTCTTCCTCTGTCGATAATGACTCCATCTGAAGCTGTTCTTTTCGTTGAGCTATTGTATCTAATTCTACATGTAGTTGCTCCAAAGAACGCAAATGAAACGTCAGCTCTTCTTCCGCTTCTTCTAATAATGTTAACTGTTGTTGAAACTGTTCCTCTTGCTGTAATGAGACTGTTTCCTCTAATAAAATATCCTGCGCTGTTATATCTTGAACGCCTAATAACCGAAACTGTGCTTCTATTTCTTGCTCGATTAAATACAGCTCATCCATCAAGTTCTGTTCTTTCACAACTAACTGATTCCACGTCGCTTCCTTATTCAAAAGTCGCGACATTTCAGTAAGCGTTTGCTCGTCCACCGTTAATTGTAGCTTTTGTTGTAGTTCCTGATACTGCTCCTTTAGCTGCTGTATTTGTAGTGTTTCATGCATAAGCCGATCCTTTAATTGCTCATAACGTCGAATCCCTTCTGGTGGAAACTGTACTTGTTCATAGCTTTTTCGTGTCTGTTCGAATGCTTTTTGCTGCTTTATAAGCGGCATAGCCTGCTGTAGAATTGTGAGCTGCTGCCAATTTTGCTGCTGTGTTTTTTGCTGACTATATAACCCCTCTAGCCTTTGATCGAGCTGCTGTAATTGTAATAATTTATCCTCAAAGGTCTGAATATTGCCTTGTTCTTGTTTAATGGTGCGTTCTAGCTTTTTTAAATGCGCCAATTTCTGATTTATAAGTGGCACTTTGCCTGATTTTTTAAAAAGCTCACTAGCATCTTTGTCCAATTTCCTTTCTAGAGATGATAGCTGTTGAATTCCTGTTGTCCCAGAGGCAAGAAGCAAATGTGTGAGCTCTTCCTCTGACATTTTTTCAATGCCCTGCAGCTCATGTAAGGAAAAGGAGAAAATGGACTCAAATGAGGCTTTTGAATAACCATATAATAGTTTGGCTAAAAGCTCCTCATGGCCAATTGTTCCGTCTTCTAGATAAACGGTGACATCTCCAGCTGCCTTTCCTTTAATACGTTCTATCGTACATAGCCCATACATTGGATGCCAAATCGACAGCTGACCACCGAATTTAGTCGATACTTTCGGCTCATATTTACGTAGTGTCTGCTGTCTTGTGGGAAATCCGAAAAGCATTTGTACAATAAATTGTTGAATAGTCGTTTTACCTGCTTCATTCAGACCGTAAAAAATGGTAACACCTTCATGTAGTGAAATGGTGATGTTTTCATGCTTGCCAAAGCCATAAATTTGGATTTTCTTTATCGTTAGCACGTTTTCACACCCTTTGAATTTCTTCTACTAATAATTCCTGCGCGTTGTGCATTAAGTTTTTAATATCCTGTTCTGTTAAAGGCTCGATCAGTCTTGCACCACCAGCATGTTGGTATAGTTCCTTTAAAATATCCTTCCATTCAGAAAGATCCCATTGCTCCATTAGATTCATCACCGATTCAGTTGCAGCAGTATGTTCATACAATACTGAAGATTGATGTAACACAAGCTTTTGAACCCAGCACATTGGTTCAATCCCATCCTCAGCTTCTCGAATTGTTTCTAGCCATGCATCCACTGTGGCATGTTCAAATAAAGATTGTGATTGTCCATCTATATTTTTTAAATGGAGTTCAACAACAGATGCCCCATACTCTTGACGATTAAGCATCAGTGCTTCCTCACATTTTTTTAGTAGTTCATTTGCATGAAACACATTCGTACAATCTACCTCTACCGTATTGTAAACAACAGTAGAGGTCGGTACAAATTCCAATTCAGTAGAGGTTTGTGACAAAGTTACGTCATAGAAGCCCTTAATCCCCTGCTCTTTCCGATGTCGACTTTGAATATTGCCTGGATACACAATCGATGGATGTTGATGTAAAAATTGTCGTTTATGAATATGCCCTAAAGCCCAATAATGATAGTTCTTTTCAAGAAGTTGATCTTTTGTAAACGGAGCATAAACAGCATGCGTTGTATCGCTAGCTTCACTACCATGAAGCATACCTATATGAATAGCATGCTGGTCCTGTGCAACAGGATAACTATCAATCATTGTTTTCGTTATATGGCGGTCACTATAACTGAAGCCATAAATATTAACTTGCTGACCACGTATTTTTAATTGCACAACACTTGTTTCAGCTGGTAGCTCATAAACGTTGCTCGGTAAGGCAAAGCGTGTCCAAGCACCATTTAAGTGATCGTGATTACCATAGCTTAAAATGACCGGGATATTATGTTGAAAGAGTTTTTCCATAGCATCTTGAAATCGTCTTTGCGCCTGTAAGCTACGATTTTCCCCATCATATATATCACCGACAATCAGTAAAAAATCAGGTTTCTCCTGAATAGCTTTTTCAATAATTTTATCAAAAGCTTCAAAAGTACTTGTTCGAATCCTTTTGAAGTATTGCTCAGGTAAACCAAATAAGCCCTTAAACGGACTATCTAAATGTAAATCTGCCATATGAAAAAAACGAATTGCTGACATCCAATCACCTCAAATAATCATTTATGCCTCGGCATAATTGTCCAAAATCAATAATCTATACCTTGTCGTCATTTTTCATCACTCGCAATGTAGTAAATTATTGAGTACTTTGGAATTGCTACTTCATTCATTTACTAATCGCTATTTGTCTCATTTCTGGACATTTATGAATCACGCCAAAACCGAATATTTGTTCTATTTTATCATACTTCGCGATAGATGAGAAATGTCTTCAAAGAATATTCATTATTAGTATTGCCTTAAATTTTCCACAACTTTCGTAATTTATCGAAATATTCGCTAGTTTTATCGTGAAGTTTATAAACCTTCTATGTATAATAGATATATATTTAAGTAAAGGGTGGGTTTTTATGGAGAATTATCGTTTTACAGCTTTTGAAAAAACTGGGGAAACATTGTTTGACGAAACATGGACATTCGAAAACGATGAGGCTGCAAAAATCAACGGTCTACAACAAATTGAAGAAAAAGGTGTTGCCAACAAAACTCATCGCCTTGTAAACTCCTCAGGTAAATTAATCTTATTCCATGTCTAAAAAATAGCTAGTAAAAAGGCACGGATAAAACCGGTTAAAGCCTTAAAAGCGCAGGAAATCAATTTTTACACGTTGACTTCTTGCGCTTTTCTGATGCGGTATTTTTTAATCTTTCTATAAAAGTATACTGTCAGGTGTGAATTCAGATGACCCTTCGGCAAAACGAGGGGTTGATTTCCGTTCCGACTGGGCGCTTTCCTGGGGGCGTCCGATGAGCCGCTTCGCTACGCTCCAGGGTCTCATCTGTGACGCTAGTCCCCCAAGGAATCGCCCAGTCTCCACTCCAATCAACCTCTTCACAAGGATGTATCTTCTGACATATCCCTCTAATTTATAGTAATAAAGCGATGTGTCTAACCACTTTGATTTTTTAAAATTTATTTCCCTACAAAAGCAGGTGCTCTTTTCTCTACAAATGCATGGATTCCCTCTAAATGATCGGCTGTTTTACGCATTTCCGATTGACCTGCTGCTTCCATTGATAAAATACTCTCTAATTGCGGTAAATTTTGAGCATGTAGAATTTTTTTAGTCGTAATCATCGATGCAATTGGAGAAGCAAGCATTTTTCCAACTAATTGGTCAGTAATTGCAAAAACAGTCCCATCTGGTGCAACATAGTCAATTAACCCTACATCATGTGCTTCCGATGCAGTTAATACCTTACCCTCCCAAATCATTTGTTTAGCTTTGACAGTACCTACACGTTCCTTCATAAAGAAATGACCGCCACCATCAGGGATGAGCCCTATGCCGATGAAGTTCATAGCGAGTTTACTATTTTCACATGCTACAACTATATCAGCCCCAAGTGCTAGACTAAATCCTAATCCAGCTGATGCTCCATGAACCGCTGCAATGACGATCATCGGTAGCTGGTAATATGCTTTGACTATACGTGTTAAATAAACCATGGCCCCGTTAATATTAAGCGGCTTATTTGGATCAAGCATCGCTTTAATATCGCCACCTGCTGAAAAGACTTTTCCTTCCCCGCGAATAACAAGAACTTGTATTTCTTGTTCTTGCTGTAATGCCTCAAAGCATTCTGCAAGCTCACGCATCATCACATCGTCCATAGCATTCATAGCATGTGGTCGATTTAATGTTAATGTTGCACGGCGTTCTAATTTTTCTAATGTAATCGTTGAAAATTCCATCCCAACACCCCCAAATATGAATAGTCATTCACTATGTACTATTCGTGTTTTTTTAGAAAACTCCTTCTAAGCTACGCAAAATTGAACTTGATATGCTATATTTAAGGACGAATAATTGATTTAAAGGTGGTTAATGATTGTGACACAGAAAGACTATCGTGTATTACTTTATTATAAATATATAGCTATTGAAGACCCTGTAGCATTTGCAGAGGAACATTTAGCATTTTGTAAAGAAATCGGACTACTTGGTCGTATTTTAGTTGGCTATGAGGGTATTAATGGAACGGTTTCAGGTACCATCGAGCAAACTGATGCTTACATGAATCATATGAAGGCAGATCCTCGTTTTAGCGACATCATGTGGAAAATTGATGAAGCTGAAGGACATACCTTTAAAAAGATGCATGTGCGCCCTCGTCGAGAGATTGTACATCTTGGTTTAAACGATGATATTAATCCTTTAGAAATAACAGGAGATTATTTATCACCAAAGGAATTTATGGAACGTATGCAGGAAGATAATACAGTAGTTATTGATGCACGTAATGATTACGAATATGACCTCGGACATTTCCGTGGTGCTGTACGTCCAGATATCGAAAACTTCCGTGATCTACCGGATTGGATGGAGGCTCATAAAGAAGATTTTGCTGACAAGAAAATTTTAACTTACTGCACAGGTGGTATTCGCTGTGAAAAATTCTCTGGCTGGTTAAAACGTGAGGGCTATGGGGAGAGTGTTGGTCAATTACATGGAGGAATTGCCACGTATGCTAAAGACCCTGAAGTAAAAGGTCAACTATGGGATGGACAAATGTTCGTCTTCGACCGACGCCGTAGTGTACCAATTAATCAGGTTGAGCATGTAATTGTCGGAAAGGATTTCTTCACTGGCGAACCGACAGAACGCTATACAAACTGTGCAAATCCTGAATGTCATAAATTAATGCTTTGCGAGGAAAAGCATGAGTCCTTCTATATGCGAAGCTGTTCAGATGAATGCCGTCGCGCAAAACGTAACTTCTTCGTTGAAGAGAATGGTTGGACAAAAGAGCAGATTGAAGAACAAATCGCTAAAATCGCTGAAGTTCAACATTCATCTATATAAGAGAGAAAAAAGCATCATCCATTTGAGATGATGCTCTTTTCTATTTTTGGGGTTACTCTCTGTACAGGGCCAGTGATTACGTGTTTACCTGAGCAGATATTTTTAGTACCCGAGCGATTTGTCGGCTTACCTGAGCAAATTTCCCACGGTACCCGATCACTTTTCCAGCTTACCTGAGCGCTTTACCTCCGCACCCGATCACTTTTCCAGCTTACCTGAGCGATTTCCGGCGGTACCCGATCACTTTCCTGGCTTACCTGAGCGATTTCCGGCGGTACCCGATCACTTTTCCGGCTTACCCGAGCGATTTCCCTCTCTCTACGACTTGCTAAATCTCACCTAAATTTGTCTTCATTCCCCTTTTGCCAAGTATCGCCCTACCTGTCGACCACTAAATAAACAACCACCAACAAATGTCCCTTCTAATGCACGGTAACCATGTACACCGCCACCGCCAAAACCACTAACTTCCCCGGCTGCAAATAAACCTGGTACAGGCTGTCCATCCATTCCTAACACGGCACCATTCAAATTTGTCTGTAAGCCTCCTAATGTTTTTCGCGTTAAAATATTTAAGCGCACCGCGATAAGGGGCCAATTTTTTGGATCTAATATTTTATGGGGTTTGGCAACGCGTATAAATTTATCACCAACATAGTTTCTTGCTCCATGAATAGCATTAACCTGTAAGTCCTTCGTAAATTTATTGTCCATTTCACGATCCCTTGCTAAAATTTGATCTTTGATTTTGATAAAATCAAGAAGGTCATTGCCAGCCAACTTGTTCATTCCATCCACTAACTCCTTTAAATCATGTGCAACAACAAAATCTTCGCCATGATTTTTAAATGCCTGAATAGGACCTGGTGGCCCTGGCAAAACACGTTTCAGAACATCACTAATACTTTTATTGGTTAAATCAGGATTTTGTTCAGAGCCTGATAATGCAAATTCTTTTTCAATAATCTTTTCCGTTAAAATAAACCACGAGTAATCATAGCCTGTTTTTTGAATTGCTTCTAATGTGCTTAACGTATCAAAGCCAGGAAAATTAGGTGCTCCAAATCGATTTCCTTCTGCATCAAACCATAATGACGAAGGGCCAGGCAAAATTCTAATACCGTGATTTGGCCAAATAGGGTCCCAATTTTTCAAGCCTTCTGTATAATGCCACATGCGGTCTCGATTTACGATACGCCCACCAGCATGCTCAGCAATTCCTAGCATTCTTCCATCTACATAAGCAGGTACACCACTGACCATATTTTGAGGCGGTGTTCCAAGTCGCGCTGGCCAATTTTCTCTAATTAAATCTAAATTTGCACCTATTCCACCGCTTGCCACAATAACCGCTTCAGCTTCATAAGAAAATTCGTCAATACCTAGCCTAGAACTTTTTTCACCGCGGTTTGCATAGCTTTGAGCTAAAACTGTTCCACTAATTCCTGTAATTTTTCCATCTTGTTGAATAAACTCATCTACACGATGTCTTGGTTTAAAATCTATAAAACCATCCTTTATGGCCTTTTTCACTTTTTCAGCAAAAGGCTTAACAATACCTGGTCCAGTTCCCCAAACAATATGAAACCTAGGTACCGAATTTCCGTGGCCGCCTGCTAATGATCCCCCACGTTCTGCCCAACCGACGACCGGAAAAAACTTAATACCCATAGACTTTAACCAACTATATTTTTCACCAGCTGCAAAATCTACATAAGCTCTAGCCCATTTATACGCCCACGAATCTTCATCGTCTAGACGATCGAAGCCAGCTGTTCCTTGCCAATCCTGCCATGCAAGCTCTTTACTATCCTTAATACCAAGCCTTTTTTGCTCGGGTGAATTCACTAAAAATATACCACCAAAAGACCAGAATGCCTGTCCCCCCATTGAATTTTCAGGTTCTTGATCGACTAATAGAATTTTTTTCTTTGCATCCGCTAACTCACAGGCAGCTACTAACCCTGCCAGTCCTGCACCGACAATTGCTACATCATACATCATTCTATCCCCCCTAAAAATCAATCTTCCCTTACTTACATTCTTCTCAAATTGACGGTTTACCTTCTACACATCAAAATTTTGACGAAAATGTGACAAGAAAACAATGTTCGCTTTCCTCCACTAAACAAAGAAAGTTTCCAATGTATAATTTTCGACCTCTAATATTTGTTAAACGCCCATGTAATCTGACTTAACATATATCGATAGCGCTTTCATTGTCCTCCCTGTAAACACGAACTATAAATAACAAAAATGCATAAATAGTTCGTATTTAACTGTTTTGAAGACGTACTAAGTCATGAATTTTAATCTTTATCAGAATTATTATTGACAAAGGTGAACAATAAGGATTATGATGTTAACAATTAAATCACACGAAAATATAACGACGGAGACACGCTAGTCGCTAGAAAATCCAAAGAGAGCTGATGGTTGGTGTAAATCAGTGATTTCTACGATAATAGTTCCACTCCTGAATAGATAAGCCGAACATCTCCAAAGTAAGCTTATCCGTCACATGCACGTTACGCATATAGCTAAGACTGCTAGAATTCTTTCTTCAAGCAGTGATTAAGGGTGGTACCGCGAACCAATGTTTATTCAGCCTTTCGCCCCTTACAACACAATCTTTGTGTTTGTAAGGCGCGGAAGGCTTTTTTATTGTTTTATTTTTGAAAGGAGATTGTTTGTATGCTGTAAGATGTTTGTTTACAAAATTCAGACTGTTTCGTATATAAAGACCATTACCAATTTTAATTAAAAGGAGCTAATTACAAATGACTACTGCAACAAAAACAATTAACGTATTTATCGCTGACCCACTAAGTGAAGATGGTATTTTCCCACTACGACAAGAACAAGATTTAGACTTAAACATCATCGTTGATACTGGTCTTGCACCAGAAGAATTAATAGCCAAAATTGCGGATGTAGATGTTTTACTAGTACGCTCTCAAACAACGGTAACACGTGAAGTAATTGAAGCGGCTAAAAACTTAAAACTTATTGGACGTGCTGGAGTAGGTGTAGACAACATTGATCTAACTGCTGCTACTGAACACGGCATTATCGTTGTGAATGCACCAGACGGTAACACTAACTCTGCTGCTGAGCACACTATTGCCATGATGACTTCACTTGCTCGTCACATCCCACAAGCATTTAATACACTTAAAAATGGTAAATGGGATCGTAAATCTTATGTTGGGGTTGAGCTTAAAAATAAAACTCTAGGCGTTGTAGGCTTCGGGCGTATCGGTGTTGAAGTTGCTTATCGTGCAAAAGGCCAACGTATGAACGTTATGGCATACGATCCATTCCTAACGGATGAACGCGCAAAAGAGTTAGGCGTAACAAAATCAACAGTAGAAGAAATTTGTGCAAATGCAGATTTCATTACAGTACACACACCACTTCTTCCTGAGACACGCAACCTTATTAACAAAGAAAAATTCGCCATGATGAAAGAAGGCGTGCGTATCATTAACTGTGCACGTGGCGGTATTATCAATGAGGATGATTTATACGATGCAATCGTAGAAGGTAAAGTAGCTGGGGCAGCTCTTGACGTATTCGTATCTGAGCCAGCAACAGATCACAAGCTACTTACTTTACCACAAGTAATCGCGACACCTCACTTAGGTGCATCTACAATTGAAGCACAGGAGTCTGTAGCTGTTGACGTTTCAAACGACATCATTAAATTCTATAAAACAGGTACTGTTACGAACCCAGTAAACATGCCTTCTATTCCAAAAGAGTTACTTGCACAAGTCGAGCCTTTCTTTGAATTAGCTGAAAAACTAGGTTCATTCTTATCTCAACTGACTACTGAGCCTGTGAAAGAAATCAACTTATCTTATGCTGGTGAAGTAGCAAATTATGATGTACGTCCACTAACATCAAACGCGTTAAAAGGCTTACTAGCTAAAAACCACGGTAATCATGTGAATGATGTAAATGCTCGCTACCTATCTGAACGTATCGGCATGAAAATTAATGAGCATAAAACAACAACTGCTAAAGGCTTCACTAGCTTAATTACGATTGAAATTAAAACAGTAAACGAAACACATACAGTTGCTGGGACATTATTAAACGGTTTAGGCGCACGTATTGTGAAAGTAGAAGACTATGTTGTTGACGTTATTCCACAAGGCCACCTTCTTTACATTAAAAACACTGACAAACCAGGTGCAATCGGCCGCGTAGCAACAAAACTAGCAGAAAAAGATGTGAACATCGCAACAATGCAAGTAGGTCGTGCACAAGTTGGCGGTACAGCAGTCATGATGCTAACAATCGACAATACTGTAACAGAAGAAGACCTAACATTCGTTGCACAGCTTGAAAATATTGATGAAGTAAAAGCGATAAACCTATAATAATATATTGATTAGTGAGCAGAGAGGACAAATACTCTCTGCTTTTTTTAGACTCATTATCATAACGTAGGGTTGATTTCCGTCCCAGCTTGGGGGCTAGCTTTTTTAGACAAAAAATAAAAAAGTATCCCAGAAACATTTCTGAGATACTCTCCGAATTAGGCCAATGCTAGCCCTCACTTCAACGCTATACAAATATTTTTCGCTTCCGTGAAGAATTCTAAGCTATGGTGACCCCCTTCACGTCCTACGCCACTCTTTTTAAAGCCTCCAAACGGAGCACGTAAGTCACGCACAAACCAGCAATTTACCCAAATCGTTCCTGCACGTACATCATGTGAAATACGGTGTGCACGCTGTAAGTTTTCCGTCCAGACAACTGCATTTAAACCGTACTCTGTTCCATTTGCTATCGCCAGTGCCTCTTCCTCCGTATCAAACGGGATAATTGTCACAATAGGACCGAAAATCTCCTCTTGGCAAATACGGGCTTGTGGATTTTCTTGTAAATAGATGGTCGGTTGTAAATAATAACCTGTATTTAGATACGCTGGTAATTCAGGACGTTCACCACCATAAATAAGCGTAGAATTTTCATATTCAGCTATTCTTAAATAGCTTGTTACCTTATTATAATGTGCTTCACTTACAACTGGCCCCATATTCGTTTTTGAATCTTGAGGGTCACCAACGACTAATGCTGCAGCCGCTTCTTTAAAACGTGTTAGGAATTCATCTAAGATCGAACGTTGTACTAAAATACGTGATCCTGCTAGACAAACTTGACCGGAATTCATAAATGCTGCTTGAATCGATATCGGGATGGCTTTTTCTAAATTCGCATCTTCAAAAATAATGTTTGCTGCCTTACCACCTAATTCAAAGGAAACTTTTTTCAATGAATCAGCACCGTTTTTCATGATGGCTTTCCCTGTCGTTGTTTCTCCAGTGAAGGAAATTAAATCGACTTCAGGGTGTGTCGTCATAAATTCTCCTGCTGATTGTACCCCAAAGCCATGGACAACATTAACCACACCATCTGGAATACCCGCCTGTTGTGCAATTTCACCAAGTAACGATACGGTTAAAGGTGTAATTTCTGCAGGTTTTATAACCGCTGTATTCCCAGAAGCTAAACATGGACCAAGCTTCCATGTTGTTAGCATAAACGGCAAATTCCAAGGGGTAATTAACGCAGCAACGCCAACGGGCTCATAGCGCGTATAATTTAAATAAGCGTCATTCATCGGGTATACTTCGCCGCCTTGCTGTTCCATAAAATCAGCAAAAAACTTTAAATTTTCCGCGGCGCGAGGAATTTCACGTTCTAATGCTACTTGATAGGGCTTACCTACATCTAATGCTTCTAAGCGCGCTAACTCCTCTTTGCGTTCTAAAATAATCTCTGCCATCCGACGAATTTTCGCCAATCGCTCAGATAAAGGCATCGTACGCCATGGTCCTTCTTCAAAAGCTTGCCGTGCTGCTTCACACGCTCGATCCACATCTTCAAAACTCGCTTCATGGACTTGTGCAATAATCTCCTGAGTCGCAGGATTTTTCACCTCAAACACTGTTTGAGAAGAAGATTCTACATATTCCCCATTAATAAATAGCTTAACTACTTTCAATTTAGTTTGAGTATTTCCCATAGTAGACACTCCTTATTATTCATTTTGTCGACGTTGGACGGACTTCCCTGCAATTCCCCAATGAGTGCTTGGAATTTCATGTAAGCACACACGAACTGTTTCAAGCGGTGCATCTAAAACAGAAGACACGGTTTTACTTACTTCTTCAATTAACCGTTCCTTTTGTTCTGGTGTACGTCCTTCAATAAATGTTACTTGAATAATTGGCATTTCACCTTCCTCCTTCTCTATCGCTCTACTTCAACTGTTAACGACTCCATTCCGTCAAAGCTTACAGTAAAGCTATCCCCTGCATGCATTGTTGCGGCGCCTGTTAACGCACCACTTAACACAATATCTCCAGCTCGAATGTGTTGTCCTCGAGCGATTAATTTATTTGCCATCCATGCAATGGCACGTGCTGGATGCCCCATCACCGAGCCTGCTGTACTCGTCGCAAAAATTTCATCATTGTGCGTGAAAATACAGCCCATATTTACAAGATCCACTTCGTTCACCGCATACTTTTGTGAACCCAATATGTAACGCGAAGAAGAAGAGTTATCAGCAATTACATCTGGTAAAGTAAAATTGAAATTTAAATAACGACTATCGATAATTTCCATTGCAGGTGCAATATAATCCGTTGCTTTCAATACTTGCGCAACGGTTACAATTGGACCGCGTAAATCTTCTTTAAATACAAAGGCTATCTCTGGCTCAATTTTTGGATGAATTAAAGATTTTAAGGAAATCGGCAGCTGTGGGTTTAGCGCCATATTCGCCAACAACACGCCATAAGAAGGCTCATGTACACCCATCATTTGTTGTTTAGCCTTACTCGTTAAGCCAAGCTTTAACCCTGAAATGGTTGTTTGCTCATGCATACGCTTGAGTTCAATTAGTTTGTCTTGAATGTCATAAGCTGTTGCCACCGTCAGTTCTGGATACTGATCAACAAACTTCGTGACTTCTGATACATCTCGCTCCGCTTTATACAGCTCATACGCAATTTGATCTAGCGTATCGGTTTTCATCATGGCTCGTTCCTCCATTTCTAATTTACTGTCTGTGTAGGATTGGCTATCTTACGAGCAATCTCTGCAATTAAATCCTCTTGACCACCTACCGCTTTCATCTTGCCGAGCTCCAGTAAAATTTCACGTTCATCAACGTTGTATTTTTTTGCTGCTTCCTGCGTAAATAATAGAAAGCTAGAGTAGACACCAGCGTAGCCCATCATTAAACTAGAGCCTGTTATTTCTTGCGGGCGCGGCATAATTGGTGCAACTACTTCATTAGCAACATCGATTACACTATATAAATCAATCCCCGTTTCATAGCCGAGACGATCGAAAACAGCAACCATGACTTCTGTTTGTGCGTTGCCACTTCCCGCACCTAAAGAACGTAAACTACCATCCACATACGTAGCACCTGCTTCGACAGCAGCTATCGTATTTGCCATGGCAAGTGATAAATTATTATGCGCATGGAAACCAATTTCACAAGAAACATGTGACTTCAATGCGGCTACACGCTCCTTGACCTCATGAGGTAGCATGGCACCTGCTGAATCTGTCACATAAATAATTTCTGCACCGTAACGCTCAAATAACTTCGCTTGTTCTACTATTACAGACGTTGAAGCCATATGCGCCATCATTAAAAAGCCAACTGTTTTCAATCCTAGCTCACGGCTTAAGTAAATATGTTGTCCCGCAACATCAGCCTCAGTAACATGCGTTGCCACCCGAGCCATTTTAGCTCCTGCCTTCACTGCATTTTTCAAATCTTCCTTTACACCTATACCAGGTAAAATCAAGACCGAAATCGCCGAATCACCACATTCTTCTCGTGCCGCCTCGATTAATTTCAGTTCATCCACTTTTGAAAAGCCGTACTGTAGAGAAGAGCCCCCTAATCCATCTCCATGTGATACCTCAAAATATTTCACCTTTGCTTTCCTTAGACCATGAGCTACATCTCTCACTTGCTGTTCTGTAAATGCATGGCGCATTGAATGACTACCATCACGCAATGTGACATCTAAAACTGTTAATTTTGTCATTTACTCACCTCCGCTTCGTTCGCCCTCACTATTTCATGATACTGTTTAGCAATTTCATTCCCTACTTGTACTGCTGCAGCCGTCATAATATCGAGATTTCCTGAATAGGTTGGGAAAAAATCTCCCGCTCCCTCTACCTCTAAAAAGATCGATACTTGTTTACCATTAAAAATAGGAGCGCTCGTCATGCGATAGCCAGGTACATATTGCTGAACAGCTAGCACTATATCTTCAATTGCTTTGATAATTTCTTGTTCCTTATCCCCTTCATTCACTAAAACATGCACAGTATCACGCATCATAATCGGCGGATCAGCTGGGTTTAAAATAATAATGGCCTTTCCCCTATTCGCTCCGCCTACGTCCTCTATTGCATTGGCTGTTGTTCGTGTAAATTCATCAATATTTGCCCTTGTACCAGGTCCTGCACTTTTACTTGCTACCGTTGCAACGATTTCCGCATAGTCAACATCAGCTACTTGATTAATAGCATAGACAATTGGAATAGTCGCTTGGCCACCACATGTCACCATATTGACGTTATCGGCCGTCGCGAATTTTTCCAAATTAGCACACGGTACTACGAAAGGGCCAATAGCAGCTGGTGTTAAATCAATGATCTTTTTGCCAAGAGCAAGCACTCTCTCACTGTGCATAGAATGCGCCTTTGCCGTTGTAGCATCGAACACAATATCAAAAAGCTCAGGGCATGCCACTAGGCCATCTATTCCGTTCGTGATTGTCTGATAGCCACGAGCCTTTGCACGTTGAATTCCCTCAGAATCAGGGTCAATTCCTACCATGACACTCATTGTTAAGTAATCACTACGCTCAATTTTGTACATTAAATCTGTACCGATATTACCGGAGCCTAAAATCGCAACTTTCAACTTTGCCATCTTCAATTCTCCTCCTTCAGCCTAAACGTAGCGGACACAGTACCTAGATGGGCAAACTCTGCCGTAAACGTATCTCCATCCTCAATTGTGACCGCAGCTGTTAATGCGCCTGCTAACACAAATTCACCCGCCTGCAAACCGATATTATATTTACTAAGTTTATTGGCTAACCATGCAACTGCAAGCAATGGATCACCCATAACAGCAGCTGCGGCTGCACTATCAAACAATTCACCATCGCGGTAAACATTCATGCCAATATGCGGTAAGTCTATATCTTGCAATTTAGTAGGTGTCCCTCCGATAATGACCATGGCGGAAGAACCATTGTCTGCGACTGTATCTTCAAAACGAATTTTCCAATCCGCTATGCGACTATCTATTACTTCTAGTGCAGGGACAATGTAATCTGTCGCCTCAATGACATCCTCCACTGTAATATTTGGTCCATATAAGTTCTTCTTCAAAACAAACGCAATCTCAAATTCCAACTTTGGTTGAATGAAATGATTGAGTGAGATTGTGGCACCGTCGACTTCCACCATATCCGATAAAATATGACCGTAGTCTGGCTCTGAAACTTTAAATTGCTGTTGCATCGCTTTACTCGTTAAACCAATCTTTTTGCCGACAATCCGCTTCCCCTCTTGTTGCTTCGAAGCAATTTGAAGTAATTGAATAGCATAAGCATCATCTGCCGTTATGTCTGGAACAATAGATGATAGTGGCTCGATCGGTTGCTTCGTTGCCTCAGCCACCTGTAATTTCTCTGCATAAAGTTGTCTGTCCATACCTAACCTCCTAGACCTGTAGCGTTGTTTCTGCTGACAATGCACCGTACTGTCCATTAAAGAATAGCAATGGATCCCCGTCTTCTAGATGAATGTTTTTCACTCGTCCGATAAATAATGTATGATCACCTTCTATATATGTGTTTGCTACCTCACAACTTACTTGTGCAATAGCGCCTTCAATTGTAGGTGCACCTTGTAAATCACCGAATGTTACATGACGCTTTTCTTTGATTTGTCCAGCAAATATCATCGATAACTCTTGCTGCTCCGCTGATAAAAAATTGACCGTAAATGTTCCACTTTGTTGGATATGCTTCAGCATAGAAGCTTTTTCACCGATAGAGATAACCACTAATTTTGGATCAAGTGAAACAGACATGAACGCATTCGCAGTCATGCCATGGATACTGCCATTTACATTTGTTGTAATGACTGTTACACCCGTTGCAAATTTCCCCATCGCATTTCTAAACAGACGATCCTCCATTACATAACCCCCTCATAATATAGTGCTGTCTCAAATACTATGAAGTAGTATTTAAGACAGCGATTTGGATATTTTTACAATTAAACTACTACTGGCTTATTCATCCCCAAAAGTTCGCGATGATATTTGTTAAAACATATGCCATGTATACAAATTGATTGGAGTGGAGACTGGGCGACTCCTTGGGGATCAGCGATAGGGGAACGAAGGCTAAGAACATCACATCCTGTGATAACGCCTTCGTGACCAACATCCTGCTGCTGCCGCTGCGTTAACACTACGCTTTCGCGCAAAAAACATCTGTTGCCCCGAGACCCTGCAGCGAAGCGAAGCGGCTCATCGGACGCCCCCAGGAAGCTCTGCTCTGCGCGAAAGCGAAGCGTCAGCGGCAAAGCGCCCAGTCGGAACGGAAATCACCCCTACGTTATAATGACCCTACTACTGTTTATTTCACTGGAACTTTTACCGCTCGATCTGGGGTACCATATAAGAAATATTCATTAGGTAATGGAGAGCCATACCAAACAATCGCTTCTTCTAACTCATTTTCACGCCATGTTATTGGCTTCCAATCAGGATCGAAAATTAGGTAACCTGAATCGCCAAATAATTCTACTCGGTTGCCACCAGGCTCCATCACGTACATGAAGTACGCTTGACTCACTCCATGCTTTCCTGGCCCAGCTTCTATTTGAATACCGTTTTCCACAAAAATATCTGCTGTATCCATTAGATGCTGTGGATAGCCGTACCAAAATGCAATATGATGGAAGCGGCCACTATTGCCAGTTTGATCGTTCATTAACGCTACCTCATGTACAAGTGGGCTAACACTCATCCATGCACCAATTTCTTCATCATTGTTTAAAACGATTTGCTCACGTAATTTGAAGCCTAAATGCTCGGACATAAACTCACGGTTTTTCGCCACGTCCCTACACATTAAGTTGATATGATCTAAACGACGCGCTGGAACACCCATTAATGGACGCTTTTGTGGACGACTTTTTAACAATGTTTTTTGATCTTCAGCTGGTTGGAAATAATCTACTTCCCATAAAATTTCTTGATTGTGTCCATCTGGTGTGACGAATTGGTAGGCACGACCATGACCCAAATCACCATCAATCCAGCCTTTTCCGTAACCACTTTTTTCTAAAGATGCGACACGGCGCTCTAATGCTTCAGGTGAACTTGCTCGCCATGCAGAATGGCCAAGCCCAGCCTCTTTTCCTTCCGTAAGCTTTAATGTATGATGATAAAAATCTTCATAGCCTCGTAAATAAACTGATTGCCCCTCGCGTGCAGTAATTTGTAATCCCATATAATCCGTAAAGAACTTTAAAGATTCCTCTGGCTTTGGTGTAAAAAGCTCCACATGCGCTAATTGTGCTACATCAAAATTTGACATCCAACATTCCCCCTAATTGTTTTCAGTATTTATTTGCAAAATAATTCACATCATCTGGGTTAACCCACGTAGGGTCTGTCCACCCCGTTAAATCGTAATCTGCCATACATTGCTCAGCAAACGCGATAAATTCATCTATTTTACCGCTACCTTGTGCACCGAATAATGTTTGTAATCGAATATCTTCATGATTTCCAGCATAATTACGTTCATATAATTCACTACGGCCGCCAAATTCAGTACCAATCGCATCCCAAAGTAGCTTAATTGTTTTAATTTTTTCAAGTGCTTCAATACCATTTGAACCACGGTAAAGCTTATCTAATGTCGGACGGAATTCTTCATTTAAAAAATCCCTTGCACTAGATGGTTGGACGATTAAATTCCCCGCTACAATCTGCTGAATGATACCTTTAATCTTTGGCCAACCTTCCTGTAAAAATACACGGTAGGCTAATCCGCCATTTAAATTCGGAACAACAGTGCCATTTTCTTTTTTCTCAGGATTCAGTGCCATAGCATCACTTAATGACCAGAACATATGACGCCAAGCTATAATTTCACCAATATGCACCTGTACACCACGGAATTGATCAGTGCCCGCTGTTTTCAATGCTTTCAATAAGACACCAATAATAAAATCTAATTTCACCGCTAAGCGTGTGACACCTTGGAAAGTAAAACGATTAATGAAACCGCTTTCTACAAAGAATGAAGTTGTTTTTTGCATATCTTCATAAATTAAAATATTTTCCCACGGGATAAGTGCTTGCTCAAACACAAGGACCGCATCATTTTCATCGAAACGACTACTTAGCGGGTAATCGAATGGACTCCCCATAACTGCAGACGTCATTTCATACGAAGCACGACTAATAAGCTTCACACCGGGTGCATCCATTGGTGCAATAAAGACAACAGCAAATTTTTTATCTTTAATCGGTAATCCATACGTACCAACAAAATTGTAATTAGTAATAGCTGATCCTGTAGCCACCATCTTTGAGCCACTAATAATCAGGCCTTCGTCAGTTTCACGCTCTACTTGGATAAAAACATCTCCTACTTCATGGACATCTTTATGTCGATCAACAGGTGGATTCACAATTGCATGATTAAAGAACCAATTTCGTTCTTGCGATTCTTTATACCAACGCTTTGCATTTTCCTGGTAAGGTGAATAATATTCAGGATTCCCTCCAAGTGTTGCAAGGAATGAAGCTTTATAGTCTGGTGTCCGCCCCATCTGCCCATATGTAAGACGGGCCCAAGCAACAATAGCATCTCGTCCTTTAATTAAATCATCCGCGCTACGTGCTGCCCGGAAATAACTATGCGTATAACCTCCACTACCCGTATCCGTTTCACAAGTTAAAATATCTTTGTACTTTGGGTCATGCATGGCATCATATAAACGCGAAATCGATCGTGCCGAATTTCGAAAAGCCGGATGGGTCGTGACATCCTTCACACGTTCACCATGTAACCAAATTTCCCGGCTATCCTTTAAACTTTCTAAATATTCCTGCCCTGTCAATGGCTTCGTACCTTGCTTTACAACCATTCGCTTCCCTCCTACAATTATTTTTTCTTGTTTGACATGTCTATTTAACTGTATTACTTTTTCAATTTTTAGATAATTTACAAAAAGTATAGTATTCTGTTTCTTTTCTTTAAAATTTGAAAGGAATTTACGCAGAAAATAGAAAAAAGCCAGCAGATCCGCTGACTTTCCCTATTTTTTATTTTCTAGCGCTTTCATTACATAAAAGATTTTCAAGGCTAACTGGCATCGGAAACGTCCATCTCCTGTCCGCAAATCTTCTTGCAATAAAGATTCAATTTTTTCCATTCGATAACGAAAGCCAGGAATTGATAGATTCAAAGCCTTCGCTGTTTTATTGACATTCCCACTGTGGTTTAGAAATACCTCTAACGTATAGACAAGTGTTGCATTATTTTGCTCATCATAACTTAATAGATGGCCAAGTATCTCTTCATAAAACTGTAAAAGCTCCTTTGGGTTTGTCGTCTTTAAAAATAACATAATGTGCTGAAAGTTTTCGTAAATAGCCGATTGAGTCTGACCAGGAGCTGCATATCGTAAAAATTGACAAATCAGTCTTGCCTCGTTGTGACTGTTGCCAATTTCCTCTAACTTCTCAGCATTTTTCCCTACACCAATTTGAAATATAGATTGTTTGAATCTCTCTTTTAAACGTTTCGATAATACGCTAATAAAGTCCGACATAAATTCGGTATTTTTCTCACAATCCTCTAGAATAAGGAGGACATCTTGATTTTTAATAAAGCACTCCACATTTAAATACTCTGTCATTAAAAAGCTGTGCAAAATCTCTGGGTCCTCATGCTCAGTTGTTATGACAATTACCCGATTGTTTTTACTCGGATCAAAATGGAAAATACTACGAGCCTTTTTAATGAGTTCCTCTGTGGAAGATTGTCTATTCATGATTTCATCTAAAAAATCAGACTTTCGTTGCCACTGTGATTGAGCAATTTGCATCTGTGTATATAAATAAATGGAGAAGACTGTTACAGCGCGCTCAATAATCATTTCCTGCTCGCGCGTTAGCTTATTATGGCTAAGAATCACTAAAGCCCCCAATTGTTTTTTCATGGTCAAAATCTCATACTCATGTCGAAACTCTTTTCTCTTACGACTTCCCTCTATATAAAGTTGCTCATCATCCTTATGCATAAAATAGTAGCCAATAGGCTTCATTAAATATCTACGTTCTATTGTGACACTGCATTGCAAAGCATCACTTAAAAGATGTAAAAGTTGATTCAACGTATAGCCTTCTAGCATAGCATGTGTCATTTGTTTATGGATGGTGTCAGAATGGAGGATAGAATTATTCAATGTTTTTAACTCATTATACGTAGCATCTAATTCGTCAGCTAAGGAAGTTTCTTGAAAATATCGTAATATATCTAATTGCTTTGCTGTAGCATGCTCCTTTGTTCGAACGACAAATTTACAATAGTCATCGCATTTGCCACGACATTTTTCTTCAAATACGACAAGCTCCTTTGGATAGGTTTTTGCTAGAAAACCTGCTACATAGCCGATCAATGTCCAACATACACTTTCGTCGCTAAAGCCAAAATGGCGGACATGCTCCTCCGCCTCGTATGAATTGAACCACCTGCCTCCCATTTCAAATTTATCATCGCTTATTTCCAATACATCAATTTCTACACTAACAACACCCTCTAATGTATGGATCGCCGCGCCAGCTCTTATTAACTCTTTTAACTCTTTCCAATGGTACATCTTCTCAATCGAGCCACCAGCACTATAACCGCATGCCCAACCATAACGTAATAAAAAGCCTTTAGCTCGCTCCATATTCAAAGTTTGAATGATGTCACGCCTAAAAAACCCAAGTGCCTCAGCTGATTTTAAAATCATTCGATTCCCATTGAACTTGATGATGCCTGAACGAGGATTAATATCAATTGAATTTTCAAACACTAAACGATTTGCTTTCATCATATACACCCCTTAACATAAAGTCCTATATATTTTTCTTACAATAGCAAGGCTTGTACATTTTCTTCAAATCGAACTCACTAGATTGAAAGTATTTACTTTTATATTCAATAATAGTATAAATTATATTTTCTGATAATTCACTCAATCGAATAACAAAATGTTTCGACATTTCCCTTCGATAAAAACAAAAAATGTACTGATTCTTTGATGAATCAGTACATTTTAGACTATAGACAGACACCCTATTTAGCATTTCACGAAGAGCAGTAAGCCTGTCTCATATAGTATTTTAATTATAACTATCAACCAGCCTGTCTTCTCATAACTAATGATGTTTATTGTTACGCATTAAAATTTATTTTAGCTTATAGCTTATTTACAAGTTCTAATAATGCCGTTAAAGAATCGACCTCGTATGATGGCGTGACAACACCATTTGGTACATTGTTTTCACGATTGATCCAAACGTTGCGCATACCAACACGGGATGAGCCTAAAATATCCGTGTTTAAGTTATCTCCAACCATGATTGCATCGTCTGCAGTAATACCGGCTTTCTCCATTACATGTTCGAAAATAGAGGCATCTGGTTTCCCTTTGCCAAAGTCCCCAGAGATAATAATATGGTCAAAATAAGGCGCGATTTCTGGTGTAATTTCTAGCTTTAAATTTTGTAAACTTGGTGCTCCATTTGTTAGTAATACAAGTTGATACTTTCCTTTCAGCTTATCTAGCACCTCAAAAGTATCTTCATATAAGAATGGAGATACTTTACGCTCTGCCACAAAGCGCTCCCCAAGCTCCGCCCCTAGCTGAGTATCATCAATACCTAAAGCTGCTAAGCCTTTTGTCCATGCTTCTGTACGATAACTCGGTACAATATTTTTCATTTTTTGAAAAGAATCTGTTGGATCATCGAATGTTCCCCAAAGTCCTTCGAATGGGTTAATGCCAATTAACACCGTGTAATCATATGTTTCATAGCCTTCGTAAAGTGCACGTGCTTCTTTACGTACCGCTTCCTCTAGCTCAGCAGGATTTACATTATGTATCGTTGCTGCATATTCACACGTTTTCTCAAATGCTGTTTTAACGGATTTTTTGTCCCATAATAGCGTATCATCTAAATCAAAAATAATGGTATTAATTGACATTTTGTCAGCTCCTAGCTTCCTATTAGTATAATTATTTTAGCATATATTCAAAATATTTAGCATAGCGTTTCAGATATTTTCGTGTTCAATTTGGCCAGTAAAAAAAGGCTCATCACCACAGCGTAGGGTTGATTTCCGTTACGGCTGGGTGCTTTGCCGCTGACGCTTCGCTTTCGCGCAGAGCAGAGCTTCCTGGGGGCGTCCGATGAGCCTCTTCACTCGCTTTGCTCGCTCCAGGGTCTCGGGCCAACAGATGTCTTTTGCGCGAAAGCGTGAGTGCAACGTAGCGGCAGCAGCAGGAGGTTGGTCACGAAGGCGTTATCACAGGATGTGATGCTCTTAGCCTTCGTTCCCCTATCGCTGATCCCCAAGGAGTCACCCAGCCTCACTCCAATCAACCTATATATGGCATACACTTTAGCAAATTCCGTCTCCACCTTCTAGTGATGAGCCTCTCCTTCATTCTAAAGCTATTGATTTTTCCTACGCAATCTATCCATTAAACTTTGTATTTCGGCTTTTTTCTGCTCAGTTTCTTCTTTTAAAATTTCTATTTGGTAGATGCCATCAATTTCTTCAATTAGCACGCGATCGCCTACCTGTACTGGTTTATTCATGGCAGACTGTAAAATGATTAGCTGTTCCTCTTCCTCTGGGTACTTCAAGAAAACTGCATATCCATCTTCAATACGGTCTAATGTGTATTTAGTCGAGCTCACTTACAATGTCCCCTTTCGTATTACGTAATTGCGCAGCATCCCCATCATTCAGCCAAATTTGCTTATTTGTCCACTTTAAATAATTTTGACCTTCTCGAGCATTGGAGCCGCTTGTGACATAAATCGTTTTTCCTGGCTGCAATGTCACATTCGGAAAGTTAAAAACTTGATCTCCTTCAATCGAAATAAGCTGCCAACCTTTTAAGGACACTGCTTCATTACCATTATTTTTAATACCTACAATTTCGTCTATTAAGTCCTTACTAACAATCTCAACATTTGCACTAGTTGTTTTTGGTTTTGCGATATTCGTACTAGTTACTTGTGATGTTGAGGCATTTGTTCCTGACATTTCTTTCGAATTCACGTCATAGTTTACCCCATCTGTTGATACGATAACAGTTCCCGCTTCTGCCGTAGCGTAAATTTTACTGCCAATTGCCTGCAAACGCTCCACTACTTCAGCATGCGGATGGCCGTACTTATTTCCCTCTCCATAGCTTAAAATTGCTACCTCCGGATGGACTGCTTGAACGAACTCCACAGAGCTACTCGTGTTAGAGCCATGATGTCCTGCCTTTAAAATCGTTGCTTTCACATCGTACTTCATCATTTCTTTTTCTAACGCTATTCCTGCGTCAGCTGTTAATAAAAATGATACATTTCCATAGGCAATTTTTAAGACAATGGAAGCATCATTATTATCTCTTGCATTTTCATTGGCGTTTAACACCTTCACTTTAATATCATCATCAAACGCTATACTGTCACCTGTTTTTGGAACATTATAAGGGATATTCTTCGTGTCAATAAGTGTCAGCATTTCTTCAAAAGTTTGAGATGTATGTACCTTCCCTGAATCATAAAATTGTCCAATATCTATCGAATTTAACACAGGAATCAAACCACCAATATGATCTGCATCTGGATGGGTGGCGACCACTATATCGAGCTTGTTCACACCAAGCTCTTTCAAATAGGAAACAACCTGTTGTCCAGCTCCTTTAACGCCTCCATCAACAAGCATTGTCTTGCCATTTGGCGATTCAATAAAAATCGAATCTCCTTGTCCTACATCAATAAAATGTACGCGCATTTCATGTCCTGCAGTGACGGATACCTTCTCTGAATTTAATGCCTCCGTACAGCCTGCTAATAAAAAAATACAAAGGAGCACTACTATTATTTTTTTCATTTACTAACTTCCTTTCTATTTTTCTATTATACAAAAAAGAGAGCTAACCATGGGCTGCTCTCGTTCTCTAATCAATTATGTCTCAGTGCAAGTGAAATACTGCTTTGTACTTGCACATTAGGACACCTGCTGAAGATTCACCCCATACCTACAGAGATGAGAAACTTCTGAAACTGACGCTATGCTTTCGCTCATAAACATCTGCTGAAAGAAGTTAAACTAAAATCCACCATAAGATCATTGTTATGACAATAGTGACTAGCCCTTGTAGTAAAGTTGCTACTGTTTGCGCTTTGTAGGCTTGCGTCACTTCCATTCCACTATACTGTGTAATGACCCAGAAGAAACTATCATTGACATGGCTAACTGTCATTGCCCCAGCTCCTATCGCCATGACAACTAATGCTAACGGTATCGCTCCCCCAATTCCAAGTGTGGCTAGCATTGGTGCTACAAGTGTAGATGTAATAACAAGCGCTGTCGTTGAAGACCCTTGAGCTGTTTTCAGTGCTGCAGCTACGATAAATGGTACAATGAGAAATAGGCTTCCTGAAGCAAACATACCTAAATCCATTTCCTGTAGTATTTCCCCAACACCAGCATTTTTTATTACTGTACCAAATGAACCACCTGCTCCAGTAATTAATAAAATAGGAGCTGCTTCTTTTAAGCTTTCACCAATCCAACCAGTTAACGTATTTTCACCAATTTCTGGTAATAATAAAAACGCTGCTAAAACACCTAAAAATAAAGCAACTGTTGGAGATCCTAGAAATCTGAAAATCACATTTAATGTTGACTCTGGATCACCTACTAATGCAGCAATCGAACCAATGCCAATTAATACGATAGGTAGTACAATAGGTAAAAATGCTTTAAACGTTGATGGCATTTTACCAAAGGATTTTACGACTTCCTCATAATCTAATGCTTCTAATTCATCTTCTGGTACGCGAATTTTTGTCGCTACTTTAACCGACCATAAATACCCTACAAATGTTGCTGGGATTGCTACTATCAACCCGATAACAATAACTGTTCCTAAATAATCTGTCGCACCAATATTTCCAGCTGCAGCAATTGGCCCTGGTGTTGGAGGTACTAATACATGTGTAGCGAAAAGTCCTGTCGCTAAAGCTACAGCCATCGAAGCGATTGTTACATTAGCACGCTTAGCTAAAGATTTCTGTAAGCTCGATAAAATAATAAAGCCTGAATCACAAAAGACTGGGATTGAGACGATATAACCGATTAATGACATTGCTAGTTGAGGACGCTTTGGACCAACAACTCGTAATACCACTTCTGCCATTCGATAAGCTGCCCCTGATTTTTCTAATATTAAACCAATTATTGTACCTGCTATAATAACTAAACCAATACTTGTCATTAACCCACCAAAGCCGGTGTTAATGCTTTCAACCACTACTAATAAAGGCATCCCCGAAACAATTCCAACAAAGAATGCGCTTATTAATAATGCCAAAAACGGATGAAGCTTTAACTTCGCTGTTCCCAATACAACAAACAGTACCCCAATTAAAATAATGATGAACAACATTTACTCATCCCCCATTTGTACGTAATCCTCAAAAATCTTTTTTGTTTTTAGACGAATAAATTCATACGGCTTTAGCATTGCCTGCTGAACACTAATCTTCTCATCTACTAATGACTCAACAACAGTAAAGTAGTTAAGTAGCACAGGTTTATCAATTTCATCAATAGCACCCGATAATAAAATGGCCTGTGTGTTTGCTAATTTTGCTGCCTTCGCTACCCCTAATGGCGCCTTTCCATGCAATGTTTGTCGATCTGATTTGCCTTCACCCGTAATAACAAACCTAGCACTTTCTAAATGCTTTTTTAGCTGTACTGCATCTATCACAATATCAATACCCGCATGAAAGCTACCGTTTAAAAAGGCTACTAATGCACCTCCCATTCCCCCTGCCGCACCCGCCCCTTTGAAGTCATGTAGTCGAATGCTAAACTGTTTTTCAACAATATCCGCAAACTGCTTTAAGCAGCTATCAAAACAAGCTATTTGGTGCTCTTTTACACCTTTTTGAGGCCCAAAAATAGCGGTTGCCCCGCAATCTCCAATAAGTGGATTATCTACATCACATGCAATAATAAATTGCGTTTCATTCAATCTAGCGTCTAGCTGGCTAACATCAATGAAAGACAATTCTAATAATGATGACACCCCCTCAGAAATTAAAGTGCCGTCTTCTTTTTTTAATTGGAGTCCAAGTGCCTTTAACATACCTACACCAGCATCATTTGTAGCACTGCCTCCAATTCCAATAATAAACTTTCTAAATCCTGCATCGAGCGCAGCCTTGATTAGCTGTCCTGTTCCATACGTCGATGCAAGCTCAGGATTTTTTTCTTCATCCTGTAAGAGCATAACACCGGATGCCTTAGCCATTTCAATTACACATGTTACATTATCACCAAGTACACCATATCTCGCTTCAATTTCTCTCCCCAATGGGTCAAGTACATATTGTGAAATATATCGTCCATCTGTTGAGGTAACAAGTGATTCGAGTGTTCCTTCTCCACCGTCTGCAACAGGAAGAATAATTGTTTCAATCGATTGATCAACATCCATGATTCCTGCCTGCATTGCATTAGCCACCTCAATAGCCGACAAAGTGCCCTTATAGGAATCTGGACTAATAACAACTTTCATTTTATACCTCCATAATTCTTTCTATAACCCTATTAAGTTAAGCGCTTACATTTATTATAATGACAATAAATTCAGAAAACATTATAATAAATGTATAAATTAACTGTCGTATAACAGACATTTTTTTATGTGAGGTGTATAAACATATTAACGAAAAAACTAGCAGAAGATATCGTCCATCAAACAATGTTACGATTACGTCGCAACATTAATGTCATTAGTCCAACTGGCGTCATTTTAGCTTCTGGCGATAAAATGAGAGTTGAAAATATTCATGAAGGAGCACTCTATGTTGCCAAAAGCAAGGAGACACTTATTATTAATGAGAAAAATATAGATCAATATCCAAACACTTTGCCCGGCATTAATATGCCTATCATGTATCAGGATGATGTCATTGGTGTTATTGGGATTACAGGGGATTCTGAGGATATACTTGAAATCGCAAACCTTGTCCAATTAACGACAGAAATCATGGCATATCAAGCTATTATCGAATCAAAAAGTGAATGGCAACGAAAAAATAATGACTATATATTTGAAGCACTAGTTCATGGTAGCAAGCTAGATTTAGCATTACAGGAACGAATCCATAAGCTACCCTTTCCACTAGTAGCACCTTTTCAAATCCTATTAGTAAGCTTAGATGAACCCTTATACACAGAGAATAGCATCCCATTCTTTTTAGAAGATCTATTTTATAAGCAGCCTATACTTTCAGGTTACAGTCAACTACATGAATACTATATTCTACTAACAAATTGCGAGGACAAGACTCTGCAGCAAATAATGAAAGCATTGCGGAAAAAGCAACAAAAGCTTTATTCCTTACAAATTGGAGTTGGTCCAACCGTCCAACATTTATCCCAGCTACCCTATAGCTATAATGGTGCTAAAACGGCATTAAAGTTTGCCTTGATTAATAAAGAAATTACTTATTTTGAAGATATAGAGTTATTCTCTCTTTTTAAAAATCAAGATTCGGAGGAGGTTCAAGCATTCCATCAACGTGTTCTCAAAAGCTTGAATTCAAAGCAACTTGAAACATTACAAGCTTTTTTTGACTGTAATTTACAGCTTAAGCTCTGTGCTCAGCGGTTAAATATTCATCGTCATACGCTCACCTATAGACTAAATAAAATCAGAGAGCTAACAAGCTACGATCCTCAATATTTTGAAGATGCTTTTATATTAAAAATGGCGAGTGACTTAAGAAAATTATAACGAGATTTTATCGGAACATTATCGAGATTTATCGGAATAAAAGAGGCAATCTGAACATCACGTCAGATTGCCATCATTTTTATGCCTTATATAATTCATCTAAAAACTCAATTTTTTTACCGATTGCCTCTTCAAATGTCATGATGTAGGCAGCAGGATCTTTTGGATTATGGAACTGTGTAATCTTCCCTGTTTCAGGATGAACAAATTTAGAGGATGCACCACAGCCAATCCCTAAAATTGTTTGTACTTCCTCCATGATGACAATATTATAAATACTTTCTTCTCCAGCTTTACTGTAGCCGACATTTTCTAAATTACCTAAAATATTTTTTTGACGATATAAATAGTACGGTACATACTCATTTTCCTTCGTCCAAACTTGTGCCATATGCATCATTTGTGCAACAGTGTCACGGTCTGCTACCTTGTACTTATCTTTATTGCGCGTCATTTCTGATGCACGCTTAAATGATAATGTGTGGACCGTTAGCGATTCTGGCTGCATTTTTGCAGATTCCTTTAATGAGTTCTGGAACTCCTCAATTCCTTCATTCGGTAAACCAATAATTAAGTCCATATTTATATTATTCATGCCTGATTCACGGGCTAACCAAAACTTATCGATTGTTTCTTGTACCGTATGATGACGACCAATTGCTTTAAGGGTCTCGTCTGTATACGATTGTGGATTAACACTGATTCGGTCAATGCCCCATTTTTTTAATACCTCTAGTTTTTCAGGCGTAATCGTATCCGGTCTGCCCGCTTCGACAGTTACTTCACGGATTGTTTCAGGATGCGGGAAGGAATCATACATCGTCTGATACAATGCATCCATCTCATGTGCCTCAATAGACGTCGGTGTACCACCACCCCAATAAATGGACGTGATTTTCATATCATTTTCCTTTAGCCATTTCCCCATCTCACGTAATTCAATATGCAATCCATCTAAAAATGTAGCGACACGCCCTTGCTTTCGATTGCTGCCAATCGCATAAGCTGGGAACGTGCAATAAGCACATTTAGTCGGGCAAAAAGGGATGCCGATATAAATACTTATTTCTTTACCGATTTTATCAATATCCGGAATCGTCACTAACTGACGCGCAACGATTTCTTTTAGTAACGCTACCTTTTCCTCTGACAGACGGAAATCACGAATTAGAATATCAGCAATCTCTTCCTCACTTTTCCCAGCTTTTCGGAATTTATGGTACAGCTTCGTTGGACGCACACCCGTCAAAATCCCCCATTGCTGATGCATTCCAGTATGTTGCTCAAGCACATCTAAAAAAACGTGAGACAAAGCACGCTTAATACGAATATTTTGTTCACGTCCTTCAGCCTCAGATTCGTATTGAATACGGTAATCATTCGTATAACGCTTATCGTCTACTTCTAGAACAGCTTTTGTAGAAATGGAGAAATCATCCCCTGCGTTGTACTCGAATGACACTCTCATATCTGTTCCTTCAGGCTCTACTTTTAGCTTTGAATCCTCAAAAAATAAATTCGCAATATGATTTAATACGCGAATCCAATCCTCAGGATATTTTTGATCTATGTGAATAAATTTCATTGTCTTCGCTCTTTTCTCTCAAAAATAACAGCACCAATAGTTTAACAAATTTATATAACTTTAAGCAAAGCTACAATTAATAACAGAACATTCCGTAATATAAAAAATCCATTTTGAAAAAATTTATCAAAATGGATTCTTATCTTTTATCTCTCAATATCCGCGTTTGTTTTGAAATTTTCTTCTTTTAGTTGAAGGATTTTTCTTAATTCCGTACTGACCTTCTCTAAGCTTTCCATATCAGGAATAAAATAAGAAGTTTTTCCGATATACTGATCTTCGCCTTTTATTTCTAACGTTTTCGTAGATATGTTTTTTGCATTCAAATATTGCTTTTGGAGTGCGTAGATTTCTTTAGGATTTAAATCTGTTTCTATGTTTTTCCCTAAAATATCTGCAATTTGACCAATTTTAAATATTGTATTCGTCGATTTTGCTTGGTTAATGGTTGCAGTCAAAAATTGTCTTTGTCTCTCTTCGCGTGAATAGGAAGCATTAATAGGTCTGTATCTCATTCGTACAAATGCAAGTGCCTCTTCCCCGTTTAAATGTGCCTCTCCTTTTTGAAATTCTATCCTTTGTTTTCTATTGTAAATATTATCTTCCCAGAAACCCTCTTTTACATCTATTGATACCCCACCTAAAGCATCGACAATATCTCTAAAGCCGTCAAAGTTTACTGCAATAAAGTTATCTATCGGTATATTAAGGAGTTTTTCAACGGTTTCCAATTGAAGTTTAATTGCCCCATAGCCTGTAATGGAACCGTAATTATAAGCGGCATTGATTTTATGTACACCTGTATATTCTCCAGCATTTTCTATTTTAACCCTTGCATCTCGAGGTACTGTAACTAAGCTAATTTCAGATGAATCAGGATCTAAAGTAATGACCATTTGAGTGTCTGCTCGACCATCCTTCGACTTACTAGAATAATTTTCAATACCTAATAATAGAATGGAGATCGGATCTTTTGTAAATGAAACATCCTCTTCCCTAAGATCCGATTTATTTCCATCTCTTTTTAAATCGACCTTTGAACTATCATAGGCATTTTTAAATTTAACAAATGTATAAGCTCCATAACTTGTTACGGTTACTAATGAAATTAAAATTACTAGTAATGTTATTTTCATTACTTTATTTTTAGGTTTCATTTTTTTAGATCTTCTTGATTTTCTTTCCACATTAGATCCTCCTTCATTTCTCTCCATTGAATAAGACGTTGACAGCTCTTTCAAGTTTCCTGTAATGAATATATTTGGAAGTGGAAAGATCCATCTTCAGAACATGTGGTTAATTCTAAATCCGACTGGGTGCTTTCCCCACAAGAAGTAATCTTCCCAAAAACGCAAAAATCCCTATAAAGGTAAATCTACCTTTACAGGGATTTTTACATTATTTTAAGTTGATTTCTCGCGCTTTTTAAAGTTTGACTAGCTCTGTCATGGCCTCTTCGATTTTGGGGTGTCAACCATCTACTCCTTTATAATTTCCTTTAATCCTGTAATATCGATACCGTTTAACGCCTGGGTTGCAAGACGATCGGCTTCAGAATTTTCTTTACGTGATATAAGCTTGTACTCTGGCTGGATACTGAGTTCCTCTAGCTTTGCATCTATTTTATCAGCCCAGCTTGATAAGTTCTTTTCAAGTGCTGGCCATTCTCCACTCAATTGATTGATAACGACTTGAGAATCACCAGTGAAACAAACGGGCAAATGGTGAACATTCAAAAGCTCAAGCTCAACTATTCCCAAATATAGCGCTGCGTATTCTGCCTCATTGTTGGATTTAAGCTCTGACGAAAAAGAATTTTGTCTTAATCGATATGGCTTGCCATTTTGCTCATAATAAATCGCACAGCCTAGCCCCGATTGATTTGTTGCACGATCAAAGCCCCCATCAAAATAAACAGTAATATTATGTGGCTCAGTGTCAATTTCCTTTAAGTATGCCTTGAGTTCTTTTAAAGACCAATTTGTATCCTGTCGATCGACACAATGCAGTGATTTTACTCTTCCTGTTCGCTCCATGTCCTCTGCAAGTAGTAATGCTTGAGCTGCTGGCATTTCTTCTGAACGCAAAACCGTTTCTGCACCCTTTTGCGCTTTATAGGTCCATTCAATAATTACATGCATCGTATAACCTCCAATGATTTGAGCCATAAATTGAAAACGTGCTCCGGCTTGCGGAAGCACGTTTTTCTTCTTACTTGTTATATGTGCAACTATTCGTATTTTTATGCCTTAGAAAGCTGTTTGGTCAGATGCTTCACTGCTAAATCATGCTTTTCCGCCACTTAGATGCTTTGCTTCGCCGCTAAATCGTGCTTTTCCGCCGCTTAGATGCTCTACTTCGCCGCTAAATCGTGCTTTTCCGCCGCTTAGATGCTCTACTTCGCCGCTAAAATCTACTGTTAAAATTCTTCATATAATGTTTGAATAGGTTTAATTAAAATACGATTTACTTCTTCAATTATCTTACTTAGCTTCATTTCTGCCTCAAGCATTGCAGAAATTTTTGTATTTTGCTGTGCTAGCTGCGCCGCTTTTTGTGCGTATACAAGCTCATCTTCTAATATATCTTCGCCAGTTAATTGCTTTTTCTGTAAGTCAATTTGAATCTTACGGAAATTTTTGAATAGATTTAATGCCTCTTCATCTTCCTTAACAACTGTTACTGCTTCTGTTAACGCTACAAATTCAGGTGTTTTACGGAAAGTTCCTTCTAACGCATTAATTTCATTGTAAATATTAATCATAAACATAATTCTCCTTTTTAAATAAAGTAAACAATTAACCCTTGCACAATCCCAATCAATCCACCAAGAACTGCCCCAAGTACTGTAATCATTTTAAACTCTCGCTTTGAAATACCTAGTACAAGCTCCTCTAATTTCGCTACAGGGAAAGAATCAACCTGTTCGCGTACTACTTCTTGTAAATTTAAGCGTTTTAACACATCTTCTAATTTATCTTCAGCTTTTACAAAAGCTTTTTCGATAGCTTGCGGGATTACTGTTTCCCTCATCCATGCATTACCTTCTGGCCAGTAATGTGAAATAGGATAATTTAGTCGTTCTTCAACTGCTAATTGTTCTTTTACATATGTTTTTAATTTCAATAATATAGGCTCAAAACGAATATCCTGTAAGAAATCCATTGCTGGGCGATCTTTTAATTTCTCCCATTCCTGAGTAAAAATTTTCGTTAGTAATGATGAAGTTCCTGGTGCTTGTAAAAATTTCACAAGCTCACGCTGAACCTTTCCCACCAGTGACGAAGAATCACCTAAAAACATATTAATCATTCCACCAAGTGATCCCTTTGACGATAAGAAGTCATCAATCATCGCCTTAATGGTCATTTCGCCCTCAGGTGATAAAAAATAATCCTCACCCTTTTCTAAAATATGATCAACCGCTACTGGAATCTTTGCATCAATTGTTTGTTGAATATCTGCTGATAACAGTGTACGAATTGATTTCGTTGATAGTGTATTCTTAACTGACTCAAATTGTCCCTCAACAATTGCATCTACTTTCTGTTCAATTGTTGCTGGCATATTGGAAAATCCAGCTATTGATAGCCAATCCTGAATAGTTTTATCATTTGTAAAAACCGTTTCTTCTACCTTTGTTTGTACATACTTTTCAACCTTTTCTTGAATATCCTTTGAGAAAAATTTCTTTCTAAAGGTTTCAGGTGTTAATAAATAATTCACAACCGTTAGCCCAAGTTGTTTAGCTAATTCGTCACGTCGTTTTGGAATAAGACCTGGCGTAAAGGGTACTCGCCAATTTTTAATATATATAGCTTCATGTGGTCGGAAAAGCATTTTAATAGCTAGGTGATTCGTTACACCACCGATTGCTGCACCGATAATTGCCATAAATATTAATGTCACTAGAAAATTATCCATTAGTATCCTCTCATTTCAATTGTATTCACTATTGGCGTATTTTGTCGCCTGCTGCACTCATTATAGCAGAGCAATGATTTTCTAAGAAAGAAATACCCTCAATTAAGTAGGATGATTAACTATTTTGATCCTTCTTTATTAATTTTATTTCTACTACGGTTTACACGTTCTTCCACCATTTTCAGCAACTAGCTATCAAAAATAGGAATCACTATGTTATTGCCGCCTGAACTGAAATCACCACACGTGCACCGTCAAATCAGAATACACCCATAAAGTGAATAGTTGCAAAATTACCATTATCCTTGAATAATATTAACTATATATATTAAGAAATGGGGTTTGGTTATGATTCAGCATTTTAGCTTTAAGCCTTTATTTGAAAATTCTCAGCTTCCAGGTTGGTCTATTTCGTTCTTTTATCAACGTGAACGGTATTCAGCGGAGTACTTAAAAGATGGCGTTATACAATGGAATGGACCTATCCCTCCAAACGAAGAGGAAGTAAAAAAAATGATTCATGAACTTATGTTGTACCATGTTTACGACTGATCAAATTCACTTGGCGAAAATGTAGCTGCTTGCAAACGAGTATAGAAGTAGTATTTTCCTGTACGTCACTGCATAAAAACACCCATTTTTTACTAATTTTTGCACTGCTATTATCTTATAATTATTTAAGTATATTGAAATTCCCTTATTTTTCTTATACATTTATGTTATTAATGATTAAAGGTTTTTTGATGCAGGAGGCTATTTCAATGAGTAAAGTCACTCTTTTTGATGACTTAAACAGTTATAATTCAAAAGCATTAATTCGTGCAAAAGTAAAAGAAGTTTTTTCCGAGTTTTCTGCTAAAATCTTCGAGTTAGCAAATGAGGCTGAAGCTATTGATAGTAAAAAATTTGAGGCACTTTCTGGCTATAAAAGTGATTTCTACAATGAATATTGCAGTCAATTAAGAGGATTTTTCGAGTCATCTACTAGTACTTTCGGAAAAAGACCTGCAAAAAATATGTTTTTAACATATAAGGGCAATAATTATGTTTTGACAAAACAAGGTATAGCAGAAAAAGCACCTGTAACAATTTCACTTTACTCAGGTGACATACCAGGTAAAGAAACGCTACACGATGTGGAAAAAGCTTGCTTGAATTACGCTTTCAACAATAACTAAATAATGCAAAAGGAGCCATCTCTTACGAAAATGGCTCCTTTTTTGTTGAAAACTATATTGAAATTTAGGCAGTACTGCGCTTTGGCACAGATAAAACATTGTTGCTGCTTCGTTTTATAATTATAAACTAGAGTGCCATGCCTGGAAATACATGCTTAGTGAAGAGGTTGATTGGAGTGGAGACTGGGCGACTCCTTGGGGATTAGCGATAGGGGAACGAAGGCGTTATCACATCCTGTGATAACGCCTTCGTGACCAACATCGGTGCTGCTGTCGCTACGTTAGCACTACGCTTTCGCGCAAAAAACATCTGTTGGCCCGAGACCCTGGAGCGAGCAAAGCGAGTGAAGCGGCTCATCGGACGCCCCCAGGAAGCTCTGCTCTGCGCGAAAGCGAAGCGTCAGCGGCAAATGTTTTCTGTAGCGAAAGCAAAGCGGCAGCTACAAAGCGCCCAGTCGGAGCGGAAATCAACCCTTGCTTTGCCGAAAAGTGATACTATGACACCATCTTTTTTATTTTTCTACAATACAAAGGAGCCACCTCATATGCATGAGATGGCTCCTTTGTTGTTGCTATTAAAAATAATTCATTTAAAAAAATCAGCAAGCACTCTTGAGATTTTTGACGTGTCGTTTTATATGAGATGTAATTGCTTCTTTCTCTAAACAAACTATCTTCTTTGCTACATTTAAACTTAGCATAACAAATTTCTATTTTCAATCTTTTGGTGTTTGAAATTATTTAATTTTTTCAATTACGGTGTGAAAATCACGTAAAAAAAAAATGTTGTCAATATTTGTGTTTTGCCTGTAAATATTTTATGATTAAATCATTCAACAATTTTTTAAATCATAGGAGGTGTACACTTTGTTTACCTCCCTCATTCGGGCGGGGACAAAGGAATTATTTGGACGGAGACATAATGGAAATAACCATAAGGTTGGTGGCATTTGCCCTACTAATAATAATGACAGGATTTTTCGTTGCAACCGAATTTGCAATCGTTAAAGTAAGATCGACACGTATTGATCAATTGCTTGCTGAAGGTAATAAAAAAGCAAAAAATGCAAAACGTGTAATTTCAGATTTAGATGAATACCTATCTGCGTGTCAATTAGGTATTACAATCACTGCTTTAGGTCTAGGTTGGCTAGGTGAACCTACATTCAAAATTATCTTGAATCCAGTGTTTGAATTTCTAAATTTGAGTGAAAATTTTACGACTATCCTTTCATTTATACTTGCATTCTCAATTGTAACGTTTATGCATGTAGTTATGGGGGAATTGGCACCAAAAACACTTGCCATCCAAAAAGCAGAATTTGTAACATTAAACCTTTCTGGCCCATTAATTTTATTCCACAACATTACGTATCCAATCATTAAGCTATTGAATGGATCTGCACGTGGCTTAACTGGTCTTTTCGGCTTGAAAATGATGTCAGAATCAGACGTAGCCCATACTGAAGAAGAGTTACGAATGATTTTGTCGGATAGTTTAAAAGGTGGAGAAATTAATACTTCAGAATATGAATATGTGAACAGTATTTTTGAGTTCTCTGATCGTCTTGCGAAAGAAATCATGGTCCCACGAACTGAAATCGTCGGTATTGATAAAGAGCTAACGATTAAAGAAGTATTCGATTTAATGGGCGTTGAGCAATATACCCGTTACCCAATTATAGATGGTGATAAAGACCATATTATCGGCTTAGTCAATATGAAGCATTTATTAACTGCTTACATTAAAGACCCGGCAAATGGTGATAAGCAAGTAATTGACTATATGCAGCCAATTATTCGCGTAATGGAAACAACGCAAATTAACGATTTGTTACTAAAAATACAGCGTGAGCGCATTCATATGGCTATTTTAATGGATGAATATGGCGGAACATCTGGTCTAGTTACGATTGAAGATATTATTGAGGAAATTGTCGGTGACATTCAAGATGAATTCGATGAAGATGAAATTCCAGAGGTTCAGGAAATTGCAGAAGATCACTTTATTTTAGATGCGAAGATGCTAGTAGAAAATGTTAATGATATGCTAGGTACTGACATAGATGATGATGATATTGATACAATCGGTGGTTGGTTCATGACAATGCGCTTTGATGCGGTTGAAGGAGACAGTATTGAAGAACAAGGTTATGAATTTATCGCAAAAGAATTAGATGGTCACCATATTTTATACTTAGAAGTTCTGAAATTACCTGAACGTGATTTATCAAATGACAACGATTAGTAACTGCCTAAAAATCAATTATGTCTCGGCATAATTGCACCGGATTCAGCTTTGTACTTACACAAGGACAAGCGCTGAAAGCTTCTACTTGAAAAAATAAATATATGAAAAAAACGACTCCCTTACACGAGAAGGGGGTCGTTTTATAATGCCCGAAAGTTTTGCTAGGAGGAAACAAAATGGAGCTCTATACAAATTTACGTCAAGGGGAAAAAGGTGCCTGGTTATCCATCGGCACATATTTAATACTGAGCTCAATAAAATTAACGATTGGCTATATCGGAACATCGGAAGCACTCAAAGCAGATGGACTTAACAATACTACTGATATTGTCGCATCTATTGCGGTATTAATTGGTTTACGGATTGCCCAAATACCACCTGACTCTAATCACCAATACGGACATTTACGTGCTGAAACTGTTGCTTCACTTGTTGCATCGTTCATTATGCTAATTGTTGGCTTACAGGTACTCATCATTTCGATAAAAAGTCTATGGGAGCCAACTGGCACTGCACCATCATTATTAACAGCCTTTGTGGCAATCGGCAGCGCAGTCGTGATGTATATCGTGTACCGCTATAATCTGGCATTATCCAAAAAAATAAAAAGTGCTGCCGTTAAAGCTGCAGCCTACGATAATCGCTCAGATGCCCTTGTCAGTATCGGTACAGCCATCGGGATTTTTGGCGCTATTTTTGGCTTCCCTATTATCGATACAATAACTGCTCTACTCGTCGCACTTCTGATTATTAAAACAGCTGTAGAAATCTTTTGGGAGGCCGTTCAAAGCCTCACAGATGCCTTTGATGTTGATGAAGTTGAAACATTATCCGTTTTAATCCGCAATGTTGATGGCGTGATCAACCTTATAGACTTTAAAGGCCGTGCGCATGGCAATATGCATTTTATAGACGTAACAGTAACCGTTGATCCTTATTTAAATGTCTTTGAAAGTCATCGCATTACAGAGGAAATTGAAAAAACCATTACTCGTGAAAATTCCTTCTGCCAGGTACTCGTCCATATTGAGCCAGAAATAGAGGTTCCTCCAGAAAATGACGACAAGTCTCCTACCGATTGATTGGTAAGAGACTTGTTTTTAATGTTTAGGTTTTGAACTTCAACAGCAAGCATAGACCAAAACGTATACATTTGTCATTAAACTATTTAACTGCAATATAAATATCGACCTGCGCTTCTTGAGGGTTGGCACATCGTTCATCATACATTTCAAAGTCACCTGTGTATGTTCGCTCTACACCTGAGCTTGCGAACCAAGCCCAGACATCCTGCCATGCTTTTACAACAACTTCTTCAAATGGACCTTTGTCAGAAGTAAACACTAAGTATTTAGCAGCTGGCACCGTTTTAACGACCATACCCTCAGGAATTTCGTCAGTAGCTAATACTTCTAATCCAAGTGTAATGGCATACTCTCCGTTAACATCTGTTTCATAATCAGAATACAAGCCATACGTTACTTGATTTACTGCATTAGCTACCTGTCCTACAACATTTTGCTGATAAAAATTCGACCATAATTGTGGGATTTTTGCTTGAGCAGTCATTTCATTCGCATTGCTTGTTCGCGCTGAAATTCCTACGATTTGAAATGATTCTTTATTCATCACAACAGGTTCTGGTATATCATGCTTTCTCCATCTCTTTAAGCTTGGTAAAAAAGACGTCAACATTTGGCGTGCTTCCTCTTCCGCCATGCCATCTTCCTTTAAATGTGGTACACAAAAATCGATCATTTCTTCAACTGTTAGATTTGGCTGTTTGAACTCTCCTACTTCATAACAATACGTGCAATAGTCCTCACTTTTGTATCCTTCTTTTTCTGTACCAAGTAATGCCTCATCCACTAATGGCATTCCACAGCTTTGACAATAACTTTGCATCATTAAATCCACCCTTCGTCCTATTTGTTATGACTATAACAAAGGAAACCTGACATCTGTATGTCATCAATTGAAAGAAGTTACATTTCTTTATACAACTCTACAATTTCCTGGGCTCGCTTTACTACAATCTCACGTATATGGAGAGGTTCTAAAACTTTTAAACGATGACCAAAGCTAAGAAGAAAACCATAAAGCCATTCATCCTCAGGTAATGCAATGTTAATAGTTAAATTCTCATTATCTACATGCTCGGCCCCAAATGATTCTTCTACTAATGTCGTGATGGCAGAATCGAAAGATAACATAAGGTTTACTACATTTTGAGGGTGATGCCACTCTTTATCCCATGGGAGTTCAGATAAGTTGACTTCCCTGCGCTGAAACGTCATCATCTCTTCTTGTATATCCTTCATTCTTGAAATTTTAAATAAGCGAAAATCTCCCCTCAATGTGCAAAAGCCATAAACATACCAAACTTTTCCCTTTTGTACTAAAGTATGCGGCTCTAATAATCGTCTTGTTATATGACCATGTGTAGTAGAATACGTAAAGCTTACACACTGCTCGCGTTCAATTGCCTTCTTTAATAAAGTAATTTGTTCCTTGAAAATAACATTTGGCCCCCAAGGACTAAGGTCAATAAACAGTTGGTCAATCGATTGTTTTACTTCCTCACCCGCAACACCTGTTAATTTTTCAAGTACCGCTTCAGCATGTGAATCCTCGTATGTTGTTAATGCACTTTTAATGGCAATAGAAAGTGACGTAAGCTCGTCCTTCGTTAGCACCTGCTTATCCACACGGTAGCCATCAATCAAACTAATCCCACCATGAACCCCCTGCTGGCTAATAACAGGAACCCCTGCACAGCTCAACGTTTCAATATCTCGATAAATAGTACGAACGGATACATTAAATAAATCGGCAAGCTCCTGGGCTGTCACCTTTTTACGATTTATTAAAATCATTGTCATCGTTAAAAGACGCTCTAATTTCATAATTGTACTCCTTTACGATAAATTCTATTTGTCCTATGCAAATTGCGTATTAATTAATTCTCTTTCTATTTTAAGTATTTTTTGAGTTTTATTTAAGTCAATATATGCTATAAAACAAAAACTTCTGTAGCTGACGCTCCGCTTTCGCTACAAAAAAATCGCTGCAAGAAGTTAAAATAAATGAAAATATCATTCATTAAAAAACGACGGGCTACTACAATTTGTAGGAACTCGCCGTTTTACTTATTTTTTATATTTATACACTGCTACCCTCTGTCAGCCCGTGCTTCACTGCATAAAGAGCCGCCTGTGTTCGATCCTGTACTTGTAGCTTGGTGAAAATATTAGAAATATGAGTTTTCACTGTTTTTTCTGTAACGAATAAAGAGGATGCAATCTCTCGATTACTTTTCCCTTTTGTAAGCTCCGCAAGCACATCCTGTTCACGAGGTGTTAGTGGATTTAACACATGAGGTGCATTTTCTGATTCTTGACGGTCCATTTCAAGAGTCGTTGTTGCTTCTGGATGTAATGTATTTTCGCCTCTCATAATACGACGAATGGACAATACCAGCTCATCAGGTTCAATATCTTTCAACTGATAGCCTGCAGCTCCTGCCTCCATTGCAGGCACTACATGATCACGGTCTGAGAAGCTTGTCAGCATTAGAATTTCTATTTGCGGAAACTTCGCTTTAATGCGCTTCGTTGCCTGAATCCCGTCCATTTCAGGCATCACCAAGTCCATGAGTATAATATCTGGCTGTATACTTTCTGCTAAAGCTACTGCCTCAAGTCCATTTTTCGCTTCTCCTACAACTTCAATATCTTTCTGTGTTTTTAAGAAAAATAATAATCCACGACGCACTACATGATGGTCATCTGCGATTAAAACACGTATCATACTCTTCCCCCCTAATACGGCAAGCGGATTAACAGCTCAGTTCCTTTGCCAATTTCACTAACCCAGTCAGCTTTGCCACCAACTGATTTTGCACGATCCTTTATGGATTGTAAGCCTATCGAAAGTAGCTTCGTGTTATGATCGATGACGAAGCCTCGTCCCTCATCACGAATAACAAGTAAAATATCTGTAGAAGTAACCGTAATATAAAGAGCAGCCTCCAGCACACCCGCATGACGACGAACATTATTAAGTGCTTCTTGGGCTACTCGAAATAATGTCTCTTCGATACGTGATGGGAATTGCAGTACACCAGAGACCGTTACATGAAGCTTTAAGCCAAGCATTTCAGCATATACTTTAATCGCCTCAAGTAAACCATTTTCTAATCCTTTGGGGCGTAGTTGCCAAATGAGAGCACGCATTTCTGTTAAAGCATCCTGCGTTAAGTGCTGAATCTCCTTAAACGTTTCCTTCACATCACTATCGTTTGTCATTTCAATGCCAGCTCTCGCCGTTAATGTAACCGAAAAAAGTAACTGATTCACGGAGTCATGTAAATCTCTTGCTAGGCGATTGCGCTCCTTCACAAGTGCCATTTCCTGCTCCTGCTTCGTTAGTAAAATACGCTTAATGGCTGATCCCATCTGAAATGCAACCGATTCAAGTAATGCTAGCTCTTCCTCGGAAAAACGCACTGTATCCTTCGATGCAACATTTAAGACACCAAAACGCTCTTGTCCAGATTGCAGAGGTACTGTCGCATGATGTGTAATCCCTTCATGATCGCCAACATTTGCTGCAATCGCACTTTCAATACGTTGACATTCAATAATATTTGAGGCTTTTTTTAATTCCTCATTACGATAGCGAGAAACACACCAGCAGCCTCCCTTTTTTAAATAATGGCAATTTTTATGCTCTAGTGCCTCAGGTAAATTGACATGGACAACAACCTCTGACCGCCCTTTTTCATCGATAAAAAAAATCCAGCCTGTTTCAAAATTTGTGCCATTTAAAAATTTCTCAAGTGCTCCCTGTAACATGGACACCATTTCAGTCTCTTCGTTTAATAACTCTGCAATCTCTTTTAAAATACCAATATTGGAATGATCATTCTCCCTCACAAAAACACCTCTTCTTTGGCATTACTAATTCAATGATAACATTTCAAAGTCTGGAACGTGTGCCTAAGCCATTCATACTTTCGACTGAAATTTTTCATAAAAACATACCCTATTTTGCTTCATCACCAAAAGTTGTGGATGACTTTTGTTAAAACGTTTACTATGTAATAAGTTGATTGGAGTGGAGACTGGGCGACTCCTTGGGGATTAGCGATAGGGGAACGAAGGCGTTATCACATCCTGTGATAACGCCTTCGTGACCAACATCGGTGCTGCTGCCGCTACGTTAGCACTACGCTTTCGCGCAAAAAACATCTGTTGGCCCGAGACCCTGGAGCGAGCAACGCGAGTGAAGCGGCTCATCGGACGCCCCCAGGAAGCTTTGCTCTGCGCGAAAGCGAAGCGTCAGCGGCAAATGTTTTCTGTGCGAAAGCGAAGCGGCAGCAACAAAGCGCCCAGTCGGAACGGAAATCAACCACACGTTTTGGTGATAACCCCTTATTTTGGGTAAGTTGATTTACATATAAAACTAGAACATCTATAATCGAACAAGTACATGGTTATACTAAGGAGAGAATTTATATGTCTAAAAAAGTAGAGAATGGCTTATTATTTATTTGGATTGTCTCTGCCGTTGCAACATTGGGTTCCTTATACTTTTCTGACATCCGTCATTATGAACCTTGTAAAATGTGTTGGTTCCAACGAATTTTCATGTATCCAATAGTCATTATGACAACGATTGCCTTTATTCAAAAAAATGCACGTATTGCTGTAACAACCGCTGTTTTTGCCATTATGGGAGGCAGTATATCACTTTACCATTATGGTATTCAAAAGCTTAGTTTTTTAGCTGATACTGCTCCTTCTTGTGGAATGGTTTCGTGTACTGGTCAATATATTAACTGGTTTGGTTTTATCACAATCCCATTTTTAGCGCTAACTGCATTTATTTTAATTGCAGGGGCAAGCTTTTATGTAATGAAGGCTGCTAAAACAGCAAATTAATTACGAGACCGTGTTCTACAAATGGAATACGGTCTTTTCTACGGAGGAAGAATTATGTTTCACTATGAAATAAATACGGATAATTTAACAGTCGAGGACCTATTACGCAATCAATGGCGACTCGGTAAAAAGTTAGTCCATGAATTACGAATGGCGAAGGCTATCACAACAATTGATGGAGAGCCTATCCAGTGGAATGATCCACTACAGGTTGGGACAGTAATAAAGTTTACATTCCCGATACCGACATCTAATTATCAACCGACACCAGTTTGTGCAATTGATATCGTCTATGAGGATGATCATTGTTTAATCGCTTCTAAACCAAAAGGCATGTCGACGCATCCAAATGATGCACGTGATACCCACACTTGTATGAACCATGTTATGGCACATATTAAAGAGCAAGGCGGTACTTATGCAGAGCATGTCCATCGTTTAGATAAAGGGACACAGGGTTTGTTACTTGTAGCAAAACATCCTTTAGCAAAATCAATCTTTGACCGTATGATTGAGGAAAAAACCATTATTCGAACATACGCTGCAGAGGTCCAAGGGAATTTACGTTCTTCCTCTGGTACAATTTCTGAAGCAATCGGTAAAGACCGACATCATGCAACAAGACGTGTCGTTTCAAAAACTGGTCAGCATGCAGTGACACACTATGAAGTTGTAGCTCGCTATAAAAGCTCTTGCGTTGTCCACCTAATTCTTGAAACAGGAAGAACACATCAAATCCGCGTACATTTAGCACATCTTGGGCATCCAATTATAGGTGATACAATGTATGGAGCAAGAGAAACAGCAAGTGGTGATTATGAGCTCCATGCTATTCAATTGGAATTCGAGCACCCATTTTTAAATAAACAAATCGTTGTAAAGGACGAGGAATAATTGTTACCCTGCACTTCCCATTGTTGAATATCTAACAATAGGAAGTGCAGTTTTTTTATATAAGTTGATTGAAGGAATGACTGGCGACATATCAGAAGCCCCAGTAAGCGAAGCGACAGCCACAATTGTTTTATCTGTGCGAAAGCGAAGCGACAGCCACAATTGTTTTATCTGTGCGAAAGCGTAGCGTCAGCAACAATTGTTTTATCTATGCGAAAGCGTAGCGTCAGCAACAAATCGTCCAGCCAGAACGGAAATCACCCCCACTTTATAGAGATGAGAGCAAATACTTTAATCTATTTACTTATTATTCTAAAAAAGTACAAATATATTATTTTACATTTCTTTCATTTATTTTTTACAGTAATTTTAATATACATTTCCATTATTGGTAATGACGATAGATTTCTTTCATGATAGAATTAGATTAAATTGTCAGTCATCTGACTAATATAAGGGGGAATTTATTGATGAAATGGGTTAAAAGTATTGCAGCAACAACTCTAGTTGCTAGTTTACTAGCTACACCTGGTTTTGCCGCACATGCAGCAGAAACGACACCAACAACTTCGAAAGATGGTTTCAAATTAACAGTTCTACACTCAAATGATACGCATTCACACCCTGAGGAAGCTACAAAACGTGCAACAAAAGTTAAAGAACTACGTGCTGCTAATAAAAATTCACTTCTTTTAGATGCAGGTGACGTTTTCTCTGGTACTTTATACTTTAACGAATTTGCTGGAGAAGCGGATATGAAGTTAATGAACTTAATGGGTTATGATGCCATGACTTTTGGAAACCATGAGTTCGATTTAGGATCACGCCCAGAAGGACATGCTGCACTTGCTAAATTCGTTAAGGGTGCAGAGTTTCCATTACTAGGAAGTAACTTAGATTTTTCAAAGGAATCTTTATTTGAAGGGTTACAATTCAAAACAGTCACGAAAGACTTCGAAAACGGTAAAATTTATGACGGTATCATTAAAGAAATCGATGGAGAACAAGTAGGTATTTTCAGCTTAACAACGGAAGAAACACCTTCGATTTCAAGTGTTGCTAACGTTCAATTTGCTAACTATATCGACTCTGCCAAAAAAGCAGTAGCAGAACTTGAAAAACAAGGTGTTAACAAAATTATCGCATTAACACACATCGGCTTCAATGACTCAAAAGAATGGGATAATGACCTATTACTAGCGCAGGCTGTAGAAGGCATTGATGTAATCGTTGGCGGTCATTCCCATACTAAATTAGACAAACCTGTGAAGGCTGAAACATCATTTAAGGACCCTACAATTGTCGTACAAACAGGTCAATATAGTGAAAATTTAGGTGAACTTGACTTAACATTCGACGATAACGGGGCCATTGTCGACTACATTGGTCAATTACATCCTTTAAAGTCTGTAGAAGCTGACGCTGAGGCCGAAGCTATTTTAGCACCATATAAAGAACAAGTTTCAAAAATCAAAAATCAATCAATAGGCAGCACAGCTGTTTCACGACTAAATGGTGATCGTGGCCTTTGGGGTGTGCGTGCTGGAGAAACAAATCTTGGTAACTTAATTACTGATGGTATGCTTGCTGGAGCAAAAAAAATTGATCCTGAAGTACAATTTGCCTTCCAAAATGGTGGAGGTATCCGCTCAAGTATTGACGCTGGAGATATTACTATGGGTGAAGTTTTAGAAGTAATGTCGTTCGGTAATGCACTTGGCATCGTAAAAGTAACAGGTGCTGAAATCTATGATATTGTTGAACAAAGTGTAAAAGAATTTCCGAAAGAAGCTGGCGGCTTCCTACACTTCTCAGGTTTACAAGTAGAATTTGATGGAAAGGCACCTGCTGGTAAACGTGTAAAATCTATTAAATTAAATGGTAAAGAGCTTGATAAAGCAGCCTATTATAAAGGTGCAACAAATACATTTGTTGCTCAAGGACAAGACGGCTATGATACACTGAAAAAAGTTTATGAGGATGGCCGTGTAAGTGAACCTGGTACGATTGACTATGAGATGTTTATCGATCACTTAGTTACACTGAAAAAAGTTGATGCAAAAGTAGAAGGACGTATTATCGCAACCATTCCATTTACTGATATCACAAAAGGTTCGGAAACAGAAGGTTATGTTCGTGACCTTTATTACCGTGATTTAACAAAAGGTACTACTGCAACAACATATTCACCAAACGCAAACCTAACGCGCGCGCAAGCTGCATCATTTATCGCACGTGCCTTGAAACTTGAAGCAAAAGGCCAAGCAACATTCTCTGATATTGCGAATGTAAATCCTGCAACTCAAAAAGAAATTACAGCACTTGCTGAAGCAGGAATTGTAAAAGGTGTGAATGGTAAATTCAATCCTAATACAAAAGTAACTCGTGCTCAACTTGCATTAATGTTTGCTCGTGCATACAATCTACAAAATGATGAGAAAACTGGTTTAAAAGCTGATTTCAGTGATATTTCTAAATACAACGCTGAAACTCAAAATGCTATTGCACTTATGAAAGACTTAAAGATTGTCAGCGGCGTAAACGGCAAATTCATGCCTGGTAACAACGCGACACGTGCACATATGGCAAAAATGCTTTCTAACTACATTCCTTTTGTAAAAGAATCTAAATAATTTATTAACAAAAATCCCGCTTCTCTAAGTAGAGAGCGGGATTTCATGTTGTTGAAACACTATTATGTCAATGAAATTAAGGTGTGCTATCAAATAAAGTATGGCTCTTCAGCAAAGCGAGGGTTGATTTCCGTTCCGGCTGGGCGCTTTCCTGGGGGCGTCCGATGAGCCGCTTCACTCGCGATGCTCGCTCCAGGGTCTCATCTGTGACGCTAATCCCCAAGGAGTCGCCCAGCCTCCACTCCAATCAACCATTTCACTTTGTGTATATCTTCTGCATATAGCTCTAATCTAGAGTGATACAAATGGAAATTTTAGCAACAGATATTTTTAGTGCGAAAGCGCTCTATTAGAAATTAAATTTAAAGTTATCTGGGTCCTGCCCAAATCGTTGATTGCGATTTAATGCTGCTATTTTATCCATTTGAGCTAGTGTTAGTTCAAAATCAAAGATCTGTGCGTTTTCCTCAATACGACTTGGTGTCACAGATTTAGGAATAATAATTGTATCATTTTGTAAATGCCAACGCAGCACTACCTGTGCAGCTGTCTTTCCTATTTCTTGACCAATTTCCGTAATTATTGGATCATCAAGTACTCCACCTCGACCTAATGGAGACCATGCAGTAACAGCAATTCCTTGCTCACTACAAAATGCTCGTAATGCGTCCTGCTGTAAATAAGGATGCACCTCTACTTGATTGACCATTGGTGCAATATTTGCTTTAGCTAATAGCTTTTGTAAATGATGCTCATGGTGATTTGAGACACCTGTTGCACGAATTAATTTTTCATCATATAAACGTTCAATTGCTTTATATGTTTCTTCAAATGTTTCTGGTACTGCCCAATGCGTTAAATATAAATCTAAATAGTCCATATTTAACTTTTTCAATGAAACTTCAAAAGCTCGTAATGTCTCATCATAGCCTTGGTCATTATTCCAAACCTTTGTCGTCACAAAAATATCCTCACGTTTTATGCCTGAGTGACGAATAGCTTCGCCTACTTCAGCCTCATTACCATATAGAGAAGCCGTATCAATTGCTCGGTAGCCAAACTTTAAAGCTTTATCAATAGCCTGCAATGTCTCATTACGCTCTGTCATTTTATAAACACCTAAGCCAAAGCGAGGCATTTCCACACCATTTGCTAATGTTTTTGTTGATTGTAAATCCAAGAATAACAACCCCTTTCTTTTCCTAGTTCCATTATACAAAAAATTGGTTTTAAGAAAATAAGGAAAATTTCCAGGGTAATCTCTTACTGATCTTTTGCTTCTTCTTCATAATCATCTACTTGAATAGGGTCTGGAATTCGCTCATCTTCTACGAGCTCTAGACCATCACGCAAGTGCTCCATCTGCTTTCCTAAATCCTTTAGATCTTTAAAATTTCTAGCCATTGTACCGTTTTCGATATTTGGAACCTTTTTTTCCATTTTTATCACCTCTCTTATAGTTTTCCCGAAATAGTTATTTCTGAACCATTTCTGACATATTTTATTCCTCTATATCGTTTCATTTTTATAATGGATAGGCTATACTAAAAAGAGATGTCTTTATAAACATGAGGAGGGTTCTTCCATGAGTTTATTATTAATTATTGGTGTAACTGTTGCGTTTTTAACTGCAATTTTCACTGCTGGTTACGAAGGCGACTACAGATCAGACAAATAATACCTCAAGAAAATCACTAAGCATAACAGATGCTTAGTGATTTTTTTGTTTTTTACAGCAAGTCTTTTTAGGTAAGTTGGCTCTTTTGTAAAGCGAGTTGGGATTTCCGTTACGACGCTTTGTTGCTATCGCACAGATAAAACATTCGTAGTTGACGCTTCGCTTTCTTGCAGAGCAGAGCTTCCCGGGGGCGTACGATTATCCGCTTCGGTTACTTCTCTTATTTTTTGGAACAATATATTTACTTGACAAACTGTACTTTATAAAATAAACTTACTTACATAAAGTAAGTTGATAATTAATGATAACTTGAATTCGGAGGTAATTACGATGCATTTTCATGAAAAACCTAACACATATGTCACAAATGTTGAAATTAAAGTGAGTGATTTACAACGTTCATTAACTTATTATCAGGAGGTAATTGGCTTTAAAGTTTTACAGCAGGAATCACAAAGAGCCACTCTAACAGCTGATGGCAAAACAGCTTTACTGACTATCATCCAACCTGAAACAGTAGAAGAAAAAACGAGCTTAACTACTGGACTTTATCACTTTGCAATTTTATTACCTACTCGTCGTGATTTAGCAAATATTATTACTCATTTCCATAACAGTGGCGTGTACTTCGGAGCATCTGACCATGATGTAAGTGAAGCACTTTATTTAAATGATCCTGATAATAATGGTATAGAGGTTTATGCGGATCGCCCTGAAAATGAATGGACTTGGCATTTCGACCAAGTGCATATGGTGACTGAACCTCTTAAAATCCGTTCTATATTAGAGGAAGGCGATGGTAAATGGAATGGCCTACCAGCTAATACGGTTATGGGACATATTCATCTATCTGTTTCTAATTTAGCTGCCGCAGAGGAGTTTTATACAAAAGGGTTAGGATTTGACATTGTCACTCGCTATGGCACACAAGCTTTATTCATCTCAACTGGCCGCTATCATCATCATATCGGTTTAAACACCTGGCACTCTGAAAACGCACCAAAGCTTGGTGAACATCAGGTTGGCTTAAAAACATTTTCATTGCGTCTAGATAATGAAGAGCAAGCAGCAAAAATGAAAGAAAATCTACGTGCAATTGGTGCACCTGTTACTGAAATAGATGGAGGATTCCAAACAGAGGACCCATCTGGTATCGTTGTGTTATTGAAATTTTAAGCGTGATGTGACGTACTATCCGTCAGTTTGAGGATTGTATCCGGCACTTGATGGGTTTCGCGAGATTCTTTCCGGCGCTTGCAGAATTCCTTCACGTCTGACGAAAAAGCAAAAGCAGCTCTCCTCTACGGGAGAACTGCTTTTTTAATGTAATCCTGGATAGCCTTGTTGACGCAACGCTTCATAAATAACAATGGCTGCTGTATTCGATAAATTGAGTGAACGAACATGCTCACTCTGTGGAATTCGTAAACACATATCTCGTCGCTCATATGCAAAATCCTTTGGCAGGCCAGTCGTTTCCTTACCAAACATAAAGTAAATATCACGATCTTTATCACTAAAATCATGTGTCGTAAATGGCTCTTCACTATATGTCTCAATTAAATACACGTCACCATTTTTGGATGCCTCTAAAAAATCCTCTAACGAATCGTGATACACGACATTCACACTATGCCAATAATCTAAGCCTGCACGTTTTAGCATTTTATCGTCTGTGGAAAAGCCAAGAGGACGAATTAAATGTAGTGATGTATTTGTACCAGCACATGTGCGTGCAATATTTCCTGTATTTGCTGGAATTTCTGGTTGATATAAAACGATATGCAATGGCATAACGGTACACTTCCTTAACTAAAAAATTGTAAACCTTTATTAATTTCAACGAGTACTTCCTCGTCTTGCTCTTTTGCATTTGCCTCACGTAATGCAGATTGGGCCTGCTCCCCGCCTATCTTACCTAAAGCCCATGCGGCTGTTCCTCGAATTACAGGTCGTTCATCCTTTTCTAGAAGTGCGACTAAATCTGGTACCGCAGCTTCTTCATTAAAATGTGCAAGTGCCAAAATAGCATTGCGTTGAATTGGCTTTTTCCCCCGCCATGAACCAGAAACATGTCCAAACTTTTCTTTGAATTCACGATTTGAAATCGTTAAAAGTGGTACAAGTAATGGCTTTGCAAGCTCTGGATCAGGCTTAAATTCCTCATGTATCCAGTTAATCTTGCCTTTATTCTTTGGACATACGGTCTGACATGTATCACAGCCATACAAACGATTACCAATATGGGTACGAAACTCATCAGGTAGCATTCCTTTAGTTTGCGTTAAAAAGGCTATACAACGTTGCGAGTCTAGTTGTCCTCCCTCGATTAACGCGCCTGTTGGACAAACATCTAAACATAAACGGCAATCCCCGCATTCATCCTCCATCGGCTTATCAGGTGCAAAAGGGATATTCGTAATAAGCTCTCCTAAATATACATAAGAACCGAACTCAGGCGTAATAATCGAGCAGTTTTTTCCGCTCCAGCCTATTCCTGCACGTTCTGCAACTGCTCTATCAACAAGTGCACCTGTATCTACCATTGATTCAATACGCGCTCCTTCTATGCGCTCCTCGAGCCAGGCTGATAATAATTTCAAGCGTTCACGTAATGCTTTATGATAATCGACACCCCAGGAAGCACGGCAAAAAATTCCGCGTCTTGCCCCCTTCTTGCCAACAGGTGCATTTTGCATGCGCGACGGATAGGCTACAGCGATTGCCACTATGCTCTCTGCTCCTTCTAACAATTGTAGGGGTTCGGTACGTTTTTCAACATCGCTTTCTTCAAAGCCAGACTGATAGCCAAGTTCTTGCTGACGGCGCAGTCTATTTTTTAATTCTGTAAATGGAGCTGCTGTTGTAAAGCCAATTTTGTCTACACCAATGGACATTGCATACGCCACAAATTCACGTTGTAGGTCATGTATGTTCATTTTATTTCCAACTCCTTACATGATACAATAATAGAAATAGATAAAGTAGGTGATGTTTTATGGAAATTTCAATTAATCAATCTCTATTGACACAACATCCCGAGCTAAAAATCGGCATTATTCATTATACCAAAATTGTCGTTGCAGAATCGCCTCAAATGATTAAAGGCCGTATGCAATTGTATCAGGAAAACCTCTTTTTAGAGATGCAAGATAGTCCTGTAACGCAACGAGAGGGTATCGCAGAATGGCGACAACTTTGGAAAAAGCTTGGCGCAGATCCGAACCGCTATCGTCATTCGGCAGAAAGCTTAATGCGCCGAATTAGTAAACAAAATTATTTAACACCCCTTCACTCTGGTGTTGATTTAAATAATTTCTTCTCCCTTCAATATGAGATGCCAGTTGGCTTATATGATGTAGCTAAACTACAAGGCAATATAGACATTGCACTTGGCAACGAGGATACTGGCTATGAGGGCTTAAATGGTCGTTTTAATTCATTGAAGAATATCCTTTACAGCTATGATGCTGAAGGAGCATTTGGGTCACCGTTTGTCGATTCTTTACGTACGGCAGTTTCAGAGGAAACGATCGAGGCTCTACATATTTTCTACCTCCGCCCATCATTGTCAGACGAAAATGCACAAGAGCTCCTTGCATCTGCTGGTAAGATGTTTAATCAAGTTCATAGCGGCGATTATAAAATAGCCCTATTAACAAACGCAGTACCATCTACTACATTGTAAAGGACGTGTTTTAAATGATTAATCTTGCAGAAGCCGTTAAGCTAAAAAGTATTTTAGCAAAAAAGGTTCAAGAGCTTGTTAGCGAACTACATCGTAGCGCTTTTGTAACTGTCGAAAAAGGACAAGCGCCTAAAACTAGTAATCGTGCAATGAAAGTAATTGAAGCTGAATTAGCTCAAGTACGTCTCGATGTTCGTACATTAGATCGTTTAGTATATGAAGCCAATATAAAAAACACAGTAGACTTTAAAGGTGAAAAGCTGGCATTAGTTGAAGCAATTGAGCTTGCTACACAACTCCGCGCAGATGTCGAGCTGTGCAAAGAGTTTAGCATGCATGAAAAAGAGAGTGTACGCATGGGTTATGGTGAAAATACAATGCTTTATGAAATTGCGATGTATGAGCCAGATGAGTACCGTGAGCGTGCGATTACACTAGAAAAAGATGCCCATAAATTATCGAATCTTATCAATGCAAAGAATTATAGTATTGAAATTAACTTCGATGATTCTCGTTATTTCTAATCTCGGGGCGGTGAGACTCCAAACCGAGTTGGATGTGCTGTTTTCAAAACTAGCTTTTGGAGCTAACTTACACGAAACCAATGACAAGTTACCTGTTATCGTATGACCCATGACTAATAACCAACTATAAGCAATGGCCATACTCAAACACTTGACAATTATTTGAAAACGCCATCCAATAGCTCTCTTACATCTTGTATGTAGGAGAGCTTTTTAGTGCATACGAAAATCCCTAAATTACAGCAACCATTCACTCTCTTCCACCTAGTGTGGAAGAGAGTTTTTCATGACTAGTTCTCTCCTAACATGGACAGAATGACTATATCCAAAGAAGGGGGTTAAACAATGACAAACCAACACGATTCCACAAACGAGCATGACATGACTTTGACAAATCGCCAAGGGCATCCAATTACTAACAATCAAAATATACGAACTGTCAGTAATCGAGGACCCGCAACCCTTGAAAACTATGATTTTATAGAAAAAATAAGTCACTTTGACCGTGAAAGAGTTCCTGAGCGTGTTGTTCATGCGCGGGGTGCAGGGGCACATGGCTATTTTGAGACATACGGTGTTGTCGGAGATGATCCTATTTCTAAGTATACAAGGGCAAAAGTATTTCAGGATAAGGGGAAGCAGACGCCTGTTTTTGTGCGCTTCTCAACAGTTATTCATGGTGGCCATTCACCAGAAACATTACGTGATCCACGAGGCTTTGCTGTTAAATTCTATACTGAGGATGGTAACTGGGATTTAGTTGGCAATAATTTAAAAATCTTCTTTATCCGCGATGCTATGAAATTCCCTGATATGATTCATGCCTTTAAACCTGATCCGATTACAAATATTCAGGACGTTGAACGCTTTTTTGATTTCTGTGCAAGCTCACCAGAATCCTTCCATATGGTGACATTCGTTTATTCGCCTTGGGGTATTCCCGCTAATTATCGAATGATGCAAGGCTCTGGTGTCAACACGTATAAATGGGTCAATAGTGAAGGCAAAGCCGTCCTTGTAAAGTATCATTGGGAACCTTTACAGGGTATTAAAAACTTAACCCAAAAAGAAGCAGAAGAAATCCAAAAGAAAAACTTCAATCATGCCACACAGGATTTATACGATGCCATTGAAAATGAGGATTACCCTGAGTGGGAGCTTAACGTTCAAATTATGGAGGATGGTCCACATCCCGAGCTCGATTTTGATCCATTAGATGATACGAAGCTTTGGCCTAATGATCAATTCCCGTGGTATCCAATTGGGAAGATGGTGTTAAATAAAAATCCAGAAGATTATTTTGCTGAGGTTGAACAGGCTACATTTGGAACAGGAGTGCTTGTGGACGGATTGGATTTCTCAGACGATAAAATGCTACAGGGGCGCACTTTCTCCTACTCTGACACACAGCGTCATCGTGTAGGTGCAAACTATTTACAACTTCCTATTAATGCTCCTAAAAAGCGAGTAGCTACCAATCAAAATGGTGGTCAAATGTTGTTTAAGCGAGATTTAGCTCCGGGGCAAAATCCTCATATTAACTATGAGCCTTCAATGTTAAATGGTTTAAAAGAGGCCACTCAGAAGGCTAAGGAACATACACCACATGTGGAAGGCAATCTCGTTCGTGAATCCATTGACCGCCAAAGCAATACGAAGCAAGCAGGCGAAACATATCGCAATTTTGAGCAATGGGAGCGTGAAGAACTGCTTGAAAATTTAATTCGTGATTTAGCTGTCTGTAATAAAGCCATTCAAGAAACAATGATTGCATTAGCAGAGGAAGCAGACGAGGAGTATGGTCGCTTGTTAAAAGAAGGATTACAAAAAGCTCAAAATAATTCGTCTTCATCAAAGCCACTTGGCAATATTGATGGTGATGAAGCCCCTAAAGATGCAGCAAATAAAGGGCATGATACAGAGCCTTATTAAAACCAAAAGAAAGCGCTCAGCACTATATAAAGTGCTAAGCGCTTCTTTCAATGCACACCAGGTAAAATCCTCAATGTCTTTTCCTGTGCATCTAATATAGCATCTACACCTAATGGAATGGCTATATTCGTTGAATCATGACCAATTCTAAAGCCAGCTACAACCGGAACATCTAAATCCGCAAAATAATCCTTCATTAAAGTAAATAGAGCTGTTTCATCCGCTTCCGTTTGCGTAAAGGAACCGATCATAACACCAGCCAATTGCTCAAGCTTTCTCGCCTGTTTTAATTGCTGCAGCATCGCATCGATACTTGGAATAGTTTCTCCAAGCTCCTCAATCAATAAAATGCGCCCTTCCGTACGAACTTCAAATTTTGTCCCTAATGTGTTAACAAGGCGACGTAAATTCCCACCAATAATCTGACCGCGAGCAACACCAGGTGCAATCGTTGTTAATGGAGAAATATCCTCCGTATACTGTAATTCCATCGGTGAAAATAGCTGTAAAAACATTTTCTTTGATAAATCATCTATTCTTTTTACAGACATAAGTAACGGTCCATGAAAAGTCACCAAATTAGCATATTCGTTAATCGCGCAATGTAAATATGTAAGATCAGAGAAGCCCCAGAAGATTTTCGGATTTTCCTCAAGTAGTCCATAATCAATCTTCTCCGCAATTCGGGCAGAGCCATAGCCCCCCTTAACACAAAAAATAGCCTTCACCTCTGGATTTCTCACCATCTCATGAAAGTCGGCCAAACGCTCTTCATCACTACCTGCTAGGTAATCCTGCTTTGCCTGAATGGTATCCCCAATTATATAGTTTAGCCCCAGCTCTTCAAGAAAGGCTATAGCATCTCCTAGCTTTTCGGGCTGTGCTGGACTGGATAAAGCCACAAGACCAACTGTATCGCCCTTTTGTAAATGTGGTACGGTGCTTTTCACTCTAACCCCTCCTATAAAGTTTTTCTTATTCTAGCATATAGATTATATTGTAGCATTGATTATCTGAACTCAGGGTGAATGCTCCTCCCTTTTTACGTTCTATCCATAACTTTGACGGGGCTATCCACGATTTTGACGGGGCTATCCACGACTTAGACTGCTCCATCCGTCACCTTGGCTCTTTTTTCGCCTTTTCTTTCCACGATTTTGATTGCTCTATCCACGATTTTGTCTATTCTATCCGTCGCCCTCGCCTTTCCATCCGTCGCTTTGCCTCTTCTTTCCATCGCTCTCGCCTTTCCATCCGTCACTTCGGCTCTTCTTTCCGTCGCTCTAGTTTCCATCCGTCACTTCGGCCCTTCTTTCCGTCGCTCTCGCCTTTCTATCCGTCGCTTTGCCTCTTCTTTCCGCTTTGCCTTTTCTATCCATGATTTTGACGGTTCTATCCACGACTTAGACTGTTCTATCCGTCACTTCAACTCCTCTTTCCGTCGCTCTAGTTTCCATCCGTCGCCTTGGCTCTTCTTTCCGTTGTTCTGATGATTCTATCCGTCACCTTGGCTCCTTTTTCCGCTTTGCCTTTTCTTTCCACGCTTTCGATTGCTCTATCCAAGATTTTGTCTCTTCCATCCGTCGCTCTGATTTCTATCCACCGCTTGAGCTCTTCCATCCGTCACCTTGGCTCTACTATCCGTCACTTAATTTCAATATAAAAAAGCGTAGACTTCAAATAATAAAAAGTCTCCGCTGAATTTCTATTTTGTTCCGCCGTAAATAATCGTTACATTTGGATGATTTAATAATTGGCTTGCCGGGAAATCTTCAGTGATGATACCACTTTTTAATTTTTCGATAGCCTCCAGTTTTTTTTCACCGAATGCAATTAGCACAATTTCCTTGGCATTCATGATAGATTGAATGCCCATTGTAATAGCATGTGTCGGTACATCCTTAAAATCATCAAAATAAATTGCATTTTCTGTGCGTGTAGATTCCGTTAACTCTACAATATTAGTTTTTGAATCGAAAGATGTGCCTGGTTCGTTAAAGCCAATATGTCCGTTCACGCCAATGCCTAGTAGCTGAAGATCAATGCCGCCCGCTTCTTTGATTCGAGCATCATAAGCTACACACTCTGCATCTAAATTCTCTGCCTTACCATTTGGTAAATGTATATTTTCTTCTTTAATATCTACATAATTGAATAGATTCTCATGCATAAATGTCCAATAACTAGCCGGACTCGATTGTTCAAGACCTACATATTCGTCTAAGTTAAAAGTAATCACGTCGTTAAAAGATATATTCCCAGCTTGTTGACGTTTCACTAATTCTTTATACATGCCTACGGGAGAACCACCCGTTGCTAATCCTAAAATACTTGTTGGTTTTGCTTGTAATTGTTTAGTGAAAATATCCGCTGCTACTTCGCTCATTTCATCGTATGAATTTACTTCTATCCATTTCATATCGCTTGTCATTCGTATACCTACCTTACAATCATTATTATTAACTATAATAACAGGAAATATTTCTCTTTATAATAGCTAATATTTTCATTTTACAAGTTATTTACCTACTTTTCTATTATTTTCTTTTTAATATTCACGTGTATTCTCAAGCCATTTCGGTTATGTTATTTAATAGAGGAAGTGAGGCGATTTTATGAATTCACAAATACAGCAATATTTAAAGCTAATTCAATTTCAAGGATCTTTAGAGCCATCTATTAAGCTACTTGGTCAGCTCCAAACAAGACATCTACATAGCATTCCTTATGAGAACCTAGATGTTGCCTTGAAACACGGCATCTCCTTCGCTATCCCTGACCTTTTTCAAAAAATTATTATTCAACAACGCGGAGGCAATTGCTTTGAGCTAAATATTTTATTTAGCTGGCTACTTCGCGAACTTGGCTTTTCTGTAACCAATCGCTATGCTCAGTTTTGGCGCAACAATGACGCAGATACGCCTATTGAGGATGTACCTATGCATCAGCTATTGCTTGTCAATTTCGATGGCCAATCATATATTTCAGATGTTGGCGTAGGCGCACTAGCTCCTTGTAAGCCAGTTCCACTTATAGCTGGGCATCAACATCGTGAAGGTAAAGAACTTTATAAAATTGAACGAGATGAAGCGAACGGCTGGATGCTGTACGAACTAACAAAGAATAATTGGCGTTTACTTTATAGTTTTTTTGATGATGCTAATGATGCAAAGTTTGCACCACGACTTTCTAAACAAGAAAATAAAATTGCTATGATTCGTACTCCTCGCGGTCGACATACAATGCTTAACAACGAATTTCGAATATACGAGGGGTACTCCTTAACAACTTATACTACTCATAGTGAAAAGGAATGGCGACAAGCACTTCATCGTTTTTTTCATATTTCACTAGACTAGTTCTCCATAACAAAAGCAAGTCTCCTCACTAATAGGAGACTTGCTTACATTTAAACGGCTGTACGATCAAGTAGCTCATAAACAACGACATCATTATAAAGCTCTTTGACTAAACCGATACCATCGACAAAGTAATATGTCCATACTCCACCACTGTAATAGTTCGTTTCTTCCAAAACAATAACATTATGATAATTGACACCACCTGCTTGAACAGTACCATTTGTTGCTTTTACAGTATTTCGGATTCCTGAAATTACCCCTCCTTCATCCTCATGCAAAATCACGCCAATCCTAAGAGGTAATCTTAAATATAAATCGTAATGTCCACTATACTCAGCGGCAAATCCTTGGCCATAAAACTCACCGTCGCTAAATAGCAGCTCATCTTTAAATACCTTATTTGATTTCAAATCTTTTACATTCCACACATCATTCTTTTCGTCATTGTGACTAAACTGATATTTTAATGTATATTGTTTTTTGTCATTTATTGAATAATACTTATACGTGTAGTCAAACGCCGTGTCTTTTAACAAATTCGCATTCGATAGCGTTAATGTACGGGCTAAAAATGCTGAAAAATGAGCTCGCGTTAAAGGTTTATTAGGCTTAAATGAACTATCATCATAGCCTCTTATTATATTATTATTGGCAATAGCAGAGATTTCCTTATAGCCCCTTGTCTTCTCTGTCACATCAGAAAAATAATAAGGTTCAGATCCCTTTAATTTAAATGCTCTTTGGAGTACAATCGCCATGTCCCCCCTTGAAAGAGTTGCACTCGGATTAAATTTCTGTGCCGAACCGAAAATGCCAGCATTTTGTACTGCCGCAATTTCTTTATAATAAGGATGTGTAGAAGGTACATCCTTATAGTTCGGATTTTTTACATTCGTTGTCTGTAACCCTAATGCACGTGTTAGCATAACAGCTACCTGTGATCTCGTTACATATGTATTCGGTTTAAATAGGTTATTCGGATAGCCATTAATAATTCTTTTTTCCACTAAGTAATCAATTTCCGTTATCAATGTATTATCCTTGGGTAAATCTTTGAAGCTTGCTGCATATGCGCCTTCAAGCGGTATTAACCAAACAGCTATTAATAGCGCACACACCATTTTTATCATTTGTTTCATGTCTTTCCCCCTCTTTCTCATTTATCATATACTTTTTAGATATTATTTCCAATCTAATTACAAAAAAAGCCTCCGCAATTGTTTGCAGAGACTTATTAAATAGATTATTTGTTTTGAATTAATCCGAAACCAAGCCCCGTTGGATCTACCATATAGGCAAGATAAAACTCATCGAACTCTATTTTGTCACGAACTATGATAGCACCATTTTGTTTAGCTTTGGAAATAGCTTCATCGATACAATCCACTTCAATTTGAATACGTGTTCCAAAAGGATAGTCATGTGGCCCCTTAGCAATACCACCGTTAATCCCTGCTTTACTATCATCCCGAGTTGTGACAGCCCAATATTGCCAATTAGGCGCAGCTACCTCCCAGCCAAAAACCTCGGCATAAAACTTAGCGGCTTTTTCAGGCTCCTGACTATTTAATTCAAACCCTATTACTCTCCCCATGTAATTCACCCTCCTAATTTTTGTATAATTTATAATTCAACAATTTGAGGATATTTCCTCCATTAGTTTCGTTCCATTAGGTTTAACAATTATCTGTACACAATTGTGAAAACTTAATGACTTAGGTATTTAATCATTAATTAAATAGTAAAATATTGTATAATAAGATTAGAACGATCGTTCAAATCATCGAAGGAGTAAATAAATGAATAAAAGACGTTATGATAGCGAGCAAGCAAAAGTTGAAATTATGGAACATGCGGTTAGTTTGTTTTCTCAAAAAGGCTATAATCAAACATCAGTAGGAGATATTTCAACCGCTTCTGGCTACAGCAAAGGACATATTTATTATCATTTTGAAAACAAAGAAAAGCTTTTTGTTCTTTTATCGCAACAAACAATGCAAGATTGGCACAACAAGTGGCTGCAAAAAGACTGTACCTACTCCACGGCAACAGAAAAATTATATGGCATGGCCATGCATGTTCTCTATCATTACCAAACACCTTTATTAAGATCGGGGCAAGAGCTAGCTTCCAATCCAAAATCGAGCCCAGAATCCGTGCAACAATTATACAATTTAGCGATTGTACCAATGAGTGCTTATCGCGCGATTCTTCAAGAAGGAATTGATAGAGGAGAATTTATTCATGGAAATATTGATGAATGGACAGTTCTACTAGGCACATGGCTAGGCGGGTTATGTCAGCTTACAAACACGCAGGAGCTGAAAGCACTTGAGCCACTCTTTAACCAAGCAATAACTATTTTTTTAAAGGAGATAAAAAAAGGTGGGATATAATTGAAAATTGCATGTATAGGAGACAGCTTAACGGAAGGTCGACCAGGGGTTTCATTTTTTAAACTACTAACAACAAGACATCCACATATCGAATTTGATAATCTCGGTAAACCAGGTGAAACAGTAAAAAGCTTACACAGTCGTTTAGAGAAATCGAAGCTAGCTACTTACTATGACCTCAGCTTTCTTTGGATTGGTGTCAACGATGTCTATGCTAAACTTTTAAAAGTGCAAGCACAACCAGTTACAAAAGATCATCAAGAATTTAAAGATTACTATGTAAATTGTTTAGAAATGATTTTAGCATCCTCTAAACATGTAGTTTTAGTAACACCAGCTTTAATAGGAGAAACAATAAAAAACACTTCAAATAAGGAATTAAAAGAGCTGTCCTCCATTATTCAGTCCATTTCTTCTAAATATGCAAATGTTAGTTTTTTAAATATGCAAGAGGTATTTGAGCATCACTTGGAACAAGCTAATAGTTCGGATTATATGAACACCAATGTTATGCGTGTAATGCAAGATGTACTATTTTATAAAAATCCTTTGCGAATTGATCGATTGTCCAAAAAGAGAGGGCTACATTTAACGTTAGATGGCGTTCATTTAAATAGTAAAGGCGCAGAACTTGTCGTGGAAAAATACACAGATGTCATTGAACAGCTTCAATTGCAGGAAGCTACTGTCCATTCCGAGGGGTGATGAATATGAGAAAGGTTGCGATTGTTACTGGTGGTGTATCTGGTATCGGGAAGGCTATCTGCAAAGAGTTAGTAGGTCATAATGTATTTGTTATGATTGCAGATATCAACGAACGTGATGGACGTCTTTTAGAGGCAGAATTAAATAAAGACGCGTCAAATGCTCGATTTATTGAATTAAATGTAACCGATTACAAAAGTGTTGAACTTGTCATTTCCAATGTATATGAGGAATTTCAAAGATTAGATTACTTATTTAATAATGCTGGTATAGCTATGTATGGTGAAATTTATGATATGCCAATGGACGAATGGAAAAACATTGTGGATGTTAATTTATGGGGCGTTATATATGGTACTCAAGTTGGCTATCAAATCATGAAGGAACAAGGTTTTGGACATATCATCAATACATCCTCAGCAGCAGGGTTGGGGCCATCTCCTATGTCTGCGGCATATTCTACTACGAAGCATGCTGTTGTGGGCTTAACGACATCACTACATTATGAGGCTGAGGAATTTGGCATCAAGGTTAGTGCTCTATGTCCCACTTTTGTTGATACACCTATCTTTAAAAAAGCAACCGCTATTAATATCGATAAATCAGTGATGTCCAAACAATTGAAAACGCAAAAAATGATGTCTCCACAGCAACTAGCAAAAATCACTATTGCAGGCGTACACAAAAATAAGCCTATTATCTGTCCTATGCCAATGCGTAAAACAATGGATGTTATCTTTACAATTTTCCCTTCGTTGCACAGGGCATTAATGAGAATGGTCTGTAAAGTAAGTCGAAAAGCTCGATTAACCTAAACATTCTTCCAAATGGTAAAAAACCGCTATGCTTTTCTGCCGGCAAGGCACGAGCTGCATCAGGGCAAGAAATAGGATGGTGGACACGATGGCATATGTCTCCTCCGCTACATTTTCATTGACACTTCATCACAAAAGGAGTCTTGCGGTTTTTTACCTTTATATTAAGATAACTAAAACACTGAACCTGAATACCCCTTGTTAGAGACAAATAGCTCGTTATTTATACCCTCCATCATTTTTATAAATACCTAAAAGTAATATAATTAACCCTATAATAAAAATTAAAGGAGATAAATACATCATAGCCGATGTTGCCCAACTATTTTTAACTACTATTCCATACATAACGCCAATTACAAAAGATAAGAACGGTGCAAACGCTATCATTGTAATGATACCCCAAACGATGTAATTCCCTTTCTCAGACCTTCCTTCGGTGGTTAATTGGAATCCCGCTATTACACCAACTAATACGATCAATAAAGCAATGACAAACGCCATTTCAAATCACCTCCCTCTTTCCTTCTATAATATGCTTCATTAGTTTAGTGATTTGGTAACATAACACTAGGCTTATAAAAAATATCTATACATTGCGCCCGAACAGAGCGGAAATGGGATGACCCTGTTTCAATAAAAAACCACAACCATCAGTAACTATGGTTGTGGTTTTTACGATTCAATCTAAATGGCGTCTTATAAAATGACACCGTCGCTCATTTTAATAATACAATCTGTATAAGCAAGCATTTCTTCATCATGTGTCACCATTAAAGTAGTAATGTTTAACGTTTTAGTTAACTCTCTAATTAGTAACATAACTTCTTTTGATCTTTGTGAATCTAAGCTTGCTGTCGGTTCATCTGCGAATAGAACTTTCGGTTTATGAATGATTGCCCGGGCAATCGCAACACGTTGCTTCTCGCCGCCTGACAATGATTGAGGATATGCCATTTTTCGATGGTCCATTCCAACTAATTTTAGGATGCGATCAACTTCAATTTTTTGTTCCTGCTTCTTTAATTTTGATTCAGAAACATCTAGCATGAGCAGCAGTTGTTCCTCAACTGTAAGAAAAGGTACAAGGTGTGCGAACTGAAAAACAAACCCAAATTCACTTGCTCGTACTTTTCGAACTTCCTCAGAACTCATGCTGGACATATTTTTCCCCTCAAATATAACGTGCCCTTCTGACGCAGGCTGAAGCCCAGCAGCTATTGTCAGAAGTGTACTCTTACCAGATCCAGATGCACCAACCAGTGCTGTTATTTCCCCTTCATTTAAGGATAGATCTATCCCTTTAAGTATTTCTTCCTCTATCTCGCCATTCCTAAACGTTTTTCTAACTTCATCGATTTTAAATAAAGTCATATTAAGCCTCTCCTTGCTGTATCGCTTGTAATGGTTCAATTTTTCTAATTTGTAGTCCTGAAATTGTAGCCCCTATAAATCCAATGATTAAGAATACTATCGATAATTGCGTCGTTGTCACAATTGTTAAAGTGAAAGGCATCCCTTTTGGTGCTAGCAGATTAAATGCTTGGCTAAAGGTTACAGATAAAATAAGCGAAATGACTGTTATGATGGCCATTTGTGTCCATATCATTTTGAATAATTTACTTGTTTTCAAACCAATTGCTTTTAAAATTCCGTACAAACCAATTTTTTGAACGTTCATCATATAGAAGAAGATAGCAAACAGCATCCCACTAATGACTACTAAAAACCATACAATCATATTTAATGACATTTGTTCTGCGTTATAGCTTGGAATTGTATTTAGAAACGCTTTGTTTGAAAATGATTGTAATCCAGCAAATTGTGCTGAAGAATCTCCACCTGGTACGAAAATCATTTGCATTTCGTCAACACGGTAAATTTCTTTATAATCTTCTTCGTTAATATAAGCGACTGGCGCATGACTATATTTTTTTTGCTCAACAAATCCCTTTACTACAAACTTGCCACTAAATTGATTATTCGTTAATGTATCGCCTACTTTAATTCCCTTGTCTTTCAATGAGCTGTCTAATATGACTTCCTCATGTTTCACTTTTTCAAATAACTCTGAAGCGGTCGATGTAACAAAGGCAACGCTTTGCTGCTTATTGTCCGGATCATTTAAAAAGCCCATTTGTAGCGAAAAAGCTACTGCATCTTTTTCTTTGTTCAATATTTCATTTTGTGTACGGCTATCTATTTTTGACAGATTATAAGTTTGATCTGCATCTTCATTCATATAAAATTGCCCTTGCGGTAAATCCTTAATTAAAGCAGCATTATCTTGTGATAGCCCGTTCGCCAAACCAGAAATTATAAAAGTTAATAAACTAACTAGAAAAACAATTGAGCCTAATATTAAAAATCTTATTTTATTTTTCTTAATTTCTTTCCATGCAAGATTCATAGTGAACTCCTCCATTCCTTTTTACATCCTTAGCATAAAATCCTTAAATGAACGGAAGATGAACTAATCATTAAAAATGCGAGTTTTTAGTAAAAAAGCACATAAACCTTTTCTTTTTTAGGTTTATGTGCTGATTGAAGGATTATTGTCCATCTAAACGAATGACAGCTTTTTTATGATACTTCGGCGTTTCCTCTAACTTTGATTCGTACAAAATCACTTCTTCTACTAGAAACTTTGGAAGCTGAAAATTTTCTTCAAACAATGCTTCGAACGGAAACTTCCCGTATCCTTCATCCCATTTTCTTGCAACCGTTATATGTGGTTTAAAGGGCTTCTTATCTAATTCAAATCCAACCTTCATACAATCACGGTATACTATTTCTCTCACAAAATTTAATGGCTTCGATTCGAGCAAATCAACCCATAAAATTCTTGGATATTCTTTTCTTCCAAAAGTATTGAACCCGTAAATGTTCAATTCGAATGGTGAAACATTCATAAGATTTTTCCTCGTTTCATCCATTACAGCCTGTAATTGCTCTTCATCCGCATTACCTAAAAAAGCCAAAGTGATGTGATAATCTTCCTGATGAACCCAGCGTTTAAAATGGAAATCTGTCTTCATTTTTTCACATCTCTCTTTAAGAGCAGCTTTAATGTCTGAAGGAAGTGGCACTGCAATAAAAAAATGTCTGTTCATACTCATACCCTCTCTATTCATCGTAAATGCTACTTATCAGAAATTATGTCTTTTCCTTCTTTAATTTAATCACGTTAAAGCAGTAATAACCCATTTTGCTTTTTGACAAACAAAAAAAGACTCCAACATAATTGTTGAAATCTTATTATTTTAGGATACTAGTGGCGATGATCGGCTAAGTCTCTACATTTATACTTAATTAAAAAGCTCTTTGCACTGACCAGCCTTTGTACTTTCCGTTATACTTCTTTGCATACAAAAACATAAGTTCTGTCTGGTAATCAATAAGTGCCAAAGCTTCAGTTTTTATGGCTTCAAGAATACTGTAATCATTATATCTATGATCAACTTCAATGATAAATCCTGTTTGTTCTATCTCTTTCACACATTCTTCTATAGTTTTTTTTGGTATTTCAAGCTGATGCGTAATTTCACAAGTATTGTCTTCATATAAATTAATTCCTGTTTCCTTTACCCTCGATCTATTGATTTGTAGTCTATTTTCCATTTCTATCGATGTCTCAGAGTAATTAAATAATCCTTCTTCAAAAATATGATCTATTTTAATACGATTATAGTCTAAAATCCAATTTCTATATTTACGATATAAAGGCAATAGATTTTCTTTGTCTAAGCTATAAACATCACACCCACGGTCATCATACATGTGCAACAAAGTACTATTTGTTAAATTCAGTAAATAGATACTTCCTTCTATTCTTGGTTTTCTGCTACCAAAATCAGTATTACTTATCGCTTGAAAAAGATAACCTAAACGAATATCTTCCTTTTTTAGCTTTAAACTGTATTGAGTTGTTTTCATTTCAGTATCTTCTTCATCATACTCATAAAGTACCGTTTTACAATTTAATCCATATATTAATTTTTTATTTTTAAGAAAACGTTGTATATTAACTAACTCATTTCCTCTATATTTAATAGGCGTATGAATTGAAGCAATTAATTGAATGGTATCATTCTTATGAAAAAGAAAGTCAAAAATAGATAATACACGATTATAAATTTCTTTAAAATATTTCTCTCCTTTTAATTCGATAAGTCCTAATTCAAAACGAATCCAATACTTTGGATTTTTTCTCAATTGATTAAATAGTTCCATCTTTAAGCTCCTCTATTTATGCTTGAAATCAATCTCCTTATACAGACCCTTCTCTACTTTAGCGAAATACCAACTTACTTTTAAAAGAGCATCAATCTCTTTTTGATCAGTGACCTTATTTAGTTGAAGAATTATTTCAATATGTAGCTAAGTTTGATTAGCCTTTCTTTTATCTTCTTTTCGCTTTTTTGATTCTTTTACATAATTAATATAGTTCCCTGTTCCTTCTATTACTGAAACTGCAATGATGGCCCATTCTAGTAGATTAACATCTCTTAGAGATTCCTTTCCATAGAATAATGTAACACTAGCAATAAACCCATAGAGAAGGGCTTTAGAAAAATACTCCCAAATAGGTGAATAATTATCCATATCAATTTTCCCGTATATTTTGTCTATTAAGAATGCAATTCCTAAAATTATAATTACAGTTATAATAATTGCCGTCATAGTCCGCCTCCCCAAAAATTATTTTAAAAATGCTTCATTATATAATTTCTTCGAAAATATCTTTAATCCTTTATGCAAAGAAAAAGAACGAATCCACTACTGGAAATCAGTTCTTTTATCATTCATACGTTGAAAAACACGCTTAATTTAAGATTAGTCAGCTAGTTCAAGCTACGCACAGCATTCACAAATGTGTAGAGTGTGATTGACAACATATGAGATGTTAGTAGTTTACAATTCTTGGGCATCTCTCGTCACCCATCATTTATTCGACAATCTCATCGGCAGTTAGTGCTGTAGCTCCTTCATCTGTAGTTACATATGAAGTTTTGTAGCGATTTTTAATTCTTCTTCTGACAGCACTGTTCTCTTTTTGCTCATTGCACACTATTTGAATTGATTTTGTAGTGTAAAGGAAAACAAAAAAGACTCCACACAATTAAGTGTGAAGCCTTTATATGTAGCATGCTATTGCTAGTTTTAGATACCGGTGGTCGGGGTCGAACCGACACTCCAAAGGAACACGATTTTGAGTCGTGCGCGTCTGCCAATTCCGCCACACCGGCACAATGGAGATAAAAAAAATCGGAAAATCCGATTAAGAAATAAATTATGGAGGCGGCAACCGGATTTGAACCGGTGATAAAGGTGTTGCAGACCTGTGCCTTACCACTTGGCTATGCCGCCATAATATTTGGAGCGGAAGACGAGGTTCGAACTCGCGACCCCCACCTTGGCAAGGTGGTGTTCTACCACTGAACTACTTCCGCAAAAAATGGCTGGGGTACTAGGATTCGAACCTAGGCATGACGGAATCAAAATCCGTTGCCTTACCGCTTGGCTATACCCCAATTATACAATGGGGCGACTGATGGGAATCGAACCCACGAATGCCGGAACCACAATCCGGTGCGTTAACCACTTCGCCACAATCGCCATTGTATTATTGTATTTATTAATTTTAATGTAGATGGGGCGACTGATGGGAATCGAACCCACGAATGCCGGAACCACAATCCGGTGCGTTAACCACTTCGCCACAATCGC